>JADQBA010000023.1 GCA_016903675.1 Stigonema ocellatum SAG 48.90 = DSM 106950 | reverse complement strand
TCTGCCCGCGACCAAAGGGAGCAAGGGTTTAAGGCCCCCACCAAAATCTCCGATTTGGTGGCTTGCAATCAGTGTGGGTCTGAAGCCCACACTGTATTGCATCCTTCTGCCCTCTGCCCTCTGCCTTCTGCCTTCTTCACTAAAGATATTGCTCGCGGCAATTTGACACCCTCTATCCACATCGATTCTCAAGATGAAATAGGAGAGTTATTGATTTCTGTTAAATACATGGTTCAAGACTTGAGTTCTTTGATTAGAAACACGCAAGAATCTGGAGTTAAGGTTTCTTCTTCAGCTACACATTTGTTAGCGACGGCAAAGCAACAAGAAGTAGTCATAATGAACCAAGCAGAATCGACAGATAATGCGCTGAAATCTGTCAATGAAATTTCGCAACTCATCGAAAATCTAGTGCAAAAAATGGGTGATGTCACTTCTAGATCAGAGGAAACGGCTGAATTTGCTAGCAATGGGAAATCAGACTTGGTTCACATGGAAGAGAACATGGAAAATATGGAAAAGGCTTCAAATAATATCTATAACAGGCTAAAAATCATCAAGGAGAAAGGAGAAAGCATTACATTCGTAGTTACTACAATGGCAAAGGTAGCAGAACAAATAAATATTTTGTCTCTGAATGCTGCGATTGAAGCAGAGAAAGCGGGTGAGTATGGAGCAGGTTTTGCTGTTGTTTCTAGAGAGATTAGACGATTATCTGACCAAACTGCTGTAGCTGCTTTAGAAATTGAACAGATAGTTCACGAGACGCAATTGGCAGTTTCATATGGTGTGGATGAAGTAGAAAGCTTTATCACCAAAGTTCGTTATGGTGTTGCTAATATTAGTAAAATCAACGCAGAATTTACCAAAATTATTGAGCAGGTACAAGCTCTATCACCAAATTTTGAAGAGGTGAACATAGGAATGCAGAATCAATCCGAAAATACCAAAAGAATAAATGACTCTATGCTATATCTAGGTCAAGGAATGCAGCAGATAAAAAACTCATTATGGGAAACCTACGCTGCAATTGAACAACTCAATGAAGCCGCAATGAGCTTGCGATCTCAGGTATCCAGATTTCGAGTAAACCCTTGAGATATCTCACTGTCCGAGGAAATGCTGAAACTTCTGAATTGGCTGCGGGAACTGAGGGTATGCAAGCAAGGGACCCCTGCCTGTTCGCGCAGCGTCTCCCTTTGGGAGAAGACTGTTGATTCGAGCAAGGACGAGAAAGTTTCTCGCGCCTACTCGTGGGCCTTCAAATCGAACGCAACACAAAACGATTGTTTAGCGGTTGCACAGGTCTGGCATCAATGGATATTAACTTGGCAAATTTCTGGATCTGATCTTGTGAAAGTTCAATGGGCTGCTGCATCACAATCCAGTTCACTCCTTGGGAGCAGGGTGGCGTCGTTAGAGAGCCAAAGTAGCGGTAAACCTTTCGGTCTTTTGGTAAAAATTGCTCTGCATTTACTTTTACTGTCTTCACTACTTGCTCCGGTTCGTTGCGAACTGGGAATGCCTCCCAGATCGGTTGCAGGGCAGCATTGTGTTGTCCCTGCTTCAAGAACACTCCAATCACCGCTAGCGCACCAGCCCCGCTACGGTGCACCAGATGCAGTTCCATGTCAAATGGTTTTTTATCAATGATGTGTTCACTTGGGTTGTGGAAGTGAAATTGCTCCAGGTTAAAGGTCTGACCGTCCAGCTTCATTGAGCTTCCAGGTTCATAGTTCACTTGAATGGTATGACCGTTATTGACGATGTGTAGAGGACTCTCCTTATAATCAATTTCAATGGGTGACAGTTCCGCTGCGATCGCTAAGTGCAAATCAATTGGCGATTGCTGGATTCCCGTTTTGCACAGTTGAAATTCGGGAGACAGGTTTCCCCAATTCTCTGAGCCGCTTTCGACCATATAGCCCCAGTGAACTTCGTGTCCAACAAGAGAAGCAGACACCAACCATGGGAAACTGACACCGAACGAACTTTCCAGCGCCCCAAATCCAAAGAGTTTAAGTAAGGTTCGTCTATCCATAACAGCATTTTTTGGCTAAGGAGCGTGGATGAGTGCAACACAATCTTTTTGACTGCCCCATTTTCAGGAATCTTAGCATTATTAGGGTAAAAAGTTACCTCAAACAGGGTACAATTCCATATGTATAAATCCCAGGACTATCTCAATGCTAAGTCAACTATTGCAAAAAAAACACACTAAAAATTTTCACGTATACGATTTAGATAGAAGTGGATTTGTAGAACACGCGGATCTAGAACGTTGTGCCAGCAATCTTGCTAAACTGCGTAATTGGCAACCAGACTCACCAGATTTTCTAGACTTACAAGCAAAATTTTCAGCAATATGGACGAATTTTTGGCAACCTGCTGATATTAATGGTGATGGTAAAGTTAGCTTAGAAGAATATCTGAAGGTTGCAGATAATTCGATTACTAATTTTTCTGATTCAACAGTACTTCAAGACACTCACACGGCTAAAGCTAATGTGATATTCGACGTTTTGGATGCTAATAATAATGGTCAAATTAGCCTCAGCGAATATAAACAATTTTGTGTAGCTGTTGGTCTGACTGAAAAAGATGCTGAAACAGCTTTTGCCCATTTAAATCACAACGCTGATGGATATATTTCACGTGATGAATATCTCCAATCCTCCAAAGAGTTTCATATCAGTGAAGATTTCAATGCTTCTGGTAATTGGCTTTACGGTTCCTATGAATAATCATTAGACATAGTCGTGAAAAAGAATGACCAGACGCGCCTCTCGTTGCAGCACGAAGTGCCAGATCGCGTCTGGTCAAGGATGGAAGGTAACGCATAATTAATTTCCACGACTATGTCTATTTGGCTCATGATGTATCAGGCTACTGATCCAGATCATTTCCCCTGCATAGCAGTTCGCGGAGCGCAATCGCATTCATTTTTCGGTCTACTGAATGTATTGTTTTATTTCATTTTTCTTGTTAGATTTTCAGTAATAACAGATTAAATATAAAATATTATACGTAATAATTGTGCAGGCTGATTAGACACTTAGCTACGCATTAGTTTTACCAGAGACAAGGGAGGAGGACATTTTATAGTGAACGAGTTTCAGACACGCAAGCTCAAGCATAGATTCGCTCTGCTTGACATTGATAATAACGGCTACATCACTACCGAGGATTACCACAAGGTGCCCCGGAAAATTCTCGCGGCCTTTGGTGAACCGGCCACCTCTGAGAGGGGAGTTCGGCTGCTGGGCGTGTTCATGAACTGGTGGGAGGCGCTGCGGGTGGCAGCGGACACCAGCGGCGACGACCGGGTTAGTCCGGAGGAGTTCTTCGCGGCGTTGGGCAAGGGCGTGCCCAACGCGGAAGTCTTTCAGAGTACGGGGGGTCCCGTACTGAACGCCATCGTTGATATCGCGGCCAACGGTGGTGACCAGGTGAGCAAGGAGGCGTTCGGCAAATGGTTTGTGGCAATGGGAGTCCCGGCACAAGAGGCGAACGACTCATTCGACCGTCTCGATCAGGATGGCCAAGGCTACCTCACTCGCGAGCGGCTCAACTCGGCAATGACGGAATTCTACACCAGCGACGACCCGAACTCTCCTGGCAACTTGCTGTGGGGTAGATTCTGATGTGACCCTGGTGCAATTCGGCGAGATTGGGGCAGGATATCTGCGTTCAGACTCTCCCCATCTCACCTATGCTGGTGTTCTGCTCCGACACTCGTCTTTTATGCTTAGAAGTAGAATAGACATATAGCAATCCTATTTGAGATCTGAACAGAGGGGACAAGGAGGACAAGGGGGACAAGGAGGACAAGGGGGATAAGGGAGAGGTGTTTATAAATCATTTAGGATTGCTATAGTCGTGAAAATTAATTATGCGTTACCTGAAAAACTTGGTAGAGACGCGATTAATCGCGTCTCTACGTTTTTTCCACGACTATGTCTAATGGCTATGATATTATACCGTTTTATGTGCTTTCGTCTCATTTAATGAGTCTCCCTAAGAAGCAACAGCCAAGTTTACAGATTCCTTCAATTCATCGCTGTACATGAATTGATCTAAGATTTCACTTATCTCCTCTTGGGAGATATTTCCATCTCGGTTAATATCAAACTGTTCAAAAACTGCTTTTGCTTGGTTTGTATCAATTTTGTAACCCTGATAAAACATTTTTAGTTTCTTGAGAGAATCTTCTCCGTCTTCATTACTATCAATTAGTTTCGTAAAGGAGTCGGCAAAATCATGATCTAGACGGCTAGTCATATATTCTAGCCATTCGTCCATGGTAATTATCCCATCCCCATTAGTATCCATTAAACTTTGCATCTTCTTCTGCAATCCAATCCAAAATGAATGAACTATCCAATAGTCTGGAGAGTCTTGCATCCAACCCCTAATAGCTGCAATTTCCTGAAAACCCTGCTCAAAATCTATTGGCTCAATCACCCTATTTTTGTTATGATCTAACAAGTCAAACAGCTTCTTCATTTTGCGTTGGCGCTGCTTACTGACAGCAGAAGATAAGTTTGATGCTGTGGCCACCTGCCAGCCAAAGAGACTTGCTACGACCATGACTATTGTTCCACTCCAAAACGGCCAATCGGTACCCAAGCTTGCGAATAGAAAACCAGCGCCGATTGGTCCAATAATCCTTCCCAAAGTCGAGACTGATTCTGCAAATCCCAGAACCTCACCTTGCTGCTTGGCTCCGGCAGACTGAGAGAGCAAGCTCTGTAATAGAGGTCTACATAGAAAAAAGCCACTGCTCGTCACGGAAACTGCTCCCAATACTAACGGTAGGTTCGTTGAGAAGGGTATCAAAAATACCCCAAAGGCAAATACTACCAGCCCCCCAAACAGTGAATTGGCTTCACCAAACCTTTTAGTTAACGGTTCGACCAACTTAGTTTGGACAATAACCGACATTACCCCCCAAAAAATATAGACATAGCCAATTTCCTTCGGACCCCAACCTAACTTTTGGTTACTCCAGACCGCAAGGATGGCCAAAGTTCCCAGCCCCACAAGCATCATCAAAAACGATAATAATAGGAGGATACCTGTTGGTGGAGTATTGAGGATCTCCACCAACCTCGCAAGGTCGAATCGGCGTGGCAATTCTTGAGTTCTGGCTTGAGTCGTTATAGGTTCAGGCAAACCGAAGAAGGCAATGGTAAATCCCAACAGTGACATAGCAGCTGAAAATAAAGGTGGCAGCATCAAGTTGGGATTTTGAGAGTCGGAACCAACCAAGAAAGAACTGATAGCAGGGCCTAAACATAAGCCTAGCCCAAATGCGGCTCCAACTACAGCCATGCCCTTTGTTCGATTTTCCTTGGTTGTAATGTCAGAAATATACACCATTGCCAGCAGGAAGCTCGCTGCCATTATCCCTTCCAATATGCGGGAGCCAAACAACATCCACAGGGCATTCGCTTGGCTCAACCACAGAAAGGCCAAACTACTACCGATGAGGCTGAGCAATAACGTTGGACGGCGTCCAAAGCGATCGCTCATTCTACCCCATAAGGGGGCGCAGATAAACTGGAGCAACGAATATACGCTAAAAAGTAGCGTGACTGTGCTAGTTGAGGCTCCGAACTTCAGAGCGTAAAATGGTAGCAACGGTAGCATCAAACCAAAACCAATCGTATCTACCAATACGCTTACAAACAAAATAAAATTTACTTTGCGGTTATTCATGGGCAATTTCGTCATCTCTAGATTCAATTAGGGACTTCCAGAAAATAAAATGTCCACGGTACTCGTTAATCGGTGTGCGAACCCGAAGATGCGTGTATGTGCCCAGCCTGCTCATCTCTTGCACCGCTGGACATTTTATTACTGGTAAGTCCCCTGTTGACACTCCCACCCCTAGAGTAGATCGGATTATACTTCAGTAATAACCGATTTTTACAACCCAAGGGTGTAGAATATGATATATGTAATAATTGTGCTGGCTGGTGTTCTACTCTGACCCTCTTCGGATTCATAATGCCAGTAGGTTGCAAAGCGGCGAACAGATGTGGCCATCACGAGAGCAAAAATACACATGCTATCAAACCCCGACCCCCGACAAGCTACGAACCCGCTCTTCAACGATAACAAGTTCAAGCTTGGCACGTTCGCTACCAATGTGTCGAACGGGTGCGCGATCACGACTATCGACGGTGTCTTCGAGACGACCTGGCCGAACGTCATGAAGCTGGCGAAGATCGCAGACGAAGCTGGCATAGAGGCGATTGTACCTGTCGCACGTTGGCGCGGCTTCGGCGGTACTACGAATTTCAACGGTACCTGCTTTGAAACCTACACTTGGGCGGCGGCGTTGGGAGCAATCACCAAAAACGCCACAATCTTCGCAACATCTCATGTGCCGACGGTTCACCCCATCATGGCGGCGAAGCAAGCGACCACTATCGATCACATCACCGGAGGACGATTTGCGCTCAACATCGTCTGCGGCTGGTATCAGGCTGAGATGGAGATGTTCGGTGCACCAATCATGGAGCACGAGCAACGTTACAAATATGCAACCGAGTGGCTGTACATTTTGAAGCGGCTGTGGACTGAGGACTCAGAGTGGGAGCTGGAAGGGGACTTTTTCAATATCAAGCGTGCATTCCATCAGCCCAAGCCTCTACAGAAGCCGTATCCCGCGTTGATGAATGCTGGTGGTTCAACGACGGGTCGGCATTACATGGCCAAAAACTGCGACATGGCGCTCATACTTATAACCGGCCACGACCTCGACACCACACGGCGTGAAATCTCTGCATATCGAGACCTCGCCAAGTATGAATATGGTCGGGACATCCAAATCTGGACTAACTGTTATTGTGTCATCGGTGACACGGAGAAGGATGCGTACGACTTCCTCGACTACTACGTCAACGAGAAGGGCGACTGGGCAGCGGTTGACAACCTCGCCATCAACCTCGGCGTGCAGACCGAGATGTTGCCCAAAGAGGCGGTTCAGTCCTTCAAGTTCCACTTCGCCGCCGGTTGGGGTGGCTATCCGCTGGTGGGGACCGCCGAGCAGATTGCTGACAAGATCGAAACGTTGTCGAGGCTTGGACTCGACGGCACGCTGATGAATTGGCCGCGCTACGAAGAGGGTCTGTGCCGCTTTGTTGCCAAGGTGATGCCTCTGCTCGAGTACAAGGGATTGCGTCAGCCGTTCCGACAGCCTTGACGGCATTTGTGACCGGCACCTCAAGATACCATCATCGTGTTAGCCGAAAGCTAAAGAAAACGGAGGGAATCTACTTCATTCACAAGTTTTAGTCACTGGACAAGGACAAAATTAAAATTTATCAGGTGTCATTTTGGTAAACTAGTAAGCAGAAGTCGATGATATTTTACGTGCATGAACAACTCAGTAGAACTCCCAAGCGGGAAAATTTTGAATATAGTTCGTTTTGTTGCACTGATTCCAAATACTAATACCAGTAACCAGGGCTATGACCTCATTTTAGAGGGGTATTCTAGCCCAATTTATTTAGAAGCATCAGATGCTAGTGCGTTGAAGCAAATTTTGCAATTATATCTCGACAGAAAAAAACCAGCCACATATTCAGCTTGGAATCAAGACCAGCAGTTACAGAAAAATAAAAAAGCGATCGCTCTTTTAGCTAAACGTATAGAACGCCATCAAAATATGTCTGACGAAGAATCCAAGGAGCGAGAAGAATTATTTGAGGAATTTAAGCTCAGAATTGATGCTTCCAGGCTCCCAGGTCAGAAGTTATACTCACAATCATGATAGTTTTTATAGATTCAGGTCCTTAACGTAACTTTCTGCATGACTTGACAAACCATTAATTTTCTGGTTTGGTAAAAAAAAGTAGAAAATTAATTACAAAAAAATCATCATAACTAATTGATTTATGACACCTGTTGAGTTGGAAAAAACGGCAATTACTGATGAGCAGGTCGAGAAGCTATGGGAAGCGTTCAAAGTCTTTGATGAGGACGGCAACGGCGGGATCTCAACAGAGGAATTGGGGCAGGTAATGCGTTCGGTTGGACAGAGTCCCAACGACACCGAGCTGCGCGACCTAATTAAAGAGGTTGATGTTGACTTGTCTGGAACTATCGACTTTGAGGAGTTCAAAGCGCTGATGGTCTCCAAACAAGGCGATCGCACCAGCCGCCTCCAGCTTGCATTCAGTGTGTTTGACGAGAACAACAGTGGTGAGATCACCGCAGACGAGATGCGATCTGTGATGAATCAGTTTGGGCTTACGGATGAAGAACTCGATGAGATGGTCAAAGAGATCGATCACGATGGTGATGGCTCTATTGACTTTGAGGAGTTCTGTAAGCTAGTGCCAAAAGAGTCAGAGGCAAGTACAGGCTATAAAGACTCACCAACTGTGGTTGTCAGTTCGTCACAGACAACCGCCAATTCAAATAGTACTGTAGCTGCTACCACCGAGTCCACTTCACAGGAAGCATCCACCAACCTGGACTCAGAAGTAGCACGGCTGTCGCAACTACTTGCCCAACACCCTACTGGTGAGCAAAAGCGCGGTACATCCCGCCTACAGATGCAGATTGGTATATTCCGTCTAATCCAAGGAGCAGCTTACCGTTGCTTCCGCGAGAGTTTCTCTGCTAACCACGAAACCCACCTACGGGTAAGAAATCTACCATACAGAATTACTGACTTTGTGCAGTTTGTCAAGAAGGCAATTGAACTGTACAAAGGGTTAGGTGTGGTGGACGAGGCTTGCAACCCCGTGTTAGATGCAGTGGTTCAATCAATCACAGATGAGTATGCCCGACTATCCGAGCGCATCAAGAACTGGAAGACAGTGGAAAAGACAGCAGAGATGTTGGCAGAGGAAAAAGCCATCTTGGAGGTGCGTGGTAAGTCTGCCACTGTCAAGCAGAAGTTTGCGGCGGGAGTCGAGTTTGCAATCACATTGAAGAAGAAGAGTTTCAGCTTACGTGACATTGCTGAAGGTGTGCTTGCTATCAACGAGCTTAACAGGCTAAGGAAAATTGAACTCAATGAGGAACTGGCTCCACCACCAGCTAAATCAGAGTCACATCCACAAGAGTACTTGAAGAAGTGGAACCGTGTCATCCTCAAGGATGCATCAGAAGAAGTGGATGGTGCGATGATGCCCGTGGCATATTGGTATGAAGATTTTATGCCGAAGCTGCTGGCTGCGTTTAGTGTCAACACTGCATCAGATATCCAAAGCAACACCATACCTGAAGAAGCAGCTTTGGACAATTGGTACGAGTCCGTCAAAACTGCTGGGGAATTTAACCGCTATGGGGCGGATGTTGCAGAGGGCTTTGCAAACTGTACTCCAAAACAGAAGCTCATGCTCAAGCAGGCATGGCAACTCACACATCACTACCTTAACGGGGTGCAGAAACGGCGCGAACGCGAAGAATTTGGGCGTGACTCAGGCGCACTTTCACAATATGTGGCATTTATTGATGTATATATAGATCGCAGTGACGTGAAAGATTCACAGATGCGCGTCAGCTTCCCATACTACCTTGGTCCTGCGGTGTGGCGCTTCTTCCACACCACTGCTGAGATTGTGTCTACCAAGACACCTGAACAACAAACAGCATTGGTGGCAGTTTTTAAGGAGTTCTTCCAACTGTTTGCCACCATGTACCCCTGCCCTTACTGCCGTCACCACCTTAACATGTACGTCGTGCAGAATAAAGAGGTGGAAATGTATCCCGTAGAGTACCTCTTGCTTGGGCGTGACTTACACCTAACTAACTTTGAAGTGTCGTTGGATGCAAAGCTGTCCTGTGTAGTAGATGGTTCTTCCCTGCGCTTATTCTTATGGAAGCTGCACAATACCGTCTCCTCATCCATTGCTCGCTCGGAGGAGTGGTATCACAAAGATGAGAAAGCATTCTACACCACTCGCTATTGGCCTAGCCTTGACTCTGAATTGGCACAAGCTAAAGCACTCAAATACAACAGCATTTTAACCGACTCCATCCACCGTCTTTATGGCATACTCAGACCAGCTTCACGGCTTGCTGGGGTGAGAGCAACATTACAAAAGCTGTTGGAAAAAGGTGATGAGGAAGGCATCAGGGAGGCGTGCATGGTTGCACAAGATTACATTAAGGATTTGGAGTCGGCTGTCCAGAGCGGAAACTTCTTGCAGGAAACATACTACTTTAACCCTGACCTTGTGGATCTCGATCCACACTTCACCCCTGAGGAGGAGGAGTTTGCACGTAGTGGTGTGTTTGTAGAGGTTATTAGATGAGCCACACCAACCCCTATTATAGCGATCCTATTGATTTGGGAACTTGGGAGACTTGGGAGACTTGGAGGACTTGCCAGAGGTGTTCGTATCTCCTGCACGGAATGCTATATATCATGTCCGGTTGAATACTTATAATTAAGACTGACGCTCTGACGCGGTGAGCCAGTCCGGTCTTGGGGTCTCCCCAAGTAGAGGAACTGGCGAACCCTTTAGGGTGACACACTCCTTCGCGGAGAGGTTTTTATAATAAGCAATTAAACGGACTTGATATAAGTCCATATTCCGCACTTCAAATTGAAGTATATTCGTATTACGAATATTGGGCTAATGGTAGTTGAATGGCGATCGCCGTTCATAGTGTTAAATTGAAAGTAACCGAATTCCCTCGACTTTTTGCAACTTCGCGTCAAAAGTAACAGTTTCAGCACATCCTGCTTGTTGATTTATCTTCTTAATTAAGAAATCAGAAAAATCTGCTTTATGCTCCTTCATCTGCTGTACTGACCACCAAGCAGCTTCCCTATTTTCAAAGTCAAATGCATCCACTCTAAGTATTTTCTCTAGAACGTCGATAATTTCATCTCTATTTAGTTTATAAGATGTTTTGAGTACCCAAACGAGTTCGCATAAAACGATATTATTAATAAAACAGGTATGATTATTTGCTTTGACCTCTTTAATATACTTATCCGCCAATTTCCACTGTTCCACGTCATCCTGAACCAAATAGCGAACCAAAACATTGGTATCTAGCCCATTCATGAACAGCTACCACCACTGTGTTCAATTGCTTCATTCATCTGTTCGATAGAAACTACTTCTCGAACTGATTTGTGGAGGATGCCAGACAATTGTTCAACATTGACATTGAGTGGTTGAATATACACTTTACCATCTGCTTCGACAATAAAACTGATGCGATCGCCAGGACGCAAGTTGAGTTTGTCGCGAATTTCTTTCGGAATCGTTGTCTGACCTTTACTGGTAATTGTGGCAATAGACATAATTTTTCCTTACTTTAAAGGGATTTTCTTACTTTATTGTAAGGCTCAACTCCTCAACAGTCAACATTTTGTACCTATGCACGCACAACGGTAACAGAACGCTCATTTTTTGTAGTTGTAACTTGAGTCGTCAAGCGTTCCTCTATGGGTAGCGCCTTTTGACGTCGGTCGAAAATAACCAACCAACCTGCGGTGACTCCCAACCGCGCCAAATACAAATCCAACTGTTCAATTCCCGCGTCTATTGGGTCTTCCTTTTTATCACGCCAAGCTTTTAACTCAATCCCTAACGTGATGCAGATATCCAAAGCAACACGATACGTGAAGATAAAGAGGCTACTCCTTAGCCGCTAGCTGAATCTTGAGGATTTTATTCTGTTCCCTAAGTACCCCAGGTGAATCAATCTGGCAATCGTCAAAAGTCACAGAATCTACATCTAGGAAGTTCGCGATCGCCAACTCAATCACCAATTCAGGGGGGAGTTGGGTTTCTTTGGAGTATTCCTCTATTGCCTGCCTAATACGTTCTGGCAAGTAGTCCAAGATATTTTTAAGTGCGGTTGTGTCGGTTGTCTGCATACCAGGGGATGTGGGCAACTGCTTAAAATCTTTCGTTAAAGGGTAGCATTCAGCAAATGACTTTGAGATGAGGATTTCTAGAATCTTGTTGGCTTCCTCCCTAATATCAGTTTCGGTCATGCTCCTATTTTATCAATTTGGGGCGGCGGGTGGGAAACAGTTCTTAACGGTCTACAATACGAAGAGTGCTTGGAGATTCCGCTCGTTCTCAATATTCTCGTAAGGATTCATCTGGTCGGGTATTGACAAAAGGAACACTTGGGATAGAGTATCACAATATCGAAAACCCCTTTGGTTACGATACCAATTAGGATGTTTTTTCAATAAATTACTGGGCTACTATGTATATTAGAATACTAATGCAATGCCGTATCCCGCAACTAAAATCCCCCAAACCATAGTATAACATGAGGAGAATGTAAGAATTTAATTTTCTGGGATTTATTTAATCCCGTTTGATTGCACATAACATATAATCGGTAATTGGTGATTGGTAACGGATAATCGCTCCAATTGCCAACAATTCCTAATAAGCACCTATTGTAACTGTGACAGGCAACATAAAGAGAAATTTTAACTCAGAAGTGTCTTGGCAAAAACGACTAAGGTATAACTTCGACAACTTTATGTCGAGGGGTGGATTTTCAGTGTTTTTGGCACTATTGTCATTATTCTTTGGCGCTTTTGTTGTCATGACAATTGCCCGTTACATATCCGAATTGATTTTTCCCAATAAAGATTTAGAAAATTCCTCAGACTTGTACTGGGATGTATTCGTACAGCTGATTGGGCTGAGAGACACAGGAGACAATGCCAATCTTGCAACCAAAATTGTTGGTATTGTCACAATTTTTGTTGGCTTAGTTTTGTTCTCCAGCTTGGTAGCTTTTATTACCCAGGAATTTGAGTCAAGACTCCAAATACTGCGCAAGGGTAAGAGCCTGGTAGTAGAAAAAAACCATACATTAATATTAGGATTCAGCGACAGAATTATAGACATTATTAGCGAGTTAGTCATCGCTAACGAATCCGAACCAGACGCAGCAGTTGTCATCCTATCTGGACAAGATAAGGAAGAAATGGATGATTTCCTGAGAAATAATCTTGGCGAACTAAAAACCACAAGAGTGGTGACTCGCAATGGCTTAATCTCTAATTTAAATGACTTGAGTAAGGTGAGAGTCAAAGTCGCTAAATCGGTGATTATTTTGAATGATGCACTAGGGTCAGATTTGGAGGAAGTGAAGACTTTAGCTGATGCACGGGTTGTGAAAGCGATTCTCGCAGTAGTGGCAGCTAATGAGTCAGACTCCTTGCCGGCTATTGTTGTAGAATTACACTCACAACAATATCGCCGCCTAGCAGAAAGTATTGCTCCGGGTGCAGTTACCACTCTCAATGAAGCTGATATTTTGGCGCGGATTTTAGTTCAAACCTCGCGGAGTGTAGGACTAGCAGCAGTTTATTTAAACTTGGTGGGTTTTGAAGGAAACGAATTCTATTTTTATCGCCCGGAAAAAGGCTGGCAGAGTTTAACATGGGGTGAATTACCATTTCATTTCTCGAATGGGATGCCTATAGGGGTGCGTCATGCAGATAAGAGCCTGACAATAAAACCCAGTAAAAATTATCAGCTAGCAGAAGATGATGAAGTCATCATTCTAGCAGAGGATGACTCAACCATCGAGTTTCATCCACAACCTGTAGTGCAGCCGAAAAATTATGGCACCTCTGGCGATCGCAAAACCCTAGAACGAAAACCTGAGAAGTATCTGATTATTGGTTGGAACAGCAAAGCCCCAATTACTCTGAGAGAATATGCCAAATACCTGGTTTCTGGTTCACAGGTAAACTTGGTGGTACAACACTTAACTTCAGAGATCCAAGCTGAATTCGACGAAATTGCCAAAACCTATCCACATATCAAAATGGATATTCTGCAAGTCAATCTGGACTCAATTCAAGAGCTTGAAAGCCTCCTACCCTATGAATATGATAGCATCTCAATTCTGGCTCTTAGGGGAGAAAATGCTGAGGAAATTGATGCTAAA
Source organism: Stigonema ocellatum SAG 48.90 = DSM 106950 (assembly GCA_016903675.1). GTDB lineage: Bacteria > Cyanobacteriota > Cyanobacteriia > Cyanobacteriales > Nostocaceae > Stigonema > Stigonema ocellatum. Next base: position 74,994 of record JADQBA010000023.1, on the reverse strand, counting down.
ACCCTCACCATTTTGTTAGAACTGCGGCAAATTTTCCGCGACTACACCGCTCAAACCAAAAACCAAGTCACTACCGAATTGATTGCAGAGATAATTGACTCAGAAGACACCGACTTAGTAATCAAAGCAGGTGTAAAAGACTTTCTCCTCACCAACCAATTTGTCTCTAAAATTCTCGCTCAGGTATCCCAAGAACCAGATGTGATGGCAATCTACCGTGATTTGTTCTCAGCCGATGGCAGCGAACTGTATCTTAAGCCCATATCACTGTATTTCTCAAGCGAACAACTTAGCAAGTTGACTTTTGCTGACTGTGTACTAGCTGCGCAAGAGCGGGACGAATTGTGTATTGGCGTAAAAATTAGTACACTAGCTCAGGATAGAAACCGGAATTTTGGTATTGACTTAGTACCAAGTCTAGATAAACAGCTAAATCTCAGTTTCAACGATGCATTAATTACTTTAGCTGAAGATGAAACATGAACTACCCACGCCTTAAAGCGGTGTAGGTAGACAAGCTGAAAATAAACAAGCAAGTTGACATGAAATTAGTGATTACACTGATGCCATTATTCAATTCTGTGAGTTAATTTACATGTAGGATGCCATTAATGCTGGCATCACTTTATTGTGCTAGTACACGGGGCGCGTAAATAAGCTAGCCATTTGCAATGTCTAAAAACCTACGGAACGGTAATTACGAATTACGAATTCCGCGCAGCGGTACTAGTACTGTCGGCAGGAGTACAACATTGTATTTTGAATTCCGTAAAGCGCTACTAGATAGGGTAGATTAAAATGGAATATCGAGAAGATAAATATCAGGAAATAGAACGCATTGAGCGTCAACTCCAGGAATTAGAAAACAAAATCAATGCCAAAGATGGAAATTTTCATAAAACTGTTAAGCATGAACCTGAAGCATCTCACAAAGTGTGGCAGAAAAAAGTTGTTCTAGGACTCAAGTTGTTTGCTCTGACAGTTGTAGCCATTGCTGCTGTCAAGCTAGCGTCTATGATAATGGGAATTGTGATTTTGGGATTACTGATTTTTGTTACCTATAAACTGTTTTTAGATACTGAAAAATAATTTTTTAAAATTAATTAACTAAAATGACTCATCAAATAGAAACTGATTGTTTTCTCAATGATTTAGAGCGCGTTGCACAAGTCCGAGGAGAGGCTGGGTCTAAACGTGTAAAAATCTGCCAGCCTCCGGAAAAATCGCCCCCAATTTCGTAGTTTTGCACCCAAAATCTTGGGTTAGGGGCGATTTTTCCGCCAGATCCGAGGCTTAGAACCCGTAACTTGTAATTCGTCTTGCTGATTTTTCCGGTTTTAATGAAACGGTAGCTGTTGCGTTAGAAAAAATAGCGGACACAATTGACAAAGCCGAAATAAATGGAGATACTACTACATCCGGGAAACTCAGCCTAGAACGCGACATAGAAGATATTAGATTAGCTAGTAAAAATCTACGCACGGGTGTCTTCCGCTTGTTGGTTAACAAGAGTCTCAAAATTACCAGCAAATAGCAGATGCGCCCAAATCTGCATATGCTTTACTGGATTTAGAGCCAAAATCGCAACTGGAGCAAGATGCGATCGCCATCTGCAATCATCTCACCAATCCCAACTTTCGGATTGCTGTTTTTGGTCCCTTTAATCATGGCAAATCAACCCTACTGAATGCCATGCTCGGAAATCGTGCATTACCAATTGATTTAATTCCCACGACAGGTGCTGCAATTACTGTTAAGTATGGAACTGACTTACGAAGTCGAATTACCTTGATAGATGGTGCAAAAATTGAACACAGCGGCACTGAAGTTTTAAAGGAATTTGCGATTTTAGATAGCAACAGGCAGATGCGAAGCGATGTTGTCTCTGTAGAAGTTTTTTGTCCTCATCCCTTCTTAAATACGGGTGTGGAATTCCTCGATTTACCAGGAACAAATGATCGGGAAGAACAAGATAATTTAGTGCGCCAAGAATTGTTGGGTGTAGACTTGGTGGTGCAATTGCTAGATGCACGTAAGTTAATGACTTTAATTGAGCGGGAAAACTTGCGAGATTGGCTATTAGAACGTGGCATCAAAACGGTTATTTTTGTGACTAACTTCCTGAATTTACTTGACCCAGAGGAGCAAAAAGAGGTTCAAAATCGGCTGCGGTTTGTTGCTGAGAGTTTTCGAGCAGAATTACCTCCAGGTTTTAGTAACTTATATCGTGTTGATGCTTTACCTGCTTTAAGAGCAAGACTCAAAGGCGATGTTGCAGCTGCTAGTAGTAGCGGATTAGCAGCTTTTGAAACAGCTTTGCAAAATATCGTTACAATTCTTAAACAAAATATTCAGAGTGTACGTTTGCCAAGATTTCAAGTTATTGCATCTCAAGTTCAGCAATCTTTAAAAGCAAAAATTGATATTGTAAAATTTGAAATTCAAAAACTTGATGATAAAAACCCAAATTCAAATAACATTAAGCAACGTGCAGAGCAACTCATAAAAAAAGGTTTTCTAAGTAGTGTTTGTCAGCTACGCCACTGGCTAGATTTACCAAACTTGCAAAACAAATATCAAGCAGATGCCGCTGTGGCATTGGCACAAAATAAATTTAAAACTTGGGAAAGAGATGTTTTAAAAAAAGACTTGACAGAGCTACGACTGGCTATTGTGAAATGGGTTTACCAAGCATACGAATTTTTCCAAGAAGAACCACCAGAAGATTTATTAATTCCTTTTCCCAGTGAGCCAAATGTAACATTACCTCCTCCGCCAAGTCATTCCGATGGTTTGAGTGAACCTAGTTCAATAGCAGTTGGCAGCGGTATTGGTTGGTTATTGGGTGGTCCCGTAGGAGCAGCTATTGTCGGAACTATGACCTATTTGGTAAATGAGAGTTTACAAAAACAAGAAGACAAAACATTCAACGAATCCGATCATCAACAGGTGGCAAAAATTTGTGTGGAAGCTATTGATGACTATTTGAGTCGCTTTAGCAGTCAGGGATTAACTATATTGGTTGAATATGAGAAGGCAGCAGAAAAAGTGATTTGTTTTAAAGTCAGTCAAGAACCGTTAGAAATTACTAAAAAACGTGAGGAATTGTGGCGGTTAGAAAGTGGTTTAGAACAGTTAAATCGACAGATTATTAGGACTGACGCTCTGACGCAAAGACACGGGGACGCACCAGAGGTTTTTATAATCAGCAATTAAACGGACTTGATATTAGTTGTGTGGCAGAGGACTTGATTGTGTTTGACCTTTGTGTAAAATCATTGAGACACCCAACATCGGCAACAGAGTCTCAAAAGAATGGAACAAAATCGCAAATCAACAGTCATCATCACAGGTACCTCCTCAGGGGTCGGTTTATACGCGGCGAAAGCGCTTGCCCAAAGGGGATGGTATGTGGTAATGGCATGTCGGGATTTACCTAAGACGGAAAAGGCTGTCCAATCTGTGGGAATACCGCAGGACAGCTACACCATTATGCACATCGATTTAGCCTCATTGGAGAGCGTTCGACAGTTTGTGAAGAACTTTAGGGCAGCTGGCAAGTCCCTAGACGCTTTGGTGTGCAATGCTGCTATCTATATGCCTTTATTAAAAGAGCCGTTGCGATCGCCAGATGGATATGAATTGAGCGTAGCCACCAATCACCTCGGTCATTTCCTCCTGTGTAACCTCATGTTAGAGGATCTAAAGCACTCCGAGTCGAACGATCCGAGGCTAGTCATTTTGGGAACCGTGACGCACAATCCGGACGAACTTGGCGGTAAAATTCCGCCGCGTCCGGACTTAGGCAATCTGGATGGTTTTGCCGCCGGATTTAAAGGCTCTAACGTTATGATCGACGGTAAGAAGTTTGAACCCGTTAAAGCTTACAAAGACAGCAAAGTCTGCAACGTCCTCACTATGAGGGAACTGCATCGGCGCTATCACGAATCCACCGGCATTACCTTCACCTCTCTCTATCCGGGATGTGTAGCAGAAACGCCACTCTTCCGCAACCACTATCCCCTATTTCAGAAACTCTTCCCCAAATTCCAGAAGTACATCACTGGAGGGTACGTCTCTCAGGAGTTGGCAGGCGTTCGTGTTGCAGCGGTGGTCGCCGATCCTGAGTACAAGCAATCTGGTGCTTATTGGAGTTGGGGAAATCGACAGAAGAAAGATGGTAAGTCGTTTGTTCAAAAAGTCTCTCCCCAAGCCCGCGATGATGAAAAAGCTGAGCGCATGTGGGATTTAAGCGAAAAGTTAGTTGGACTTGGGTGACGAGGACAAAGGCGTTACTGTTGGTGGCTTCATAGAAAGCCACCTCGATTAACTCTTGTCGATGGCTGTAATCAACCTAAATAGAAGTTATATGTCACCTTACCGTTATCCGGTCATTGAAACCGCACAAATAGAAACTACATTCTTAGAATTAGCGGAGCAATGGCTCAGTATATTAATGCTCATCCGAGATTAAGATTTGTTCCCCTTGTAGTTATGTCAGGGTCGAAAAAGCATTTTGTAGATAAAATGCCAGAGCCTTTTGAGTACTTTGAATACTGTCAAAAACCATTTTTTAGACCAGCAGAACTCAAGCAAGCCGTTCGTTCTGCGCTTGCGAAAGCAAAACGGCGGTATCTGCAAGAGAAAAGCCAACCCAATACTGCGTAGGATTTGCAAAAATTAGAAACCCGGTTTCGCACTCATTTACCGGGTTTCTGGCACCTCAACTATTCAAAACCTACGCAGTATTGAAAGCCAACCCCTTTGCGACAAAGTTAGTAAAAGTTTACAGTACTTAGATTCAAGTTTTTATGTGTAATTTATCAAACAAAAAAATTTAAAATTGTTTAACCAGTGGGTTTTTCTTGATGAGATTTGGCGACGAATATCTTGTCCTGCGTCACAATAGTAGGTAGTAAATCATAGGAAAAAGTATTTGATCATGTTTGCTCAATGGGACACTGGCTGGGATGAGCGCAGTTTACAATAAAGACGGTCAACTGGTTCCCAGCCTCCAGGCTGGGAAACCATTCCTAGAGGCGGAGCCTCCTCTTTCTTGACAAGAGGCAGAGCCTCTCGGAATTCGTTCCTAGCCTGGAGGCTAGGAACGAGGCTACATAAGTCTTTGGGCTTTACAAGCGTGCCATTCGGTTAAGGGCATTAAGCGTGACATAGCTCAACAATACGCTGTATGTTGAGCATTTTTCAATAACGATTTGAACCTTCTAGAGTTATTTCCAAGGCTATTATGCAAGGACCAAATCCAAACAATAAGCATCCAATGGAGGGATTTCCACAAATCTGCTTCATCAAAAACACTGTATCTAACCCCAACATTATTATTGGTGATTATACTTATTACGATGATCCGGAAGATTCAGAAAACTTTGAGCGCAACGTTTTGTACCACTACCCTTTCATTGGTGACAAATTAATCATTGGGAAATTTTGCGCTTTGGCTAGAGGCGTAAAGTTTATCATGAATGGTGCCAATCATAAAATGTCTGGTTTTTCAACCTATCCGTTTCAAATTTTCGGTGATGGATGGGAAAAGGTGATGCCACAGCTCGATGAGTTGCCATTTAAAGGCGATACTGTAGTAGGCAATGATGTTTGGATCGGTTACGAATCTGTTATCATGCCTGGTGTAAACATTGGTAATGGAGCGATTATTGCTGCAAAGTCAGTTGTGGCGAGCAACGTTCTTCCCTATACTATTGTTGGAGGTAATCCAGCAAAACCCATCAAGCAGCGTTTCTCTAGTGAGATTGTCAATTCACTGCTAGAAATTTCATGGTGGAACTGGAGTATTGAGAAAATATCGCGCAATCTTGAGAAAATTGTGTCTTGTGATATCGATGCTCTCAGAAACAGTGAATAAAATACTTAAAAGATATCTACATTTTAGGTAGGGTAAGCGAAAGCCAGTATAACGAATGTTGAAACATTTAAGAAAGTGGAATCTCAATAACAAATTCTGTACCCTCACCGAGAACAGAATTGCAAATCAATTTACCATTATGGGTTTCTTCAACAATCTGACGTGCTATCGTCAGTCCTAAACCCGTACCTTTACCTACATCTTTAGTAGTAAATAAATGGTTGAAAATTTTTTGTTTGACTTCTTCTCTTATTCCGTTACCATTATCAGCAATGGCTATTTTCACGTTTTTACCTGTGACTGAGGTTGTTATAGTAATCCGGTTGGGTTTTGCTTGAATTTGTCTAAAATTCCGCCCAATATTTGACTCTTCTAAGGCATCAATTGCATTGGCTAATATATTCATAAATACCTGATTTAATTGTCCAGGAAAACATTCCACTAGGGGCAAATCATCATAATTTGTGAAAATCTCAATGTCTGGACGTTTATCGTTAGCTTTCAAGCGATGCTTAAGAATTAAAATGGTGCTTTCAATGCCCTCATGGATACTGAAATTAACTTTGTAATCTTTATCGGATCGGGAGAAAGTTCTTAAACTATTACTGATTTTTTTGAGGCGATCGCAAGCCATTACCATTGATTCAATCATCTTGGACAAGTCTTCTAAGCTATAATCCAAGTCAATTTCTTCTGCATGGTCAATAATTTCTTCAACCGGATTGGGTAAGTTTTTTTGATAAAGTTGCAAATGTTCAATAATATCAGCAAAAGTCGGTTTTGCTTGTTCCAGGCTAGCAGCAATAAAGCCCAAAGGATTATTCATTTCATGGGCTACCCCTGCAACTAAATTTCCCAACGCAGACATCTTCTCACTTTGAACTATTTGTAATTGAGCTTGTTGTAAATCTTGCAATGCTTGTTGAGCTTGTTGATAAAGTAGGGCATTTTCTAGAGCGATCGCTGCTTGGGAGGCTAATAGGTTGACAATTTGTAGACGTTCGTCAGTAAATACCCCGCTGGTCAGTTGATTTTCTAGGTAGAGAATGCCCACTAAATACCCTTGATTAATAATTGGGGTACATAATACACTCTGGGGTTGATGTTGCAGCATATATTCCCCAATTACACCAGGAATATCTGTTTTCAGGTTATTTATCACAACTGTTTTTTGAGTATTTTTGACATAATAAATAATTTTTAGAGGAATATCTTGACAAGTGTCTATAAATTGTGAATCAAGGAGAGTTTGTATATTCGTCTGAGAATTTGGCTCTTGATTAATGGAAGTAATTGCCCTAACTTGCCAAGTATTATTTTGGGGAAGAATGAGTACAGATTTTTTTGCGCCAGAGTTTTCTAGGATAATGCGGGTAAGACTGGCAATGAGTTCGTCTAATTTTATAGAACTGGAGATGGCTTGAGCAGCTTTGAGAATGGAGGTAAAATCTAGGGCATTGGAAATACTGCTGCTGCCAATGCTAGAAGTGCAAGTGGATAAGTTCGTCTCACCGACGTCAATTGTTTCTAGGAGATTGAGCTTGAGTTGTTTTTTTTGCAGGATGGGTTTGAGTAATTGGGGATACTGTTTTTCCAAATCATCGATTTTGGCTTTTGCTCCCCAACGAGCGTAACAGTAGTATGCTTCTTGCATATATCCAACTGCTGCTTTTTCTTTACCCCATTCCAGATAAAATTTAGCGACGAGTTCGTTAGCTAGCGCTTCTTCGTATATGTATTCGTTTTCTTTGGCAATTGTAATAGCACGATCATACAAATTAATTGCTTCTGTTTTTAGCCCAGTGACCCGTGCTTTCTCAGCCTGAAGCAGCAGGCATTTGTGCAAAATATTTTCTGGACATTGGAAAGACCAGAAATTGAGGCTTCGTTCCAGGGGTTCCAAGGCTTGCCAATGAGCTTGGCGATTGGCCGCATCCGTTGTTTCTGCATACAAAGCCACGTGCATGAGGGCAACGTAGAACACGCTCGAAGGGACTTTAGCGTGGCTAGGAATAGTATTTTCAATGATGCTAAGGGTGGGAATGAGCTTCTGCCATGCGCTGCGATCGCCCAACAGATAAGCATGGCGAATTTTCACCGAATAGAACCAAGCCAGATAGTAGGGCGAACCTGCATACTTGGACAGATATTGCTCTTCGCTAAAACTATCATCATCAAAGGTAAAGCAGTGATGCGTTAACGCTAATAAGTTACGAATTGGTTGAATTACCCCAACGATGAGTGTATCCAATTTATCATCACTTTTGACTTGCTTGAGGAAACTTGCATGGCTTTGGGCAATATCATAAAGCTCATTTAAGTTTTTGCCATAGGTGAGGCGATCTGAGCCACTCTGCATCATCATATAGCCTACGGTAAGCCAGTTTCCTGCTTCCATTCCATAGCGGTAGGCATTTTCGTAGTAGCGTTCAGACTGTTTAAGCGGGCGACTCCAACTATGCAAATCTGCTGCAAACAGAAAGTTGGTCATCCCTGTGACATCGCTATTGTCAAACTGTTCGCAAAGTTTTACTGACATTTCCCCAAATCGGTGGGCAGTACCATAGTCTTTCAGGACATTCATGGAGATCATAGCGTACCCGCCATAACCAAATGGTGACATCTCGCTATTGCCATATTGCAACGAGAGAGCGGTCATTTTAGCCAGTGCGAGAAATGCCAGTTGGGTCTGACCATCCAACCAGGCAGCATAAAACAAAATTTGCAAGATTTCCATCATCTTTGCCAGAATGGAATCGTGCATCTTCGGTAAATCCAAAATAGACTCAATAGAGCGTTCACCTAGCAATTGACTCACCGTTGCAATTTCCCCATCTAGGCTGGTTTGCACTTCTTCTGGTGTGGGTATTTGCCAGCCTAGTAATGCCAAACTTTGTTTTTGAATGGTCATCGCTTCTGCATTCCGTCCTTGAAGCTGATACTGGGTCATCTGTACGCCATAAATTCCCACTCGATCCAGCACACTCTTAGCATCAACCAGTGCTGTCCTATATAGTGCTTCAGCTTGCTCAAAGTTACCAGACAAATATTCCGTTTCGGAACGTTCTCGATAGAGCCTATAGGTTAAGTCATATTGAGTCGTCCAGGAATCACAGGGCAACAGTTCCATCCCCATGGCAAAATAGTTACTGGCTACCTGATAGGCGGCAGAAATTTTTGCTTTCTGACCTGCTTGTAAATTCAATCGTATCAAGTCTAAACGAGCAACTTCATCAATCAGCAGGACTTTCCCTAAATTTAACTGATTGACAATTGCAAAAATCTTTTCTTCTTGTTCCTGGGCTGGGGTATGGTAGAGTAACAACTGCCCAATTTTCAGGTGAGTTGACTGCTTCTGGTCGTCAGCAATTAAGGTGTAAGCCGCTTGTTGGATGCGATCGTGCAGAAACTGATATCCAACTGACACCGTTTCCGACCGTCTTTCTTTCTGGTCAGACCCTTGGAAAAACTTATAAGCCTCACTGATAGGCAACACCAGCCCCTCTTGTAATGCTTTCCACAAATCGGTTGCTACTTCGATCTTGGATCGCTCACAAACCACAGCTAGGGTTCCGAGATCAAACTGATTACCAATACACGCTGCCAACTTCAGGACTTTCTGAGTTGCATCTGGTAATTTATGTAGTCGTTGAGCCATAAACTCAACCACATCGTCGGTTAAGGCTAGCTGACGCACCTGCGCCATATCACATTGCCAGCATTGCACCTCGCGATCAAAGATAATCCAACTGTCTTCATATAAACTTTTGAGGAACTGGGTGACGAAGAAAGGATTTCCCTGGGTTTTTTGATACACTAACTTCGTTAGCGGTAATGCAACTTCTCCCGCACAGCAGAGTGTATCTGCCACCAATTGATTGAGATAATTTTGTGCAAGCGGTTTGAGAATTATCGTGTTGATTGTTGTGCCTTTTTTCTGAAGTTCGTCTAACGTCAGCATCAAGGGATGAGCAGGAAAAACTTCGTTATTGCGATAAGCCCCGAGGACGAGTAAATATCCTGTATCTGATTCACCCTTCAGTAATTTCAGCAAATTTAGGGAAGCCGAGTCTGCCCATTGCAAATCATCAAGGAAAATCACGAGAGGATGCTCTTTGGTCGTAAAAACTCGGATAAATTTGCCAAAAACTAAGTTAAAACGATTCTGTGAGGAATTCCCCGACAGTTTGGGAACATCTGGCTGTTTACCGATAATGCGTTCCAGTTCGGGGATAACTTCGATGATTACCTGACCGTTTTCGCCAACCGCTTCGAGAATTTTGCCTTTCCACCTTGAGAGTTGAGTGTCAGATTCACTATTGAGTTGCCCCATGAGGTCGCGGAACGCTTGCACAAATGCTGAGAAAGGAATATTACGATTAAATTGATCAAACTTGCCTTTAATAAAATAGCCGCGCTGACGGACAATTGGTTTATGGATTTCGTTCACAATTGCCGTTTTTCCAATACCAGAAAAACCTGCCACTAGCATGATTTCTGTCTGATTATCAGCAACACGCTCAAAGGCATCCAGCAAAGCTTGAACCTCATGGTCACGACCGTATAATCTATCAGGAATAATGAAGCGATCGCACACATCTCGTTGTGCAATTGGGAAGCTCTCAATTTTGCCTGTTGTCTTCAGTTGCTCTAAACAATTTTCTAAATCATATTTCAGTCCCAAAGCGCTCTGATAGCGTTCCTCTGGATTTTTCGCCATCAATTTGATGACAATATCAGCCAATACTTGGGGAATAGGTTCTGCATTTTTTAATTTTGAATCTTGAATTTTGAATTGATTTGGTTTTTTCGCAATGTGACAATGTATCAACTCCATTGCATCCTCACACTGAAATGGCAACTCTCCTGTCAGTAACTCGTAAAAACTTACCCCCAAAGAATAAAAATCAGTACGATAATCAATCCCACGATTCATTCTTCCAGTTTGCTCAGGCGACAAATAGCCGAGTGTCCCTTCCAGTAGATTAGGACTCATCAGAATTTGGGTTTCTCGTGGCAGCAAAGATGCAATACTAAAGTCACTCAGTTTAACTTGTTGAGTCTCTGGATTAATTAATATATTGGCAAGCTTAATATCTTTATGAATAATGCGGTTGTGATAGAGAATATCTAATGTATTGCATAGGGCGATCGCTAAAGGCAAAAACTCGCTGAGAGATAGAGGTTTTTCCTTCCTCTCCATCCATTCCTTCAGAGAGATTCCCCCAAAGTCTTCCATGACTAAGGCATAAACGTTCTGGTATGGTTCCAGGCTATAAGTTTCGATGATACCAGACGAATGGATATTTTGAGTGATGGTGTACTGATTGCGAAACTGTATCAATTCTGTGAAGGTGGGATAAAGAGCTTTCAGCATTTTTATCACCACTGGCTTTTGGTCAATTTCTCGAATAGCTCGATAAACTAATGTTTTACAACTCTCATAAATTTGTTCCTTAACTTGGTATCCAGAAATGGTAATTTGAGTGCTAGCCATAGAAATCAATATTTAACTCTTCAGTATTTAGTATTCCCTAGTGATCTATAAAATAATTTACCAATAACATGAATTATCTATGAAGATGTAGACAACAAATCTTCATCTAAAAACCTCCAGGATAGTTACTAAGCTAGTCATCATTCATTTTTCGGCGTTGCTGATCTCAAATTAGCCTCACGCAAAGGCGCAAAGACGCAAAGAATTGTTGTTTAGTCATCTCGAAAAATGTCAATTCATACCTTGATTCAGCAACGCCCATTTTTCTATGGTAATTTGTTCGTAGTAAGCGCTTCAGCGCTTTCATCATCCAATTAAAATGCTCATCTCAGATTTTGCACCACTGTCTTGTTGCAAAAATCAAAGCCTAAAAACCCTATGATTACGTAGGGTGGGCACTGCCCACCAGCCCTGATTGAGAAGGTGTAAGATGTCAGTCATTAGCTTACACAGTTATGTTCATTCAGTCCGACGCATTTAATTCCGTACGAGCCAATTCAATAATTGCAGTTTTTCTGTAAAATATCAACCGCAAGAATACAGAAAATTAAAGTAAAGCTAAATTAAAGTTTAGGTCAACCTGGTTATTTTTAAGTATAATCACTTGAGCAAATATCTTGGTGGACTATTTTTCCCTCATACCATTTCTATCAAAGCTATGCTGAGAACCCCGAATTTCTAACCAGGGAATGAAAGGCAATATCCTGCACTGGCTTCTCCGTCTTCAGATTTTCCTCACAATTACGAATTACGAATTACTTCCCAACCAGTCTCGGAAACTCCAATGATAAAAACTGTAATAGCTATCTCCGCCAACTTGCTGCTGCTGTAAGAACTCAAGCCAATTTTCTAGAACTTCTTGGATTTCGTATTCTTCTTCTATGATTTGGGCGATCGCACCAGTTGAGATTCCTCCCCTCAAATCACCAGAGGCTACCGAGGAATCTATTGTTATTTTATGGGTAAGGACGTGCAGCACTTTCAATTCCACAGGAGACAAACCTTGTCCTTGCATTTTTTGCCAATGCTGTTTATAATATGTAATTAGACTAGGTGGTAGTAAAGACGTTGTCTGTAATATATCTACGATTTTCAACGGTTCCATGGCGCTGAGAACTTGGGTGAGGTACATGAAATTATTTTCGCTTTGATTTATTAGGCGATGGCACAATTCTTCCTCCCTCACATTTAGCCTTGACTTCTCCCCTAAAACCTGCTGAATGTAAACTTGCATATCTTCCCGGTTTTGTTCTGAGTATTCTTCTAAAGAGACTGTTTGAAACGGCGTTTCAATTAATAAACCGGATTTTTCTCTGGCGAAAGGACGGCGGGTAAGCAGAAAATACACGCCATCGGGGAGATACCTGGGAAGATAGAATAAATTGGAACCTAGTGTTTGGCTGTTGCGATCAATGGCATCGAGAGCATCAATAGCAATGATTAGCTTTTGGTTGGGTGCTAGGCTCAAGCTGATTTTTTGGAGTAACAGCGACAGCAACCAACTTCCCTCCCCATCGTTGTTGGGTACGTATTGTAGAGACGCGAAATTTCGCGTCTCTACAATTTGTTGACATACATTGTGGAGAAATTCGTCAGCACGATTTTTTCCCTCAAGTTGAGCATTATAATAGATAACATCGGGATTTTCCGTCACATATTTAGCAAGGATCGCACTTTTGCCGCTACCTGACAGTTGTAGCGCTCCTTGAACCAATTTCAGCGCTTTTATTTTTTGGGGGTTGCACTTTGACTGATTTAATATTTGTGAATGCTCAAGCAAATTATAGTCATCAATCAGCGTCTGCAACCCAAATTGCCGATGGTTTATCTTTGCTGCTATAAAATCAAAATCACACAGTAAGCAGCATAATTTATCGAATGTACCACCTTCTGCGAACATACGTGGCACTGCCAAGAAATGCTCTATTTCTTCCTGTGACTTTTGAGCTAACCAGATGCTGAGATTACCCATCACCAAAAATCCCTTCATCGCTAAAAATCCCGGCTGTGGCTGTAATTATCTCCGCTACTTCGGCGTTGATATTCGGTAAATTCACCCCTGCCTTTTGCACAATATCCTGGCGATACAAAAAATCTCTGAAACTTTCGTGATAAAATCTATATCGGGATGGTTGACAATTTTCCTGCTTCTGTAAAAACTGCGCCCATCCTTCAAGTACATCCTGCACTGTCAACTCACTCTGCTGAGAATATTTAGCAATGAGTGAACATGAAGCAGCACTATGAAGGGTAGACATGACATACACAATCTTGATTTTATTTTTGGGTAAAGGCTTGGTTGTCATGCCCATGAGTTGCCAGTGGTTTTCATAGTATCCTACTAAACCTACAGGTAGTTTGTCCAAACTCAGGTCATTGTATTTACCACTCGTAATATCTGGCAAGACAAACTTCAGGTACATAAAATTATTTTCACTCTTCTTGGCTAGCTCTTGCACAAACTGCTCATCAGTGAGATCACGCGCTTCAATCCACTTGCTCAGCCTGTTTTGACCATGCTTATCTTGGTTTAAGAATAACCGAATGTACTCCTTCACGTCTAAACTACTCTCATCGAAGTAGTTCCTTAAATCCAATTCCTGTAGTGGAGTGTCTGGAGAAACTTGCAAACGTTTCTCATTCTGATTATAAGGTCGTCTCGTCAGTATAAAATAGATATTGTTGGGAACATTAATGGGTAAATATAAAAGATTTCCCGATCCTTCTTGCTCCACCTCATCAAGTGCATCAACGACTATCACCAAGGGTTGAGTAGCGGTGATTTTTTCGCTAACTTTTGCCAGCAGCTTTGGTAAATCATCATCTGCTGCATCCTCCAACTGGTAACGATGAATCAGTTGTTGACGAATAGTTTTTAAAAACGATTCAGGTCGATTGCGACCTTCAGCGCGAATATTAAAATAGCAAATGGCTTGGTGTTCAAAGACATACTTGGCTGCGATCGCACTTTTCCCCATTCCCGCATCTCCCACCACTGTAAAGTAGCCTTTAGGATTTTCCTTGAGGAATTTCTCAAAAGCTGCAAATACGAATTTACGACCACAAAATTGCCGGAGTTTTTCTTGAATGAGTGACTCAAATTCCGCAGGATAGGTCGATGAGTTAGGATTGAGTTGTTTGGTTTGAGGATTTGGCTCAATTGGGCGATCGCGCACCACCTCTGCTGGTGTTCTCGTGCGTCCCGCTACATCTGTAAAAACTTGCCAAAATTCCTCAAGATATGGTTGAATATCCGGAAGTATATCAATTTTTGATTGTATTGCGCTGAGCTTGATTAATGACCGTGGGAGCCACAAAACCAGCCATCGCCTTAATAACAGCGTTGATGTCAATCATGATGGTTCGCAGGCTAAGAGACTACTTTACCCATTTTACCTACAGCAGGGCAACAATTTCTTAGTTCGTAGTAGCGCTTTAGCGCCGATTAAATCGCGGTTTTTTTGCGCTGAAGCGCAACTACAAACCTATCAAAGTTGACTTGCCAAACCACTAAGGCACGTTAACCTAATTGTTAGTGTAACGCACCGTTGATACTAGTCCATTAAAACAGTATAATTAAATACACTGTCACTCCTAAGAATCTAAACCCGTCAAAACTATGGTTCAAACTATTGCCATTTCCGAAAAAACGACACTTAAGTATTTACGTAAAAATTTCAACTTGCAACGTAATGATGAGCGTCAGTTTTTTCCAGACTGGTACGATAACTTACCAGAAATTAGCGATGCAGATAAAGCATTTTTGGATAGGGTGCGTTCTCGCTACTTTTACCAACTTGATGAAGGAACGCTGCTAGAGGGTGGAGTGAAAATGATGATATTAGCTCCACTATTAGATATAGCAGGTTTTTACGACGCTCCTTTCAAAACACGATTTGAACCAACTGTAACACTGGAGGTGGAAACTGAAGAGGAAATTTTGCAAGGACGAATTGATGCGTTAGTCTTACAAAATCAATTTTGGGTTTGGGTACTGGAAGCCAAGCGTACTACATTTTCTCTGAGTTTAGGAATACCTCAAGCCCTCGCATATATGCTAAGCAATCCTGATATAGATAAACCAATATTTGGTATTTTAACAGGAGGCGAAGATTTTATATTTATTAAATTAGTGAGACAACAAGAGCCTGTTTATGGATTATCTCGCAAATTCAGCATCATGAATGAGGGAGATTTGTACGATGTGTTAAAAATTATGCGTCACATTGGAACTTTGATTGCTATGAGTCATTATTAGGACCAGCCCTTTCAAGGTGAACCAAAAATCTGGAAAATCATGTCCAATTTTTGTCATTTGACTTATTACCTTAGCTTTTGACGAACCCGAACGCGAGTGCGTCTCCCCTTGGGAGAAGGGGCTGACCTTCTCCCAAGGGGAGATGCTGCGCGAACAGGGCTGTCTGACGAAAAACGATTAATGCCCAAATTTTCTCACCCATTAGCTACAATCAAACCAAGCCGGAAAAAGTCTTGGTGTTCAAAGATTATGGTAGCCATCTCCCAACAACCGCAAAAAATGACCATCGAGGAATATCTCGAATGGGAACCTCAGCAAGACCTTCGCTACGAATATGTCAACGGCGAAGTTTTTGCCATGACGGGTGGTACAATTCCCCATAATGATATTACTCTAAACCTTTACAGAGCTTTGTACCCTCATGTGCGTTCTAGAGGTTGTCGGGTAAATGTGTCAGACGTAAAAGTGCAAGTCAGTTCTCAGAACCAATACTACTATCCTGATGTTATCGTCAGTTGCGACCCTCAAGACCTCAACGCCCGCAAATTTATTCAATTTCCCAAGCTGATTGTCGAAGTTCTCTCCCCAGGTACAAGCGCCAAAGACAGGGGTGAGAAATTCACTTATTATCTGACAATCCCGACATTGCAAGAGTATATCTTGATTGACTCTGAAAAAATCTCCGTCGAGCGTTACTCTCGAGGAGAGGGTAGAATGTGGCTTTACTATCCCTACACCACCGTCGATATTATCACTCTTTCAAGTATTGAATTTGAATGTCCGATTGAATTGCTGTATGAAGGTGTTGTATGGAGTTAGGAGTTAGGAGTTAGGAGTTAGGAGTTAGTTGGATTGGAACATCTTAACAGACGGGTGAAGTACAGATTTATCTGCGTTTATCTGCGTACATCTGCGGTTTTTTAACTCCTTCATCTACCTCACACCAATTGAAACCCGCTACTCAAACCATTTTTTCATAATTCATAATTCATAATTCATAATTTAAAAATCCGCTGCAAAGACTGAAAAATTTTCACAAACATCTCTTCAAGTAACACCATAGTGTCATCAACCCATTCCAAGATTCGCTCTAAGGGGTGCTTCTCATAACCAATAGACTTTGCCTTGGTTTCTATCCAGTCTGGCTTTGTTTCCACTTGAGTCGTCTGACGAACCTGCTGAGAAATTTCCCCTTCACTCATCTCATTTTGCAACTCTAACGTAGAGGTTATTTCTTCAAGCCTTCTTTGAATTCGACCTAAGTCACCAGTCAATTTTTGCTGCTGCGTTAACGCAGCACCTGATTTTAGTTTTCGGAAAAAATTTTGGTAACTATTAATCCCGTTTTTTGGAGAATACCTTGCTGATGGATTATGGGGAAGAGTAGGATTTGTCGTTTGTGATGGGGTAACTAACCGTTGATTATTTCCCGGCGCATCGATTTGTTGGGACTCATCAAATAAATCGTTGAAAGTTAGCCAAGGATCTTCTAACTCGCTGTTGGACAAAGTGGGGGTTCGAGGACGCTGTGGTAGTGGTTTACTTGGTACCCTTTCAGAAATAGTTTTAGTAGTCTCACGTTCCTTGACTTTTTTAGCAATGCCATCGCCAAAAAAGAAATTGAGCGCCGCCGAAATCAAGGCCTGAATCCTCAGCTTTTGGTTCCAATTCTCA
Source organism: Stigonema ocellatum SAG 48.90 = DSM 106950 (assembly GCA_016903675.1). Lineage (GTDB taxonomy): Bacteria > Cyanobacteriota > Cyanobacteriia > Cyanobacteriales > Nostocaceae > Stigonema > Stigonema ocellatum. The sequence continues at coordinate 57,684 of JADQBA010000023.1, read as the reverse complement.
GCAACGACTGTTCCCGGTGCGTTCTTCGTTACTTGCTCTGTACCATAAATAAAGATGTTTAATTGAGTTAGCACCACTTCGATGAATTCCGAAGCTCGTTGTTGTACATGAGACATTGGCACTAAAGCATTCGATTCCAACTGAGCAACGGCTGCATCGAATAGTCCCAGTGGTGGGTAAGGAGAAGATGTAGACTCTGTACTACCATTCGTCAGCTTTGTCAACAACCGTTCAATTTCCCGTAACTGTTTTGGTTCATCTTTTTCGTCAGTCAATCGCCAGTTACGCCAGTAGTTAGCGACTTCTGTCAAAATCTGGGCTTGCAGTTTTTCCTGCTGCTGGAGTGTCAAAATGTTCAGAATTTCATTCTCATAACTCACGAGTACCAGATCGCGACTCACCAGTTCTGAAGCGATTCCCTGCGCTACGGTTGGCTGATTCTCTACCGCACAGAGCACTCGTTGAATAGGGATTGAGGCAAATGAGGAGGTTTCAACAAGCTGGGAATCGATGTCATCATGTGCTTCTAACTGTGGCTGGGGTTGTTGCTTCTCTGGTTGCAGTTGTCTAAGCCCTGACTGAAAAACTTTTTGAACCAGCAGGTATACTGGGTAAAGTAGTGCTTCTAATGACCAAGCAACGGTGACTTGTACATGGCGGAAGGTGAGCTTTAGGGCATCGCCCAAGCCATGAGTACGTTGGTGAACAAAGTTAAAAAGTCTGCTTTGATAACGACTAGAGGAAGCATCAGGCATGGCATTAAACAGACCCTTAGGGAAATTACTGTATAATTTTGAGTACAGCAGGAGCTACTCCCCGAAAAAATAAATCTGTAAGTAATTTATAATGTAGGCGAGTGCAGGAGCTTAAACCCCTATAAGGGATAGAAACCAAATCCCATTTTAGCGAAAATATGACCGAATAATTAGTAAGTCGTAATTCCTACGGGTGCGGTACACCTAATGGTAGGGGCGCAAGGCAAGAGCGCCCCTACCACAGAACTACTGACCAAGAACGGGGTGTGGTTGTTTTATCGAACCCTACACCCCACACCCCACACCCCACACCCCGTTCTTGGTCAGTGAAACTCGGATGGCAGCGCAAAGCACTTTTGAGTCCGTTTTGAATTCCGCGCAGCGGCGCTAGTCCTCATGGTCTTCAAACGGGTCCCCCAATTCCTTACTGGGAGGGCCAAAAGAGGTATAAATAGACACTGCGGTGATGGCAACAATAATGGCAGCGGTGGAAATGATCAGAACTGTTGAGGATTCCATAAATTATTATTACAAAATATGAGTGATACCTTAATGTAGGTATTTTTGCTATTGTAACGGAAAACTTTGTGAATCAGGTCGCAGTTCTCTGGCGGTAATTTGGTAGAATGCTACAAAAGATTAAAAAATGCTTTGGCAACTTATCTTATCTTAGGGGAACTATGGCACAAAGGACACAGTTGGGAGATATTCTCAGACCTTTAAACGCTGAGTATGGTAAAGTAGCTCCAGGTTGGGGAACTACCCCTCTCATGGCTATTTTTATACTGCTATTTTTCGTGTTTTTGTTGATTATTCTGCAACTCTACAATCAGTCGCTGATAGTCGAGGATGTACCTGTAGATTGGCGGAGTTTAGGCAGCTAAGTGAATGATGAATTATGAATTATGAATTATGAAAAAAGTTTCATAATTCATAATTTCTTGAGACATTCGGTTCATAACAAGTTATCTTACACCCGGACGCTCCGGGTTTTTTTGTCAGTTGTCAGTTGTCAGTTGTTGGGTATTAGTTGTTAGTTGTTACGTGTTCTCCCCCCACTCCCCCACTCCCCCACTCCCCCACTCCCCCACTCCCCCACTCCCCCACTCCCCCACTCCCCCACTCCCCCACTCCCCCACTCCCCCACTCCCCCACTCCCCACTCCCCACTCCCCACTCCCCACTCCCCACTCCCCATTCCCCATTCCCCACTGACTATTGATTAGACTATAATAGTAAATTTGTATAGCAGTTTTTGCGTTAACAGGAGGCAAAAATGAATATATTTGGTATCGGTCTGCCCGAAATGGCTGTAATTATGATAGTGGCACTGTTAATCTTTGGTCCTAAAAAGCTGCCTGAGATTGGTCGTAGTGTGGGAAAAACCATTCGTAGTTTTCAAGAAGCTTCTAAGGATTTTCAAGCCGAGTTTCAAAAAGAAGCATCTCAGTTGGAAGAAGCTGTGAAAACTACGGCTGAACTGACACCAAAGCAAATGGAGTCTGCTAAAAATGATGAAGTCTGAAACACTCCCTTCATACTTCATCATTCATCATTCATAATTCATACTTCAGATGGAAGCTGTTTCCCAAAAAGCTTTGGTTATTCCCCAGCTAATTGTCGGGTTGGGGAACCCAGAGCCTAAATACGACCAAACACGTCATAATATAGGTTTTGCTGCTGTGGACTCTCTATCCCGTTTTTGGAAGATTCCCCTAGGAGAAAATCGCAAGTTTCAAGGAGAGTACGGCGAAGGAATAGCAGCAAGAGGAGCAAAAATTCGCTTGCTGAAGCCACTGACTTATATGAATAGTTCTGGACAAGCAATACAAGCGGTCACAAATTGGTATAAGTTACCGCCTGAGTCAGTATTGGCGATTTATGATGATATGGATTTACCCCTAGGGAAAACTCGCCTGCGCTTATCGGGTTCTGCTGGGGGACATAATGGGATGAAAAGCGCGATCGCACACCTTGGCACCCAAGACTTTCCTCGTCTGCGCATTGGCATTGGTAGACCCAAAGATGAGACCAATGACTCCGGTACTGTTTCTCATGTATTAGGTCGATTTTCCAGTGCCGAAACTCAGTTAATGAGTATTGTACTCCAGTATCTGGTTGAGGACTTAGAACTATGTCTCAAGCAGGGGGTAGAAAAAGCTATGAATATTTGTAACAGTCGTACGGTCAATGTTACTGAGTCGTAAGGACGGGAACCTCGTCCGCAAGAGCGGTTGCTTGAAGGAATCAGATATTTTCTTTCACATCTGGAATGTGGGGAATGTTAGTTGTAGTTTAATGTATCTTTCCAAATTCTCTGTGTATCGTACTTATAAAGGTTAACCAGCAATGCTAGCAGAGATTAATCCTGGAACTTTGATTAACTATCGCTATCAGATTCAGAGGGTTCTGGGACAGGGAGGCTTTGGGCGAACTTACTTGGCAACTGACAGTCAGCGTTTTGGAGACTTTTGTGTCCTCAAAGAGTTTTTACCTTCCAACCGAGAAGAATATTTCATCCAAAAATCCCGCGAGCTATTTGAGCGAGAAGCGAGAGTATTATACCAGATTAATCATCCCCAAGTTCCTAAATTTCTGGCTTGGTTTACCGAGCAAGAGCGGCTGTTCATAGTGCAGGAATATATTGATGGTAAAACCTACTCTCAACTGTTGCAAGAGCGCCTTTCTCAGCAAAATCAGTCATTTTCCGAAGCCGAAATTAGTCAGTGGCTAAGAGATTTGCTATCAGTTTTGGATTATCTGCATGGAATAAAAATCCTTCATCGGGATATTTCGTTGGATAATGTCATGCTTCCTGATAATCAATCCAAACCTGTGCTGATCGACTTTGGCTTGGTTAAAGAGAAAGTATCTCAGATTTGGTGTGTTAATTCTCAAGGTTCCCAAAACTCCTCCTCAGGTACGGTTTTGGGAAGAGTAGGCTATGCTCCACCAGAGCAGATCCGTATGGGGCAATCCTACCCATCAAGCGATTTGTATGCACTAGGTGTTTGTGCTATTGTCCTGTTAACTGGTAAAATGCCGGATGAATTGATGGATCAGTCTTTAGAGTGGCAATGGCAATCCTACGTCGATATCAGTGACTCTCTGGCCCAAATACTGAACAAAATGCTGGCGGAGAAACCTAAACAGCGCTACCAGTCAGCTAAAGAAATTCTCTTTGAACTCCAGCCCCCAACGTTACCTAGCGAACCCGATGTCAGCCAGCCACTTAAAAAAGTGCAAATTAACATTGACTACGCTAATAAAGAGCGTCAAGTAGCGGAGATTGTCGAGTCCGATGACTTCAAATTGCTGGAGGAACAAGCACAAAAATTCAGAAGCCCTGAAATAGCAACTGAATCTGACTTGGAAGCCCATAGACAGGAAGAAACAATTCCGTCTGAGGTAAAGATTATCACTCTGCCTACTGACCCTGGAGTGGTTGTTCCAGAACCTCAGTTGAAAACAGAAACACCTGTTAATCTCAACCCAGAGTTTATCACCCATTGTCGGCAAGAACTGACCCGTTTTATTGGACCTTTCGCTAGCTTTCTTATTGAAGATATCATAGCCCAATCCCCAGAAATTACACCTCAACAACTAATTGAAGCATTGGGAGCGGAAATTCCAAATCCTCAACGCGCCCAAGAGTTTAAAAACTGCATCAAAATCTCACCCTTACCACCAACCGTCATTGAGCTACCCGTCAGTTCACAGCAGGGAAATTCCACGCCACTCACACAAGGCAGTACTCAATCTTACCGGATGAGGGCACGCCTCATTCATGTCCAAACAAATAGGCAGATTGAACTGCCATCACATCTGTCCGTTATTCACATCGGCAAGCCCAATAAGCACTTTACCCCAGAAGTCGATGTTTCAACATTTCAAAATTCGGAAATTGTCTCACGGATTCATGCTGATATTTACGTTGAGGCAGACGGTTTCTCTATTGAAGATAAGGGTAGTGTCAATGGCACCTGCATTAACAATTTCCCGCTATTACCAATAACCCGATATCCCTTAAAATCAGGTGATTACATAAGTCTGGGTATGCAGAACTTAGTAAAATTCATGTTTCAACTTTTTTAGCCGCCGTAACACTTCAAACTTGAAAAGTTGTGTTTATTCACGCCAACTTACTTATAGAACTTTTTTTATGCCCTGAAGTTACCACTTTTTCTGCCACTAGTTCTTAAAGTTTATTTGTATAGTATTTAATAACGTCATCATACATTTAAGAAATTATATGTGTTAAGTAGATTGACAAGGATAAACCGTGATATGTGTGAGCCAGTGCGGTACTGAGTCCGGGTTTCCCCGAAGCAGGAGACTGGCAAACCTCTAAAGCCAAACAAATGTTAAGACGCTTCTTGCCTACTAACAGCCTTAAGTAAAGTTGTGTTTACTCACACCGACTTACTTAGCTGAACTCTAATCAACCAATAGTAAATTCCGAAATCAGGAAAATCTATGAATGTTGAAGAAGTTCTACTATTCATTGATGCTTCAATCTTCGCTAAGATGGGCAAACATCTGAGTGACCTTCAACGGCTTCTCATTCAGGCAGCTTGGTCAGGCTCCCGTCAGGGTTATGACCAAATTGCACAAGCGAACGGCTATTCCCCTAATTACCTCAAGCAAGATGCTGGTCCTAAGTTATGGCAATTGCTTTCAGATGTTTTTGGGGAAAAGATTAAAAAAAGCAATTTTCGCGCCGCTATAGAAAGGCAAGCAGGTCTTTTGTCCCATATATCCTCCCCAACTGTTACCTTACCAGTCTCTTTGGACACAACTGCACTGCTGGGATTGCAGCAGGAGTCAGCAAATTTTTTTGCAGCACAACAAAGAAAAGATGAAGGTGGAATCATTCATAATTCCCAAAGATTCCAAGATTGGGGGGCAGCTCCTGATATCTCAATCTTTTATGACCGCAGCAACGAACTAGCTCAACTAGAGCAATGGATTGTTACTGAACGCTGCCGCTTAGTGGGGCTTGTGGGTATGGGGGGAATTGGCAAAACCCATCTGTCAGTGAAGTTAGCGGAACGGATTCAGGAGCAGTTTGATTATGTCATTTGGCGATCGCTTCATAATGCCCCACCCCTTCAGGAGATTCTCACCAGCCTACTCCAATTCATCATCAATACTCAGGAAACCGATTTACCAGCAACTGTCGATGAGAAACTCTCACACCTGATTGATTGTTTAAGAAAGTACCGATGTTTATTGATACTGGATAATGCTGAGACAATTCTGCGCCATGGAGACTGTGCTGGTATCTACAAGCAAGGTTATGAAGATTATGGCGACTTCTTCAAACTTCTGGGAGAATGCCGCCATGAGAGCTGTTTGGTACTCACCAGTCGGGAAAAACTCAAAGAAATTGTCTTAATGCAAGGGGAAACCCTACCAGTTCGCTGCCTTAATTTACGGGGTTTAAGTGTATCAGCCGGACAGATGCTGCTGCAACTCAAGGGTTGCCACTGGAAGTCAGAGGCTGAATGCAGAGTCCTCGTTGAAAAATATTCAGGCAATCCACTGGCATTAAAAATAGTTGCGGCTGCGATTCAAGAATTATTTGAGGGCAGCATAACAGAATTTCTTAAATATAAGACCTTTGTTTTTAACGAAATTCGCGCTCTTTTAGAGCAGCAAATTAATCGATTACCAGATTTAGGCAACACTATTTTGTACTGGTTGGTAATTAATCGGCAACCAGTCTCTGTGGCTGAATTACAATCAGATATTTATCCCAACGTTTCTCAACAAACATTAATAGAAACTCTAAAATCTCTCATCCAGCGCTCATTGATTGAAAAAAAAGCAACCCATTTCTTATTACAGCCATTACTTATGGAATATGTGACAAACCTGTTAATTGAGCGGGTTTGTCAAGAAATTGAGACTGGCGAACTGGTTTTACTTAACAGCCATGCTTTGCTCAAAGCTCAGGCTAAAGAATATATTAGAAAAACTCAAATTAGCTTTATCATTCAACCCATTATAGACAGGCTGATTACTGTTTTTAAAACCAAAAGTCATTTAGAAATTCGACTCGGACAGATTATCTCAAAACTTCGGTCCCAATCTCCCGATGAATCCGGATATGCTGCTGGAAATATCCTCAATCTTCTTTGTCAACTGGAGACAAATTTAAGTGGGTACGATTTTTCCCAATTAAAAGTTTGGCAAGCCTATCTACAGGATGTGAATTTACACGAGGTAAATTTTACTGGTGCTGATTTGGCTAAGTCTGTGTTTGCTCAACAAATGGCGAAGATTTTGTCAGTAGCATTTAGTCCAGATGGTCGAATGCTGGCAACTGGCGATGCTAATGGTGAAATTAGGTTGTGGCAAGTGGCAGATAGCAAACTCCTTCTAGTCTGTAAGGGACACACAGGTTGGGTACAATCCGTTGCCTTCAGCCCAGATGGTCGGATGCTTAGCAGTGGTAGTAGCGACCAAACTATAAAGTTGTGGGATGTCTCAGATGGTGGGTGTCGGAAAACATTGTTGGGACACAATCAGCGGGTTCGCTCTGTGGCTTTCAACCCCGATGGGACGATTTTGTGCAGTGGCGGTAATGACTGGATGGTGAGGCTGTGGGACGTTGAAAGCGGTGAATGTCTGAAAATTTTTTCAGGACACACTAGTTACATCTGGTCAGTTGCCTTTAGTCCAGATGGGATGACGCTTGCTAGTGGTAGCGACGACCGGACGGTAAAGCTTTGGGATCTGGGCACAAGTGAATGCTGGAAAACTTTGTCGGGACATACTCATTGGGTTCGCACTGTAGCCTTCAGTCCCGATGGAAAAACCCTAGCCAGTGGCAGTGGTGATGGGACAATAAAGCTCTGGGATCTCCCTGACGGTATTGAGGTGAAAATTCTGGAGGGACACAACCAACGGTTACGAGCCTTGGCATTTAGTCCAGATGGGAGTACCCTAGCCAGTGGCAGTGGCGACCACACGGTAAAATTATGGGATGTCTCGGAGGGTAAGTGCCTGAAAACTCTCCATGGGCATAGTAGTCGGTTAACATCGCTTGCTTTCAGTCCAGATGGGACAATTCTTGCCAGTGGTGGTGAAGACCAGGCAGTACGATGCTGGGAGGTGAACACGGGTCAATGCGTGAAAACTTGGCAGGGTTATGCCAGTGGGATACAATCGGTTGCTTTCAGTCCGAATGGGACAATCCTAGCCAGTGGAAATGAAGACTGGACAGTAAAGCTGTGGGATGTCCAAGGGGCTGGGGATTGGGGACAACGGGGACAAGGGGACAAGGGGACAAGGGGACAAGGGGGAGAAGGGGGAGAAGGGGGACAAGGGGGATTTGGCAATGCTTCTCCATCTCCTCATCTCCCCATTGCCCCATCTGCCAAGTCTTCCCAATCCTCAATCCCTAAGCCGCTTGGGGAAGGAAGCGCTGTCACTTTGCAGGGGCATACTAGCTGGGTCTGCTCAGTTGCTTTCAGTCCGGATGGAACAATGCTGGCTAGTGCAAGTAGCGACCAGACTCTGAAGCTCTGGGATGTCTCTCAGGGTAGATGCCTCAAAACATTGCTAGGACATACTCGTTGGGTTAGCTCAGTTGCTTTTAGTCCAGATGGAACAACCTTAGTCAGTTGTGGTGGTGACAATACTTTGAGGTTATGGGATGTTCTCACTGGCAAATGCGTAAAAATTTGCCAGGGACACAGTGGTTGGCTGTGGTCAGTAGCCTTCAGTCCCGACGGTGTCACTGTAGCCAGCGCCAGTGAAGACAAAACAGTGAAGTTGTGGGATATCCGCACTGGTGAATGCGTGAAAACTTTTGTGGGGCACACCAGCTGGGTTCTGTCTGTGGCTTTTAGTCCCGATGGCAAGACTTTGGCTAGTGGTAGTTGTGACCAGAGTGTGAGGCTTTGGGATCTGGGTACTGGTGAATGCGTGAAAACTTTTTGGGGACACATTAGCTGGGTTCAGTCTGTGACTTTTAGTCCCGATGGCAAGACTTTGGCTAGTGGTAGTTGTGACCAGACTATGAAGCTTTGGGATCTGGGTACTGGTAAATGCTGGCAAACTTTATCGGCCCACGCCAGCTGGATTTGGTCAGTTGCTTTTAGTCCAATCTCCCTATCGCCCCCTTCTCAAGGGGGGCGAGGGGGGATCTTAGCTAGTGGGGGTCAAGATGAAACGATTAAGCTTTGGGATGTCAATGTCGGTAAGTGCTTGGGAACTTTGAGAAGTAGAAGACCTTATGAAGGTATGCGCCTTACCGAGGCTAGAGGTTTAACTGAAGCTCAGCTAGCCACGCTGAAAGGTTTAGGCGCAGTGGAAGAGATAGAGTGAACTACTTAGGTGCGACAGATTTTCTCACCCGCTTTGGTGTGATACCATACCGCTCGGCAACCTTCGCCCCTACTCTTATTATATTTTGCCGAGTTCCCTTTCATCCAAAATTCAAATGCTGAGAATGGATCTATAGCAATCCTATTTGATAGGTGAAAATTAAAAGTGCAAGAAACCCTCTTTTTATAATCTCACAAATTATTTAGGATCGCCATATAATGCCAGTGTCTTATAAAAAGTTAATTAAATAAAAAGCTATTAAAAATAATAAAAATTTACCATGGTTCAATGTTTTATTTACTTAATTAAAATTCCTGAATTTATCTGAGGTCAAACTCCTGAATTTATCTGATATTTATGAAAATATCTGTTTTTAAAAACATTTATATTAGACTAAGAATTAGAAACCTAATTCGAGCAAAGTTGCATTTTATCGGAGAATAAAGGAAAACATTAGGTGGGTTGGCGATTCTGGATACTGAGGAAATTCGCGCCAGTTTGGAGCCGAATTCGTAATTATAGCACACATTGGGCTGACCCAACCTCGCCTCTTTACGAAAAAGCGGATAATATTTGGTTGGAATTTGATGTCGAGTCCCCACCGCCCACAGTTCCAGTCCCTAGTTTGTTTTTTGGTTTCAAAGGAATCCCATCCAGAATTTCAACCGCCTCTCAATCTGGTGTTGCAAGTCATCCCCATCAATGGGTTCCCCAAAGTGCATTAAAGCTTCTGCTTGACAAATCCCTACCCTCACTCGTAGAGTACCAACTCTTAAATTGCTTTGATTTATTGCCGACGGAAGCCTACGTCTTTCAAATTGGCGTCATGCTAGCCAGAAAATCCGATCTGGTTAGAATTTGTATCCGAAACATTTCCCCAGAACAGATATTAGACTACCTAACCCAGATTAACTGGCCAGGTTCTGTTAGCGAGCTAAAAGCCATTCTTACCAAGCTATCGAGTTAACTTCCTTTGGTGATGTACCAACTGAGCCTTTGATTGTTGCTTTGGAATCTTTAGGTATTAAAGTGCGAGATTCGCGATCGCACCAAGGGTTAAAATCTCTAGCAGTTGTGTTAACCAACGATTACCTACAGCCAGATTTGCGTGACTTTAATCAAGCTGCAATAGATGCAAACCAACCGTGGGTACTGGTGAAGCCTGTTGGAATTGTACTATGGATAGGTCTAATTTTTTACCCAGGAAGAACAGGCTGTTGGCAATGCTTAGCCCAACGTCTTTATGGCAACCGGGAAGTTGAAACCGCAATCCGACAGCAAAAAGGTTCCCTTGAGAGTATTCCCACCTCCCGTGCCATTTTGCCCTCCACACTCCAAATAGGGCTGAACCTTGCTGCAACAGAAATTCTCAAGTGGATTGTTCTAGAAGGTATACAATTCGACTCAATCCCTACTTTGGAAGGCAAAGTTGTTACTTTTAACTCAGCCAAACTGGAACTACAAACCCATATCCTTACTAAACGTCCTCAATGCGCTGTTTGTGGGGATGAAGATCGACGAGTTCAACCCAAACCGATTATTCTCACAAGTCGTAAGAAGCTATTGTTCAAGGCTTTATGGAATTGGTCGAGCGCGATAGCGTCGGTATTTGGTGGTACAATCGCCTCCAGCGTCCTGCTGTAGACCTGGCTAGTTTTCAAGACCCCTATCTGCTGGAACTGCAAGCTTATTACAGCAGCCAGTTGTAAAACCCCCAATGTCAAAAACTGTTATTCAACTGTATCACCCCAATCTTGAACGCCTCAAAACTACTGATATTCCTTTGACACATGTTTTGGAGGAAAGACGTTAAATCAGAAATTATCACTCTTCTCCAATTACTGCACAACAGTTGGGAGAGTTTCTCTATCGCAGTGCCAGAGTTAAAAACCTCCTATACTCTGGAGAATACAGCAGTCGTCCCTATCCAGCTGGAGGTGGGTTGTACGAACTGGAACTTTACCCTGTTATTAATACGTGTGTTGGGATTAGTTCAGGATTGTATTACTACAATCCCCTAGCACATCAACTAGAACAGCTTTGTGAGAGAACCAAGGATGTAGAAACACTGCTCAAGGATGCTTGGGGAGCCAGTGGGCAGCAAGATATGCCACAAGTTTTGATCGTAATCTCGGCGCGATTTCAACGGTTATCATGGAAGTATGAAGCGATCGCCTATTCACTGATCCTCAAGCACGTTGGTGTTTTATACCAAACTATGTACCTAGTAGCAACCGCCATGAATCTTGCTCCCTGCGCTTTAGGTTCAGGTAATGCCGATTTATTTGCTAAGGTAGCAGAAACTGATTACTACGCTGAATCGTCTGTGGGAGAATTTCTGTTGGGCAGTAGATCGATACATGAAAATAAACCAGAAGCATTGGGATGAATGCTTCCGGCAATCAGGTGTTTCGCTTTAAACGAGCGAATGGGAAGGATTATCTTTTTACCACTTAATCTTGCTAGCAAGGAAAGGAATGAGGAATCCGCCTGCAACAGCTTCTAGTTCCTCCTCATTCAGTTCTCCTGAATCTGGGCTTTGTGGAAATTCGCTCGGGCGGTTCTGAATTTCTGCCCAAAGTTCATCGGGAGTAAATTGATAACCGTGTTTGACAGCCAAATCAGTAGCAGCTTGTCGGTCGTTTTCTGCCTCCATGGCTTTAGCTAACTCCTCTTGAAGTTGCGGATCTTCAGTGACTTTTTGCAAGAATTGATTAACAGCTTGTGTGCTCATAACAGAAATCTCCTTAACTTTGTTACTTTCAATTTATTAGGAAATCTGACAAAAGTCAATTCATAAAACTAAGGTTTATTCAGGTTTTTTTCTTTATAATTAATTTTGGGTATTTTTTTGAATCAATAGTTTTTCTTCATCATTAGATAAATGAGTTAATAGTTAGGTTATCAAAAATAATAGTACATCATGAAACACAACGCTATAATTAGACTAAATCCTATTTGTATAAACCTCTTTAAAAAGAAGATTTAATTTAGAAAGGCGGCGAAAGTGCGTCTTTACAAAATAGGTGGTTTTCCGGTGCGGATTTGGTATTAGAGGATGAAAAAAAATAGTCAATTTGCCTTTGTAAAGTTGCATTTGCATTTAGCAGTATCGTGTAAACAATTGTCTACGTCACCACATAATTACACTTTAGATCTGACATCAATTGTTGCTAAAGCCACTACTCTAGCAGAACGTTTAAATAATTCTTCTGTTCAAGGATGCTTGGGGAGCTAGTGGGCAGCAAGAGCAAGCACAGGTTTTGCTCGTAATCTTGACACGATTTCAACGGTTGTCATGGAAGTATGAAGCGATCGCCTATTCACTGATCCTTATGTATATTGGTATTTTGTACCAAACTATGTACTTAGTGGCAACTGCCATGAATCTTGCTGCGTGTGCTCAAGGCTCAGGTAATGCCGATCTATTTGCTAGAGCCGCAGGAACTGACTACTAAGCTCTCGTCATCGGTGGGAGAATTTATGCTGGGTAGTAAGTCAATGTAGTAAATTGAGTATCACAAGATTGAATGCAGAAAATCCCTTTCCTTAACTTGCATTAGGAAAGGGAATAAAGTATTGTTCGGCTAAATTGAGCAAACTTTAAGCTGTATCCTTTTTACCATTTCGGTTTGGGGATCAAACTGGTAACAGCAGTAACAGCAGTAACAACAGCAGGAGTAGCTCCGCCCGCAACCGCTTCTAGTTCCTCTTCATTCAGTTCTCCTGCATCCTGTCTTTGCTGAAATTCGCTTTGGCGGTTCTGAATCTCTCCCCAAAGTTCATCGGGAGTAAATTGATAACCCTGTTTGGCAGCCCAATCGGTAGCAGCTTGGCGATCGTTGTCTGCCTCTAGGGCTTTAGCCAACTCCTCTTGAAGTTGCGGATCTTCAGTGACTTTTTGCAAGAATTGATTGACAGCTTCTGTACTCATAATAGACATCTCCAAAACATTTATATGTCCAAATTATTAGAAAATTTTAAAAAAGTCAATTCATGAAAAATTAGTTTTATTCAGGATAATTTTAATATGACTTTTTTAAAATAGTCATAAAAAATTAGTTTTATTCAGGATTCTATAAATGTAGTTAATAGTTTGGTTGAGAAAAATAATAGCACATTAACCACAATGCTATAATGAGAGGATGAAAATAGTAAATTTGCCTTTGTAAAGTTGCGTTTGCATTCAGCAATATTGTGTAAAAAATCGCCTATGTCACCACATAAGTACACCTTAGAACTGACATCAATTATTGGTAAAGCGAGTACTCTAGGAGAACGTTTAAATAATTATTCTATTCCTCATGTCACTGACAAAGATGAAAAACAGATTTCAGAACGTTTGGAGCGATGGTGTCAGGTTGTGGCTCAAGGTAATTCAGCCAAATTCCAGAGGCGTTTAGCTTGGGACGGGTTAGATATTGACACTATTCGTCCTATTCTGATTAATGCTCACTCGAATGAAAAGCAACCTCTACCCTCATGGGCAACTACTCTAGGACAAGTAATCGAAACTGCACAAACCATTGCAAACAAGCATTGGCACTCTTACCGTTACTTTAACCCAGAAAACCCGGTTCCCTTTGAGCATGTCTATGTTCCCTGTTTGCAAGTTGCTCAAGCGCAACTTTTGGCACTAGTAGGCGATCGCTTAAAATTACTGACAGACTCTGCAATAGCAGCGTTAGAGCACCAACTTGTGTTACAACTGAGCGGTTTGTGTTCTTGGACTCTAATGGAGGAATTTTCAGCATTTCGCTCATCGGGAAATGCTTTGCGCGACTTCTTGTTACTTAGCAAAGGGGGTTGTAACAGTCAGGAAAAGTACCATGCCTTTATTAATAAATTGTTTCAAGATGGCTTACTGTCGTTATTTCAGGAATATAGTGTCTTGGGACGACTAGTAGCCACTGCAATTGAATTCTGGGTAGAAGCCACCGCCGAATTCCTGAACTCTTTGGCAACAGACTGGTATGATATTGAACAATGCTTTGGGGGGGAAATACCGTTAAAGCAAGTTGTAGCGATTAACCCAGGCTTGTCAGATCCCCACAATCGGGGAAGATCTGTAATTGCCCTCACCTTTGACACGGGAATGCAATTAGTTTATAAACCCAAAGAGCTTAGCTTAGATATCGCCTATTATAATTTTCTGGAGTGGTGCAACAGCCACCTACGCCTCCTACCCTTAAAAATTCTCCAAGTCATAAACCGTTCTACCTATGGCTGGGTGGAATATGTGGAATCGCTGCCTTGTGAAGATAAAAGCGCGGCTCGAAGCTTCTACCAACGCTCAGGAATGCTGCTGTGCCTGATCCACACCTTAGAAGGGACAGACTGCCACTCCGGAAACTTAATTGCTAATGGAGAACAGCCTGTATTAGTGGATATAGAAACCCTATTGCATCATCGAAATAAAAGCATGGGCACGAGTGAGTTCGATGCCCCAATGTTAGTAGAAAAGCAGCTAGAGGAATCAGTATTGCGCACTTTCATTCTACCCCAGTGGGGCATATCCCAAAATGACCAGTTAACAGTCGATCTCAGTGGCTTGGGAGGAATTGAACAGCAGAAGGTGTTGGCTGCTCGTGTAAAAAACATCAACACAGATACGATGAATGTAGGTTATGAAACAATTGTCCTCAAGGAAGCCAATGTGCCGACACTCAATGGGATTCCCCTTTCCCCAGATGACTACTTAGACGATCTGGTAGCAGGATTTGAGCAGATGTACCGCTTCCTGTTTTCCCATCAAGCAGTTCTGTTAGCCCCAACGAGTCCCTTGATGAGTCTGGCACATCAAAAAGTCCGGTATGTGTTTCGCTCCACCAGAATTTATCATCTCATTCTGCAAAACTCTTATGCTCCAAGTTTGTTACGATTTGGTATAGATCGCAGTATCGCCCTTGATGTTTTGAGTCGAGCATTTGTAACGGAGGAAGAAAAGCCTGTCTTCTGGTCGATACTGGCGGCTGAATTACAAGCTATGGAACAATTAGACATCCCCATATTTACTGTTTTATCCTCAAGCGACAGCCTTGAGCTAACTACAGGTGTAGTCATCCCAGAACTGTTTGAAGAACCAAGCTTCAAGCGGGTACTTTTGCGGCTTTCAAGTTTAAGTGAAGCCGACTTAGCTCAACAAATAGAAATCATCCGGGGTTCTTTCTACTCACGGTTTGTTCGGGAACCAAATCCGGTTTTTTGTCAGGTAGTTAGCACTCCTGCAAAAAAAGCAATGCCTTTGACAAAAGAACAGTTGGTGCAACAAGCAATTACAATCGCTGTAGATTTGCGCCAACGTGCCATCTGTGCCGCTGATGGTAGCGTTAGCTGGATGAGCCTAAAATACAGAGCCAACACCCAAGGCTTCCAGCTTCAAAGCTTGGGTGTTAGTTTATACGATGGTAGTTCTGGTGTCGCTCTATTCCTCGCAGCCTTAGCAAAAGTTACAGGTAGCTTAGAGTGGCAAGATCTAGCTCTAAGAACTTTACAGCCACTTTGCAAGGTTCTTCAAGATTCAAACCGTGAAAATCTGGCAAGATTAACAAGGCGAGTGGGGATTAGCGGAGCCACCGGTCTAGGTTCAGCAGCCTACTCTCTGGTGCAAATTAGCAAACTCCTGCAAGAACCAGCACTGCTGCAAGATGCCCTGAAAGCCGCTGCTCTAATTACCCCAGATCTGATTGCTGCTGACCAATCCTTCGACATTATGGCAGGTGGGGCTGGAACAATTCTTGGTCTTTTAGCACTGCCACCATCAACTTCCTTGGAACTGGCTCTAGCCTCTGGTGAACATCTGCTTAAGCATCAAGCTAGCATTGACAAACGCCCATTAGCCTGGAAAAACTCAGCAGGCAAACAACTCACTGGTTTTTCCCAAGGCGCTGCTGGAATCGCCTATGCTCTTTTGCGGTTATATGCAGTAACGCAAGATTCCCGATTTCGTGATGCAGCAACTCAGGCGATCATCTATGAACAGAGCGTTTTCTCTACTGACGCTCAAAATTGGCCTGACTTGAGATCTGAAGAACCTTGTTTGAGATTAAGTTGGGCAAATGGTGCTGCTGGAATTGGATTAGGGCGATTAGGAGGATTATCCGTTTTGGATACTACAGAAATTCGTCAGGAGATTGCTATTGCCTTAGAAACTACTCAAAAATTTGCTATCTCAAATGTGGATAATCTCTGCTGGGGTAACTTAGGTCGGATGGAAACTTTGCAGGTAGCAGCCCAAAAGCTAAACCGACCAGACCTTTTGGAGTTTGTTCATCAAGCAGTTACCCACATAGTCATCCAAGCCCAAGCTCAAGGTACGTTTACTCTTTTCCCCGATTTGCCGCCAAAAGTTTACAACCCTGGCTTTTTTCATGGCGCTACTGGCATTGGTTATCAACTCTTACGAATTGCCTATCCCAGCCTGTTGCCCTCTGTTTTGCTTTGGGAATCGTAAGTCCTAGTAAATTTATAAAAACTAAGTTTTATTCAGCTTTTTAAGGTTTGTAGTTGCGCTTTAGCGCTAAAGCGCAACTACAAACCTTAAATTGAACTATTTAACTTGCTAATTGGAATAGCCTGAATTTAACTGAGATATTCTGATATTTTTACTGAAAAAATAACTGAAAATATCTCATAAAATGAGAGAAGCCAAGATTATTTATTGAGTAGAATAAGTAAAAAGAAGATTCCAAAGATTGAAAAACGGAGGTTTATGATATGGATAATGCCATCTCGTTTGTTAGAGGATCGCAAATCAGTTCCCTCAATGCTAGCGATCGCATCTGCTACGCGATCCAGCCTTTCATTCAGGAAATTTTTAATCAGTTTTTAGAGTTAAACGATTTAGGCAAAGCGATTACCCAAGCCGCTAACAACCACAAAGAAGTGGTGGACAAGTTATTTGACATCGAGCCGAATAACGTAGAAGAAAGCTTTTCATTAAAAAGTGAGTTTCTTTTTCCAAAGGAAAACCCCCTTTTAGCACTGTGTTTTGGAAATGCCCGATATCCTAATTTTTTGGGCAAAAATGGGATGGAACCGATTAAAGATGAGTCAATTTTGCCAGAAATGCACAACCTGCTTTATCTGTGCGGTCAGTCAAATTGGTCATACAACCAAATTTGCCAACAAATAAGTGACCCCACGATAAAGTTTTTGGATAAATTGATCAAATGCAGCGTTGTACAAGAACAGCCACATTTTGCTAACGCAGTTCCCCCAGAAACCCCAGGAGTTTTTCGCCTCCAACATGCTGCCCTACTATATAGAACTAAAACCACAGGGATTCTTGTAGATCCTCACCTCCATTCCAACTATGGAATCCCCAAAATCAAGAACGATATCACTCGTGCCAAGTTGGAAGGAAGCGTTGATGCTATTTTAATTTCCCACAGCCACTACGACCATTGGCATTATCCAACCTTGATGATGTTTGCTCCCGAAACCCCAATTATTGTTCCCAAAGTCCCCAGGGGTACATTCATCTGTGAGGATATGCAAGCCAGACTAGAAAGCTTAGGGTTTAAGAATGTCATTGCTGTTGACTGGTATGCAGAGCCAATTACGGTTGGAGATGTAGAAATTCATGTCCTACCTTTTTATGGAGAGCAACCTTTAGTTCCAGAGTATAACCAACCCAAACATCCTGATTTACGAAATTGGGGCAATACCTATCTGATACGTACAGAATACTACACCTCTTGGTTCTTAATTGATGCTGGAAGTGACCCGATGGGTTCGATGGTTCAAGTTGCAGAATATGTCAAACAAAAGTTTGGCAGTGTGGAGCAAGTGGTGAGTAATTTTCAACCTTTATCTTACAACTCAATTGGTACTGATTTATCTGGTTGGGGAATCGATATTGTCGCCAATTTACTCAGTAATCCACAAATTTTCTCAGTTACTAATAAAAAGGAAGGAGGACATATCTCCACTCTAGGACCAAAAGGAGTTGGAGAAATTTGTGCTACTGTTGGGGCAAAGTCTTGTTTACCATATGCTGACAGTTGGGCAGAACTAGGGCAAGCTGGTGTACATGACGAAGTACTCATCAAGGAAGTCGAACAAGAAGTTAGGAATTTGGGATGCTCAACCACTGTTGTCCCTTGGGCAATTGGTGATGGGTATGTTACAGGAAATCAATCCTCAAAGCAAGTGCTACTCAAGCAAGCTATTAATTAGTGAGAAGGAGCATATTGTTTATGGCACTTGAGCATATAAATTTGCAGCCGAGAATGACTCAATTTTTAGTAAATCAACTTAAAGCATTCTCTGCTCAACCACTTTTAGTTATGGATGTGGGCGCTAGGGGAGGTTTTGAAGAACACTGGAAACTTTATGGCGAACAAGTATTCCAAATCGGCTTTGAGCCAGATCTAGAAGAATGTGAGAAACTCAACCAGCAATCTTTGAATTACAATCATAAATTTTATCCTGTAGCCTTGGGCAAAAAAAAAGAAAAACGTACCTTTGCAGTTTGTCAGTGGGAAGGTTCATCAAGTTTTTATCCAGCAAATACGCAGTTTATCCAGCGATTTACAGATGAAAATTTGCAAGAAATGAAAGTAGTCAAAACAATTGAATTGGAAACAGTGCCGCTTGATTCATTTGCCGCAGAAAACGGCATTGATTACCTTGACTTTATTAAGTTAGATGTTGAAGGAAGTGAATTAGATGTCTTACAAGGTGCAATTAACTTTTTAAAAAAATCCGTGTTGGGATTAAGTATTGAAGTTTTATTTCATTCCTGTATTCGCAATCAACCCACTTTCAGCGATATTGATTTGTTTTTAAATTCTCTGGGATTCAGACTATTTGACTTAGCAATATATCGTCATGCCCGGAAGGCTCTACCTTTTCCGATAATTTCGCCATTAGGGGTAACTCAGCAAGGACAGGTTCTTTGGGGACAAGCTCTTTATTTACGAGATGGTGTTAGTGAAATCGAATCTTGGAACCAACAGAAGGTTCTTAAGCTAGCCAGCTTGATGGAAATATTTTGTCTACCAGATTGTGCGGTTGAACTCATTCAAACAGCAGTACAAAAACAAATCTTAATCGAAAATACCGAAACTCTAGTTAATTATCTCACTCCTCTACTTAAAAAAGGAAATACTACTGAGTCTATTTCCTATGAGCAGTATTTACAACTTTTCCATTCCAAATAAACGATGAACAAAATTATAACTAAATGTTACGCGCAGAGGCACAATGTTTTTCCCGTTGAGTACCTTGACGAATTGCGATCGCAGATCCTATCTTGTTCCTATCTAGCCGCTAGTCAGTTAAGTCATAACTTTACGGGAACTAAGGGATTTTCGGTAATCTTTAAACGCTCAGGTATCGGTGAAGTTGAACAGCACTTTCCCATGTTTAAACCGTATTTACAGGTAGCCTTGAAACAAGCTTGTAATGCCTTCTATCTAAATCCCCTGGTACTAGAGGGTGGAACTCGTGTAGAGCCACACGTTGACTGTAGCATTTCCTCTTACGACATGACGTTCACAATTCCCAATCTTGTCAGTGTTCTCTACATTCAAGTACCACAGGATCTACAAGGGGGAGAACTGGTACTACAGGCGGGCGAACACCAAGTAGGCATAATTGAACCTCGAACCAATATCCTGCTTTACTTTCGTGGCGATTTAGTCCATTCAGTAAATGAAGTCAAAAGTTCACAGCCTCGGATCAGTTTAATCTGTGAACAGTACAATTTAAGCGCAACTCGACTTGAGCATATTCCGGAATTTGAAATCAAGTCGGCGCAGAAACCGCGTTTCTGAGGGCTAGTTAGCAATATTATTCAACCCACTTACAGAACTTGTTATGAATACTTTTCTAGAAAATTCTCTCACAGATTATTTAAAACTTGTCAAACCTTACATTTCTCCTCAATTAATTTCTCCGGAAAACTGGTATAATATTAACACCTTAGCCCAGGTTTTACCAAGAGCTATCACCTCTTTTTTTGGGTTCGAGTGTCACTTAGGAGTTAAAGAAGCTCATGCTGACTTTTTAATCTGTGCAGATGCTGCTGAAGCGGGTCGTAAAATTTTAGCGGGTGACAATTATTCTATTACTTTACCAAGCTTCCTGATGGAACATTCCGTATGGAGGAATATCAGCGATTTTAGCACCAATTGGGATACAGATACCTCCCCTATGTATGAGAAGGTGCGTAACGTCTGGCTGGAGTTTGATATTAATGGGCTGACTACTATACCCATACCTAGTTGTTTCTTTGGTCCAGAACCGATCTACTCTGCTAAGTCAGATAATCCGCATCCCTATGAATGGGTTTCTCATGCACTAAAGCTGCTCATGGGCAGAACTTTGCCTGATAAAGTAGAACACCAACTCTTCAAATGCTTTGATTTATTACCCAAAGAAGCTTATGTCTTTCAAATTGGCGTAATGCTGGCAAGAAAATCGGATTTTGTGAGAATTTGTATCCGCAATATTTCCCCAGAACAAATATTAGAGTACCTCACCCAGATTAACTGGCAAGGTTGTGTGAGCGAATTGAAACCCATTCTTACAAAGTTATCAAGTTTAGTGGAAAGAATTGACTTAGACATAGATGTGGGTGAGGTAATTCTGTCCAAGATTGGCTGGGAATGTTATTTAAGCAAACAACCTAAATTTGAACAGCGATGGCAGTTATTTCTAAACTATTTAGTAGAAACAGGATTATGTATTCCCCAGAAGCGAGATGCCCTATTAGCTTATCCTGGATGCCTTCGAGAAAGGTCTAATCAAGAATTATGGCCTAGTGGTTTACTAAAATTGTCAAACTTCTTAGGCTCTGAGTATGAAAGAGTGTTTTTCAGGGGATTACACCACATAAAAGTGGTTTACCAACCACAGAAACTTGAGGCAAAGGCGTATCTTTACGCCAGCCATAGTTTGCTAAGTCCGCAGTTTGTTAGTCAGTGGAGAAACCTGCAACATGCTAGTGTCTGAGATTTTACACACACTTCCCGCCACTTTAGAATGGATGGTGCTGTTCAATTTGTCTGCCATTCGCCAGTTTGCTGACGGTGCAACTACTAGAGCAATGTACCATCTAAGCGAAGAAATTGACTTGGAACCTTACAGTCATGTGGTACTAACAAGTTTTGGCAGGTTTTTGGCACTGCACAATGAATCGAAACTGATTGAGCCACTTTCAGGAAAGGGTTGGTCTCGCGAACAGATAAAATCTTCCCTGCATGAGCGATTTGCAAGTAGAATTGCGCTATTTCCAGTAGATGAAGCTGATTGCCTCGGTTTAGGTGAACAGTCTCCCTTTTCACCAGTTTTACTCCATATCAAAATTAAATCTGGCTATGGGGAAGCACAGGCAATCTTTGAGCGATCGCCTTCTGTTGAACATTATGAACTCCTCCGAGCAGTGGGAGTAAAGTTTTTGGGTGGAGAACTTAAAGGTGAGTACTATCTAGCTCAGTTTCAAAACCGTCTGCCAATTCATATCCATGCTGGAATTCTGTCCCACTTCAGCCGCACAGCGCATTGCAACCTTTTTTTCCTCCAGCATGGTAATATTGACCCTCTTTTAGAAGCTGGTTTACTCACAGCATTGACAACTAGAGTTAACTATGGTATAATTCATAGTCTCCAAGCTTTGGCAAAACTAGCGCAGCAAGCTGTTTCCCAGCCGATGGCAATGACTTGTCAGCCACCTCCACCCGATAAGCCTTTTCCCTATGGAGACTTAGTTCCCCTCGGCTTTGTTTTAAAAGCGTTGAATGCAGCAGAATCTTCTGTATTAGAAAATCAGCCAACAATTTTAAAAGCTCGTCAAGCAATTACCAGAATTATACTAAGCAACCGTCAAGGGAACCTCTGGGCTTTTCATACAGACCGATTAATCACTTCAACTGACTCGACACTGATACTACAAGGGTTAAATGAACCGTTCGGGGTGGAGGCGTTAGAAATTTTTGCCGACGGGCAGGGTGGTTACTATCCTCAACTGTGGTCTAGTGAAAAGCAACCAGGGAAGATGGTGTTTGATGAAAGCTGCCGCCACTGGTGTCAATCAGATTATGCTACCACCTGTCTGGTCAGGGCACTACGAAAGGACGCTGGACTAGAATCAAAAACTTCGACGGATTATTTAGCCGCAGGTTTTGAAAATCGCAGTGGTTTGTATTTCGCCAATCCCTACTTAGTTGATTGGGTGTTAGCCTGTGCCATTAGCTTTGACGAATCAGCAGCACAATTGCGGCAGAAACTCCTAGCTGAGATTCTCGCCAGCATGAACGAGGATTATTCCTTTGGCGTTTATGATGTAGCGATGTCCACTGCCTTAGCTATCCTCAGCATGGCTGCCCTTGGGTTTAAGGGCAGGACAATGCAAGTAGCGCAATTGCGACTATTAGAGTTTATCGATTCTCATGGTTTATTGCCAGCAGCAACACCTTTTTACTCCAGTTTGCGAATTGACAATGAAATTTCTTCCCATACTTTATTAGGGCTACTAATGAGTCAAACTGCCGCCAACACCTCAGGCAACCAGCAAAAACAAATTAGAAAAGTGGAGGAGCAATATCATGGCATTTCCCTATACGTTGATACCCATCAAATGATTACAACGGCTTTGGCTGCCTTAGCACTCTTGCAAAAATGTTCACACGATCAACAGGATTTGGATTTAAGCAGCTACAAACAGGAAGTTCATCCCCGCTATCAATGCCTTAACCACTGCGAATATATCACTAAATTTGCGCTACCTCCCTATATTTAGAAAAGTATGAAAATTCACATGATTGGACATGCTTCTATTTTTGTAGAAACGCAGGATGGCAGAATTCTGATGGACCCTGTACTTTGGGACCCATTTTGTGAAGGACTCAATGAGTCATGTCCTAAACGAGAAGTCATTCATGAAAAACTCCCAGAATTTGACTTTCTCGTGATATCCCACAAGCATCTGGATCATTTTGATGTTCGTTCCTTAGCATATCTTCCCAAAAAAGTTGATGTGCTTATCCCCAGAGACAAGTTAATAGAAGATTGTTTGCGTAAACTGGGATACTCCCGAATATATCCTTTGAGTGATTTTAGTAAAGTTAGAGTGGGTTCAACTACAATGATGACAACCCGCTCAGATATACCCGTGCCTGAATTCGGCATGGTTTTTGCTGATGAAACAGGTGTATTCTGGAATGCTGTAGACACCTTTTTTTCGCCGCAGACAATTCAAACGGTGCGTTCTGCCTATCCCTGCATCGACTTCTTATTAACCCCTTGGCACATTAGCATGGAGGGAAAGTATCAGTACAATCAAAGTATTTCTTTCCCTTTTTCCCTCTATGGTTATCTGTTTAATCTCATCAATCTAATTCAGCCAAAAGCCATCGCCCCAGGGGCACAGGGTTTCAAGTATATTAACGAATCTTCTTGGCAAAATCAAGTGGTATTTCCGGTGACGAGGGAAAGATTCTGTCACGATCTAAAAGTTGCTTTTCCAGAGATAGGGGATAATATATTTACTTTAGATCCCGGAGATAATTTCACATTTAATCATGGAGAATATAATCATTTAGCGGAAAGTGGCCAATACGTTAACAAGATAGTTGACGATAGAGAATGTCTGGAATTTTCACCAGTGAATGTAGGTAATGGACTGGTGGACAGTAATCCGGAAAAATATGATTTGGCGTCGATGAGGCAGCTTATTCATGATGAAATCTCGGCAAACTTATCACAGTTTATTCAGGAACATCGGGAGTCTCTGTTTTTAGAGCATCGTCTATGGAATATTATTTATCAACTGGAAGTAGTTTTTCCAGATGGTAGTCAAAAATGGCATATTGATTTTTCCCAAGAGCCAATTCAGGTAGTGATGGGACGCAATCCTAAGGCTAACTTATTTACTTACATTACCGCTTCGGGTTTATATAGTCTCATTCAGAAGAAGAGAGATTGGGACTATCTGGTCTGTGGTGGTGAATATCGTATTTTTCACAAAGTTTATGCGATCAATCGTCTTGGGATTATTTCGGCTGAGAATTCCCCAATCAAAGATCCTATCGATTTGAAGTTTGCTTCTCATTACATTGCTGGTAATAATGTATATGGAGAATTAGAAAAATGGATTGACCCCAACAGAGATACTTCCCAAGTCGATGAAGACGAAAATCCTATGTTGATATTGGGAAATGTTCTACTCAAAAGAAGGGCTATACATTAATATTTTTCTACATGGAAGACCCCGTGCCCCAATTTTTTTATGTGTAATATCATGTTCGGTTAAACACTTATAATATCTGTAGGTTGGGTTGAGGAACGAAACCCAACATAAACTCGCTTGCTTGTGTTGGGTTTCCCGAAGGTAAGCCCAACCTACATTGATAAATTTTATTATAAGTAATCACCCGAACTTGATATAAGCCCCCGTGACTAACTGAACCGTATTGCATAATCTCTTAAGTATTATCCAGGAAGCACCTAAGATGAATGACTCCATACAATTTAGCGTTGGCTTAGTTATAGTCTGCTTACTACTACTAATCTTATTGTGGTTACCTGATATACTCAGCGGTGAATAACCAGGTAACGATCGCGACTCAAACAAGGGAAACTCCCATCAATCTAATTGCCTTGCTACTAATCGAGCAAATAATCCCCCTTGTTTGACCAGTTCCGCATAAGAACCCACCTCCACCAAGTGCCCTGCTTCAATCACATAAATCCGGTCAGCGTTGCGGATGGTACTAAGGCGGTGGGCAATGACTATGCGGGTGGCATTTAACTTGTCTAGACTCTCAGTGACGATGGCTTGCGTGCGGTTATCGAGAGCACTGGTAGCCTCATCCATCAGGATAATTTTCGGCTTTAACAAGATGGAACGGGAAATCAGTAGCCGCTGCCTTTGTCCCCCCGAAAGATTCATGCCACCCTCACTAATCACAGTGTGCATTCCCATGGGCATTTGCTCAATATCCTCAGCAAACCCTGCCATTCG
The DNA here is from genome assembly GCA_016903675.1 of Stigonema ocellatum SAG 48.90 = DSM 106950. GTDB lineage: Bacteria > Cyanobacteriota > Cyanobacteriia > Cyanobacteriales > Nostocaceae > Stigonema > Stigonema ocellatum. Next base: position 32,623 of record JADQBA010000023.1, on the reverse strand, counting down.
CGCCGCCTGCCAAGCTTCATCCATCGTTACCAATGCCCCACAAGTGAGGTTATCAAACAGAGAGCCTGAGTTAATGCGACCGTTTTGCAACACCACGCCTAACTGCCGTCGTACAGCCTGGATATCTAGCCCCGCAATATCTTGACCATCGTAATACACAGTTCCACTAAGGGGCGTCTCAAACCCCAATAACAAACGAAACACTGTTGATTTCCCACTCCCTGAGGGACCAACAATCGCCACAAATTCCCCAGGTTCTGCATAAATGCTTACATCATCAAGGATCAGGGGTCCATCCTCACGGTAGCGGAAAGTGATGTGTTCGAGGGCGATCTTACCCGTCAAGCGACCAGGATCGGCTTTAGTTAAGTCAGATTCCGGCGTTCCTTGTACAATCGGCTTAGCTCGCTCCCACAGTGGCACAATCTCCAAAATGTCAGTCAAGGTATTGCTCAAGCCAGTCACACCAGAAAGAAAAGTCCCAAACGCCGCATTAAAAGCCAGAAACGTTCCCATGTTTAGCCCAACGATGTCCCCTTTAGCCTGAGCCATCTGCATAAACATAATTGCAAACCAAAATAGCAGCACAGAACTCACCAAGGGCAGCGCCTCGTTAAACACAGAAACACTGTCATGAATCCGTTTGATACCAGCCTTAAGTTTGGTTCGCTTGCTGTACTTTTTCGCCCAAGCTGCGAAAGCCCGCCCTTCTGCCGCTGCTACCCGGAGCTTTGATACCCCGTTGATCAGTTCCACAGTTAGCCCGTTAATTTCACCATCCACTGCTTCCTGTTGCCGATCTTTGCGGATCAATAGTATGCTAGAAGTAGTCGTAGCAATAACTGCTACCAAGGTTAAACCCATTCCCACTAGCGCCAGTTGCAGGCTGTAAACAAACATCAACCCTAGGTTCAACAGCGAAAAGACCGCACTCAAGAGGGTACGTTGTGTAGCACCACTAAGTTTGCTACGAATATGAGTGACTGCCAACAAGCGAGTCAGCAGGTCTCCAGAGGAGTAGCTGCGAAAAAACGCAGGCTTAAGAGTGAGCAGTCGATCCCAAACCGCTGGCTGTAGGGCAGCATCAGCAGCGTTTTCAACCCGCAGCGTCAGAATTCCCTGGCTAATCTGAAACGCTGCTTGTCCCACAGCAGCGGCAAACAGAGCTAGACCTAGTTGCAACAACTGAAGGCGGTCACTGTCAGGAATCGCCTCATTGACCAAAATCGCCGTCGCTTGGGGCGTGACCATCCCCAGAAGTGTTCCCAGAATTCCCAGCAGGATCACACCCACAAGCTCTTTTTCCTTGCCCCTGACCCCAAACCGAAACAGTTCAGTGGCTTTGTGAAGTAATAGCGGCAATGGTCGATAGAACATTTGGGCTGACGGCGATAGCGTCTGTGCCACTGCCTGAGTCACCAACGTCCGGGTTCGCTGTACTGGGTCAAACAAAACATAACGATTGCCCTCTGGCAACAACGCCACCGGGCTTTTATCTGACTGGGTATATGCCAATAGAGGACCATGCTCCTCTCGCCACCAATCTCCTAGTAGTAGGACGCGACGAGTCCGAAATTGTGATGCCCGTGCGATCGCATCCAATGGTTCGCTAACCCGACGGAGATCTTCCGATTGGGCTGGAGGACGAATCGTGATTCCCATTGACCGACCCACCGCCCCAGCGGCGATAAGTAGCGGCGTTCCCTGTTGAAAAAACGCGGCTCCTTGGGGATGCAACACCGTGGTTAACTCTCCCAATGCCGTCTCCGTCACCTGACGGTTCAGCTGCTGCCGTTCCTGAAAAAGGCGAAAATCCTCCTCTTTTTTCTTGATAACCACTAAATTCAAGTAGTAGAAGAAATAGGCGTGCAACCTAGCCAAACTAGTCGGTATTTGCTCGATGTTTTCCAGTTCTGCTGTGGGGATGACATGCAACTCTACCAGATCCTCCGCCTCCAGCCACATACCAGAAGCTAGGGGAAAGACTACAGAGGTCGCCTCTAGCCTCAGATCCTCAATTCCCATCCACCGAACACTGCTATCACTCAGATGCACCCAAACGACCTGTGCTACAGAAGATGAGAGTACATGTCCCTTCTGTAAGGAAAAGTAGCGCGACTTGCCAATGTACTCCAAATTCATTGGAACGAGCAAAGTCTTGCTACTTATAACATCGCCCAAGTGTTTGAGCCAGCATTCTAAAAGAGCGATAGCATCATTGTCAGCGGCTGCAACAAGATCAGCAAAATCTGCCATAGGCAGTGGCGATACTTCTGTTGCTTCGATCGCCACCGCCACAATACCCCATTGCTCCCACAGTGTTGCTCCAAACAAAGCCTCGCCTGCACTGATACTGAACAGATAATGGCGATTGCCCTTCGGCTCCCCCTCTTCAACCTTGGTGGCAAAAAGTGCGAGTGTGCCGGACTGAACCACCCAAACCATCTGTGGGTCATCCAACAGTAGTGGTTCATTACCTTTAATACGACGTAGTTCCTTAGCAATATCTAGTTCAAGCATAGCTTGCTACTTCCCTATCCCTCTTCACTACTTGTTAAACGTGTATATGTCCCTCCCATCTGGCGTAACTCCTCATGAGTACCTCTTTGCACCACTTTGCCACGCTCTAGGACAATAATTTCATCGCAATCCCGAATCGTGCTCAGTCGGTGAGCGACTACAATACAGGAGCAACCGCGCCGCCGCAGGTTCCGGTCAATAATCAGTTCTGTTTCTGCATCAAGGGCACTTGTTGCCTCATCTAGCACCAACACCGCCGGATTCCTGACCAAAGCCCTGGCAATTTCTAGGCGCTGGCGCTGTCCTCCACTCATGTTCGTCCCCCCTTCCAAAAGCTGGGCATCATATCCCCCTGGCATATTCTGGATGAGATCGTGAATCACCGCGTCATGGCATGCCTGCACCAAATCTCCTTCCGGCACTGTTGCATCCCACAGCGTGAGATTTTCCCGAACTGTCCCAGCAAACACAAATATATCCTGCTCAACCATTGCCAATGAATTGGCGAGGATAGAGCGGGGAATCTCGCTTCGAGGTATGCCATCCAACAGAATTTCGCCGGACCAAGGCGTGTAAAGACCCGTGACGAGCTTAGCAACTGTGGACTTGCCAGAACCACTACCTCCTACAAACGCAACTCGTTGACCAGGCTTCACGGTCAAGCTCAAATTTTCAATCAAGGGAGCATCCAAGCGGTTATAGCCAAAGTTGACGTTACGCAACTCAATGTAACCCTGTAGTTGAAACGAGTCTTGCCTAATATTCAGCAGTTGCTCCCTGTTGTTGATGCTGCCATCAGCCTCAGAGTCAATGGGGTTTTGGAGAACATCATCCAGTCGGTTTAAGTCCGCCTCTAGCTCTTGCAATGTACTGCCGAAATTGACGAGATTGTTAACTGGGTGGAGGAATTCGCTTGTTAGAGTCTGGTAGGCGACCAGCATCCCGATACTCAAACTGCCATTGATCACCCGGAAACCGCCGACAACCAAGATAGAAGTTGTCGTCAACGCCATCAAAAACGTGGGTAATATTGAGAGGATTTGACTGGGCAGTGCCAATTCTTGCTGAGCGTTGAGCATTTTAGCATAGTACCCAGCAAACTTAGAAAACAAGTCAAACTCTAAGCCGCTGGCTTTGACCGTTTCCATTGATTGGATGCCGCCAATAGCAACGCCAGCGACCTTGCCGCTCTCCTGAGCGAGTTTCATGTTAGCATCGACACGGTTACGCGATAAATATTGCAGGGCAAAGAAGTTTAATGCCGCGAAGAAAACGGCTACGAGCGTCAATACCCAGTCATACATGATCATAATCAGAGCGTAGAAGACGATCATCACCGTATCGATCACTGTAGTAGCAAGTCGCCCTGAGAGAATATCCGCAACCTTGTCATTGAGTTGACTGCGATTGCTGATTTCACCTGCGAAGCGTTGGGCATAAAACCCCATGGGCAAGCGCAGAGTATGCCAAAGAAACTGTCCCGACATCGCCACCGACAGCTTGGTCATCAGCCGCCGCAAGTAGAAAAGCCGCATCCGTGCGAGAATTCCTTGGCTTGCTGCTGCAAACAGCATAACCAATAGCAAGGGTCGTAGCCAGTCTTGACGGTTTTCAACGAGAATTTCATCCACAAAGACTTGAGTAAAGGCTGGTATAGCCAGACGGGGGATGGTCAGGAGCAACCCCGCCAACAAACAAAATCCGATCGCTCCACGGGAGCTTTGTAGACGGGAGCTTAATGCCGAGACAATGCTCTTTTTTTTGCCAGCCTTCTTAAAGTCTGGACCTGGCTCCATGAACAAGACGACGCCAGTGTAGGCTTGATCGAACTCCTCTAGGGAAACAGTCCTGCGACCTGAGGCTGGGTCATTGAGGTAGACACGGTTTTTGGAGAACCCCTCCACCACCAAAAAGTGGTTGAAGTTCCAAAAGACAATATAAGGGGGGCGATAGTCTTTCAGGCCTTCTAAGGGCTTTTTGAACCCTTTAGCCTCCAACCCATACAGTCGGGCTGCTTTGAGCACATTAGAAGCTTTGCTGCCATCCCGCGAGACTCCACACTCGCGCCGCAGTTCAGTTAGGGGCTCAATCCGACCGTAGTAGCCCAGTACAATTCCTAGAGCGGCAGCACCGCATTCCACCGCCTCCATTTGCAGCAACGTGGGGGTACGTACGTAACCAAGAGGTTGGCGTTTCTGGAAAAATTTGAAATTGAAGGGAAAAGCCATAGTACCGTTGTGGTTAGTTGTTAGTTGTTAGTTGTTAGTTGATAGTTGTTAGTTGTTATAGGAATCCTAAATTATTCTTGAAAAATGTTGCTTGTAATGTAGGGTGGGCACTGCCCACCAAAACCCGGATATGGTGGGCAGTGCCCACCCTACGTGTATTTCAAAAATCTGCGGAGGAATCCTATAGTGGTTAGTTGTGTAAGAAGCTCAACCAACAACTAACAACTATCAACTAACCACTAACTTTTCGCTTTTTAGTAAACACCAGTCAAAGACTTGAAGATCGGAATCACGTAGGAAATGGGTGCTTGTTCCCCGATTTTTACTTTGACTTGTGCAGTAGTGCCTGAGGAAATTTTGAGTTGTCGTGGTCCGGAGGAGGAAGACCATTTGTAGCCAGTGTCGGTGTTTGGGTCTGGTTGCAGTTCCGCAAAGATTTGCACGGTAGCCCCACCACCACTCGACAGGTTCTGCGCGATGCTGTTTGCGAGGTTTTCGTTACCGATGATTGCCGACATTTCTTGGTTTGTTACGAGAAAGGGGGTAACATTCTGAACTGTGCCAACAATGCCGCCGTAGCGTTCGCGCTTGACCATGCTAGGGGTGACTTGTACCTGCATGCCTGGTTTAATTAGCTTACCGTCTTTGTCGGCAAGGTAGATGACACTTGTGAGTGGAGCGTTGGGGTTTTCCGTGGCGATCGCAGCGATGCGAGTGCCCGCGCTAACCGTTTGACCTGGGACGATGGGAACTTCTAGCACGCGACCATTGTATTGGCTGATAATTTTGCTTTTTGTTGCTAGTTCCAACTGTAGTTGGGCAATCCGACGCTTAGTTGTTTGGATTTGATTGCTTTTTTCGATATACTGCTCTCGGTCTTGTTGCCCTAGTTGGGCTGCTTGGACATCGAGGTTTTGGATTTGGGTATTAGTGTCTTTAATAGAGGTACGATTTTTCAAGAACTCAGCTCGTGTCTCGGATTCTTGGCGATCAAGATCCTTCAATTGCGCTTGCAGGTCTGTGACTTTCGTCTGAGTTTCCCTATATTCTTGTTGGGTTTGTAGCAGCAGATCTTGACTAATGGCTCGGTCTTGGTAAAGGCCCTGACGAATATCGAGCCGTTTTTGGATGGTCGGAAGCAAATTTCTGCTTTGCCGCAGACTCTGCTCGAGACTTATACGCCGTTGCTTTAGGGAATCGAAACTTTTTTGTTGCAAAATCGGTCCGAACGCCGTGAAATTACGCAGGTTTTCTTCAAGGATTACTCGTTGTTTCTCTAAGTTCTGTCGTTTGAGGGTAATTCCCCGCTTTTGCAAACCACTGGTTTCTTTGTTCTGAGAAACCAGTTCAGCCAGCTTTGACTGCTCTTGCAGCAGCTGCTGCTTTAGTTGGGGTTGGTCTATTGTACCGATGAGATCCCCCCGCTTAATCGTATCCCCTGGCTTGATATTGAGTGTTAAGATTTGACCGTCACTAGGCACTTGAAATGGCACCACACTGCGGGGTCGGATCAGTACACCCTGACCGTTGACAGTGAGCGGAATCCGCCCGAATACACTCCAAACACCGGCAACGACGACTAAACAGCCAATTGTGGTTAGGGGTAACCAGGCTCTAGGGCTAACCACCTGCATCAACTGGTCAAGCCGTTCCGGTGAAGATAAGCGCTCTAGCGCTTCTTGACGAAAAAGTTTGTTTTCTTTACTACTTTGCATATAGTTAGAAGTAAGGATGCTTCCCTCTCAAAAAGTTTTTTGAATTTTGAATTTTGAATTGCTTAAGATAGAACTCTCAAGCGTCTGAGCATCCAGTCAAATCTGGCACCGCCTAGAAAAATGTTGTCCATCACATTCAAATCAATTTCATCTTCGTATTTCACATCTTGGGATAACCTCTGCCCTACCTGGTAGGCGCTTCTGCCGTACCCTAGACGGTTGATTAGCCCTTGAAGTCTAGCCGAAAGCAGCATAGATATGACGCGGTAGAAACGAGATCCCATTGCTGGGTTCTGTTGGAGTTTGATCAACAGTTGCTGCTTTTGAATCGCTAACACTTGTGAATCTTCTAGAGTTTTGAAGGTATAGCTTGGTAAACGGGCATCAATCAGCGCAGTTTCGCCAAAAATTTCACCGCTTGATGTCTCAGCAATTTCATATCCTGGGGAGGAGTCGCTTTGATCGGATTCCAGAAGTGTAAAAACGCTAGCAAGAGAACTGCCCGTATCTTCAACAAAGGAGATTGACACAGATCCCTGTAATAGCACGTAGAGATTATCCACTGGTCTACCTGCTCGGATGAGGACAGTGTCTGGGGCAATGACTTCGACTTGACTGTGTTCAATCATCCAGTCTACGTCGCTGTCACTGAGTTCACCAAAGAGCAGGGGCACATCTTGCAGGGGTGGAATTTTTAAATTTTGGCGATGCGTAAATTTTTTGACTAGACGATCAAAGCGGTCTAAGAGCAAAATTGCAAGCATACGGTAAAATCGGGAAGCAAATCCCAAGTCTTGCTGAAGTCCCGCTAGCAGTGTTTGGCAGGGTAAGGCTAGAACAACCGAATGTTCTACCGCCTTCACCGTAGTTGCTGAGGGACTGAAGTTCAGGAAAGATATTTCATTTAGCACCTCGCCACTGGAGTAGCTGCTAATCTCCTGCTCTAGGTCGCTGTCATCCTCAAGGGCAGCAAAAATGCTAGCTAAAGCACTCTCTTGGTTTCTTTTGATACTGGCACTCAGAGTTCCTTCAAGAACTATATATAAATAGTCAAGGTTACTCTGCTGCTGGATCAGTACAGTACCTGGGGCGACTTGCTGTTGAAGACCATTGGCGATCATCCAGTTAATGTCACTGTTATTCAACTGTTGGAGCAGAACCTGTGTCATAAGTCTAGATTTTTAATGTATGGTTGCCATTCATCGCTTACATTCATATGCAAACAACAGTTGCCGTTGATGATTAACGGCAGCTTCTAATGCTGATTTGCCTTCTGCACTCGCTAACTCCTCTAGTGTCAGCGTCGTCAAAGCTATCAGTATTGAAACTTGCTCAGATAAGCTCAAACGCTGCCCTGAATATTGTTGATCGAAACACTCAATACTTTCTGCCGCGCTCTTTACCAGTGCTTGGAGAATTCTCAACGCACCCTCCTCTAAGGGAGGCTCACCCTGATAATTTTGTAACCTACCGCCCTCACGGTAGACGGGAAATGACTCTAAGCCGACAAAATGTAAAAACCAGTCGGCTCGGTAGTGCCCTACGGCAGCCACAATTCCTCTATAATCAGCTATTAATTCATCAAAAATGTTATTACGCATTGAGCCAAGAAAGCGGCGAGTAAAGTAATGGGTACATTCATGTTCCAGCCTAATTTTTAATGAAAGTTGCTGCCACTCGGTTTCAGTCAGCCCCAAACAGCTGGCTGCAACATTGCTGTATGGACCAGGGCTGAGAATGATAAACCGATCCTGATACAATTCTTTACGCTGAATCAGGAGTTGAAATTCTAAAGTCCAGTCAGCTTCAGAGTGGCTATTGTTTTGGGCAGTCCACTGCTGCCGATATTGGTGTATGCGCTCCCAGTTGTTATAGCCACTAACGATACAAGCTCCCATAGAATCAGGTATTAACTGTGGTTCATTCCGTTTAGTGAGAGCTTGCACCAAAATGACAAAATCCTCACGGTTAAGAGCAATTATGACCGGAATCTCGCCTGCAAGAGTCTGATACAACCAAAGCTGTAGTTTTTCGGGTTCAGTCAAAATCAACCCAGTTGCGATCGCCATATCATGCGCGGATTTCCCTTGACGGGTAGCAGCACGATATGCCTCTGTTTCACTAATGCCTGCAAGTATGGGGAACTGAAACTGCACCAAGTGCTGTTTCAAGACAGCATAAGCTCCCTCTATTTCTGCTGCTGCTGCGTATTGCTCCCATACAGCGATATAAGCCTCCGGACTGGGGGGGAAAGTTTGTTCCACTTTAAGAGTGCTGTGGTCAAACACATTCTTGTTGTAGGCAAGCAATTCTGTAATTTCAGAGTTGCTGGCACCGAAAGCTCGCAGGACATTGGTACGTAATTGCTGCTGATTCATTAGACAAAAACAATCAGGTAAATGAGTAAATTTATCAAATTAATCATTCAATTGAGAAGAAAACTTTTATTGGTTAAATTAATTAATCCCAGAAACCTGGTTTCTTAAATCCATTCATTCATCGTGTTTTTGACTTCTATTACGATGCTGCTCAAATCTTCTCATCGCCATGACTAAACTTATCTTCATGCGTGTAAAGGCTTCCACTAAACTGCCGACTTCGTCGTTGGATACTTTCTCAAACTCAGCATCCATATCACCAGTACTCACAGCTTCTGCAACTTGAGCGACCTGCTTGATAGGTCTAACAATAAATCGTTGCAGCCACAGGTTAGCCGTGAATATGGCAACGGCAAAGATTATCGCTATAATTCCTATCACTAAAATGAGAGATTGACGCGCATTACGGAAAATCTCACTTGCTGGAACGGAAACGATTTGTATGCCATTAATTTGATTCAATTTCCAGCCGAATCCATTTATTGCTCCATAAGCCTTGATCATGTTCTTAGGAGCCATGTCTGGTGTACTGTGACATTTCAAGCAATCAGGGTTAGTTATGGCTAGAGGACGAGCAATATAGAATACTTTTTTTCCATTCAAAAAACGAAATCCTGTTAATTCTTGAAGATTCTGATTTTGCCGAAACTTGTTCACAAGAGATGCTTCAAAACTGTCAGCTTTATCGTGAAGATTAGTGGGATTAAGCATCGACTCTTTATAAATAAAATCTTGATAAAGATTATCACTTTTTTTCAGTTGTTCAAACACTTTCCTTGTTAAAAAAGAAGGGACAACCTGTGGAAAAAATTCATCATTTTTTAAGCGACTCTGCAACTGCGGGGTCACATCGGCATTTGTATAAGACCTGACAGAGTCTAGGGTTCGGATTAGTAACCAAGCATTAGAAGTAATTTCCTCTTCAGCCCTGTGATTCAAAATATTAGCTAAAGCTATACCGCTAAATGTAATTCCTACAATAAATATCAATAGTAGTAAGAGGGTTAGCTTTCTCGCTAATTTTAAATTATTGAAAATTGATGAAACATTAATCGCCATACTGATACAATATTATACAAATTAAGTGAGAAATACTGATGATCGACATAATTGCTACTGGAGTCTAGATTTTATGAAACGAAAGTTATCAACTCGTTTTAGGTGAGATGTTATTTCTATGATTACCTTATTCCTATTCAGTCATGAGCATATGGCAGAAAAAGTAATAATTTGAGGGCTTCAACAAAGATAATGGTTACTACTACCGCTCCTGGGAATTAAATGAGATGCAAAGAAGAATACCAAAAAAAGGACTTTTGCAACAGACTCAACGAGCATTCTCTTGACATGAGAACTCTCATCCCCCACTTCCTCCCTACTCCCCACTCTCTATTTCCCCTAAGCCATGATTTGTTTAGCTACTTTTTCTATCGCCTGACTTATGGGATGGTTAGGGTATTGCAGGTAAAAGATGCCGTTACTAGCAAGTCGAAGCAGGTCTTCTGATTCCGGAATGATGCCAACAACTGGGGTTTGATAAGTTTGTTCAACTTGTTGTTGCAGATCCTTGAAGTCGTAGTCTTTTAGGACTTTATTGATCAGTAGTAGCAACTTGGGTACCCGCAATCTGCGTGCTACATCTACAGTTACAGCAGTGCCCTGAAAATCTTGTTGGTCGGGTCGAAGTACGAGCAAGACGATATCAGAGGTTGTGAGCGAGATCAGAGTCTCTTGATTAAGACCAGGGTGGGTGTCGATAAACAGGTAGTCGAGTTTGAGGTTTTTGATTAACTCTTTGAAGCCCTTGATCAGCACTTCAACGTCAAATCGCTCACGGATCACACGGGAAATATCGTTCAATTTAACACTTGAAGGAACTAAGTAGAGACTACTACGGGAATTTCCTTGGTCTTTGAGTACAGATGTCACATCATGGGCGGTATCAACGATCGCACAACGACCCCACAGGAAATCATTGAGGGTACGTTTTACCTGTCCTTCTTTCAAGCCAAACAAGATGTGAATGCCTGGTGACTGAATATCGCTGTCAACTATACCAACCCGATTGCCTTTGCGGGCTACGGCTGTAGCAATATTGGCTGTTGAGTTTGACTTGCCAGTGCCACCTCGATAGGAGTGAATAGAAATAATTTTTGACATAGTGAGTATTTCCCCTGCTAATCATTAATTTTGCCATCAGTTCAACACTCAAACAGGGTGTTACATAGATGAAATACGCAGAACTTTTTTAAAATTGATGAATCCTATGGTTTGAGATCTAAAAGCTTTTTCCTGATTCTACCGCATAAACTTGAGCCGATTTGAATTTATTGACTCCCGAGATATCGTTTTGCCGAATCGTGAACATACAACAGTCATCTTCACTTAAACTAATATTAAGTTTACTAGACAATTTCATGATATTTTCATGTCCATAGCCCGGTAAGGGAGAAAATGCTTCTCGAATTCTTAAGAAAATTCGATTGAGTTTACATTTAATATCCTGCTCCTGCTGGTTTTGATCGAGGGCTAGCACTTGCTGAGCAATGGAAAGCAAAATTGTGCGATTTCGATTTTCTCTCACAGAGTCTTTGTTTTGAGTTTTGCTCAGGAGGTGACTCATCAGCAAAGGCATCTCTTCTAGCACGATTTCATGACAAACCTGCTCAATAAAATGTTCAGTCACAAACTCTGTAACAATGGGTTGCAGTGTAAACTTTGACAAACTTCTCTCCACAAGCGTAGGCTTAGCCTTGTCGATCAGACATCGCCGTTCCAAAGACATGAGGGCATCCAGTAGCTTCTGTTTATCTCTAGGTAATAAAAAATTATCTCTCAGTTCTTGAAGCGAAACTGGTTCTTGATGAATCGCCAGCCAATACATAACCGACTGTTCTAAATTTGATAAGCGATTGAACTGACAATTTAAAAGGTCACGAATCTCATCAACAATCATTGTCCCTTGTTTCGAGAACTCGATAAATTCCCCAAGACAACTACCAAACAAATTCTCAACTACAGCGGCAACTATCTTGAGAATAAGTGGATTACCGGCGTAGTATTGCATGAGTAACTTCCATTCATTCTCCGATCCAGAGAAAAAACCCTTATCCTCAAAAATTGCCCGCCCTTCTGCTTCCTTTAGACCGCACAACTTTAAAGAGCGCACTGGTAGCCTCTCTCCTTCCATCAACTCAACTTTTCGCGGTTTTTCCTGGGAAGTTAGTATAATGGTGCTTTGATGGTCTACTTCCCCCACTCGTTGCCAAAGGATATCATACCCCTGAGATCTCTGACAGTGGGTGAGAGTCTTATCATTATAACTGAGAACACTCTGCACATGATCTAGAACTATTAAGCAGCGTGAAGAGCGCAAATAATCGATGAGTCGTGAAATCCGACCTTCTATGCTCTTGGGTAACTCAACTTCAGTTTCTTGCTGGTTGGACAGGAAGCTGATGAGGTCTGCTAGGAGTTCTTCGAGTGGTGGACCATCATATAGCGATCGCCACCAGAGGTAATCAAACTTCCCCCTCAGCTGTTTAGCCAACTTAGCAGTCAAAGCCGTCTTGCCAATTCCCCCCATTCCAAATATGCCTATCAGGCGACAACGTTCCTGTTCAATCCAGTTTTCCAGAGTTACCAATTCTTCGGTACGTCCATAAAAAACAGAGATATCCACTGCTTCTCCCCAATTGTGAACAACTTTCACATTGAGTTGTGCATCCGCTACTTCAGCCGAAGCTTCTATTAAGTTATTTTTTAAAATTATCACTTCATTCCCATTCTTTACATGGGTATTAACAAGCCCAGGTTGACCAATAAAAAAATGCCTTCTAATGATAGATTGAAAATTATTTTTGGTAACTTCCTCTTTGAAAGTCAGAGAAAGTAGCTGCCAGAGTTTATAACCAACCGCTTTAATGTATTCGGGACTGTAATCATAAGTTTTGGCGCACTCCACATAAGACTGTCCTTGCCAGGAAGCACGAAATACTATCTCCTGAACATAATTAAGGTGATGTTGTGGGAGTTTTTGATCTACAAAAGCCAACGCTTGTTCTACTATCATGACTTACCACCTCATAATTATTTTTGTTTGATTCCTTCTAACTAGAACTTATGCATTGACAGAGATGACCAACTGTGGATTATCTCTCGTTAGTGGGCTGTTGCCTTGTCATACTCTTATGGGTGGCACAGTCTCGGAGCGATCAGATTCTGTAGCAGCCGCGTACTAACGAGGCAGGGCAAGAGTTTTAGCTTAACAAGCTGGCTACGCTCAATTTGTAAAGTGCGTAAGTCCTACTAAGGTTAGATGCGCTTGAACCCTGCTTACCATTATGGATTCATAAAACAATCTTCTCATAACTAATTATTAAAAATCCATAGAAAAAGAGTAACTTTACAAACAAATACTTCCTTAGAGAGATAAAATAATGATTCATTTCAAATATGGTAAATATTATATATAGGTGCAAATCATATCAACTTATGCAGTTGTCAGTAACTCAGGTCTGAAGACGCGCTCGCTTGTCTTGTGAGTTTTTAGCCACACTAGCTGACCCGACGACCGAGAGTGCGATTCACGTATAAATCTTGGTAAACGTTATGGAAAAGAGTTAATGTACCTACCTTGAGATACGAAGCCAGTTTCAAGCTCTAGAACCGGACAGTTAAACAGATTTATATAGAGTTAACATCAGTGCTGTCCGGAAAGTACCGTTCCATAACCCGTCAAGGCTAACTTTACCCGAAAGGAGGGACATTCATGTCCAAAGTTTTTGTAATTGATGCAGGCAAAAGACCACAAAATCCAATTCATTCAGCACAAGCAAGACAACTGCTAAGAAACAAGAAAGCAGCTATTTTTAGAAAATTTCCATTCACAATTATTCTCTTTGAATCACGTCCAGATGCACTTGTTGAACCATTGAGAATCAAGATTGACCCAGGTTCAAAGACCACAGGTTTAGCCAAGGTCAACGATGCAACAGGCGAGGTTGTATGGGCTGCTGAACTCCAGCACCGAGGTTTTGCAATTAAAGCCAGTCTCACATCGAGGAGACAACTAAGAAGGTCGAGGCGCAATCGCAAAACACGCTACCGTCAACCACCCAAACACGAGTGGTTCAGAAAGGGGAATAGGCAACCCTGCCCGAAACAGCGTAGAGAGGGATGGTTAGCACCAAGTCTCTTAAGCCGTGTTCACAACATCGAAACTTGGGTAAAGCGACTTCGCAAGTATGCACCAATCACTGCCATATCTCAGGAGTTGGTCAGGTTCGACACCCAGATTATGCAGAATCCTGAAATTTCTGGCAAGGAGTACCAGCAGGGCACGCTTGCGGGCTACGAAACCCGCGAGTACTTGTTGGAGAAGTGGGACAGGAAATGCGCTTACTGCGATCTCAAGGACGTACCCTTGCAAATAGAACACATTCACCCAAAGGCGAAGGGAGGGTCAAACCGCATCTCGAATCTTACCTTAAGTTGCTCCAAGTGCAACACCTTGAAAGGGACAAAGGATATTAAAGACTTTCTCCGAAAAGATCCAGAAAGACTCAAGAAAATCCAGTCACAAGCAAAGCTTCCATTGGGTGACGCTGCTGCTGTTAATGCAACTTCGTTTAAGCTACTAGAGGTACTCAAGGCAACTGGACTACCTGTAGAGACTGGCTCTGGTGGACTAACTAAGTTCAACCGAACTACTCAGAACCTCGACAAAACACACGCTCATTGACGCGGCCTGTGTCGGTAAATCGACACCCCAAACGCTCAACATCAAAGGTGTTAAGCCACTACTGATTAAGGCGGCTGGTCATGGGACTAGACAGGCTTGCCGCACTGACGGGGTCTTACACGTAGAAAAAATGAGCCAGCCTTGGTCTGTTGATCGTCAAGCCCCCACATTTATTCGTGGTAATAAGGCTGGCTCATTTTTTCAGGGGACAATGCGTGACAAACACGGCCTTCCTATCCGCTATTGCGACAGGGAGAAAGTACATTTCGGCTTTCAAACTGGTGATATCGTCAAAGCCGTTGTCGAGAAAGGCAAGAAAATTGGTGAGTATTTCGGCAGAATGGCTGCTCGTGCTAGTGGCAGCTTCAATATCTCAACCAAAAAAGGCTTGGTCGAGGGCATTTCTTACAAATGCTGCAAAGCTATTCATCGTAAAGATGGGTACGGCTATCAGTAAAACACTCCTAGAAAGACCACGGCGAAAGACAGTCGCCCGTGTCGCTTTCCTCTCAGGTCTTAAGACCTGAGTTTCCCGCATACCGAGATTTTTTATGAAAAACTCTGTTCAGAGACCATTTATCAAGAATTCGTGACAATTTAAGTCAAAAAATAGTTTTGTCAATAGTAATTACGCTGAAAATAATACATGCTTTCGAGTATCAAATTAAGCATTATACTGGGTTTTTAGTATGCTATATCTGCCCCAAGAAGATCAACGCTCTCATCAAAGTCAGTTCCCAACGTTTGTTTTCAAGTGGCTGGATCGATATACCACAAAAGCCCCCGGTGATGTGCCGAGGGCTTTCTGTTCTGTTAAGATTGTGCTAAAGATGCATCTATATCAAGCGAAAACTTTTCCCCTCCTCCAGCCAATCTGCTAGAGATTCGGCTATCAATTCTTGAGTCAGAGGAACGCCAAAATTAAATATTTTTACTTAAAACGTCGCTTGCGTCTAGCAGCCACTGCTTTGCGCTTGCGCTTTTCTATGGGTGTTTCAAAGTGCCGATGATACTTAACGTCAGCTAAGATTCCCGCTTTGGAAACCTGGCGTTTAAACCGACGTAGAGCTGAATCTATTCCTTCATTCTCGCCTAAAACCACTTGGGTCATTCTTGCCTTTTCCTCAAATCGACGTTTCCCATTTTGACATCTCCCTATGCCTACGGGCTTTCACCTTTTGCTAGAAATTATTTTAGCCCACGATGGTTAAAATCGTCTGCCGCTAAAAAGTAGGGACAGATCAGGAGATATGGGACAAGGGGGACGAGGGGGACGCGGGGGACAGGGGGGACAAGGGGGACAAGGGGACAAGGGGACAAGGGGGACAAGGAGGGGGTATTTGTAACTGCTGTACGGATTGCTATAAGATGAATTAGTTTTCCTCTGCTTCCTCTTTTTTGATAGCAAGAGCTAGTTGATATAGTTGACGCCTATTAAGAGAGGTGACTTTTGCTAACTGACGGCTTGCTTGCGATCGCGATATTCCTTCACTCATCAGTTTTTCTAACTCTGCTTTCAGTTCGTCTTCAGAAAGCTGCGGTAACTCAGATGGATTTCCTGCTACTACTAAAGTATATTCACCTTGAGGTTCGCGCTGACTGTAGAGAGATATAGCCTCTGCCATGGTCCCCCGCCAAAATTCCTCATACAATTTAGTTAACTCCCGCGATACCACAATTTGGCGCTCATTGCCAAAAATTTCTGCTAAATCTTGTAAAGTGTCCCGCAAACGGTGGGGAGACTCGTAGAAAATCAATGTCCGGGATTCTGTTTTCAGCAATTCTAAGTGTTCTTGCCGTTGCTGACCTTTGGCTGGTAGAAATCCTTCAAAGACAAACCGATCCGTTGGTAGTCCGGCTGCACTCAAAGCTGTAATGACTGCGCTAGCACCAGGAATTGGCACTACTGGTATTCCAGCCTCTACACACACTTTCACCAGTTCATATCCAGGATCGGAAATTCCCGGCATACCCGCATCGGTAACTAGAGCGATCGCCTTACCATTACTAAGTTGCTCTAATAATTCCGGGATGCGGCTGCTACGATTGTGGTCGTGGTAACTCACTTGGTTAGTCTTAATTTGAAAGTGTTGTAGCAGTTTCCCTGTGTGACGCGTGTCTTCTGCTGCAATGAGATCCACCGTTTGCAGAATTCGCACCCCCCTAAAGGTCATATCTTCCAAGTTGCCAATGGGCGTGCCAACAACGTAAAGTGTTCCTGGTTTTGGATCTGTTTGCATAAAGAGTGGGGAATAGGGAATGGGGAGTGGGGAGTGGGGAGTGGGGAGTGGGGAGTGGGGAGTGGGGAGTGGGGAGTGGGGAATAAGGCGTGGCGTGTGAGGAGTTATAGTAACTACTAAGCTCTTAACTCCTAACTCCTAACTCCCCAGTGCACCATTACCCCAGAGGGGGCCCCGAGTTCCCCATTCCCCACTCCCCATTCCCCATTCCCCATTCCCCATTCTTTGCATGAATCGTGGTTTATTTGTCGGTTTAGTAACCTTGGATCTGATTTACCTTGCTGAATCTCCTCCTAGGAATAATCAAAAGATTGTTGCTTCTGACTATACTGTGGCAGCAGGTGGTCCAGCAACAAATGCTGCTGTGACTTTCAGCTATTTGAGTAATCAAGCTACGGTGTTAGGTGTGGTGGGTTCTCACCCGATGACGCAATTGATTCAAGGAGATTTGGCGAGTTTAGGCGTAGCGATCGCTGACTTGAACCCCAACAATACTCAAGCACCGCCTGTCTCTTCTATTATTGTCACCCAAAGTACGGGAGAGCGGGCTGTGGTTTCCATCAACGCTAGCAAAACTCAAGCAATGACTGAATCTATTCCGCCAGAGATTTTACAAAATGTTGATGTTGTGCTAATTGATGGACATCAGATGGCGGTGGGGATTACCATTGCTCAAATGGCCCAAGCTCACAATATACCAGTTGTCATTGATGGTGGCAGTTGGAAACCAGGATTTGACCAAATTTTGCCTTTTGTGGATTACGCCATTTGTTCTGCTAATTTTTCTCCCCCAGGTTGCCAAACTGAGGAAGAGGTTTTTGCCTATCTTAGTCAATCTGGCATTTCCCACATCGCCATCACCCACGGAGAAAACCCCATTCAATACCTCATACAGGGTAAAACTGGCTTTTTAAATGTGCCTGCAATTGGGGAGAAAAGTATTTATCCCGAAAAACTTTCCCGTACTATTGATACACTGGGAGCAGGAGATATTTTCCACGGTGCTTTTTGTCATTACATCTTACAGGAAAGTTTTACTGCTGCACTTCAGCAGTCTGCTAAGATTGCTGCTTTTTCCTGTCACTTTTTTGGCACGCGCCAGTGGATGCATTCCCAGTCAGGAGATTGTTGAATGTTGAATGTTGAATGTTGATTGTTAATAGATACTATAACTCCCCACTCCCCACTCCCCACTCCCCACTCCCCACTCCCCACTCCCCCCTCCCCCCTTCCCCCACTCCCCCCCTCCCCCCCTCCCTATTTAACTGGAGAATTAGATGAAAAATTTAGAGGAAATATTAGCAATTGCTCGTTCTGTGGGTAAGGAAGCAGCAGATATACTGCGGTCTTACTACCACAAGAGTGGCGATCGCAACTTAGAAGTGGAATATAAACAGAATGAACCTGTGACAGTTGCGGATGTAGCGGTAAATCATTTTATACTAGAAAATCTCCAAGCGGCTTTGGGTCATGAAGATTTTGTCTACATCAGTGAAGAAACCTACAAATTACCTGAAGTTAGAAGCGCTAATCCTGAATGGGTGTGGATCATTGATCCTTTAGATGGCACACGAGACTTTATCGAAAAAACTGGGGAGTATGCGATTCATATTGCCTTGGTGCAGGATACACGCCCAATACTAGCAGTTGTAGCAGTACCAGAGGCACAGCAGTTGTACTACGCAACAAAAGGCGGCGGTGCGTTTGTAGAAACCGCTGATGGAACAGTACCCATACAGGTGTCGTCACGGGAACGCATCGAGGATTTGATCGTCGTAGTCAGCCGCAGCCACCGAAATGAAAGATTAGATTACCTGCTGCAACAAATACCCTGTAAAAATCAGAAAGCTGTTGGTAGTGTGGGTTGCAAAATTGCTACAATTGTTCAACAGCAGGCAGATGTATATATTTCCCTTTCTGGCAAGTCTGCGCCTAAAGATTGGGATCTAGCCGCACCAGAATTAATTCTTACGGAAGCAGGTGGTAAATTCACCCACTTCGACGGAACGCCGTTGCAATACAACACAGGTGATATAAATCAGTGGGGTGGTTTACTGGCTAGTAATGGTCAATGTCATGAGGTGCTGTGTCAGGAAGCAGAGAGAATTTTGGCAGCGTTTGATTTACTTAATCCTCAATGATGATGGTAGATACTTCCCGCGCTTTTTTGTAATCTTCAATTGCGTTACTATAATCTTTCAGCTTAGATCGGGCGTGACCTCGGCTGATATAAGCTGTGGCATCATAAGGATTAAGCAGCAGAAACTGAGTGTAATCTTCTATTGCACTGATGTAATCTTCCAGCTTAAAGTGGGCAGTAGCCCGACCCATATAAGCTGTGGCATTATAGGAATTGATCTGTAGAGATTGGGTATAATCCTCAATTGCGCTGGGGTAATTTCCCAGTTCAGAGTAGGCATGACCTCGCCTCAGATAAGCTGTGGCATCATTGGGATTGAGTAGCAGAGACTGGGTGTAATTTTCAATTGCTTTGCTGTAATCTTCCATATTCAAGTAGACCTGACCACGACTGAGATAAGTTGTGGCATCATTGGGATTGGATTGCACAGACTCATCAGTGTAATCGTTGAGATCGAAGGGAGTATGACCTTGGTTGATGTGCACAGAGTGAGTATAATTCAAAATGGCTCCTGGTCCTTCTCCTAAGCCAGAGCCATTATTGGGCAAATTCATATCGGCTTCGGTATCGTCAGGATTGAAGTGTAGAGACTGAGTGTAACTCACAATTGCTCCAGGCTCTTCTCTATCGTCAGCGTCAGTTTTAAGGAAACTCATATCAGCTTCGGTATCATCAGGATTCAACTGTAGAGACTGGGTGTAATTCATAACCACTTCTTGGTTGTCTCCAACTTCAGCCCCCATAACTCTGGGATCGTAATCAGCAATGGCATTAGGATTGATACGCAGCGCGTGACTATAATCTGCCATTGCTCCCTTGTAGTCTCCAAGTTCAAAGCGGAGAAGTCCTCGATTAGATCTCGCTTCGGCATCGTTGGGATTAACCCGCAGGTAGATGTCAAAGTCTGCCATTGCTCCCTTGTTATCTCCAAGCTGGCGACACGCCATTCCTCGGTTGTAGTAGGCTTTAACACCGTTGGGATTAAGCAGCAGATACTGGTTAAAGTCCGCGATCGCTCCCTTGTAATCTCCTTTACGAGCCAGGTCCATTCCTCGGTGATAGAATAGCTCAATAAAATCGTGCTGGCTGCGGATCTTTGCAGCTGCTTGCTGTCGCTGGATAATGGTGTGTGACATGGTAGTGACATGACGCCGTAACTCCAATTGCGCAATCACCTGGCTACTTAATACCTTTAGTGCCTCCACTTGTGCCAAACTTAGCGATCGTGGCACTATGTCAATAACACATAGCGTTCCAATAGCAAATCCCTCAGATGTCACTAGGGGTGCACCAGCGTAAAAACGAATATTGGGGTCAGAGGTCACCAAAGGGTTTGTCGCGAACCTTGGGTCTAACAACGCATTCTTGACCACCAATGGTTTGTGTTGCAAAATCGTGTAAGCACAGAATGCCACATCTCGGCTAGTTTCACACACCGTCAACCCCACTTTCGATTTGAACCACTGTCGATTGCCATCGAGAAGGCTGATGAGTGCAATTGGAGTGGCGCAAATCTGTGCAGCCAAGAATGTAAAATCATCGAAGACTTTTTCTTCGGGAGTGTCAAGAACTTGATACTGGCGTAGTGCATCTAGCCTCGCTATTTCGTTGTTAGGCAGTGGTGGTTGTGAGTTCATCTAGTTGGTATACTTTTAAAAGCCGAATGAGGTAACACTAAGTCATTTCAACAATACTTATATTTATCTCAAAAAAGGATTTTTTGGTCTTGACAGATTTTTGAAAGTAGAGGTTTTAGCTCAGTTTTGGATTAAAGTTAATAGCTTAACCCACACCCAAAATTTAGCGTTATAGTTAGTTACTTATAATACTAGATTCTACCACAAGTAAAGTCTTCATACTTTGGTAAGAAGACGAAATTTACCTTATGGAAACGCTGTGCTACAATCCTAATCTAGGAATTATTTTCGGTTGAGCAAGTTGTGTTGTTTTTTAAAACGTCTCTCCGAATCTAACCCTTTACAACATATGATTTGGGAGAGGCCCCCCTATGTCGATTTACGTTGGTAACCTATCTTATGAGGTTACGGAAGATGAACTGAGGTCAGTCTTTGGAGAGTATGGCAAAGTTAATCGCGTTCAGTTACCTACAGACCGTGAAACAGGTCGTCCACGCGGGTTCGCCTTTGTAGAAATGGCAAGTGAGACAGAGGAAACTTCTGCTATTGAAGCACTTGATGGTGCTGAATGGATGGGTCGTGATTTGAAAGTGAACAAAGCCAGACCCCGCCCGGAAAGAAGTAATGCTGGTGGTGGTAGTTGGGGCAATAGTCGCCGTAGTAATCGTCGCTACTAAACTTTTACGCACCTGAAACTTAAAATTTAGAGTATCCAGCAGATAAAGGCAAAGACTTGACGCTGCTGGGATATCTTGTTTGTTCTCTAGCTTTCAGTTATTGATCCAAAGAGGAGGAATGAGAATGACGCAAGTAGTTTTGAGAGATAACGAAGAGATTGAATCAGCTTTGCGAAGATTTAAGCGCCAAGTTTCTCGAGCGGGAATTTTCCAAGATATGAGGAAAAATCGTCACTTCGAGACTCCATTGGAAAAAGAGAAACGTAAAGCTGTTGCTAGGCAAAAGCAGCGTTTTAGACAAAATACCAGCTACAAGTAACAACCAGAGCTATGACAAGAGTGAAAATTCCATGCTTTAGAAACCCGGTTTCGCCAAAGTTACCGGGTCTGTGGACTTTCACAAGTCCTGCACGGGCTGCTATAACAGATAGTTGTGTTTATTCACACCGACTTACAGTTAACAGCTTCCCACCCTGGATTTTCAAGAAAAATGGTGTTGCGTCTCTATCATATTTTGCTTTGTTGTGCAATAGTTATGTTGCTGCCTGTAGGAGTAAAGTTGGCTCGCCCTCCTGTTTCTTCGGCTAGCAAGTTGCAGCTAACTCAAACCCATGTGGATTTTACAGGGGCTCAAACTACAGCCCCTAAACCTAAAACGGACTCTGGGACCCCGACGACTCTCAATCCTACCGAGGAAAATATCTGGAATAATGTTCTGGGTAAAACTGCTGCTCCTCCTAACTGGCGGGTTGCTCCTTGTGAGGGGAAAGTCTCTCTGCTGTGCGTGTCTTCCAAGGAAGGACCTTTAGGTACGGTGGAGATGGGGGTGTACCCCCTAGGGCAGCAATTGGATTTTCAAAAAATGCTGGTAGCAGCTGGCATTCCACTCAGAACAAAAGTAGACTACCAAAATCCTAAGTACCAAGCCCAGGTTTCAGCAGCACTCAAAGCTTGGATTGAAAAGTACTACGCGGCTCTATCGGAAGACCGTCAAGTTAGTTATGGTAAGAGCATTACTTTTATAGCATTATCCCCGCAACAAGTACCCATTGGTAAACTTCCGGGAATGCGCTATGGGTTTGTAGGACGTAAGCCACAGGGTGGAGTATTCGAGCAAAATCTGGGTTATGTCGCTTTCGACGGTAGTACACTTTACGTCATTACCACTGCCTTTAACCCAGCCTTGGAAACAGGTAAGTTTGAAACAATAGAAAATTTTCAACTTTTTGAATCGCACCTGTCTGCAATTGTGGCAACTCTCAAATTACCAACATAACCCACATCTGAATGAAAGCCCTCACAGAAAGCCCCTCTCCCAAATTGGGAGAGGGGTGCTTGAATTGGGCTATCTTGAGGGCGGTAATGAGAATGAAATACCAGGACTACTGCCCTCTGATTCCATTCATTCACGGGTATTGGGTTTAAAACTTTGATACTGTAAGGGGCCTTGCAAAGCTGTCACTAAACGAACAAACTCGCGTTCCGCACGGCGAGGATGCACAAGATCTAGTGTAGTCAGCATACTAAGTCGCGTAGGTAAGCGATTTTGGTCAATTGGCGCGAATTTTACGGGTAGCAGCCGATAGCTACGTTCTTGAATACCCATTGTTTGCACTAAAACGTTCTCAAATTCCGCCATATTATCTGCCAAATAGGCCTCTGACAGCACAACTATAGTGCGTTTGGACTCATTAATGCCTTGCTCAATGTTGATGACGCGGGCTACACCAGGAATTTCAACGTCACCAGAAATCGCAATGTCTAAACCAGCCTGTTCTAGTCGGGGCAGTAGTGTATCCCAAACCCAGGTAGTATCAGGCTCTTTGTCTACGTAACTAATATAGACATCATAGCGAAAGTCATTTTCCTCTACAGGTAAAATATCATTGCGACTGTCTTGAGAGGAAACAACAGGGGCATTCTCTGCTAATGAGTGTTTGAAAATGGGGGTTTCGTTGGATTGCAAACTTGGCTGCATCGGAACAATAATTGGTCTTTTTTTTATTAGTGGGGTTTGGTTTTCTTTTAAACCAATAAGTTGAGAACAACCTAGTTTAAAAGCAGATTCCACATTTTTTCCGGCGGCAAGAGTATCGTAAAAAGCTACTGCAAAATTGATAGCTGCTTGATCACCAATGGTTCGATTCATACCAATCACATAATCGATGTGTTGGCTGATGCTGGTTGCTTGCACTTCTGAATAACAAGCATTTAGCACGACACATTTTAAACCGTTTGTAGCAAATACCTCAAACATTCCAGAAAGTGCATCTGCTTGTACAAGTTCTTGGTGCCCCGTTTCATCCTCCAGAGCAATTCCATCTTCCCCAACACCATGACCACAGAAGTGAACAATCTGAGGTTGATAATCTAAAATAGCTCGATAAAAGTCACGCGATGTCTAACGACAAGCCGCTTCGCGTCTACGCACTGCCCACTTTTGCTCTAGCTTGAACTTCTGATCCAAGAGACGCTGGTGCTGTTATGGGAGAAGGTAGAGCGGCGACTCTTGCCTTTTAGAGCCTACGAAGCTTTCGTGCTTTCCCGTAACGCTTACGGAACTTTGGGTAGTAAAAAGCTCACAGGATTACAAGTGGCGATCGCCTATCGAGCTGATGCCGCTTTGGCGGGCTTGAGTGAAGAACAGGAGGCGATCGCCCGCCGAATTTTTCTGCGTTTGGTGCAGTTTGCCGAAGGACGCGCTGATACTCGTCGCCAGCAGTCAATTGATACCTTAAGTACTTCTGATGAGAACAAAAGCCTGTTTATGCAAACCTTACGCCATTTGGCAGATAGCCGCTTACTAACTCTTAGCGGCGAGGAAGGCTCCAATAATATCAAGGTAGACATTGCTCATGAAGCTCTCATTAGCGGTTGGCCAAAATTACAGCAATGGATAGCACAGCGACGGGAGGCGGAACAAATCCGCAGGCGACTAGTACATCAAGCTGAGGAGTGGGTACGGTTAGGTAAAGAAAGTGGCGGTTTGCTTGATGAGGTAGAACTGGCTGAAGCTCAGGGGTGGCTCAACAGTCCCGATGCTGAGGTGTTGGGCGACGATGAGGTGCTGTCTGCATTAGTAAAAGCGAGCAGACAGGCGATTCAGGAAGCTAAACGGCGAGAAGAAGAGGCAAGAGCGCGAGAGCTAGAGCAAGAACGCCAACTGCGAGAACTTGCGGAGTCTCGTCAACAAGAAGCAGAAGCCAGAGCAAAAGTCCAAAAACAACGAACCCAGATTGTGATTGGGGCAGGATGCTTGTTGACAGTCCTTGCAGCCTTTGCGATCAGATTTGGAATAGAGGCAGAACATCGTAAAGAAACCGCCATCAGTGCCTTGATTTCGGAACCTCAACGACTTCTTGACACGAATAATCAGCTTGAAGCGCTGATAGCAAGCGTGAAAGCACTAGGGCAGTTGAAAGAGATAGGCGGACAAAATACTCGTGCGTTGAATCAACTGAGATCGGTTATCAATCAAGTACGGGAGCATAATCGTTTAGAAGGTCATAAAGCTCCAGTTGTAGGAGTAAGCTTTAGCCCTGATGGTCAAACTATTGCCTCTGGCAGTACAGATAAAACTATCAAACTTTGGAGCATCCATGGCAACTTACTGAGAACTTTGCCAGAGACAGATCAGGTCTGGAGCGTAGAATTTAGCCCTGACGGCAAGATGATCGCCGCTGCTAGTAATGACAAGACAGTTAAGCTTTGGAGTGTAGAGGGAAAACTCCTGAGAACTCTTAAAGGTCATGAGAATATAGTTTATGGTGTAAGGTTTAGTCCAGATGGTAAAACTCTCGCCTCTTCTGGTTTTGATGGCACCATCAGGCTATGGGACACAAACAACGGCAAATCCCTCCAACTCATCAAAGATCCAGATGTCATCAAGGTTGGGGGTGTGATCTATGGCATAGATTTTAGTCCTGATGGTCAAACCCTTGCTTCTACCGGCTACTATGACGGTCAAGTGAAGATTTGGGACCTCAAGGGTAAGCCTCTAAAGATTTTAAAAACTCCTCAACAGCAGCAAAAAATAGATGATCCTGAGCAGAAAATTGTTAGTTCTGTGAAGTTTAGCCCTAATGGAAAAATTCTTGCCTCTGGTAATTATGACGGCACCATAAAACTCTGGAATTTTAGAGAGGGCAAATTGATAAAAACAATTGCCGCTCACACACACAACATCTATGGCATAGCATTTAGTTCTGACAGTCAGATGATTGCCTCTACTAGTAGAGACAACACTGTGAAGGTCTGGAAATTAGATGGTACTTTGTTAGCAATTCTAAGAGGTCACAGACAACCAACCAATCAGGTAAGTTTCCGCCCCAAACAAGATAACGAGAAAGATAACAGTCAGACCATTGCCTCTACCAGTGATGATACTACTGTGAAGCTCTGGAAAATTGATTTTAATAATGGTCGTGATGTGCAGTTAAATGATTTATTGAGGGACAGATGTCAATTTCTGAATCACTACTTGCAAACACATAAAAATGTCTCTCCAGAAACTAAAAATATGTGTGATGCCATGAAGCTTTCACCGCTCTAGCTGATAGTTAAGTGAAGCTGCCATCCTCAAAATAATTCGTAGTTCGTAATTCGTAATTATAGCGGTTTTCATCCGGATAAAGTACAAATTCATCTGCGTTTATCTGCGTTTATCTGCGGTTCCTTAACTCTTGAATGTACCTCACACCAATTGAAAAGCGCTATAACAATTGGAATGGTTAATGGGAGAGTAAACCATAGCCGAAGAAGATTTTCATTAGTTAGCAATTATCTTAAATAAGGCAAACTCTTATGTTGAGACGTGCAATAACTCTTGCTACTTCTAGTGTATTTTTGGCTGTGAGTCTGGCTGATTCTGCTTTTGCAGCCCCTCAAGATTTTATCAGTAATTGGGTCAACACTAATCCAAAGACCCGGCGAATTACACGCTTTGCTATCAAATTAACTGGATATAACACATTAAGCATTAAGATATTTGAGTTGGGAAATTGTGCTCCCAAATTTGATTGCGACCGGGGCACAACACAACTGATGCCTTATAATGTTCAGGGTTCTAATCATCAATTTGCTAGAGCCGAATATGGTAAAGGTTTGAGCTATGTTCTACTGATATTGAACCTCAGCGGAGTTGGAGCCAATAATCTGTCTCGGAGAATTGTTTTACAAAAGTTTACTCCAGATAGCAGCAATCAAAAAAAAATGAACTCCTCTCAGGAAATATTTATGCCTACAAAGCAAACCTGGCCTCTGCCTAGTCCTTGTTTTTTCCAAGATCCTCGTCGTTGTTCCACGCAACCCGGCTGGAATGCTCCTCGTGTACATTAGGTACATTTCTTACCTGATAAAACTTTGGCGATTGAGTAATCACGAATTACCAATTCTTCTTTCCTCCTATCAAAATCATGAATTATGAATTATTTTATTCATAATTCATAATTCATAATTCATAATTCTCCCTCTAAATTTCAGCCGAAGCTCGCTCAATCAAGCGTCGTGCTAAAGTTTGCGTACCTGTATGTTCGTAGTAATTCGTCGATACATCTAGGAACGCTCCGAGGTAGTCTAATTTGTCACCAGCAAAATCAATAAAACCTTGCAAATTCCCAGCAATCTTTTGTGGTGATAAATCATGTGAGGCAACGAGGTTACCCATCCAACCTGTCACTGAGTTGAAGCTTTCACCAATAAAGTTTAGCTTGCTGCCGGAATCTTGACCTGGAATATCGTCTCTAATGTTTTGGAAAGTCGAGTTTTGTTCTAATTCATGTGGACTTGTCTGACTAATCCAAGAGAGTGCTCTGTCAGCAAAGCCCGAACCTAAGGGTATTAAACCATCAAAGCAAACCAAGGCAGCCATGCGGATGAAGGACTCACCGCTATATTCACCTAAAGAGGCGACGAAATCTCCAATGCTGTCTCCAGGAATACCGTTGATTTGGCAGAAGGCTGTTAACTCAGCAACTAATTTCAGGCATAGATCAATGGTTTGTGCTTTCTCAGCTTTAGGAGTGATGGTATTTAAAAAACCCAAAAGGGGAATTTTTTCACCAACTTTGTTAGCCAAAACTGCTGCACCCAGTGCTTTATCTGTGCTATCAACTGTTTGATAGAGCCACATGGCTCGTTGGTATCCTTGAGAACGGTCGTTGTACAGATAAATCGCTCGTTCGCCAATTTGCTGAATCAGGTCTTCGTCAGTTTCACCAGTAACGGTTTTAATGGTGTTCACAAACCCAACCACGTTTTGCCACTCACCCGGAGCGATAAAATCTAGCGATCGCAACGCAGAAATTGTGAGGTTATTAGTTGGAAGTTCATCAACCAACTGTTGAATTGGTTTAGCCATAATAGTCTCCTTAGTTGTTGTTTGTTGTTTGTTGTTGGTTGTTTGTTGTTGTTTGTTGTTATTCAGACAATCAACTACCAACTATCAACCAACAACATTTGTTAGTTATTTCACGCTTTCAAGCGCGACAGACCATCAAGGTTAAATTTCTGTAACCAAGCTTCGCGATCGCTCGCTGTAAATGACGGATCGCGGGATTGCACTTTCACTTGATAGCGATTGCCAACTAAAATAGCAGTGCCAGTACTGCCTTGGGTAACAGATGGATACCCGGCTATTGTCTGAGTGCTGCTTTTAAATTTCTCCGCTGGATTGGCTGTTCCTTTTGTTGCTTGTGTATCAGAAACTGAAATCACAGCCAGTTCTTTGCCAGCTTTTTTCAACTTGGCTTCAGCAAAACCTTTTTTCTCCTGGGTATAGACACGTTCATACCCATCCGTAGGCTGAGGAAAAAACTTGTTAAATTCGCTACCCTGGGTTGCATCCTTAGCGATCGCTTGACCGCTTTTTTGCTGAGTACTTTGCTGTTGTGCCTGATCAAAACGTGTAGGAGTCTTCGCCGCACAGGCTGTGGTAAATAGTACCAGAGATAACAGCAAAGCTGCTAAAATTCTACGGGCGCGGGGGAAAATCATTTTTGGCTCCTTGATGCAAAACATTCTTGGTAATTATCAGAGCTTTTCTAAACACAGCGGTGTAAGGGAGTGGGGAGTGGGGTGTGGGGGAGTGGGGGTGTAAAGGAAAAGAGAGTTTTTTTCATTCATAGCGGGTGGTGCTCGCCACCCACTGTCCATTCCCCACTCCCCACTCCCCACTCCCCATTCCTCGCTCCCCACTCCCCACTCCCCACTCCTAACTCTCATTACGGTAAGCTATCACAGTATAGAATGGATCGCCCCCACCTGCACCTATCAACTGTAAGAAGTTACTCACTGTTGACTTACGAACTATGACTTCTGGAGACGTAAATCCTGGCACAGAAGAGAAGTAGCTTTTTACTAATTCCACTCTACTCTTTTGAGTTCCCTCTCGCCACGCTTGAATCGCCTTTTGAAAAAACATTCGGTTAGAAAAGCTGATAATTGCTACGCCACCTGGTTTGAGGATGCGGTGAATTTCGGAAAATACAGCTTCTGGATATTGCAAATACTGCACTGAAACGCAGTTGAGAACAGCATCGAAGTCTTGTTCCAGAAGGGGTAGCAGAGGATTTTCGTTGATATCTTGCACAAAGTAATGATTCAGTCGAGGATTGCGTGCCAGTTCCTGGGCATTGAGTCCGTGTCCCTCCACATGATCAAACTCTATCTCTTCTGGCAGATGCGACACCCAACTGCTCATCATATCAAAAATGCGGGTGTGGGGTTTGAGGCGATCGCGATACAAATTCGTCAGCTGTTGAATAAAACCCTCGTCTACGTGGGTGACGAAGCGGGGATATTCGTAAAATAGCTTGTCTTCTGTATCATCTACCTTAGTTCTTTGATTCGGTTTCAGCGGCATATTTCTAGGGGTGTGGGGGTGTCGGGGTGTGGGGATTAAGACAGTGCTAGAAAGCAAAGTACCGACCTGGTTTCTTATCTCCACTTGAACGCACTCGGGGGCGATCGCTCCAATAATAGCGTAGGCGAAGCCAAGAGCAGGCATCGCCCTTTTTCTCCCTACGCCGCCATTAATTCCACTTGCACTTGCTTCAAGTTCTCCCATTGAGAGGGTGTTAGATTGACCGAAAACTGGGGTTTTATGTCTGAAGGCTGCTGCCGCCCGAAGCGATCGCGTAAATACTCCCAAATTTGGCGTATTTCTAGCTCCCTCTGTTCCATCTGCCTGCGGAATTCTTGGCGCTCAATGGCTGCTTGCTGGCGATCTTGGGCTGCTTGTTCGGCTAATGAATCCATTCTTTGACCGAGAATGTTGAAATTTCGGTTAGTTTGTTCTGTTAAATTATTGACATTTTCCGTTAGCTGCTGAATGTTTGCTACCAGTACATCAATAGTGTTGTCATGTCCTACGACTGTTTCACCCATATTTAAAAAGAGTGTCTCTAGTCGGTTTAAGCGTGCTTCTGTAGATTCGGGCTGATTAGTGGTCATAAGTCTATGTTATGGTTTGTCTGTGAAGGAAAGTTTCAATGTTAATTCAGTCATTTTCCTCCTCGGCTTTAATTCTCTTTTGTTTTGCAATCGCGGATGCCGCTAGCATCTTCATCATTTGGCTCATGGATCGTTTTTCGTCCTTGGCTATGGCTTCAATTTGGGCATAGAGTTCTAAATCGTCAAGGTCTGTGAAGTAAATATTTAATCTTTTCCCAGGGGGCATGGTAGCACTAGTCAGTGTTTTCATACCCCCTATTTTCTATTTTAAATTCCCCCTTGTCATCCAGTGTTTAATAGTGCTATCATAACACTGTCTAGAGATATCGACGCAAGCGAAACAGACATAAATCCTGCGGGTAGTCCCAAAGTCAAGCGTCGAGCCAAAAAGATTCACATTACCCCACAGTGTAGGCTTGACCACGCTATGTTTGCGTTGGGTTTGTCGAAACTGCACACCCTAATTTTTAACTCAGTAAATCCTCACAGTCTCAGATTTTACTGAAAAATCCCACCAAATTTTTGACTTTATATAGTCTGCCAAAACCCTGTTGCGGTCTTGCATTTTTTTGCGTAGGGGTGTTAGATTACCGCTGGATCATGATTGTCTGTTTCAGTCAGGCAGCCGCCCTAGAGCATCAAAGTTTACGAAAAGCCTATCCTCGGCTGGGTAATATGGACTTAAAAATTGCCGCGATCTCGCTGACCAATAAAGCAATTTTGCTCACTCGTAATGAGTCGGATTTTAGACAAATTGTAGGCTTGCAAACAGAGGACTGGTCAAGACCATAGAATATGGGCGACATCCAGTGCGCTCTCATCAGTTCAGCATTTTACGCTTTGCTACCCACGGCTTTGTCAACACCGAAAACCCAGAATTCTCTGGTATCGTTCTTTCTCTTGTTCATCAACAGGGCAAAGAAATCAAGGTAGGACTTACGCACTTTACACATTGACCATCATGTGATCAAGAGGCACGTTTTGCTAAACGTCTTGCCCTGCCTCGTTCTTGGGCTGCTGCCACAGAACAAGATCAAAGAGGCTCTGCCTCCTGGTTTGACGCGAGGCAGAGCCTCGCACAACAGCATTACAAGGCAGAGCCTTGTAACGAGAGGTAATGCACAGTTGGTGGTTTCTGTCAATGCGTAAGTCGTACAAGGGATACCTGGAGTTAAAAGATTTGTATAACCTCGACTACCCCTCCGACTTAATCGTTTTGAGCACCTGCGAAACGAAAAATCAGGATAAAGGGACTGAACCCTCTACCCTGATTTCCTGAGATTTTAATTAGCGGTCAGGGTGGGAATTACTCCAGAACACAGTTATAAATCGGTCAGTTTGCAATACTGCGTAGGTTTTGAATAGTTGAGGTGCCAGAAACCCGGTTTCGCCAAAGTTACCGGGTTTCTAATTTTTGCAAATCCTACGCAGTATTGGGTCAGTTTGGTGCTCGTGGCATTCTACTGTTGCTGCGTCGGAGCTATGGAGATAGGTTTGAACGGCTTGAATGTTTTGATGTCCACGCAGAGGGTATTATCCAGCTTGGTTCTGAGTTCAGTGCTAAAGGTAACTAGCTGCTCGACAAGAACCTGACGGTCAGTTAAGCAACCCTTGATTACCATGAGTTCTCCCAGAGTCCACTCATAGAGATGTCTGTCTGAATTGTTCATGATCACAGTCAGTTCGTTCTTGACTCTCAAGATTTGGTTGAGAAGCTCGTCCACCTTGATGTTGATCAAATTCGCGATCCGGATGTTGAATGTCTCTGTATCGCCTATTATGTTGATCAGTTCATCAACGTTCCGTGTAACCAGACTGATGAATGTCTGATTCCACTCTTTGCGGACGTTCTCAATCTTGATGTCAATATCTCTGTAGACGTTATTAATCTTGTTGTTAATTTCAGTACTGTTGACAACGAGGTTCACAATCTCATTGTTAATTTCAGTGTTGCTGGTGACATTTTGCTGTATTTGCTGGCTGAAGTACTGATTAAGCTCAGCATTATTATTGACAATCTTCTGAGTGATTAATCTGTTGAATGTGTCTCTGCCACCGATGGTGTTGATCACTTCATCGACGTGCTGTGTTACCAGACTGATGAATGTCTGACTCCAATCGTTGCGGAGGTTCTGAATCTTGTTGTTAATTTCAGTACTGTTGGCAACGAGGTTCACAATCTCGTGATTAATGTCAGTGTTGTTGGTGACATTTTGCTGTATCTGCCGGCTGATATACTGATTAAGCTCAGCATTATTATTGACAATCTTCTGATTAATTACTGTGTTGAATGTGTCTCTGCTACCGATGGTGTTGATCACTTCATCGACGTGCTGTGTTACCAGACTGATGAATGTCTGACTCCAATCGTTGCGGAGGTTCTGAATCTTGTTGTTAATTTCAGGACTGTTGGCAACCAGGTTCACAATCTCGTGATTAATTTCAGTGTTGTTAGTGACATTTTGCTGTATTTGCTGGCTGACGTACTGATTTAACTCAGTATTATTATTGACAATCTTCTGAGTGATTAATCTGTTGAATGTCTCTTTGCCGCCGATGGTGTTGATCACTTCATCGACGTGCTGTGTCACCAAACTGATGAACGTCTGATTCCAATCGTTGCGGAGGTTGTCAATCTTGTTGTTAATTTCAGGACTGTTGGCAACCAGGTTCACAATCTCGTGATTAATTTCAGTGTTGCTGGTGACATTTTGCTGTATTTGCTGGCTGACGTACTGATTTAGCTCAGCATTATTATTGACAATTCTTTGAGTAATTACCGGGATATGAGCTTGGATTTTTTGCTCATAAGTGTTGTCGATTTGCTGGCTGACGTACTGATTAAGATCAGCATTATTATTGACAATTTTCTGGGTAATTACGCTGTTGAATGT
>JADQBA010000198.1 GCA_016903675.1 Stigonema ocellatum SAG 48.90 = DSM 106950 | reverse complement strand
TTCCCAACGGTGCTAACATCATAAAAATTAATGGTTTAGCAATATCCCAAGAATTGACTTGTACACCTTCTAAAACTAATGGTAGTACCAGCGGCATATAAAAGATTGTACCTAACATTAACAACATCATCAGCCCTGTAGCAAAAGCTAAATTCCCTTTAACTATTTGGGCAAGTTTAGGTAAAGCTGGAGGACCAGAGGCTAATGCCATGATGATCAAACCATCTTTCACAGGTTCGCTGAGTGGTATGACTTGCAGTAGTAAATATACAAAAATTGGCACTAAGACAAAATTTGCCAACAGCGACGAAATGACCAAGCGAGTATTACAAAGAGGTTGCCAAATCTGCTTTACAGTTAACTTTAAACCTGTGACAAACATAGTAGCAACGACAAATGATAAGAATGCTATTTTGTCAAGTATTGGGATAATTTCATTCATGATTTTAAAATTTTGCACCCAGTTACAAATAATAACTTTATCCGTTTTGAAGAATTACGAAATGTAGAGGCAATTGCGAGCATTGGATTTTTTCAAAGGTAGTACAAGCATCCTGCTTGCTTCCGATGACAAGTGAGCATCTTGCTCGCACTACCAAATTATCAAATAAATTGTCTCTACATTTTTTAGTTCAGAATTCCACCACCATCTTTAATTCGATTACCCCAAGTAAAGATCAAGGGATTGCGAGTCCCACCAAAGTGAGAGGCGATTTGTTTTGTCCATTGAAAGGGGGTAGTGCCTGCCCATGCCCAGGTTCGGTTAAGCCAAAAACTTACGTTCACGTAGGTTGGGTCCCCAGCGCTGCACTCTTGGTTTCCCCTGCCCCTACTAGCGATGGCCTAAAATTGGGTGGGGTTTGTAGGGTTCGGAGAGCAACTTGCGTTCTTCTTCGGAAAGCACCAAATCCACAGCCTCGACTGCTTCTTTGAGATGTTCTATTTTGCTAGCACCAACGATAGGGGCTGTCACACCCGGTTGATGCAATAACCAAGCTAGGGCAATTTGGGCGGGTTTAACACCGCGTTTTTGAGCCAAGTCTACGACGCGATCGACAATTTGAAAATCCGACTCTTGATAGTAGAGATTATGAGCAAATTCATCGGTTTTTGCTCGCACAGTCTCACCATAACCTTGCTTTTGTCGATTTCCAGCCAGAAAACCCCGCGCTAAAGGACTCCAGGGAATGATCCCAATTCCTTCAGCGCGAGATAATGGCAACACTTCTCGTTCCTCTTCTCGATAGACTAGGTTGTAGTGATTTTGCATGGAAACGAAGCGAGTCCAACCGTATTTATCTGCCGTATAGAGGGCTTTGGAAAATTGCCAAGCGTACATACTTGATGCACCAATGTATCTTACCTTACCAGATTTGATGACATCGTGCAGTGCTTCTAGGGTTTCCTCAATGGGTGTCTCGTCATCCCAGCGATGAATTTGGTACAAATCTACGTAATCTGTCTGTAGCCGTCGTAATGAGGCATCGATGCTATCAAAAATATGTTTGCGAGACAATCCCCTGTCGTTGGGACCATCCCCTACTTTGTTGTAAACTTTAGTAGCAATTATGACTTCCTCTCTTTTTGCAAAGTCTTTGAGTGCCTTTCCTACTATTTCTTCGCTGACACCCAAGGAGTAAACATCGGCTGTGTCAAAGAAATTAATGCCCAATTCCAAAGCAAGTTTAATAAACGGGCGACTTTCTTCTTCTTCCAGCACCCATTCTCGCCATTGGCGTGAGCCATAAGTCATGGTGCCAAGGGATAGGCGCGATACTTTTAGTCCGGTTTTCCCTAGATTGACGTATTTCATTAACCTAATTTGAGGATGTTTATACTTGCTGTATCTGTTGCTGTGTTTGTTATCTTTGTGATGGGTGGAAATTTTTGACGCTATCTCTTATAGTACAGTAAGTTTATCAGTTTATAGAATTTATAGTTAAATAGAGGTCGGGCTGTTGGCATCATCGGCAGTGTCGTATCTTTGGGAATCGCTTTTGGTCCTTCTGCTGGCGGACTTTTACTAGGCTGGTCGGGCTGGCGTAGTATATTTCTGATTAATGTACCACTGGGGATCGTAACTAGTTTCCTCATCGCCAGGGTAGTGTCACCTTATGTACCCACAGAAGGCAAACAGCAATTTGACTTCTTTGGAGCCATTTTGGCTGTGTTGACGTGAAAGTCGCAGCAATTGCATCTGTGTTGAGGTTTCCCAAGAGGAAACCAGTTCAAACAAGTTGATCTGGTATCGTCACTAATTACTAAGGAGTTAGATCATATGGCAGGTAAACTAGAGGGAAAAGTAGCAATTATTACTGGCGCTTCATCGGGAATTGGCGAAGCTACGGCGATCGCCTTGGCTTCAGTTGGGGCAAAAGTAGTACTTGCAGCTAGACGTGCTGAACGTCTGAATACCTTGGCAGAACGTATTGAAGCCAGTGGCGGCAAGGCATTGCCTATTGTAACTGATGTGACTGACGAAACCCAAGTCAATGACCTGGTGCGTGATGCGATCGCACAATTGGGTAGGGTGGATATTGTCGTCAATAATGCTGGCATTGCTCTGCTAGGCACTATTGATGGCGCAAATACTTCAGACTGGAGGCGATCGTTCGACCTCAACGTCTTAGGATTACTATACGTGATCCACGCTGCTTTACCCCACCTCAAGAACCAAAAATCGGGGCATATAGTCAATATATCATCAGTAGCTGGTCGAACAGCGCGGGCAGGTGTTGGGGTATACAATGCCACCAAATGGGGTGTCAATGCTCTCTCAGAAGCATTGCGACAGGAAGTTTACAAAGACAACATCCGCGTCACAATTATTGAACCAGGCTTAGTGGATACGGAAATTAACAACCATATCACCGACATAGTTGCCAAACAACGTATTGAAGAACGACGCCAATCAATCACACCTCTGCAAAGCGAAGATATTGCAGCCGCAATTCTTTATGCAGTTACCCAGCCTGCTCACGTTAATGTCAATGAAATCCTCATCCGTCCAACTGGACAAGACAACTAAAATTTTCATCAAATTGCGTGTCATTTGTTTTCAGTATTATTTTTGACTGATTGTTGGAGGAGTAATTGCTGCATATTGTTCAGGTGTCAACAAAGCTTCTTGAACATTAATAGGTTTGGGAAGCACACCATTTTTATAGAAGTAATCTGCAACTCGCTGTTGATCTTTGATTAAATCTGGGGAAATGGCTCTCAATCCATAGGAGCGACGCTTGATGACCACTTCCATCACGTCCAAAGGTAGTTTCTGATAATGTGCAATCAGTCTTGCAGTCTCTTTGGGATGTGCTTCAGCCCAGCGCTGGATTTTATCAATCTCTTCAATGACTATCCGCAGCAATTGTGGATTATCAATTGCAAACTGCTTTGCGCCGATATAGTACCCGCCGGGTGAATCAAGCCCTTGGGCAGTTTTGAGAACCCGCACTTTACCTGCTTTTTCAACCAAAGCCAGATAGGGATCGCTAGTTACCCAAACGGGAATTTTCCCTTGCATAAATACAGCAGTAGATTCCACGGTAGGTATACTCTGGACTTTAATATCGCTATATTTCAAACCCACATCTTCTAAGGCTCTGATAATGAAATAGTGAGATGCAGAAGCTTTTTGGAAGACGACTGTTTGTCCTTTGAGATCCAAAGCGCTCTTAATGGAAGAATTTGGCGGGACAGCGCTATCAAAAACTTAAGTAAACTTGGGCAGTGTATTAAAAACCCGTTTTGGCACGGGATGCCTTCCCTCTGTTTACAAGCCGTACCCTCAAGCGCACCGGGGGTACTTTCGCCTGGGAGTCTCACCCAAGAATGCCAGGAGTCGTGCTCCTAACTCGCAAGTGGCTTGCACCTTGCTTACTACCCAAAGCCTTTACCTTTCGGTTCAAGCTAAGACCAGTAAGCGTGACCTGCTTTCGGCTGTTTGCCCCCGACTTCTGGGTAAAAAATACATGTCGGTTCCGAGAACCTTTCGTATTCAGTACCTTTGCCACCACGCTCCATGCTCGCCATACGTGCCTAAAGTTATCCGCCGGTTTCTTTAGGGCGACATGGAGAGCGCGAGGTAAGCGCTCAGATTTCTTTAAGGCACGACGAGCAAGGACTAGAGCCGCTGCGCTCCCGCTGTCCATCCCGTACATTGCCATAAACTTCGTCAAGCCTTGCACAGAAGAATAGGCAGGCTCGACTTTGATAAGTTCAATTCCAAACTTTTGACACCTAGCTAACAACATCTGAGCAAATGTAGAGTAGGCGAAATTAGAAAGCATCCGCGCGTATCTTGAAGACTTTTCGCCCAAAGATGCTTTCTTTTTAGCAAAGTCTAACTTTTCAATACTAATAGGAACACCATAGTTTTCGGCGATTCTTACCAACTCAGCACATACTTTACCAATTGCGTCTTTAGTTGCATTTGTTGACTTATGTTGAATATTTAACTTAATGTTTCCTTTTCCTCTTAAGTTTCCCTCGGCATCACATACTGACCAATCCACAGAATTGGGGTTTAGATCAATTCCTAGAACGCCATTAATTCTATGCGATTGATAAGGAACTTCTGGTAACTCTACAGTAGTATGCAGATACCATTGCTCACCTTTTTTAATAATCAGATGAGTTAATGGTGCAATTGTCCCCGTCCTGTAAGTTAATTCACCTGTCTTCTTGTTGGTATTTTCAAACCTCTTCGGGGTCAAGGCTGCATTAATATATTCTTGTCCATAACGAAATGTAACGCCATTAAATGTAATATGAGTGCCAAACTGTGAGTCCAGCGCTGAAGGAGGGTCTCCCTCCGTAGGCGACTGGCGAACCCGTAAGGGCTCCTTTAGTTCGGGCGGAACCGTAATTGTTAGTTCACCTGTTTCAGTCAACCGACACAGTAAATTACCAGAGCCAAAGCGATTAGACCCTACATAAAAGATGTGGTTAGACCGCGCTGCTTGCCAGTCTTTTAACCACTCCTCATGATTCCTGTAACCATTTTCGTGCAGATTAAATTGAGCTTTAAATAGTTCTTTTGAACCAAACGTTACCGAGAAATTACCGGACTTCTTCGTGGCTTCTAGTTCAGCTAGCCGAGCAGTTTTACGTGCTAGTTTGCGTTTTTTATGATGAATTTTAAACTCAAGAGAGGGGATTCTTTTCAACAAATATTGCTTTTTATTCCCCTGCTGTCGAAGAAGTTTAATTTGATCCTCAAACTTTTTGATAGCTGATTTAATGGAGTTGATCGAATCATTGGTCTGATCTATATAGAGATTCACTAATTCTTTTTGGGACTTATAATTAGCCTCAGCTTTCGTGATGATATTCCGAACATCTTGGGAACTAAGCCCATTATTCTGCTGTAATTCATTCTCAAAAGCCTTGTCAATTACTCTGCCCTTGTTGATAGCATTAAAGGCGCTCCGCTCTACCGCACCAAACTTAGCTGCCATAGCTTCTAGGAAATTTATTGAGTTTTTATCTTCGCTATTCAGCTTTGTTTGGGTGGTAAAACTCTGCATTTTTCGACTGACTTTTATCTGTTTCAAGATAACTTGGCTATTATGGTTTTGTCAATAGCCATTTACATAATTTGGTGAACTCTTCTGGACTTAATTCTTCGACTTCTGTTCCATTGTTTCTTATGATGGAATATTCCATAAAATCGGCTAACTCCTGCAACGCAGCCCACTCGCTATGCGAGAAGTCAAAAGCTAAGGTAATAAGTCAAAAGTCACGCATTGAAAAAAGGGACAACGCCCCTTCTCCCAAGGGGAGACGCTGACGCTACGAGCGTCGCGGTAGCGACGCTTACGCGAACGGGTGAGTCAATAGTGTTGGTAACAAGTCAAAATTAAGATGTTTTTCACTTCGGTTCTTAATGCGTTAATTACATAGATTAATTGTATTATTTATTACCTTATTTTGACTAGATCGCCAGCTTGTTGATACCCCATGTGGAGTACTTTGGTCTTGATTTCAGATGTATTGGTGTTCGATACTTTACTAGCAGCAGTTTGGGTTTCCGCTTTTTGGCTTTCTTGTGTGCAACTGACTAACGTCAACGAAGTTGCTAAGGTGAACAATCCTGGCAATAAGAGCAGCTTACTAAAGCGGCGAAAGATTTTGAAATCCTGAGGTTTGACTATAGCAACCATTGTGGTGAAAATTTCAGGAATAGGTAGCTAATAATCAACAGCTAATCTTACTCAGGCAATTAGCTATTAGCCATTAGCAGTGCTTGCATCAGAATTTAAAAAATATTATTTGTTTATCGATTTATAGTATTTTATAACTGTATTGTTGCATAATCCTAGCTACAATACAAGTCTTTAATAGACAAAATGGATGAACTACTGTGCTACGAGTGGCACAGTAGTTCATGGTTTTTTACAGGCCCAACCCCTTTGCAAAGAGCCTTGCAAGGGAGGGTGGTCAAGATAAGCGTTCAGTTAGGCCCGAATGCAATACATTGTGGGGGTACGACACCAGTAAGATTATTTTATGCACCAAAAGATTGTGGATGCAGTGCCGTTTCATTAAAACCTATAAAGAGTACGAATCCAAACAAATAAACTACCAGGATTGCTAGCATCAGAGTCCGGTGCAGTAACCCAGATCAGACCTGGCGTAATCTCAATATTATCTCGGACTTTATATTGGTAGAATGCCTCAACATGCAGGGAGAGATCTTTGTCCGATTTTCCCAGACCTGCTCCCAAATCAACATTTTTACTGAGACTGATCAGTCTCGGCGCCATACCAACAAGCACCCCCCCTACACTACCTTGACTAATAAGATCCGGGAATGCCAGTCCTACCGCCCAATCCATGGCTCGACCATCTCCGTTCTTCAAATAGCGGTGTGCGGCATAACTTACCCACCCATTAATTGCAAATTTGGGATTAAGTTGATAGAACGCCTGTACGCCATACAGGTTGCCTATAGTTCCCGCTCCTGCAACAGTGCTGTTTACCAAGTTACTCCCAGCTGCTGGACCGAAGTTTGTTCCACTTATACCTTGGGTGCTCGGCGGGCTATAGGTATTGACGTAAGTTGCCGCCACCCGAAAATACTTCTTAGGGCTGGTGTATAATAGCTGTGCCAGAGCTAAATATCTGCCTTGAAATAAGCCATTATTAGCTGCGGGATTGTTACTGTTGGGCGTGCTGTACGCTAGACCTAATTGGAACTCTTTACTTAATCGCTGGAGTACCGCAATTCCACCACCGTTATCTCCATAGTTATAGACCAGAGCCCGCCGTGAAAAACGTGAAATCCCATTAGCACCAGTTGCAGAATTAGATTCAAAATATGGGTTAATGGGAATAGAAAAGCCTATCTCACTAGCTCCATCAGACTGGGCATAAATATTGACTTGGGTATTTGGAGTAGGTAGAAACCGATAGCGGATACCACTGAGAAGAACTGTATTGGATGGATATGTAACATTGGCGTTATCAGCAGTTCTCCCATCAAAAGTTCCGAATAATCCAGTTCCTTTTTGTCCCAATGAGGTAATACTTGCACCTCCCAGTACTACAGATAGCGCATCTGTACCGTTAAAACTGGAGGTCAACCGCAAAGAAACCGACTCTTGCAATGTGGGAACCCGAGGTGCTGGTTGCTTGGTGACGACGTTATTGCCCGCCAAAACTGAGCCTAAGACAATCTGGGCTCGACCTGTCAATACGGTTGTGGGGGAAAACTGATGTTGTTTAAGGAACTCTGCTTTTGCCTCCACATTATCAACTCGTCCCCGCAGTACGGCCAGTTCTGCTGAAAATTGTTCTTGTAGCTTTTTGAGGATATCTAAGTCTTGCCGTCTAAAATCTCCCGTAGAAAGCCCAATTCGTTGATTGAGACTCTCTAAAGCTGCACTTATGCCAGCTGCAAATTCATAGCGGTTAATGGAACGGTTGCCTTTGAATGTGCCATCTGGATAACTCAGAATCACACCGTAGCGTTTCACCAACGATTGAAATGCCTGGAATGCCCAGTCGGTTGGTTTCACATCTGATAGCTCGGACACAGAATTAACTTGACCTATCGTTGGATCATCGTTATCTGCGGTCGGATCGCTACTTGATGTCTGGGCACTAGGTATAGCAGGCCGCTGAATCGTAGGTGAGACTAGTTGTGAGACAGGTGTGATCTGATCGACCTCAGAATTGCTACCTTCAGGAACATACGCAGGCGACTGCTCTTGAGTAGAAACTATTTTGGCATTCTTGATGGGAGATAAAATGGATGAGTCTGTTGGTACAGCAGATTCAGGGGTATTCGCCCAGCTTTTTACAGGAAAAAACCCCAGAATCATTAGCATGTCTAGTAGAAACAAGAAGAACAGCACCCATTGAGAATTATAGCAAAATTTGAACATGACTCCTCAACCTTAAAATTGAAAATTGACAAGACAAAGCGACAGAGGGATTTAATGCAAGACTTCTGTGAAATCTTCATGTTAACTGTTGACTGTTGACTGTTGACTGTCAACAGTTAACAGAGAAAGCATGATTTGTTTACAACTCAAATAGGATTGCTATAGACAAAGAATCCATTTGACTTGCAGTAATTTTTTGCAAATCTACATTGGGTGAGTGCCAGTAGGTACGTAATTTACAATTGGATAACTTTGAATAGTCTTTGTGAATTAATAACTACTGTAAATTCATCCACTTAAAATATTTTTCATGAAATCATCTGAAATCACAAGCGACTTTTATTAAAATTGACCTAGCCTCTCAGGTGTGATGGCTCGTAATAGTTCATCTGAGGGCACAGCATCTCGAATATCTACCTTGCGAGGGGTGATTTTTTCTTGGAAATAGAAATCAGCAACGCGCTGTTGTTCGGCAATGATGGAAGGTGTCAGCGATCTTAACTGACGAACGGCTCGACGTGACACTGTTTCTAAAACTGATTGGTCAAGTTTCACCTCAGGAGCAAGAGCTTTGGCAGCAAGATCCGGGTTTTTGTCAGCCCATTCTCCTACTTTGTCTGCTTCCTCTAAAAACACTCGCACCAATTCCGGATTTTGGGAGACAAATTGACGGCTGGCAATATAAAATCCACCCAAGGTGTTAATGCCACCTGCATTTCTCAGATTACGAATAGGGATGCTTTTTTCCACAAGAGCCAAAAAGGGGTCGCTACCTACCCAAACCTCAACCTTGTTTTGAATAAAAACATCGCGGGCTTCAGATGGAGTTAGACCAACGACTTGAACATCAGTAATTTTTAGATCCACCTCTTTTAAGGCTCTTGCTAATAAATAATGTGCATTCGACCCCCTCTGAAAGGCAACTTTCTTACCTTTCAAATCTGACACTTTCTTAATCGGAGAATTAGCTCTCACCACAATGCCTTGATTCAGACCTTTGCTAGGTCTGCGTGCGGCGATATAGATGACTTCTGTTATACCTGCGGCTTGGGAAAATATTGGCGGTGTCTCTCCGACAGTACCGATATCAACCTTACCTGCATTCATCGCTTCTATCAATTGCGGTCCAGCGGGGAATGGTCCCACCCAATTCACAGTTACGCCCAATGCCTTGAAACGTGGCTCTACAACTTTTTTGGCTTTGACTATATCCCCAGAAGTTTGATAAGCCAAGTTGATTACTTTTGAGTTAAATCCTCCGGGTTTTGTTTGTGCTTGGGTGGTTTGGATGAGACTACCTGTCAAAGGTGTTGATAGTGTAAACAATCCCACCACTACATATTGCACAATCCGCTTTAATGCAATGCGACGTTGTAAAAGGAATGGTATTTTCATCTGAAATCCTTGGTAAACGGGAAACTTCGTCTATGAGCGAGTGGAGATGAAAGCGATCCGTGCGATTTTAATCGCCGTCAAGATGTAACCGTTCACGGGGGTTTAAAAAAATGAGCCATATGAAATCACACAGAATCAGTACGAAAACCAGTCTAGAATTGATTTTTTTTAGCTAATTTTGAGTAGCCGACATAAGTGCTACACTGGTCGGGAAATTGTCGAAAAGACATTTTAGGTTATATTCGCGCATACGATAAATCACCCAAAACCCTTGCGAAGCAAGGGTTTTAGAACTTAGGTAAATGTTCTACCTCCCGTGAACGGTTACGTCAAGATAGTATTCAATATACTATAAATTGAATGATTTATAGTATTATAATTACATAACAAAGTCTTTCACAGTTCGATGCAAAATGCAAGTAGTTAGCCTGATATCTTGCACCAGCATCAAAAACCGGGTTTCTCAACCAAAACTCAAGGTGATGACCATTAGTCATTTAGTCATTCTCAAGAAACCTGGTTTTTCACCCAGGTGCAAGATGTAAGTATTGTAATTCGTAATTGAGTTGGTAATTACGAATTACGAATTAGTCCAAGATGCTCTCGTCACAAAATATCAGCAAAGAAAACTAAGTCAAACTTACCACGTTCTAGGGTACGATCAACATTTTGATAATATTCAGGTTGCAGAAAGCCTGAGTGTGTTTTAGGATGTCTCCAGATGGTATGGCTGTGAACAACATGCGTTGCATGCATAAAGCCAGCTAAGTGTATTTGTCTTGACTTTTTTTTAATTTATTTGTAAGATGAGAAGTTATTTACTTTTTCTTAAATTTTGAGTATTGAATAGAGAAAGTAGGGTGGCATTACCCACCCTATCAGCAGCATAGCAAGGGAACTTTTGAAATCTTTAGTTAGTTGTTGGTTGTTGGTTGTTAGTGGTCAAAAAGTGCTACTAACTCCTAACTCCTAACCACTAACCAAATATTTACGAGTATTGGGTAACGATGGGTAACTCGTTGTTCAGTACCCAATTGCCTATATCTCGCAATTTGTAATCTACGGGGTCGTGAAGCGTGAAAGTGCGTAGATCTCTCCAGTAACGGTCAAAGCCGTATGTGCTAGCAGTGGAACGGGTTCCCATTACCTCAAAAATGCGGTTGGTGATATCTAATCCCACTTTCGTAGCAAAGGCTTTGGCAGCGAAGATAGCAATCGCCGCTTCTCCTTTTGCAGCTACAAATGCCCCTGACGCAATCCCCAGATAGACATAGGTTTTGGTTAGCTGTGCGATGATTCCCAGAAATGTAGCAAAAGCACTATCAGGAGGATGAGGAAGTCCCAAAAATTCATCTTTTTTCACCAGAACATTGTGAAACGTGAATGTATTGCTATCCGTTCGCCGTTGCCCAACATTCTCCCAATCTTGATTAGAAGTAACACCTTCTCGATTTTTAAGAATCACGAACAACAACGGCACTTCTACACCTTCACAGCACAGCGGAAAACACCGGCAAATCAGCAATACCAACGCCTGTGCCAAAACTCTTAACAATGAACAATTCCCCAATCAACAATTAACCATTCATCGAACCCACAGCTAATGGCATATCGTCCCTAACTTCATCAGCGCTTTCCTGCTTGCCCATCACATGACGCAAAATGCGTTCTACTGTCTGAGCGAGCACTGCATTTCCCCTAGCTCTTGGACGCGGTAGGGAAATGGGAACATTCATTGTTATCCGACCGTTTTCAACCAGTACAACTCTATCTGCCAGAACCACAGCTTCTTCTACATCATGGGTAATCAGCAGGGCAGTAAATTGCTGTTCGAGCCATAAACTCTCTATTAAGTGCTGCATCTCAATGCGAGTCAGAGCATCTAAAGCGCCGAGAGGTTCATCTAGAAGCAACAAAGCAGGTTTACTTGCCAATGCTCTTGCCAAAGCTACTCGCTGGCGTTGTCCACCAGAAAGTACAGCCGGCCAGTCGTTAGCCCGATCTTCGAGTCCTACAGAGCGAAGAACTTGTAAAGCGCTTTGCCGTACAAATACTTTAGAGCCAAGCAAGCCTAGCTCTACATTTGCCAACACCCGCTGCCAAGGCAACAGACGCGCATCTTGGAACATCATCCGAATGGTTGGGTTGAGGCTACGAAGGGATTTTTTCCCATCCAAAAAGACACCCCCTGCACTTGGAGCGTCTAGTCCTGCAATAAGGCGTAGCATTGTACTTTTGCCACATCCACTGCGACCCACAATTGCCACAAATTCTCCAGGCATGATATCCATATCTATGCCTTGTAAAACAGCTTTAGAGCCAAA
This sequence comes from Stigonema ocellatum SAG 48.90 = DSM 106950, assembly GCA_016903675.1. GTDB lineage: Bacteria > Cyanobacteriota > Cyanobacteriia > Cyanobacteriales > Nostocaceae > Stigonema > Stigonema ocellatum. The sequence continues at coordinate 1,475 of JADQBA010000198.1, read as the reverse complement.
GGACTTTCTCAACCCTTCTATTTTTAAATGCATCCCACGCTGTTCAGATACCATACAAAAAAAAACTCCAATATTAGACCGTGTACTATTGGCTGGGATGGAACACTAAAAACCCTCAGCAGACTGTACAAACCGTTACTTTTGTCATCCCATCAATGCCGAGCAATGGTTTGCTGCATTCTTTGTTCCCCCCCTTTGCTTGTCTACCTAAGTTAGTATTTCTGAACAAAACACCTATAAATTGCTAGAGTATTAGTAGAATATTTATAGTAGTGTCACATAGTCTTAGTTAAAAAGCAAGGGTAATTTGTAAAAAATTACAACATTAAGATTGATGATTTTCCAAATTTAGGATTGCTATTCCCTAAGAAATCGTCTATAATAAACCGAAACATTGTGATTAAACATGGTTTTGTTGGATCACTTTCATCCTCCGCTAAGCATCCGTCGGCACTGGCACGCCTTTCACAATGCCTGGGCAACGTACATTGCCTCAGATTTGAACCAGCGCCTTCCGCAGGGATATTTTGCAGAGCCAAATGTACAGTTTGGCATTGAAATTGATGTCGCCGCTGTGGCTGCGCGGGTTTAAGGCTTCGGGAATGGGGTGATCTTCACTAAAAGCGATCGCACTACTAGAAACCACAGGACGCCAACCCCCATTTGATTCATCTAAGATTTTTCTCCTTTCCCACGGTGGTGCATTGCTAGCTTTTCTCCCAGCATGAGCCAGTTGAATGCCTGCGATCGCTCCCAAGTTGTGAACCACTGTGACAATTTTGGAAAGCACCTCTCCCTCGTCCTCAAAGTCCCCCTTGTCTTCGTCCTTCTCAAATAGGATTGCTATATTGGTATTAAGGCTTGATATTTGGTGGTGACAAAGCTGCATATTGTTCAGGGGAAAGAGCTACATCCTTAACATTAATCTTCTTATTGATGAATTTTTCCTCATAGAATAAGTCAGCAATCTCTTGCTGTTTTGACAAAATTGCATCAGTAATAGGTCTTAAGGTGTAACGCCTCCGCTTGACTATTGTTTCCAATGTTCCAATATCAAGCTTTGCTTCACGTGCGATGATTTCGGCAACATCTCGCGGATTCGCCTCTGCCCATTCACCCACATTGTTGATTTCTTCGAGGATGATCTTCACTAGGTCAGGGTTTTCTTTGACGAATTTGCTCTCTGCTAAATAGTAGCCTCCTTGGGTTGTGATCCCCTTACCATCACGGAGAATACGAACTCCAACTGTTCTCTGAAACTCAGCAAGGTGAGGATCGCCAAGCACACCTGCATCAAGGCTCTTACGAATAAACGCTGCACGAGTTTCTGGTCCTATCAGGTTAAGGTATTTGACATCACTCAGCTTGAGTCCAGCCTCCTGCAAAGCCTTGACAACAAAGTATTGGCTAGCGGTAGCTCTTTGAAAAGCGACAGACTTACCCTTGAGATCAGCTACTGTCTTGATGGGAGAGTC
>JADQBA010000131.1 GCA_016903675.1 Stigonema ocellatum SAG 48.90 = DSM 106950 | reverse complement strand
TCTGCCCGCGACCAAAGGGAGCAAGGGTTTAAGGCCCCCACCAAAATCTCCGATTTGGTGGCTTGCAATCAGTGTGGGTCTGAAGCCCACACTGTATTGCATCCTTCTGCCCTCTGCCCTCTGCCTTCTGCCTTCTTCACTGACTTGTTTGGTTCTAATGGATTTATTTCAGCAGAATAGCTCATTGTAGTCTTGTCTTCTTTCTTCAGGTTTTTAGGGATACGCTGGAGTCTTTAATTTTGGAAAAAAAGCCTGTTTCTAAAAATTATCTCCCTTGCTTTTCATCGATCAGTCTCACAATACTTGCTATGCTTTGAAAATTTTCTGCATTAATATCATTAACTGCAAATTTAATATCAAAATTATTCTGTAGTTTCAGCACAAGTGTCATGGCATTAACAGAATCTAACCCCATGCTAAAAAGATTGCTAGAGTCTGACAAATCTTCACTATTAATATTTGGTAAAGTGTTTAAAACTACATTTTTAGTTTTTTCTTTAATTAAATCAATATTTTTCATGAGTTTATAGTTTCTGAGAAATTCTCTACTAAGTGCTTTCTTAATACTTTACCTAATGGACTTTTGGGAATCTCGTGACGAAATTCGATAATCTTCGGTATTTTAAAATCAGCTAACTTGTCTTGACAGTAAGATAAAATATCTTTCTCCTCACAAATATCTCTGTTTTGAGGTACAATGACAGCCTTAATTATTTCTCCAGCATACAAGCCTTTGATGCCAACAACAACTGCTTCTTTAACCTGATTATGAGTTATGAGGATGTTTTCTATTTCTAGTGGATCAACTTTGTGTCCTCCTGTATCAATGAATATTTGTTTTCTACCAGTAATATATACACGCCCTACTTCATCTTTCTTGCCTAAATCACCAGTTAAAAACGAGCCATCTTGAAATACCTGTTGATTTAGTTCTGGTTTATTACAATATCCTTTAGTCAGTGCTTGACTTTTGATGACTATCTCTCCAATACTTCCAGTTGGTAGTTCTTTTCCGGCATCATCAATAATTTTAATGTCAATATTTTTTAAAGGCAAACCTACAGAATCATAGGTGGTTTTTAAGTCTTTATCTAGATTAATCGCAATAGAACCAGCTTCTGTACAGCCATAAAGTTGTCTCACCGGAATGCCAAATCTCTGAAGAAATTTATCAAAAATCTCTTTTGATAAAAAGTTACCTGCGGAAAAGCATAGTTTCAGTGTGGAAACATCAAATTGAGTGTCATCTGGTGTTTCTGCTAGAGTGTTAAAAATATAAGGAACAGCAGGTAAGATAGTAATTTTCTCTTTTTCTATAAGTTCTAATACCGTCGAACGTCTAAAAACAAATGGCACTTCAATGGTTTTTCCTTGATGTGAGACTTGTTCTAAAATCACCAGAGTTGCGCCATTATGTATAGCAGCTAACAAGCAATTTCCTAATCCATGTGCGTGATACAGTGGCACTATACATAAAATATTATCTGTTGGAGATATATTAATAGTCTCGGTAAAGTTTATAACTTCGTGCTCTAAATTCTCTTGGGTTCTACACACTCTTTTAGGTCTACCCGTAGAACCAGAGGAGTATTGATAAAGCACATCTCCTTTAAACGGGGAGGTGTTTTCTGTAATTATTAAGTTATCTACTTTTTTAGTAACTAGACAAGTATCATCAAGGACAATTAATTCTATTTTTTTGTCTATCTTTGAGATGATTTTACGACTAATATCTGCCCCATAACTATTGGTAATAATTGCCTTAGCATTGCTGTCGATGATGTAGTAGCTGAGTTCTTCTTCTTTGAGAAGGGGATTTATTGGCAAAACTATAGCATTCAGTTTAGCAGTAGCATAAAAGGCGATCGCAAATTCTGGGCTGTTAGGCAAAATTAACGCTATGCAGTCACCTAGTACGATACCAGTTATTCTTAGATGGTTACTTAAATGTTGGATATCAGCATAAAGTTCTTGATAGCTAATCCTTAATTTATCATAAGCGATAGCAGTTTTTTCCGGATATTTTTTGACAATCTCAACAATTCTTTTTTCTAACATTCTTACCTCAATATATTAGCAATTTCCTTTGTATGCTGAAAATAATTTTATAACTTCCAAATTAAATTTTTTTCAAAAAATAGCTTTCGGGAAATTTTTCTGTAATCTTTATTATAGGCTTTTTGTTAGAAAAAACTCGATAAGTACGAGAAAGCATTTTGTCTTCTCTTGCTATATTAAAAAACTCAGATAAGTCCTCAGCCGTTTCTATAGCTGAATCGATTATTTCTTTAAATGTCTCAAGTTTATGTTCTAACCAGAGCCTACCCATTGGTTCCTGCGATTGGATTAGTCTAGACTTCAAATTGGTATCTAGTCTTTCAGGTACAATTATGGATTCAGCGTAAATAAAATTATTTAGGCTAATCTTGCCTTGTAATAATATTTTTCTCTCCATTACTTGAGTTCCAATATCCAACTCTAAAGCAGGAATAGATTTTGTAATGTTGACTAATTCTTCTGATAATTTGATTAACTGAATTTTTTCCAACAAATAAGCTTCTAATATTTCTGTTAACGTGCCATCAGTTGTTAGTAAAATTCTTTGAAAAGGACTTAGATTAAGCGGATCAATATGTCTATTTCTCAATGTTATCTGCATTTTTTACCTGAAATTATACGTAAGTTTTTACTATTCTTGTCTTGCTTAGAACGAAACCCTTTTTCTCCAAAAGTCTGAGGACAATTTCAACTTTCCAACGAAACATATCCATTACCCTAAGTGCCAAGCGCACGCTAAGCGATCGCATAAAGTTTTTCCTCCATATCCTCCATCCATCCTAGCTGCTATTCTACAGATTTCCCCCATTAGCCTTGTGAGCTTTCTTACAACACCGCCTATTTTAAAACATCTTTTGAACTTTAACTTACAAAGTATCTTTTCGGCTTATTGTAACTTATAACACATCTGAAGTCCATAATATGACTGATTTAAAAAAATAATTAGGACTTACGTAATGTAGAAATTGACCATCATATTGGTCAAAGGATAATGGTCGTTTCCGACTTGTAGGGGCGCAATGCCGGAAGGCCCTACGGGGGCTGATGATGGTTCTAATTACCACCTCACGCAAAGGTTGAGCAATTGCTTAAATGAGTGCTTCCAATTATACGCACTAGGATCTAGCTATCGCTCAAACTCCTGATTTTTCCTTGACTTTTGAAGAACCCGTTCGCGTAGCGTGCCCGCAAGGGCTTACGCGAGTGTGTTTCCTTCAGGAGCAGCGGCTGACTGCCCACATATTGTTCTGCGGCGTTCCCGAGAAGGCAGACAAGGGCTGAGACCATCGGGTACTGAGTCGTGGTTGTATATCCTCCATCCATCCAGACTGCTATTCTACACATTTCCGCCATTAGCCTTGTGAGCTTTCTTACAACACCCCGTACTTTGAAAACATCCTTTGAATTTTATCCTACAAATAATCTCACCTTCACAAAAAAAATGCAACAGTACTTAAGACAGTTAAGCAAATAGTAAGCGTTCAGGGGGGTATGACGTTAGTAGGGTTTAGGGCACCATCAGACCAAATCAAAGAGGAATCGATGCTAAATCATTCGATAAAATCGCCTATAGCCTCATTCTCTGGTTGCCCCCCCTGAACAGTTATCCATCAATTGCCTTGCTTAGCTCTTTGAAAAAGAATAACAAAAAACATTTGTTATGTGCTTGTGTGATGCAGTAAACATATTTCTGTGGCTTATGGAAACTCAGGATAAAATTGACAATTTCACTATTTGTCCAAAAAGTCAATGAGTTTTTTTTTGTACTAATTGATAAATTTATTGAAAACTATGGTTAAAGTATTTATGTGTAGCATAGGTTATGGTGAAAAAATATCAGAATAATAAATGTTTTCGCTGTCTTGGGGTTTCTCACTTCCGACATCTTGTATTTTCGAGTGGGAGGGCTGGTGGGCAGTGCCCACCCTACGATCAGGATTTGTTCCAAAGATGTAGGTATCAAAGAAGATAGTTAGGGTATCCTGAGGTGTTCGCCTTTGCCTGTGGGTTTGCAATCAGGGATGATAGACGAAAGCCAGGAAATCTGCTGCCCGGACGATGGTAATGAATTTATCACTAATATGCTTCCATTGTAGAGCGATCGCTTCTGATGGTCTGCATCCAGTAAAAAATAAAAATTTGACTAAAGGAGCATAGTAGCTGTAGAACTTGCTTTCCTCAAATGCTTGAATGATGCTATCCCGTTCTTCTTTAGTAAAGGGATTGATTTCATATTCTGCCGATTCTGACTTTGGTATCTGAATGTCTTTTGCCATACTTTGAAAGGGATTTGAGTCAATTAGCTGACTCTTAAGTGCCCAATCACAGCAAGCATTTAGGTTAATTAATTGGGGTAAACACCTTTATCCTTCCACTTTACCCCAGTTTTACCCCAAAAATCTCTATTGGGGTAAAAACCTCTACCTTACATTTTTACCCCAGTTTTACCCCAGTTGTTTACCCAAACTACCCAAAATAACCCCAAAAATTTCCCAAAGCTTTGAAAACAAGGCTTTGAACAGCCAATAAAAAAGGGCTTTCAAGCCCCGAAATGCTTATATTTTCTTAAAGGCGGCACCCGGATTTGAACCGGGGGTGGAGGTTTTGCAGACCTCTGCCTTACCACTTGGCGATGCCGCCATTGTTAAGCTATGGCTAGCTTGGACTTCTGTATATAGCTATTTAAGCAGCTAAACCAGTAAGTATCCGTATTTTATATATCATAACATTCAAACGACAAAATGAAAATGCTTAATTTGCCTTTTTTACTCAACTTAGGTACGCGCTTCAAAAGCACCACTATAGCAATCCGCGCAGGAATTACTGAAACAGGGTGTGGGGTGTGGGGTGTAGGGTGTGGGGGAGGGGGAGGCAGGGGGGGCAGGGGAGGCAGGGGAGGAAAATGAGTTATTGAGTTATTGAGTTATTGAGTTATTGAGCAATAATTCTTTCTCCCCTTGCTCAAGAAAGCTCAAGAAAGCTCAAGAAAGCTCCCCCTCCCCCACACCCCACACCCTACCCCCTACCCGATTTTCATAAAAACCTCTCCCAAGTCCCCCAAGTCCTCCTTGTCCCCCAAGTCCGGATATTAAATAGGATTGCAGTAGCATATATTGCGCGGAATGGCAAGGGCGGATGTAGCAGATGCTTGAATTGGGGACTGGGGAGTGGTGAGGTGGGAAGAACTCGAAGCCAATCCCTAATGGCGACTTCAAACCTTCACCTCATCGGCAAAACTAGCCCACCGGACAAAGTGAAATGGTCCGGCGATCGCTCCCCAAATATGCTCATCGGTTTCGGGGTTGCGTCCTCGGTCATGGCTAATAAATTTTTCTGCGTCAATCTCAAATTCACTATCCAGATAGGTCTTTTGCCCTTTGCGAAACACAATACAGCCTTTTCCTGGTTCAACCTTGCCTTTAAAGCTATGACCTGTCCACTCTACAATAAATGTACAGCCTGGAAGTTTTTCTAACTGGTCGTTGGTTAAGGCTTTCAGGCGTTGAGTGTCACGGGATGCTCCGTAGAACTGTTGTTCTTCTTTCAGGCTGTAGTTTTCGATTTCGATGTGATCCCCTACGTTGATCAATTTTAACACCCGTACACGATAGGGGTCGTTTAGCGCGTAGTCATAAGCTTGTTCTAAATACAAACTTACTCCTGATAATAGTTCTAAGGGAAGGGGACGTATGCATACACGAATGTGGGCAAAAAAAGGCGGGTTTTCAAATGCTTGTTCTTGATTGCTGAAATCAGCTGCCATCCAGCGAGCTAAGGTAGCAATGTCGGTAGAATGTGTCATTATAGTGATTTTAGGATTTTGAACCGCAGATGGAGAGAAGTCTGAGCGCCGGCTTCCGGCGATCAGAACTTCGGAGCAGATGAACGCAGATGAAAGTCTCTTCGATCTGTGTGTATCAGTGGTTTGTCAAACTATAGATTATATCACAGGAGTTTATGAGCTTTATGGTGGTACTTTTGTTAGGAGAATTTTTTGGGGAATTTCGTCAAATAAGGTTGTTGGTTGTCTTACCAAAGAAGTACCAACAAACTACCTCATTCCCTTACTCTCCTTAGATTTCGATGTTATATCAAGTCCGTTTAATTGCTGATCATAAAAACCTCTCCGCGTCCCCGTGTCACTGCGTCCCCGCGTCAGTCCTAATAATAAGTATTCAACCGGACATGATATTACGGCGTGCTATTGTTGCTATTACTGCCACTGTTACTTTCTGCTTCCTTTGGAGTTCGTTGAGTTTGGCAGCAAGTAAACAGCCTAAACAGCCTGATAAGTTTCCCCCTAATCCGCTAGATATTACCACGCCCGATCCCTTGTTACCACCATCACCCGCAAAGAAGCCGTTGACTGTGGAAGAAAGTCAAAGGTTGGAGGCGGCGCTTTCTGAGTTGAATCAGCAAGCTGCGGCTGAACTACAAGCAGGGAACAGGGAAGCAGCGTTTGATATTTGGAACCGGGAACTGCGTTTGCGCCGCTTTTTGGGTTTATTAAATGAGGTACAAGCACTGTCGCGAGTGGGTGAAATCGCGTGGCGTCAAAATGAGCGCAAAGAGGTGCAGTATATTACTCAGCGATTGCAAGCTATTCAAAAGCAGGCTCAATCTCAAAATCAAGCAGGTTTACCACTTTTGCAAGCTCTAGGTCAAGCTTACCAACAAGTGCGATCGCCCAAACTTGCCCTTGAAGTTTATAACCAAATTCTCACACTAGAAAGAATGGATGGTGATGCAGCAGCAGTTGTAGAAACTCTCAAGACCATTGGAGAACTCAATCTCAGTTGGTTTGATTACCCAGCCGCTGCTGCAATATATGAGCAGTTGTTGAAATTAGCTGACTCAAAGGGCGATGGCCAGAATGATGTGACATATCTAGAACAGTTAGCTTACATTTATGGGCAGGCAAAATTACCACAGCAGTCACTCAAGGTCCGTAATCAGCTAGCAATAATCTACCAGCAGCAAAACAATCTGACCCAGTTACCTGCATTGAAGATGGCGATCGCTGCTGATTACGAATCCCTAGCCAATAAAAATCCCAGCCTTGTGCAAGAGGCTTTCAAAAACTATCAACAAGCATATACTACCGCTTGGGAATTGCAGCAGTATGTGCGTGCAAGTGAAGCTTTGGAGAAGTTAATTGCGCTGTACCGTTCTCAAAAACAAATAGAAGAGGCTTTACAAACTAGCCAAATTTTGATAAAGACAGAAGAGTTAGCCGGAGACTTTTACGGTTTGATGAAAGCCTACGACCAAATTGGGCAGATGCAATTGGAACGCAAAGACAATGCACAAGCACTCTTGGCTTTTCAAAAGGGGCTGGAATTAGCCCAACAATTGAAGTATAATGAGCCTTACTTTACTCAACAGATACAAAAAGCGTCGGGGAAATAGGTTATAGGGGGTTAATGAACCGCAGATGTAGACGCCCCAAGGGCTGCTTCCCGGAGGGTACGCAGATGAACGCAGATAAATCTGTGGTTTTTAACGGAACATAAGATTAATTTTTATGTTCCCTGATGTCGCCGAGGGTCAGTTTTTTGGCAGATCGAGCTTGAACTATCTCGTAAAGTTTGTTCTCAAATTTTTCCATACATGTTGACCAATCAAATTCGAGTATGGAAAGACGAGCCTGTTGAGACATTTCTTTTTTAAGAGCGGGATTTTCTAGAATCGCGATGACCTTGTTAGCAAAATCTGTTGGGTTGTTGGGTTCTGCTAAAAAGCCATTGCTCCCTGGGGATACCTGCTCAGCGGTTGAGGGTGCAAGGGCTGCAACAACTGGGGTTCCAGACGCCAGTGCTTCGTTATTTGTGGTGCAAAAGTTTTCGGTGACGGAGGGGTTGACAAATACGTCGGCACGTGCAAACCAGCCTAAAAGTTCTGTACCATGAGACTCACCCCACACGGTAATACCAGAAAACTTTTCAGCACGCCGACGGAATTCCTCATCCATAGGACCGCTCCCAACAATGACCAGATGAACGTCAGGAATTTTGGCGGCGATGATGGGATATGCATCTAGGAGTTGCATGACATTTTTTTCTGGGGTGATGCGTCCGACAAAAAGGAGGGTTGGTCTGTGGTCGTTGGGAATGGGGTTGTAGCTGATATTTGCGGGATTAAATTTTTGGCAATCGACTCCTTGATAAGGAAGATATTCGCTGCGTTGACATTTCATCTGTGTGTACTTAGCCAGTTGTTCTCGAGAAGAAAAGAAACTAGCATCATAAGCTTCACTGAACTGCTTGATTAAAGTGGGAATGATGGGACGAATCAAGCTGAAGATTTGATTTCCTAAGTAATATTGGATGTAGGCAACGATATCGGTGTGGAAAAGAGATATTGTTGGGGTACCTGTTTGCTTTGCGTATTCTACAGCGATGGGGCGACCATAACCTTGAAGAAAAAGTGAGTAGATCCCTCTCATCTGCGCTGCTTCTTCAACGACGACAATGTCTGGCCCGAACCCTTTCAGTAAATCGGTATCACTCCAATGCCGATAATTCAATGGTTGGGGAAGAGACTTGTAGAATATGAGGGGCTGTGTTGGGAATGCATAATGGGAGAAGTTTGGGAAAGATTGTAACTCACTTAGCCCAGCCATGGGACGTTTGCCAACATTTTTTGGGTACTGATGGTTGATTTGAGGGTGGATGAGAAAGACTTCATGTCCCTGCTGTAGTAACCACCGAACTCTCTGATGTACTGCGACGGAAACCCCAGTTAAAAAGGGAGCATACAATCCTGTAAAAACCGCGATGCGAAGAGGTTGTTTGTTCATTTTTCTTGTAAAGACAGGGGTGTGGGGGTGTGGGGGCGTATTGCAATACGCCCGTACGGGTGTAGGGGGAAAGAGTGTTGTTTTCATTTTTGATGGGTTTGTAGTGAGGACTTTAGTCCTCAAAAATACGAGGACTAAAGTCCTCACTACGAACAAATGATCGCAAACCTATCAAAGTTGACTTCACAGACCACTATTTGCCTTTGAAATAATTGAATTTAGGATTTACCCATTGAGTAAAAATGTTTTGGTATGTTTTCTGTTTTAGTTAATGGCTCGTGGTTGCTGGCGCTAAAGCGCAACTACAAACCTTATACAAGTGCTATTCTACAGTCTAGAATAATTTGCAATTGATTGATTTGCGACAAAATTATCAAATCATGGTAATTTCTGAACTAACATATATGTTATTTTAAATAAAATATGTTATTTAAGCCACTTTAAAATAACTTACATTTTTGCAACGGAGAGAAGAAAAGTAATCATTAAATTCATATTTAAACCTTCAATAAGTTCAAGGCTAACATATACTCCCCAAAGGCAAGCTTTACTATGCTGTGACAGACATTATCGCCATTGCATTATTGCATTGCTATGTCGATAACTACTTCATAGTAATGGCGGCGGGACTGTGGAATTTCTACCTGATTGCTGCGTAATCCTCTGTACGCAGTTCCCACCTGAAAGTTTTATATTTTCATCCCTTTATTTGGCGACAAGTCTACTACAGTCCTGCCGAAAATTTCGGGCAAAACTAGTGCCAACCTAGCTCAAACTACGGAGGAAAAATGGCTGATGGGCATTACGATATTATCATCATTGGTACGGGTGCTGGTGGTGGAACTTTGGCAAATCTACTAGCCCCTAGTGGGAAGAAAATTTTGGTTCTAGAGAGAGGTACTTTTTTACCCAGAGAAAAAGCAAATTGGGATGCGAAGCAAGTTTGGCAAAAAGAACGCTATTTGAATAGTGAGATATGGTATGACAAAAATGGCAAACCAATACGTCCAGTAACACACTATTACGTTGGCGGTAACACCAAATTTTACGGTGGTGCTTTGTTCAGATTTCGCGAGCAAGACTTTGAAAAAGTCATTCATAAAGATGGCATTTCTCCTGAATGGCCATTGAAGTATCAGGACTTTGCTCCTTACTATACCCAAGCTGAGAAACTTTACGAAGTACATGGGAAGCGCGGTCTTGATCCCACTGAACCTCATACCAGTGAAGATTATCCTTTTCCACCCATCAGCCATGAAACCTACATTCAACAAATCAACGATGCCTTAAAAGATAAAGGCTTACATCCATTTTATCTGCCGCTTGGTATCAAGCTAAATGAAGCCAATCGCTTTTTAAGTGCTTGTATTCGTTGTGACACTTGCGATGGTTTTCCATGTTTTCTCCATGCTAAAGCTGATGCTGACATTAACGGTTTACGTCCAGCACTCGTGTATCCCAATCTCACTTTGATGACTAACGCCAAAGCTTTGCGTTTACATACAAGTGCATCTGGTCGCGAAGTGACTGGGGTGGAAGTAGAAATCGGTTTCCAGCGTCAGATGTTTTCTGGGGATATTATTGTTGTCGCTTGTGGTGCAATCAATTCAACAGTATTATTGCTCAATTCTGCTAATGACCAACATCCGAAGGGATTAGCCAATAGTTCTCATCTTGTCGGACGCAATTACATGGCCCATAAGTATGCGGTAGTCATGGCTTTGACTTCAAAACCCAATCCTACGGTTTTTCAAAAAACCCTTGCTGTTAATGATTTTTATTGGGGGGAGAAAGATTTTCCTTTTCCCATGGGAAGCATACAATTGCTCGGAAATCTCAATAAAGACAAAATTGCAACTCATGCACCACCTTTTACGCCTAACATAATATCTGAAGCAGTGGCAAATCATTCTGTTGCTTGGTTGTTGATTACAGAAGATTTGCCAGACCCTAATAATCGTGTCAGGGCGAAAGGCGATCGCATTTTCATTGACTATACAAATAACAATGAAGAAGCGTTCAATCGCTTGATAAAGCGTTGGTGTAAATTGCTCAAATCAGTTGAGCAACCGAATCGATTTGGGGCTTTCACTTTATATATTACCTCAAAAATGACCTTGAAAGAGGTTGCTCATCAATGTGGTACTTGCCGTTTCGGTGAAGACCCCAAAACTTCGGTACTTGATATCAATTGCCGCACACACGATGTTGACAATCTTTACATCGTTGATGGTAGTTTTTTCCCATCCAGTACTGCGGTGAACCCATCCCTAACCATTATGGCAAACGCTTTGCGCGTGGGAGAGCATCTGTTGCAACGGATGAAATAACAGAAAAGAAGGGGTGTAAAACCCCTACACCCTTACAAGAGTTTTCTCGGCTTGATTTTTGTCATGAAGAGAGCAGATAACATCCCTAGTCCGTAAATCCACAGTGTCACGGGAGAGGCTATAGACAATTTCATCATTGTAGCAGGTGATATTTTTGGCAAATTCTGATGGTGCTTGCGCAGTATTTGTTGTACCCCTTTCTCTAAGGAGACTACAAGGAAGAGTAATATCTGCGTATAAACGCCTAAGCTGTTCAAGAAAATAGCCGCTGCATCCCATTGTCTCGTCCACAATGCTGCTAAACATAGCACCAACATCAGATAAGGAAGCAGTACGGTTAAAATTGAGTCAGTAACCACAGTCCACCATTGAGGATGGTAAAGTCGATAAGAAAGCAGTTGTTGTTTCGACCAGTCTACGAAGCTTGACAAGTCGCACTCTTCGCGATTAAGAATAATCAGAGAAGGCACAAAGATAATCAGTATCCCATGTTTTGCCAGGACACCGCGAATCATGGTATCCTCGTTATAGGCTCGCTTCCACTTATCTAACAGTCCTGTTGTGTAAATGAGTTCTGTTTTGAGCGCTAAAGTCCCACCCCAAGGAATTCGGTACATGTACATTTTTACCACTGAAAATATGTTCCACATGTACCGTACCGACGACCCCCAATACCTCCCTGTTGGTACATACCAAGGATATCCTGTTGTGGCCCCGACTTTGGGATGGGCTAGAGGACTGACTAATTCACGCAACCAATTGGAATGAACGATCGCATCAGCATCTACTAAAGCAACGACTTTGTAAGAATCGTCTAGTTCCAAAACAGCTTGCACGAGAGCACTGCATTTGAGACTACAATGGGAGTGTGGCATCCTTAGAGGGCTGACTTGCACGTTGGTTGCTGCTTCCTCACTGAGGGTATGTGCAACAATGTACCATGCTGAGTCTTCCTCACTGTCGATGATTAACTTTAAATCATACTGTGGGTAGTTCTGATTCAACAGCGATCGCAAACAGTTGGACAGCAACGGTGAAGCACCACCTAGGAAAAGAACCACCGCAGTTTTGGGTAAGTAGTCGTTTGGTAATGATTTTTTGCTGGGTGAACGCAGGTACAGCAAAAATAGAAGTGAGATAGATACCTGAATGACCAACCAACCTAGCAAAACTATAGACAGCGATATTGCCAATTTTTGCATTGTTTATGAATCGAGTGAATATTTCATCTGAATTGTGATGGTCTTATTTTTCTTGACTAAAAAACTTGCGTCGCGAAACTTTGGCGCACCTGTTACTATGGAAACAGTTGGATTGTTGGAAATCCCAAAACCTTCTTTAGGAATACCGAAAAAGTCTGTCTCTAATTTGTGAGTCCCATTCTGATCGTCAATGACAGCAACAGCATATTTTCCTGGCTTCAAGCCAGAGAACTGCTTTGTTAAAGAACTTCCTTGTATTGGAGTGCAGCCACTTTTTACTTCACTCGTATCGCTGAATGGAAATCCTTGTTCACTGGAGTAAATTCTGAGGCAAATTTCACCTTTTTGGTGACGAATTCCATTGACTTCAACCGTAAGTGTTGAGGTAGATTCTGCGTTCACTGTTTTAGCTATGTTGAGGCTTATGACAGTAGCGAACACAGAAAGACTGAGTTTAGAGATTTTCATCATAAAGTGGGGAGTGGGGAGTGGGGAGTGGGTAGGGGCGTTACCCCGCCCGTACGGGAGTCAACCTATGTAGAGACGCGATTAATCGCGTCTCTACACGTCCTAGGTCAATTTTTGCAGATCAGTTTTTCGTATCCATTCCTGTGTCAGCCGCATTCCTTCTTCCAGGGTAATTTTTGGTTCGTAACTTAATATGCTTTGTGCTTTGGTAATGGAATAAGCATAGGGACGAGTCATGAAATCTACCACTTCTGGCAGAAGATCGGCTGGTTTACGAAAAAGTTTCTGTCCCTCATAACGTAGTTTTAAAAACAACTTGAGTTCATCTTTTGGTAAAGAAAAAGGTGCAGGTAAACCTGACATTTCAGCTAGACGTGTAAAATACTCTTTCCAGGTAGTTTCTTGTCCATCAGTGACATTAAAGATTTCCCCGTATGTTTCTTTTTCTATTGCCAAAAAGATTGCCTGGATCAGGTTGTCAATATACACATGGTTAATGACTCCTCTTCCGTCATTGGCGTAGGCGAATAATTTTTGGCGCATTAATAGAAGTGGTCGGACTATCCAAGGTATACTTCCAGGTCCGTAAACATCTCCTGGTCTGATGATAATGATGCCAAAATCTGGTGTGGAATTTAGTTGTAAAAGTGCCTTTTCGGCTTCTATTTTTGTCTGACAGTAGGGGTTATTCTCTCCAGAGAGCGGTCCTTCTTCGGTGATGCGATCGGGATAGTTGAAGCCGTATACCAGCACACTTGAGAGATGAACGAAGGTTTTTACACCAGCATTCTTAGCGGCTTTAGCCATGTTAACCGTTCCGCCGACATTTACCTTACGAAATTCTTCTAATGAACCTCCTTCTTGAGCAACTTCAGCCGTATGTAAAACTATGTCTACTCCTTGACATGCCTTTTCGGCAGTAGCAGGATCAGTTACACTGCCAACAATAACTTTAGCGCCCAAGTTTTGTGCTTTTTTGATTTTATCTGAAGAACTTTGTAATCCACAAACTTTCATCCCCTGGGAAGAAGCTAGTTCAGCAGTACGCAAGCCAATAAATTCGCCAATTCCAGTGATGAGGATGGTTTTGTTTTCGAGGTTCATAGAAAGATTGTTGATTGGTGTTTGTTGATTGGTGTTTGGTGTTGGTTGATTGTTGTTTGGTGATTGGTGATTGGTGATTGGTGATTGTTGGAGGAGTGCCAAGCAACAGCCAACAAACAACAAACAACAAACAACAATCAACAAACATCTACTAGAAGATATCTACCGGATCTGTGGAGCGGAGTTTGTTTATAGCGATCGCTCCTGATGTCATACACATTAAAATTGTTGATATCAAGACAATCATGGCATTGCTAAGGCTCATTACGATTGGTAACTTAGTAGCTTTCATGGCAAAATCATATAACCACCAAGAAAAAGCTAATCCTGGTATATAGCTTAATGCTGCTAAAATGAAAGCCTGTTGAAAAACAACAATTAATAAATAATTAGTTGTATAACCTATGGCTTTTAAAGTAGCATAAGCAACTAATTGGGTAGAAATATTACTATAAAGAATTTGATAGACAATGACGACACCGACAACAGCAGCCATTGTTAGCATGAGATTAAGTATAAAACCAATCGGTGTTCTGTTTGCCCAATATTCTCTTTCAAAATCAATAAATCCTTGGCGAGTAAAAACTAGGACATCATTAGGTAAGTGTGCCTGCAAATCTTCCTGAACAGTTTGCGGGTTGACACCAGGCTTGAGAGTTATTGCACCTACGTCTATGAGTTCTGCTGGACGGGTATTAGGAAATATTCTTAAAAAAGTTGAGTCACTGGTAATTAAATTGCCATCTACTCCAAAGGAAGGACCTAAGCTAAATAAGCCACCAACTCTGACTCTGTAGCCAGCTAATGAATTAAAGGGATAGATTTCAATTGTCTGGTCAGTTTTAAGGTGTTCAAATTTCTCGGCAACGTCTCCGAATTCTGGTCGAGAATTTCGGTCAAAAAGCACCACATCAGGAATTTTTATTTTATCTAAATTCTCCTCCACTTCTGGTATGTTCATCACAGGCTTTCCTGGTTCAAAGCCAATAACATATATTGAGTATTTTTCACCATTTGCAGTATTTTTAAATTTGGCAAATCCCAAATACATGGGACTCACTGACTCTACACCATTAAACCCTAGGGTTTGGTATAAACGAGTTCGGAAAAAGCTTTGAATAGCGGTCAAAGATTTATATTGCGAACTGACTAAAAATAAATCTCCTTGAAGATTTCGATGTAACTGGGTAGCACTTGAATAGAGAGCATCTTGGAATCCAAGTTGCATAAACATCAGAATCACGATAAAGGCAATGCCAGCCACAGCCACTAGAGAACGCACTTTGGTTCGGATTAGTTGTAGCCATGCCAAGGGAATTTTGATAATCATGGTTGGATTTTCTTGGAAGGGATGTTAGTAGGGTGGGCACTGCCCACCATATCCGGGTTTTGTAGGGCATAGCCCACCCTACTTATTTTCAGATTTAGGATTCCTATTGTTAGTTGTTAGTTTTTACAATCTACAATTAACAAATTAGATTTGAATAGCAACATCCACCTGTAAGTTGGTTAAACGTGCGACCAGTTCACTATCTGCTGGGTTGTCGATGCGGATTTTTACCTGAATGACTCTGCGGTCTGTATCTGCTTGTGGATTGACACTTAAAATGTTTTGTTTGTCAACTTGCAAACCAATCTCGCTCACAGTTCCCCGTAATTTTTTAGGAAATGTAGTGCTGGTAATGGTGGCTTTTTGACCTAGACGTACTTTGTTAATGTCAGTTTGATAAACTTCCGCCACCACATACATTTGAGATGTTTTGCCCACATCAACAATCCCTTCATTACCGCTTACTTCTCCAGTTTTAGTATGAACTTTCAAAAGTTTCCCGTCTATAGGAGATACAAGGTAGGTTAAGTCGTAGTCTGCTTTTGCCTGTTTGACAGCAGTAATCGCACTTTTGACTTCGGATTCTGCTTCCTGGACATCCACGGGACGTACCTCTCTAATACTCACTAGTTTGGCTTTTGCCTGATTGATCTGATCTTGAAGAGTGTTCACAGTACGGTTCAGGCTAGCTTGGGCTTCTGTTAACTGCTGTTGGAAAGTATTCATCTGTAGCCGCTTACTATCTGCTATGGAAGCGGCTACAGCACCTTGTTGGTAAAGCTGCTGATATCGATTGTTCTCAGTTTGAGCATTTTCTAGTTCAGCTTGTAAGCGTGCGATTGTCGCTTGCTGCGCGGTCACTTCTCCTTTTAATTGAGATTGTAACTGAGCGATCGCCGCTTTTTGAGCATCGATTTCTCCCGTTTTCGCCCCAGCTTTAACCTGCGCTAGTTTCGCTTGTGCGACTTGAACTTTATCCGCAGCTTGTTGCAAAGCAGCTTTACTACGAGCATAATTTTCCAGCCACGCTATGACTTGCCCTCTTTCCACCTCATCCCCTTCCTTCACCAGCAGTTTTTCAACTCGAACACCGCTTAGTGAACTGGGGGGAGACAACTTAGTAATTTCGCCTTGAGGCTGTATCCGTCCCAAGGCAGTAACAGCAACTCTAGGAGGAGTAGCCTTTGAGGCTTTTGCTGGGTGAGTCTGAGTATTAGACCGAATTTGTGAAAAACTGTAGATAGCTACTAGCCCAGTCACTAAAGTGACAGAAGCCATTAAAATCATTCGCCACCGAAATCCAGATTTTCTGTATAACTGGCTTTCTTTGTCTACTGCCATATTTTTATTCCAATTGTGCTACGCCAGGGAATAGCCGTCAGGGCTAGATTACAATCGATTACAACAGACTTATCCGGAAATTAACCAAGATGGCTTGTCCATGATAGGTTTTATCTTAATTTGCGGAAGTTCGGAGTTTTATTATGTTATTGTGCGCGATCGTCCCTATCGCAGCCGCCACAGATGAGTGGGTTGGCGACCAAATGAATGGTGGCGCTACACCAAAATCTCGTAAATTAGACGCAAAGCACTGCGATCGCCTGCCATCAAACCTAATTTTCAAGGGAGTTGGAAAACAGAAGCGCTAAGAGAAATAATTTGGAAAAACCTGTCTTCCACTTTGACAAAAAACTTTGATTTTGTCAAGCCAGTAATTTGGGGAATGGGGAATGGGGAGTGGGGAATGGGGAGTGGGGAGTGGGGGAGTGGGGGGAGTGGGGAGTGAGTGGCTCGTTCCCAGGCTCCAGCCTGGGAATACAGTCGCAGAGGGCTGCTGCCTCTGGTAAAATTGAGCGGTGTAGCGCCTGACGACTGCGTGGGAACGCAGTCGCGATGAACTGCTTACACCACCAACCATAAAAATTTCTTGTCCCCACTCCCCACTCCCCATTCCCCATTCCCCACTCCCCATTCCCACTTTAGCAATCAGTTTTACTTATCGGTTAAAAGCGATAACGGGGAGTTATATCATAGATATTTTCAAGTCAATTGCTGCTAATAGCAATTAATCGACGGTTAAGTCTGGGTTGCCAAATATAAGACATTCTCATCAAACTTACTTGATAAAGGAGGTTTTTCAGCAGAACGATGAAATATATTAGGTGTATCTTATATTTGGTATTTTGACTGACAACACAGCAAAATAATAATTATGCCCACCGTGCCCATAGACCAAATTAAGATTGGTCTTAACCGCCGTCCGGTCAAGGAAGAAAAAGTTGCGGAGTTGATGGAGTCAATTAAGGCTAACGGTCTGTTGAACCCAATCACGGTAGATCAGAACCTGAACTTGGTTGCGGGACTGCATCGTCTTACAGCTTGTAAGCTGCTGCATCGCCACGAAATTGAGTGTAATATTGTAACCTACACAGATGCTGACCAAGCTCGTTTGGCGGAAATTGATGAGAATTTGATCCGCAATGAGCTAGAACCTCTAGACCGTGCACAACTTTGGTTGGAGCGGGAGCAAATTCTGGAAAGATTGGGACTAAGGGCGAAACCAGGGGATAATCAACATACTCTTAAAGGTAGTGCAAGCATTTCACCACCTCCTAAGACTACTCTGGAGTTAGCAAAAGAAGTTGGATTCAGCGAGCGAACCTTCCAACAGGGCAAGCAGATTGCTAAAGATATTACCCCAGAAGTTAAAGAAATAATTAAGGATACACCCCTTGCTAAAAGTACTACAGATTTATTGAAGGTAGCTAGGGCAGGTAGTAAAGAACGCACTTCGGCAGAACAGGCAGAACAGGCGCGACAACAAGCATTGGCTAAGGGAGAGCATGAAGTTGCCGAAAGGCTAGGGAAACTTGCAGCACAGGCAAGGGGTAAGCAAAAAGAGTTGCAGATGGAAGCCTATAAAAGTGCCTTAGCACAGAAGGAAGCTAAGTCAATCCGCAAGCAAGTTCAGTCTCAAGTTGAACAACCGATGAAGAAATCAAATGTCGCAGCTCACCAGCTAGGAGTAAAAGTTGGCGAGGAATGGATTCTTGGTCGGCACTTAGTTTACTGTGGTGATACTTCTGGCAAAGAATTCGTGAAACTGTTGCCTGGTAATGCAGCTTTGGCGATCGCGACCCTTTCACAAACATGGAATCATGATTACTTAGTACATGAGGCGCGGGTAGTTGCTGTTCTACGTTCTGAGGGCAACATTTATGAATTCTGTAGCCGTAATCGGATGCCGTTTCAATACGAATTAGTACTTGGCAATATATATGTTGGGATTTTTTCTCAACACTCAATCTCCAAACCCCAGACAGCAATCAATGTTGAAGGAGTAGAGGGAATAGTACCCTACCTGTTAAATTTGTACACCAGTACCAATAATTTTGTGATTTCCCCATTTATGGCACATGGTGAAATCCTGATTGCTTGCGAAAGAATGGGACGTAGCTGTTTTATTGGAGATGAGAATCCTGAATTGGTAGCTCGTGGAATTATCCGGTGGCAAAATTGGACTGGAAAGCAATCCCAGAAGATGGGGGGTTAGGGGTTAGGAGGCGCGGAGGCGCGGAGTTTATTTGCGTTTCTACGTGTAAACCACTCTTGAAGAAATAAAAAGTAATTTTTGAAATATACGTAGGGTGGGCACTGCCCACCAAAACCTGGATATGGTGCAATACAGTTCAGTTAGTAGTGTTCACAGACTGAAGATCCCCCCAACCCCCCTTAAAAAGGGGGGCTTATTCCCCCCTTTTTAAGGGGGGTTAGGGGGGATCAAAGCCTTAACTGAACGGTATTGGGATATGATGGGCAGTGCCCACCCCAATACTGTAAGGGCTGAGAATAGTTGACGTGCCAGAAACCCGGTTTCTTAAAGAAACCGGGTTTCTAATTTTTGCTTATCCGAGCAGTATTGGTGCCCACCCTACATTAAAATTTTTCATGAATGATTTTAGGATTCCTATATATAGCGGGTTGCAAGTCAGTAGTTCTGTGGTAGGGGCGCAAGGCGGAAGCGCCCCTACCATTAGGTTGAAATCCGCTATAAAAAACACTTGGTATTACTTTACTCTAGAAAAATGTATTTATTAAGTAACGAACAATTTTTATTTGAAAACTGTAATCAACCATATTATTTAAAAATAAATAATAGTGAGCAACTATACTTTTTTAGACTTTTAAAAGGCTGGTTTTTGGGGAAATATATGTTTTTTATAAAAATGCTAAAAACGAACTATTCAATTTCTTTCAGTTATGCTAATGTTTTTATTAATTCTAATGACTCATGACGGCAGTTAACTTTTAGTTAGTTCCTTAAAAGTAAAAAACTAAAAAGATTCTCATTGCCATTACTGAGGAATAATTGAATTATTGGTGCTGAATTTTTCGTGGTGTTGGGTTGAGAGGACTGTTTTTTCTGTAACGAGTTTGGCAAACTTTGTTGGTCAAATTTCATAAAATACATTATCTTGGACGTTGAAACTGGCCATGACATTTATCAAGATACAGAACGTTGTCATTAACACAAACTACGTTGCCGCAGTAAAGCTAGATAATGAAAATGGCTATGGAGAAAAAAGCGTTTCTATCTTAATAGCTACTCCTAAGTTTCTATTGTTCGAGTGTGAAACCTCTTCTCAAAACCTGTATCATTACGAATGGATTGAATTTACTGGTCAAGCAGCTAACGCACTGCAAGACTATTTTACAAGTTGTAACAATGTCATCGACCTACTGCCACAGCATCAAGAGTCGAGCATTGTGTAGAAATTTTTTCCACAATTGCTGTGATGTTGCCGAAATGCCTGGAAACACCCAGAGCTTCAACTGATCGTGGTGGTATTTGTTATCTGGGGTTGATTTGAATACAATTCAATTCAAAACGCCTTTGCAGATAGGATAGCTGCTTCCAACAGGAGATAGCTCGTTTTTGATTGGTAATAGAAATTGCCACAGCTAAACAATTGACAGTACTAAAAATCGTCTATGTGCTATGTCTGCTTATTCAATTGATACTGCCTTGGCGCAGCTAGAAGCCCAGATAAACAATTGTGAAGAGGCTGTGTTTAGGTTTATTGAGGAGAAAAACAAGATGTCGGAACAATCTCTGCCGCTCAACAAGATTAATAGACAACTGCAACATAATCCTATAGCCATCGTTGGTATGGCTTCTCTTTTTGCCAAAGCTAGAAATTTGCAAGAATATTGGCAAAATATCCTTAACAAAATTGACTGTATTACCGATGTTCCGTCTTCACACTGGAATATCGAAGACTACTATGACCCAAATCCGAGACACCCTGAGGAAAAAACTTACTGTAAACGGGGTGGGTTTGTTCCGCATGTTGATTTTAATCCCATGGAATTCGGTATTCCACCTAACATCTTAGAAGTAACAGATGTTTCGCAGCTGTTGAGCTTAGTGGTTGCCAAAGAGGCGATGGAAGATGCTGGTTACGGCTTATCCCGCGAGTTTAATCGCGAGACTGTTGGGGTTGTTTTAGGCGCAGCAATGGCAAAGCAGCTTGGGATACCACTTGCAGCACGGTTAGAGTACCCCGTTTGGGAAAAGGTTCTCAAAAGCAGTGGCTTATCCGATGAGGATACACAAAAAATTATCAAGAAAATCAAAAGCGCCTATGTGAACTGGGATGAAAATGCTTTCCCAGGAATGTTAGCTAACGTCATCGCGGGACGCATTGCCAACCGCCTTAATTTGGGAGGGATAAATTGTGTAGTCGATGCTGCTTGTGCTAGTTCCTTCGGTGCTTTAAAAATGGCCATTAGTGAGCTAACAGAGCATCGGTGTGACATGATGCTGACAGGTGGCGTAGACACCGACAACACCATCATGGCTTATATGTGTTTCAGCAAAACACCTGCTGTCACTCCTAGCGACACTGTGAAACCCTTCGATGCCAAATCTGATGGGATGATGCTGGGTGAAGGTGTTGGCATGATTGTGCTCAAACGTCTGGAAGACGCCGTCCGAGACAATGACAAAATTTATGCAGTCATTAAAGGAATTGGCACCTCCAGTGATGGGCGGTATAAGAGTATTTATGCTCCTCGACTAGAAGGACAAGTCACAGCCTTAAAACGTGCTTACGAAGATGCAGGCATTTCACCAACGAGTGTCGGTCTGATTGAAGCCCATGGTACAGGTACTATGGCAGGAGACCCCACTGAATTCGGGTCTTTGAGAGAATTTTTTGGTGAACCAGACTCAAAAAGACAGTACATCGCTCTGGGCACAGTAAAATCCCAGATAGGACATACTAAAGCTGCCGCTGGTGCAGCGAGTTTGATCAAAACTGCTCTAGCCCTGCATCACAAGATATTACCACCTACGATCAACATTACTCAGCCCAACCCCAAGCTCAACATTAAAAATTCGCGGTTTTATTTGAATACCGAAACCAGACCCTGGCTGCGTGCTGAAGGAGAACCGCCAAGACGTGCAGGTGTCAGTTCTTTCGGCTTTGGCGGTACAAATTACCACATCGTTTTGGAAGAATATCAACCCGAACATAACCGCGCCTACCGCATACACAGTACACCAAGCGAGGTGCTGCTATTTGGCTCAAACCCTGCACAATTGTTGAGTCACTGTGAAGAGGCTTTGGGTAATTTACAATCTGAGGCAGGAGACAGACATTATACAGAATTGGTGGAGAACTGCAAGTCAAAAGAAATTCCTCTTGCAGCAGCGAGAGTTGGGTTTGTTGCAGATTCTCGACAAGAGGCTTGCAAATTCCTCCAAATTTGTATTGATCTCCTAAAAAACAAACCCTCAGCCCCGTCGTGGGAACATCCCCAAGGCGTTTACTACCGCCAAGCTGGTCTGGATTTGACAGGAAAGGTCGTCGCTTTGTTTCCAGGGCAAGGTTCTCAATATTTGGATATGGGTCGGGAACTGGTGATGAATTTTCCCACCATGCGACAGCTTTACGGCTATATGGATAGCCTTTTAATCAAAGATAATTTGCAGCCAGTGTCGGAAATAGTTTTTCCCCATTCTGTGTTTGAGGAAGCGGAAAAAAATACCCAAGTTGCGGCATTGCAACGTACAGAATATGCTCAACCAGCTATCGGGATGTTGAGTGCAGGACTTTACAAAATACTGCAACAAGCTGGTTTCAAGTCAAATTTTGTCGCTGGACACAGCTTTGGAGAACTAACTGCCCTATGGGCTGCTGGGGTTTTGAGTGATGAAGATTACTGCTTTCTAGTGAAAGCTAGGGGTCAAGCAATGGCTGCTCCCCAAGACCCAGACTATGATGCAGGAACCATGCTGGCTGTGAAAGAAGACCTCAGCAAAGTGGAAGCAGTTCTCAAGCATTTTCCTCAGGTTTCCATCGCTAATTTGAATTCTCCTCGTCAAGTTGTGTTGGCTGGTCCTGTGGCAGAAATTGAGAAAGTGCGGCTGGCTTTGCATGAACAAGGATGTGCAGCGGTTTTGCTACCTGTGTCCGCAGCTTTTCATACACCACTGATTGCTTTTGCGCAGAAAGCCTTTGCCCAAGCAGTTAAAAGTGTCAATTTCCAAAACCCCAAAATACCTGTTTATACGAATGTGACAGGAAAGCCATATCCCCAGGAATCAGCAGCTATTCAAAAAATCCTGGAAACTCACCTGAATAACTCGGTGCTGTTTAAGCAGGAGATAGAGAATATCTATGCCGCAGGGGGTTATTGCTTTGTGGAATTTGGACCGAAGAAAATTCTCGCCAACTTGGTGAAGGATATCCTAGGCGATCGCCCCCATCTGACTGTAGCTTTAAACCCCAGCAGTCAAAAGGACAGCGATCGCTCTCTACGGGAAGCAGTTGTACAGTTACGCGTATCTGGTTTAAACCTGAAAAACCTTGATCCATACCAACTGCCACAACCTATACCCACAACTGCAAAAAACAACGGTTTGAACGTACGTTTAAACGGCATTAACTATGTGTCCGAAAAAACGAAAAACGCCTTTGAGCAAGCTTTACAGGACGGGCATCAAGTGAAATTATCCGCCAGCCAATCTTTTGGGAACATTGTCACCTCCACTCTCTCCCTAGGAGAAGAAGACGAAAGAGGAACCGGTAGAATCAATTCCATCCTCACAGAAGAAGACGAAAGAGGAACTGGCAGAATCAGTTTAAATTCCTCCGAAGAAGACGAAAGAGAAACCGACAAAGTCAACTCTTTAATTGCCGCTTTCTCCACCAACAACAACATTTCCCCCACTCCCCCCACTCCCCCCACTCCCCCTCTTCCCCCTCTTCCCCCCACTCCCCACTCCCCCCTGGGGTTAAAACCCCAGGCTATCCCCACTCCCCCCATAGACAAACTTGTGAATTGCCAACAGGTTTTAGAAAGCTTAGAATACGTCCTAGCACAATTTCAGCAAAATCAATGTGAAAATTTACAAGTTCACGGACACTATCTCAATCATCAGATGGAATATGCCAAGACCTTCTTCCAACTGATGCAGCAGCAGAATTCCTTACTTGCCCACACGGAATCTTCAACAGAAGCAACAGACATTAAGCCAGTCGTCATAGAAAGCTTAGATCGCAGCATGATGCAGTTTCACGCCCAACAAGGTGAAACCCTACGCATTCATGAGCAATATCTCCAGCACCAAGTAGAATTCACCAAAAACTTTTTCCAACTCTTACAACAAGAGTATTCCCAGTTGATCGCTGGTACAGGAACTGCTCAACCTATAGTTTCTGCTGAGGAAACCATACCTGTAAATCACAATCACAACCATCTCATTATAGAAACACTCTCTGCCAAAGAACTTTTCTCCGAGCCAGTAGCCGCTAGAATAGCGGGAGCAGAGGGAGCAGAGGAAGCAGAGGAAGCAGGGGGAGTAGAGGAGGAAGAATCTTCCTTTGCTTTAGTTGCGCCAACCTCGCCCCGTTCCCAGGTTTCCGTAACTCTGGATACCCCACCCTCCCCATCCTCCCCACTCCCCATTCCCCATTCCCCATTCCTATTACCCTCCAATCAGAACAGAGTTGCAACCACCAGTGATTTTATTTTGGGGTCCAACGGCTTACCAGCGTGTCGCGTGGGCGACACAATTTTGGAAGCCCTTGGACCCCAAAATAAAATCACGGTGGTTGCAACTCTGTTCTGATTGGAGGGTAATAGGAATGGGGAATGGGGAC
>JADQBA010000285.1 GCA_016903675.1 Stigonema ocellatum SAG 48.90 = DSM 106950 | reverse complement strand
GGAGGATTTACGCCTCCACTGCCAGACGGGGCTTGCACTCCCGTCCTCAAAAGTGAAGCTTTGGGAATCCTTTTAACCACCACGCCCGTAGTATTCCCGGTGTTCACGGAGGAGTCGCCTGTAGAACCTGTTAGATTGGGTACGAACCAAGCATTACGAGAACCTTGCTCCAAGTAATGCTGATGGAAGCGCTGCCAATTGTGGTAAAAAAATATAATAGTGTTTTTTTTCACCAAAGTTATGAGTTCAATACTGGAGCACATCGAAGGGAATCCTCAAGAAACCCAACGATTAATTGGTCTGAAATATCCTGAGCTACAAATATTACTTCAAAATGCCGAACAATTACACCACGAAAAATAAGCTTTATTAGAATCAAGGAAAATCAGGATTATCTCGGGTGGAGGTGGTCGCAAACCAAAATTATCTATTCCCCGAACAAATAATTTTAACCTTGGTGTATCTCATTGACCAGAAAAAAGAGAACAAGGAGTTTTCATCCAAACGAGTATTTGTTGAACACCGAATCCGTTCGTTCAAAATATTCCGAGTTGTCCAAGAAAGATTTAGGCTAAATCCTAAAAAGTATAAGGTTACCAACTGCTGTGTGTTCAAAGAAGGTAAAATAAATACAATGCGAAATACTAAGACTCAGGGTTTTGGCTGGTTTTTAGGAATTGAAATGGCAATAGGTTGTGTCTACGTTTTAGGTGGAAATTGCGCTGTTGCCGAAATTACACCAGATGGTACTCTACCCAATAATTCTCGCGTTACAACACAGAATAATATCAGAATTATTGAAGGAGGAACGCAAGCAGGTAGCAATCTGTTCCATAGCTTTCGAGAGTTTTCTGTACCAACTAATTCCACAGCTTTCTTTAATAATGGTATGGAAATTCAGAATATTATTAGTCGAATAACGGGTGAGTCAGGCTCACACATTGATGGTTTAATTCGAGCTAATGGTACAGCCAATTTGTTTGTCATTAATCCTCATGGGATTATTTTTGGTCCCAATGCTCAGTTGAACATTGGGGGATCGTTCTTCGCAAGTACTGCAAGTGCTATCAAGTTTTCTGATGGGTTTGAGTTTAGTGCTACTGCTCCCTCTTCTACACCGTTGCTGACTATCAGTGTACCAATTGGCTTACAATTCGGGGCGAAGCCGGAAAGTATCCGAAATCAATCTCAGGTAACTGATAGCAGCGGTGTACTTGTTGGTTTACAGGTGCAACCAGGTAAAACTTTAGCGCTTATAGGCGGCAATGTGAATTTAGATGGCGGGAATTTGCAGGCTTCAGGTGGTCGAGTAGAGTTAGGAGGATTGGCAAGTGCGGGAACAGTAGGGTTGAATGGGGATGGAAAAAATCTGAGTTTGAGTTTTCCCAATGACGTAGGGCTTGCAGATATATCACTCACTAATTCTAGAGTTGATGTTCTGGCTGGGGGTGGCGGTAGTATCGGGATCAACGCCAGAAATTTTGACCTTTTGCCAGGAAGTATCATTCTTGCTGGAATCAAGACAGGGATGGGAACGGTTGGCTCTCAGGCGGGAGATATTACGATTAATACTACAGGTGAAATAACCATATCAGGAATCGCTATCGTCAATGCTGTGCAACCCATGGGAGTTGGCAACAGTGGTGATATTAACATTAGAACCGATTCATTGTCGATAAATAAGGGTGCTCAAATATACATGGGCGTCTTGGGAAAGGGGAATGCCGGAAATCTAAATATCAATGCTCAAAATCAGGTTTTGATGGATGGGGGGCTCTTCATCAACAGTGTGGGATCAGGATCTGTGGGCAATGCTGGCAACATTAATATCACAACTGGGTCACTTTCGCTCACCAATGGTGGTCAACTGATTGCCAATACTCAGGGTAATGGAAATGCCGGAAGTGTGACTATCAATGCCAACAATCGGGTTTCGGTTGATGGGGTGGATTCCACGGGAAACGCTAGTGCTGTGCTGACGACTGTGGCACCACAAGCGATTGGCAATGCTGGCAACATTAATGTCACTGCTGGGTCACTTTCGCTCACCAATGGTGGTCAACTGATTGCCAATACTCAGGGTAATGGAAATGCCGGAAGTGTGACTATCAATGCCAAAGATCAAGTCTCATTTGATGGGGTGGGTCCCACGGGAAAAGCTAGTGCTGTACTTACGACTGTTGATTCACAAGCTATGGGCAAAGGTGGCGACGTTAATATCACAACAGGTTCCCTGACTGTAAGCAATGGTGGTCTTTTAGAAGCCAGCACCTTCGGAAAAGGGGATGCAGGAAGTGTAACTATCAATGCCAAAGATCAAGTCTCATTTGATGGGGTGGGTCCCAAGGGAGCTAGTGCTGTACTTACGACTGTTGCATCGGGATCTGTGGGTAATGGTGGCAATATTAATGTCACTGCTGGGTCACTTTCGCTCACCAATGGTGCTAGACTAGCTGCCAATACTGAAGGCAACGGTAATTCAGGAAACATTCAGGTAACAGCGGCTAATTCTGTTAGTGTCTCTGGAGTTAGCTTTAATGCCGGATTTTCTAGTGGGTTGTTCACAAGCACCGAGCCCAGGGCTGTAGGTGAAGGAGGAATAATTACGGTGAACACACCAAGTCTGCAATTGCAAAATGGGGCTATTGTCAATGCCCAAACTCTTAATGCCTACAACGGGGGTAACGTTATGATTAACGCCAATACCTTGAAAGCTACTGGAGGCGGACAAGTTTTAACCACTACAAGCGGTAGTGGTAAGGCTGGTGAAATTACCATCAATGCCACTGACAGCATTACCCTCGTTGATAGCGATCCAACATTTGCTTCCCGTTCTGCCAAATTTGTAGGTATTGTCAGGAATCAAAGCCCTGCCACGGGCTTGTTTAGTAACGCTGATGCCAACTCCACAGGCAATGGTGGCAGTATCAACCTCAACACAAACAAGTTAAACATCTCTGATCAAGCTGGTATTTCCGTTAATAGCAGTGGTAAAGGCAACGCTGGCAACTTACAGATTCAGGCTGCGGGTTCGCTTAACCTCGATCAACAGGCATTCCTCTCGGCAGTAACGGTATCGGGTAAAGGTGGAAACATAGAACTACAGATAGGTTCCTTACTGCTCACCCGCCATAACAGTCAAATTTCTGCGAAGGCAGATGCCAATGGTGATGGCGGCAATATCACGATCAATGCCCCCTTAATCGTCGCTATTCCTCAAGAAAATAGTGACATCATTGCTAATGCCTTAAAAGGCCGTGGAGGAAATATCCAAATTACCACTCAAGGCATCTTTGGGCTACAGTCTCGCTCAAGTCTCACCCCAGAAAGTGACATTAACGCCAGTTCTCAATTTGGGGTCAATGGCACTGTGCAAATCAATACACTTGATGTTAATCCCAGTCGTGGGCTAATCGTCTTACCCGTAAGGGTTGATGCTTCATCGAAGCTCATTGCCTCTAGTTGTGCCGCCTTGAATGAAAAAACAGGCAGTGACTTCACCATCACCGGACGCGGCGGCTTACCACCCAACCCTTACGAACCCCTAATGAGTGATGCCATTTGGTCAGACACTCGCCTCCCACTAACTACAACACACCAACATCAACCCAAGACACGCGCTGCTAAAATTAAACCCAAACCCATAGAAATTGTGCCTGCTACTGGCTGGGTGTTCAATGGGAAAGGCGAAGTCACCCTTATCTCTTCTGTATCCAATACTACCTCTAGTACTACTCCAGCGAGTTGTCCTGCAAAGTGAACAACGGGCGCATCTAGCGGTTGGGGGAGGGGAAAGTATTATAGCTTGCTGAAATCTATTCAGCCTAAGAAAGGCTCCTTTTCGTATAACGCAGTTTAGTTGATAGTTCACTCGCGTTCACCGTTAGAAAATTCCCCTTTGCTCCTGACCGTCTTCGGCTGACAGCTTCGGCTACAATCGTTGTCTGCACTCCACCTCGTTCATTACTTACTTGAGGTGTGACCGGACTCTTATGAGTCTTTTACGCTGTCCCTAGCGGGTATGAATCCGCAAGGGTTGTAGGCGAACCGTACTAAACGACCTTTCCAGGTCGCGCCACTCACAACGAATCGCACTTAATTTGGCTCCGTGCTTAAACCCTTGTTCCCTACGGTCACGGGCAGAGGACAGGAGCCTGAATTCCCTTCAGCATAGCTGCCTCCTGCCCTCTGCCTTTCTTCGATAAATCGAGATACTTCTGCTTTTTGAGTTATTCAATTACTTGCTTCCTAAGATAGATTTGTGGTAAGTTTCTATTTAGCTAAATAAGGGCATATCTATCAGTTTACAGTATTTTAAGTCGGAACTCAATCTCCACGACCATTCTAAACAACGAGTACTGAAAGCTGAGTTTAACTAGGCACACCAGTACTCTTTGAGCAGCATTTTGGAATCAAGC
Source organism: Stigonema ocellatum SAG 48.90 = DSM 106950 (assembly GCA_016903675.1). Classification (GTDB taxonomy): domain Bacteria; phylum Cyanobacteriota; class Cyanobacteriia; order Cyanobacteriales; family Nostocaceae; genus Stigonema; species Stigonema ocellatum. The sequence goes on along the minus strand of JADQBA010000285.1, from coordinate 1,602 downwards.
TTGTCATGCAAATTCAAACTATTGGTATTTTAAGTCCCGGTGACATGGGTCAAGCCATAGCAGCTGTACTCAATCAACATGGATTGAAAACTATTGCTGCTTTAGATCAAAGGAGCGATCGCACTCGACAATTAGCCAAGGCAGCCAATATCCAGGATGTCGGTTCCCTCAAACAACTGGTTATTGAATCGGATATATTGCTATCAGTTCTAGTTCCCGCCGCTGCAACTGAAGCAGCAGCACAGGTAGCTGAGGTAATAAGCAGTGTAGGTAAGAGTATTTTATATGTTGATGCCAACGCTATATCAGCCCAGAAAGTAAAAAGTATTGCCCAACTCATCGAGTCTACTGGCGGACGATTTGTCGATGCATCAATCATTGGTCCACCTCCACGAGTTCCTAACCGCACCCGCATCTATGTATCAGGAAAACAGGCTGTTGAACTCCAACAATTGCGGGATTATGGATTAGATATAAGGTTGATTGACGATAAAATTGGAAGTGCTTCTGGGTTGAAGATGTGCTATGCAGCCCTAACAAAAGGACTGACAGCAATTGGCACAGAATTACTCATTGCAGCCCATCGCCTCGGCTTAGATGAACAACTCTGGGACGAAGTATCGAGTAGCCAACCAGAACTAGCCAAAATACTCACCCGTTCCCTTCCATCCATGACACCAAAAGCACATCGGTGGATCGGGGAAATGGAAGAGATTGCACAAACCTTTGAAGCGTTAGAATTGACAGAGCGAATTTTCCAAGGAGCAGCTGATGTTTACCGCCTAGTCCAAGAAACCTCCTTGGGTAAAGAAACACCAGAAGAGACGGATCATAGCCGTCCACTAACAGAAATAATTACTATTCTCTCCCAAGAATCTGCATCAAACGGATAAAAGTCAAGTCGCTATCTCCCTATCGTAATTCGTAATTCGTAATTCGTATTTTTCTATGACTTATACAATATTAATTCAGAACTTGGTATTAAGGCTTGAGATTTGGTGGTGACAAAGCTGCATATTGTTCAGCGGAAAGAGCCACATCCTTAACATTAATCTTTTTATTGATGAATTTTTCCTCATAGAATAAGTCAGCAATCTCTTGCTGTTTTGACAAAATTGCATCAGTAATAGGTCTTAAGGTATAACGCCTCCGCTTGACTATTGTTTCCAACGTTCCAATATCAAGCTTTGCGTCACGTGCGATGATTTCGGCAACATCTCGTGGATGTGCCTCAGCCCATTCACCCACATTGTTGATTTCTTCGAGGATGATCTTCACTAGGTCAGGATTTTCTTGGACGAATTTGCTCTCCGCTAAATAGTAGCCACCTTGGGTTGTGATCCCCTTACCATCACGGAGAATACGAACTCCAACTGTTCTCTGAAACTCAGCTAACTGCGGATCGCCAAGCACGCCTGCATCAATGCTCCTACGAAGAATCGCTGCACGAGTTTCTGGTGATATCAGGTTAAGGTATTTGACATCACTCAGCTTGAGTCCAGCCTCCTGCAAAGCCTTGACAACAAAGTATTGGCTAGCGGTAGCTCTTTGAAAAGCGACAGACTTACCCTTGAGATCAGCTACTGTCTTGATGGGAGAGTC
>JADQBA010000307.1 GCA_016903675.1 Stigonema ocellatum SAG 48.90 = DSM 106950 | reverse complement strand
GGTATTTACAGTGAGATCGCCTCCATTACCAGTGGAATTGAAATCTGTAGATGTAAATAACCCACTGGAGGATCCGCTACTTGAATCGGTTCCCTTGACACTAACAGAATTTTTGGCATTAATTTCAATGTTACCTGCATCCCCTTGTCCAAAGGTGATAGCCTGTAGTTGAGCACCATTGGAAAGAAAAAGCTGATCTGTGGTAATTTGGATGTTGCCCCCATTGCCTTTGACAATATTATTCTGGGTGTTATTGATAGCCCCCACACTGCTGAAGATACCACTTTTCCCATCCAAGGAAACACTCTTGGAAGCATTAACAATCACATTACCAGCATTACCTTGTCCTAAGGTGCTAGCGACTAGTTGAGCACCATTGGAAAGAAAAAGCTGATCTGTGGTAATTTGGGTGTTGCCCCCATTCCCTTTGACAATATTATTCTGGGTGTTATTGACAGCCCCCACATTGCTGAAGATAGTACTTCCACTCCCATCCAAGGAAACACTCTTGGCAGCATTGATAATCACATTACCAGCATTACCTTGTCCTAAGGTGCTAGCATTCAGTTGAGCACCATTGGTAACAGACAAAGAATCAGCGCTAATACTGACATTCCCTCCTTGACCCACGGCGTTTGGTACCACCGTATTGGCAATAAAGCTACCATCGCTCAGAACAGTATCCCCTGTGGCATTAATGTCAATATCTCCCGCTTTACTCTGTGGCGTCCCCAATTCTGATTCTATTCCAGCCCGCAGTTTACTTCCTCCAGTCAAACTCACATTCTGAGCATTAATGGCGATGCTACCACTGTCTTGTGCGCGGACATTCACTTCTGCTCCATTGCTCAGAGATACGTTTGCTCTTTGTACATCTTCTGTCAGACTTAAGGTCAAAATATTTTGTCCTACATTTAACCCCACCGTTCCAGGGGCTGCTAATCCCGCTAGCTCAACCCGTCCCCCATAAGCTCTCAGGCTACCGCCATTTATATTGACATCGCCACCTACTAGTAGTAAACTCTGACCATCTGGTACCCTTAATCCTGTAACTTCAGCCCTTGTTGGATCTAGCCCTGCTTTTGCAACAGAACTATTGCTAATCGCAGCGATGGTGCTTTGATTGAAAAACAACGCTGATGGGTTTATCGTAAGCATTGGTGCAGAAGCATCTGGATTCGTGGCACTAAAAAACCCAAGGTTCCCAAATTGAATTGCATTGGCTGTAGTTCCCACAAACGAACCGCCGACATTTAAGCTGGCATTTTTACCAAAAATAATCCCATTGGGATTAATTAGAAACAGATTAGCTGTCCCCATGGCTTTAATTATTCCATCAATCTTAGAAACTGACCCACCCGTCACCCGACCGAAGATGTTCTGAACATCAGCAGCATTATTAAAGTGAGCCGTCTCTTTATTGGGTACAGAAAACTCGCTAAAGCTGTGAAACAAGTTGCCACCAGCCCTGGTTCCACCTTCAATAATGTGGTTGTTCCCCTCTAATCTGACGGTGGAATTATTGGGCAGAGTGCCATCTGGTCTAATTTGGGCAGAAGCGCAATTTGTGGACAGAGCTAGAGCACTACCAATCGCACCACCCATTGCCATCCCCAAGAACCAGCGACTACGAGTACTTATCCCGGACAAGCAGCACCCCCCTAGCTACAGTGCAGTTGCACTCTTACTTGAGTAAACCACAATTAGTGTTCGTTAAAGAAAACCCCCGCCTGATAATTTAACAGTGCGGAGAATTTTGTGATTGGTGCCAAAGCGACATCCATTTACTTCTCGGTTCTGGCGCACCTGTTTTATGCCAAAGCTGCCCTTTCGTTACAAAACTTCATCCGAGTGGCTTGTAATAGCCTGCATAGTGCTTGAGCCAATCCCGAGGATATGTCAGTATTGTTGAGCCGCGACTCAGGCATCATCATGACCACTTCTGCCATTACCAGGTTGATAGCGGAGATACCGCCAAATTTCACGAATTTCTGCAATAAAAGTTTCACGCTCAGCATCTGAACGCTCAATCACTGTATCTAATCGCTCTGTCAAGAAGCGCGATCGCGTTCTCCATTCTATTGTTATTGTTGGTAACATTCGTCGCACAGGTTGGTAATAGCTTGTTCCATGTGGTTAATGGCTTCATCATGCCTAACTGAGTTAGCTTCTAGTCTGGAGAGGGCTTCATCATGTCTAGTCACGTTAGCTTCTAATCGGCTAAGAGCTTAATCATGGTGGCGGTAGCTTTGAAAGCTAAGTTCAGCAAAACGAGTGAGCGTAGCTTCCAATTGGTCTAGACGGTCAAAAGGTGCTTGTGTCATTGTTGTTTCTCCTCTTACTTAAATTCTTTCACCCATGTGTTTCTGACTCAAAACGAATTGCGCGGGTTGGGTGTAGTTATTACCATTGAGTTCTGCTTGCGCTTCGGGTTTGCTCGTCAATGGTGACGATTCTGGTGTATTGTGGTACTATCATATAAAAAGCCATTTTCCTTGGAATAGGGTTTCTATTCATGCGATCGCTATGTTTTTCAGGCAGGGCGATTACCTTTTGTTCTGTCTAATCTTAGACAAATGATAGACAAAAGTCAATAGATTTAGGGCATTTTTGTCAACAAAAATAGACACCAGATAGACAGACCAGAGATGTAGAGCTAAACTGAGATTAAAAAGAACTACATCAGAACTCAACTATATGGCACAAGTTAACTACCGGAAAAACGCAGCTAGCGACCGAGAGGGTCAAATTAACTTTCGATATGAAAAAGACAAGAAAGACCGTTTGAACGCAAAAGCCGCAGAGGAAGGAATATCTGTGAGTCAGTTATTAACTAATTGGTGTGATGAGTACATAGGAGAGAAACCCAAATCTAAAATTGACTCAGAGGCACGGCTGGCAAAGATCGAACAAATGACACAAGCTGTACTAGAAAGGTTGGAAAAGTCGGAGGGAAAGTTGGTCGCTTGAAGCGAGAAAATGAATCACTAAGAAAAGTGCTTGCAGAAATTCAAGAAAAAGCCAAAATAATTGATTCTAGTGACATTCTACTGGAAAATCCAAATCCTGAGTCTGAATGATTTGATACATATTGTCTAGCAATAGCTTGACGAGTGACTATTATTTGTCTAGACTGAAGAGGAAACCCTTAGCTGTGGTCGAACACGTAGCTAAGGGCTTACTATCAATATAATAACGATGAGTTACATCATACCATATTCCCCTGCACCTTGCATAGGGGCAAGTTTCTCACATCTGCATCATTCTAGGGGATAGGTGAGCCATGATCACAACTTTATCTCCTGAAAGTACATTTGATACTGTTGACCCTGGTGTCACCTATGAGTGGATACAAAGTCTCCGTCCAGAACTCAAAGATGCAGCACTCTACAGACTCTTCAGGACAATTGAAGCCAAACCGACACTAGTAGAGTTGTTGTGCGATTCGTTCAGTCGAAACCTGAATAAGGGGGATGACTGGCTTGAGTGGAGTAACCCGTTTAAGGGTAGAGTTCGCACTTATTTCCTCCACCAATGACAACTCACTATCCATGTAGGTGAGGAAATCTAGCCAAGCAATAGCTAAGACAGCTAGAGGAGTAAGGGAAAAGATTTAAGTCATCCAACTTGAATTATAACCCAATCCAAAATTTACCAAGTCCTACTGTCCCGGTGCGGGATTAAAAGCACACAGCGCCCCCTACCGCGAGGTAGGTGAGGAGTTTCCCCTATATCTGGACTGACAACCCAGATGTAGAAGCGGGAGTGAAAGCGGCTGAGGCGGTAATAGCTGAAAGCGCAAGCTGCTAGCAAAAGTCTATGGGTAGATTAGGCAAAGTGTCGTCCGAACCATCGTTACTACTTACCAAGGGATATAAGCTTGTAGGCTTCGGTCTACCTCTTGGGTCAGGAATATCCGACAAAGGTAAAGACTATCAGGATTAACGGACCGAGATAGCGCACCTCTTAGAACCTCGGTGGAGAGACACGCCCTAAAGACTTAATCAATGGACAGTGGGAACGAAGTAACTCCCCTTGTACGCTCCTTTCACAGGTAGGCGTCAAGCCATAAGCAACAGGGGGGTGGGATGGTTCAAGAAGCCAATGCCTAACCCGAATTAACGGGTAATGCCTTAAAAGGGATGGTGTAATTACCGGGATAAGCAGACGTGAGCCGCAGTGTGGGAAAGCTAAAGGAGTTAGTAGTTGTGTTCAAGCCTAATTCGGATTTAGAAATAAAGACCGAGGGATGGAGTGCGATTCGTTGGCAACTGAATCACGGTGAAAGCCCGTACATAAGCTGCCCAGGTTAACCCCTTTAGGTACCTGAACTTCCGGTCTGATGTGGGTGAAAATCCCACTCGCTAGATTCAAGCGTAACTCCCTATCTGCCCACAGTGACCGAACTCGATTTTCGGAGGCTGAAGCTGGGAACAGGGCGCAAACAGACGGCTGTTATGAGCCGACACTGGCGCTAACGGGGCGTTCTGACGGTGACACAGAGCCTAGAAAAGCAACCCACTCGGAAGCGGGGCATAACACCAAAACCCCGACTTGATTGAAGCTAATTCCCGCCGCGTCTTTTCATCAACAGCGGTAAGAGTCCAGGGGATTCAATGGTTGAATTGGCTACACCTAAAAGAACTAACAATCTAACCGGAGGAACGAAGAAAAACGAATTGAGGGTCTAGGGGAGGTCGAACCCCTTTTGTAGGCTAGACGAGCAGCGGAACTCCCTCAAATCGGGTAGGACAGACTGGCGCGACGTGAAAGTCGTATGAGGTAGAAATACCGAATTGGATTGGAGAGCCGACTCTCCCCAAAGAGCAGGAATTTGGTTCCCACGTAAAAGGGTCACCGACCCCGGTCACAATTGAAGCTGGTAACGGCGACATTGGA
>JADQBA010000499.1 GCA_016903675.1 Stigonema ocellatum SAG 48.90 = DSM 106950 | reverse complement strand
TTTCTGATTTAGGACGCTTTGAAGAGGCGATCGCATCCTACGACAATGCCATCCAATTCAAACCAGACGACCACCAAGCTTGGTACAACCGGGGGATTGCACTTTCTGATTTAGGACGCTTTGAAGAGGCGATCGCATCCTACGACAATGCCATCCAATTCAAACCAGACGACCACCAAGCTTGGTACAACCGGGGGCTTGCACTTTCTGATTTAGGACGCTTTGAAGAGGCGATCGCATCCTACGACAATGCCATCCAATTCAAACCAGACTACCACCCTGCTTTGATCAACAAAGGAAATGTACTTGTTAAGTTAGGGCGAAATACTGAAGCTATCGAATCCTATGAT
>JADQBA010000043.1 GCA_016903675.1 Stigonema ocellatum SAG 48.90 = DSM 106950 | reverse complement strand
CGTGCCAAGCCTAAACATGATGGTAAGGGCAATTACAAGCGCAACGGGGCAAGCCAAAAGACTGGATTGAACCGCGTTATCCAAGATGCTGGCTGGGGAGATATTTTTGATAAACTTGCTTGGCTTGCACTTAAAGCAGGTGTGCCAGTTATGGCAGTACCTGCTAAATACTCGTCCCAAGAATGTCCACAATGTGGGCATGTTGATAAAAATAATCGTGAGGGCGAAAAGTTCCTTTGTGTTAATTGTAAACACCTGGCTCACGCCGACACAAAAGCTAGCAGAACACTTGCATTAAGAGCGGGATTGGTCTTCCCAAAAAATAAATTGACCCTACCTCCGGACTGGGGGAAAGTCACGCTTGTGAAGTTATCAACGCCTGGGTGCGTTGAGTCCAAGAACCAAGCCTATGGGAATCACCGCCATGTGCGGGAAACTCCGACAGTCGGATATGTAGGAGATACGGCTAAACCTCTTACAGAATCCCCTTGCCTTTAGGCATGGGGAGTGTCAAAAATCTTCTCTATTAATTTCCCAGATGCTCTCCTGAATAGTACAAGGATATCATAAAAGAAAGCACAAGTCACATGGAACCTAGTATTCGTCGCGTCAATGTATCTGATGTGCCACCGCTTCACAACATCTGGTTAACTTGCGGTCGAGACTTGAAAAACCGCTTCGGACTGAGTCACTGGATGCCGCCAACCTATCCGCTTGAGCAAATGCTCAAGGATGCGATGGAACAGGAGGTCTACGCACTCACTGTTGGTGAGAACCTAGTTGGTACCTTCACCCTTGAGATGACAGCAACGGTTCCATTAAGTTACATCAAGTATGGAAATATTCTTTGGCAAATCTGGGATGTTCCAGCAGTGTACGTGCATAAACTAGCTATTCTTCCAGATTGGCAAGGACTAGGACTAGGAACGTGGTGTATGGGAGCTATTGAAAAGCTCGCCGCTCATGGAGGTTATCATGCTGTACGGTTGGATGGGGTAAAGACGCACCCAAAGCTCTTATCCTTTTATAAAACCCGAGGATATCAGGAGGTCGGGGAACTCATTTACAACTCAGATGTATGGGTTGATGCGATAGTTTTTGAGAAGGTATTGATTGATAATCCGTCCTTGAGGTAAGGGAGTGGAGAGTAGGGCAGGTGAACCGTATTGTTGATTACCCTACCAACTTACAAAAAATCAAACTTTATACTTGAGAAGGAACATTTATTTTCAACAGGAGGCCAGAGCAATGGCTCCAAATCCCACCATAATAAAAGCTGTAGAACAATTGGGCTATCAAGTCACAGTTGGCGATGTGGCAACCCAGTCAGGATTAAATGTAGGCGAGACGAATCAAGGGTTATTAGCCCTGGCTTCCGAGGCTGGCGGACATTTACAGGTAGCAGATACTGGTGATATTGTTTACTTATTTCCTAAGAATTTCCAGACAATTTTACGTAATAAATATTTGCAGCTGCGGTTGCAGGAATGGTGGAAAAAGGTCTGGGGCGTTCTGTTTTACCTAATTCGGATTTCCTTCGGAATTTTCCTAATTGTTTCCATCGCTCTAATAACTATCACCATTATCATGATCCTCTCCGCTGCTAACTCAGATCGTGACAACGGTAGTGATAATAGGAGTAGCCATTCTGGCGGTGGTATCGGTTTCTTCTATTTGCCAGATTTATTTTGGTATCTTAGCCCAAATTACGACACTCGCCAGCAGGAACGACGGCGGGAGAAAAGCGATCTGAATTTCTTTGAAGCTGTGTTTTCATTTTTGTTTGGCGATGGCAATCCTAACGCTAACTTAGAAGAGCGTCGGTGGCAAGAAATTGGTACTATCATTCGTAATAACCGTGGTGCAGTGGTAGCCGAACAAATTGCTCCTTATCTTGATGATATCGGTGAAGGATCTGCAAAAGATTACGAAGACTATATGCTGCCCGTGCTCATTCGCTTTAATGGACAACCAGCGGTAAGTCCTGAAGGACAGATTATATATTACTTCCCAGAGTTGCAGGTGAGCGCAGCAAACAAGCGTCGTCAGTCAGTGTTACCGTACCTAGAGGAATTGCCTTGGCGTTTTAGTGCAGCGACTTCAGGACAAATTATGCTGAGCGCCGGGTTGGGTGTAGTAAATTTTGTTGGTGCGTTAGTGCTGGGAAATCTGCTCAGAGGTGGTACAATAGCTGCCAGTATAGGTGGACTGGTAGGTTTTGTAAACGGAATTTACTGGCTGCTGCTAGCTTACGGAACAGGTTTCTTGGGTGTGCCGTTAATGCGGTATTTCTGGATTAAGTGGCGCAATCAAAAAATTGCAGCACGCAACCGCGATCGCCTTGGACGAGCAAGACTACTAGCAAACGCGGATACTTCTTTAGAGGGAAAAATTGCCTACGCCCAACAGTTCGCCGCAGAAAAAGTCATTGGGAATCACGATTTAGTATACTCCACCGAAACCGACTTATTAGAACAGGAAATTGATCGTGCTGCACAAATAGACGCTGATTGACTTTCCCCAGCGTAAACTCACGAGGATTCATTTTTCTCAAGGGCGATCGCAAATTTAATTTGCGATCGCCCAATTCCTACTTGTTTATTTTTTAGAGACAGCACCTCAATAATGGTCACGACTTCCTCTGTTTCAGCAGCGCGAATTTCTAAATATCCCTCTGTTAATATCTCTGGCAGGGGCTGTTCGGGTTAGGTTTGCCTTATCCAAACACTATTGCTTACCGAAGCAGCCTCTCAATCCCTATCCCTCAATCGCTGTTTAAGTTCTCGAATCGCCGCGCTGGTATTTCGTTCATAAGCAACTTGAAGACATCGGGAAACCACATTCGGGAGGTTGATATCTGGAAAATACTGGCTAGAAGCCTGAATCAGATACTCCGTGTCCTGCAACTGGTAAACAAACAACTGGTCTTTGCGGAACAGCCAAACTTCTGGCACTCGATACGGCAGGTAATCATTGACATCCGAGTAACTCGTCACATCAATTTCCAGTACCAGATCGGGAGGCGGGTCGGTATTCCAGTCAATGAGCTCCTTGCCTGAGACCGCTTGCCAATGGTCAATATAAAAGCAATAGTCGGGTTCAATGCCATGTTCCTCTGGCAGTTCCATCGTCACTGGCGTAAAGGAGTCGTATTCACGCCCTGTGTAATCCAAGAGAACTTTTATCATATCGGCGATCAAACTTGCATCACGCCCATGTTTAGGAAGAGGAGACATTAACAGAACTTCTCCAGTGCGATATTTAATTCGGGGAATCGAGCCATCACCCCGATGCTGACACAATTTCTGGTAATCTTGCCAGGTCGCAGGCAACCGCACCACCGCACCAGCTGGTAACTGAATTTTCTCAGGTGACACCAGAGCAAACATGACTCAAACTCCCATGACTGCCTAAGCTGATCCTAAACCATATATGAAGATTCCCCAAATTAAACTAATGGTGGGCTTCCGCCTTCGATTCCTGTGAGGAGTGAGGAATAAACATCAGAATCAAGAGCAAAAAAGTTAATTAATAACTCCTAACTCCTAACTCCTAACTCCTAACTCCTCACTCCTCACTGTTATTTCACCTGAATTGGCGCTAGGGCTACGCCTTGAAAATAATAATTCAAAATTTGCAGGTGATTGTATCCCCGCACAGCCAGATTGTAAGCCCCCCACTGACTCATCCCTATACTATGACCCCAACCACGCCCTTGAAGCACAAAACTGCCATCTGCCGCCTTGCTGACGGTGAAGCGGGTACTCTTGAGCTTAAGCCCAGTACGCACCTCCTCGCCTTTCAACGTCTTCGTACCCTGATCGCCAACAATTCTCAAGGCTGTCACACTGCCAAAGGGCGAGAAAGCATCTGGAATCATCTGCTGAACATTGCCTATCCCAGGGATTTCGGCACTAATTTCTGTCGGAGAGAAGGTTTTCACCCAATTGCACTCTTTGACATTTTGATCGAAATCTTGTACCCCACGTAGGTAGGGTTCGGTGCTTCCCCAAACATCCTCCACGTTTTCGGTGTGTCCGCCAGAACAATTATGGAAGACCGAGAGAATAATCCTGTTTCGGTAAGTGAGTACCTTACCAGTGGTAGAATCCACTGCGGCGTAAGTACTAGGAGATTCACTAATGACGCCTTTGTACATTTGCCAGTGATCTGGGCTAGCACCTAGATCATAAACAGGATTATTGCGCTGTCTTTCCCGCTCGTAAAGGGCAAAGGTACGCGCAGTGATTGCTTGGGCTTTCAGGGCTTCTTGGGGCCATCTAGTGTCCATTTCGCCCCCGATGACGCTGTAGAGATATTCTTCCAAATCAACCCAGTTAACAGCAGTTATACCTTTTTCTGTAGGGACTACCAGGGTTCTGCCCCGATACCACCGCTCATTAATATAAACAAATCCCTTACCTGTTGGCTCAATCCAAAATAAACCAGACCGCCAAGTATCCAAAGCAACTCCGCCTGGAACTGCTTGGGCATAAAAGGAGCTCATCCCAGGCAACTGTCCCAAAGTCCGACCGCTACCATCCTTGACAACCGCAGTGGTGGAACTGCCGACCTTAACCTGATTAACCCCCCTCTGAATTGCCACGCGCAAAATTACAGATGCTTGCGCCGGGGCAATTAAAGCAATCCATAAGAAGATACCAAGCCACCAATGGCGTCCTTTGATCTGGGAAAATAAGGCGGTGAAAAACAGTTGGAGTTTCATGCTGCAAGTCTAATCTGGCTTATCTATCTTCGACGCTTGGTTTCCCAATAGTTTCCGATATATAGCAATCCTACATGAGATTCAAACACCTCTCCCCCAAGTCCTCCTTGTCCCCCAAGTCCCCTCTGTTCAGATCTCAAATAGGATTGCTATAGCTGGAGGGGATAGGGCGATCAAGGTTCCGCGAGATTAGGATGTGTCCAATTATCACCTATCGACCGTTACAAAGTCCCTGGCATCATTGGCAATGATCCCAATCAAATTCAACTTACTCTTGCTAAAAATTTCTGTAGCTTCAGCCAGTTGAGTTTGGGAGACCTGACCAATGCGACCCACCATCGCAATCCCATGGCATATGGACGCCATGAGTCTAGCATCTACCGTTTTGAGAATGGCAGGAGTATCTATCAATACTAGGTCATAGGTTTGCTCAAACAACTCAAGCAGTTCTTTCATTCGCCCAGAACTCAGCAGCTTCACCGGATCTTCTGATGTTGGTCCAGCAGTCAAAACATCAATGGCAGGGTGAATGGGCTGGATACACTCTTTAACGTGGGTATTTGTCTCATCTATCAATAACAGAGACAGCCCCCAGTCGTTGGAAAGTTCCAGAATTGTGTGCAGGCTAGGGTTACGCAGGTTAGCATCAATCAGTAGTACCCGTCGATGCATGTGGGCAGCACTAACAGCCAGTCCCAGCGCCAAGGTAGACTTGCCTTCCCCTGGTAGTGCTGAAGTCAACATTAAGGACTTGCAGGCTAAGGGAGACCCCAATATTTGAATGTTTTGATACGCTATATCCAGAGTTTCGTGACTGGGCAAAAAGGAGTAAATGTCAAGTAACTTGTGGTGAGATGTTGATTCTGGTGAATCCTGCGCTTGGGTTTGCCAACCACCAAAAGGCAAGTTGAAAAGCCTCTTTTTCGTACGCAGTTGCGGTAGCTTTGGTACTTTCCCCAATAACCGGAGGTTTGTCAGCTTCTGTAAATCTTCTGGACAATGGATGACATCATTGGACAATTCCCCCATCAAGGCTGCCGCAACACCTAAAATCGGTCCAATAACTACTCCCCCAAGTAAAAATAATAAACTGCTGCTGCCCAAAGAGATTCCTAGGTGAGGTTCTTCCAACACTTGCCAATCAAAACCTTCCTTAGCAATCTTGAGTCCCAGAGAACGTTGCGCCGCCATAAGTTGCTCAAGTGTTTTGCGATTAGTTTCCACCTCTGGCAACAGACGCTTGTACTGTGCTATTAAGTTATGATGTTTGCTGAGTTCGGAACGAATTTGCTGTTCTGACTCCACTAAACTCTTTTCATTGGCACTTAGTCCGAAGGAAGTTGTCTCCACATCAATTAAATCTGCCGCCAGCTTCTGGTCAACTCCAACCATCTGCCCTTGTTTGATTAGTGATTCTCCTGTTATGAAAGATACTTTTGTGTTCTCAGTACCAGAGGAGGCTTGGGTGTTAAGGGAAGCCGGAACTTTGGCTATTTCCCCAACGGACAGTTCCCCAGGCTGAGAAAACCCGTCCCCGCCACTATCCTTCTTTGTGAACGCCAGTGGTGTGAAAGTGTTCGATGTCCCTTGAACAGCTTTATCTCCTAGCGTTAGTTTAACTTCTTCCCGCAACAGAGCCATTTGACTCTGACGTTGCTGCATTAGTGTTTTTACTACTGGGGAATCGTCTGTATAGCGCAGACGCTCTCTATCCAAAGCTAATTCAGTATCATGAATTTGATCAAGCAGCTTTTGGTAGTGGGTTGACTTACTCAGAGAAGAGAAGATGAACGCATTATGTGTTGAGGACGCCAGTTCTTTCTGTAGGTAATTGTAACGAGCCTTTACATCTTGGAGCTTTGCACGAGTGATTCGTAGTTGTTTTTTAGTATCCGCAAGAGACTCCAGAAGAATTTTCCCTTGTACCTCCGGATCAAGTAAGTTATTTTTCTTACGAAACTGTTCCAAATTTTTCTCAGCTTGAATCACGTCATTTTTGACTTTACGCAGTCGCTCGTTAAAGAAAGCAAGCCCTTGAGAAAGACGCTGTTTTTGTTGCTGTGCGTTGTAGTCCTCATAGACTTTCTGCAAGGCTTGAAGCACTTTTTGTGCTTTTACTGGATCGTTAGCCTTGAAGGAAACCTCAAGTACTTCGCTCTCCACCTGATTGACTCCTGTCCCCTCTTCTACTTTGGTCACAATTAGAGGTTCTTGTTTACCCTTTTTACCTTTGATATCTTCTACTGTGATATCCGGATACTTAAGACGAAGCGAATCTACAGCCTTCTGTATCAGTATAGAACTTAGCATCAGCTTCATCTGAGTAGAGTAGCCCATAACTTCAGTATTAAGGTCAGCAGAGGCGCTGTCTTTACCTCCCTGAACATTATTTGACTGTACATCCTTACTGAGATGGGAACTCACCAGTATCTGCATAGAACTCTGGTACGTTGGTTTTGTAGTTAAAGCCAAAAGGCTTGTAACCGACATAGCTACACAGGAAACACCCAAGATTAGCAAGCGTCGGCGACGCAGAATTGTAGAGATTTGTCTGATGTCAACCACGCTTTGTGGAGAAGCAATAACCAATTGCTCTTGCTTCAGACCATGCTCCAGACTAGTGTCAGTCACCATCAAAATCCTCTAACATCGAACACTAATATTTGCAAGATTTTGAGAAACCTTCTTTAACTAAATAATTCGTAATGACGCTCGAGGACTCGCTAACGCTACGCTAACGTCATTCGTAATTAAGGTATTAATAACTACAAATTCCGAATCATCAACTACGAATTAGTACAACATACACCAAAAGTAGTAATCCTTTTTGCAATCTAGAAGTGAAAAATTTATTCTAATTCATTTCAAACTAAAGTCACAGCATTAAGATAGTCAACCCTCTCAACCAATCTTTACTATATCGTTACTAGGCAAGGATTTTCCACTTCTTAGTCAATTGGTAAGCTTTTTATACAATGATTTTGCTTACTTGTTATTGTGGCGATCGCTGTAGCTTATATATGAGTAATGTTCAGTAATTTCTGTATGATTTTGTGTTGATTAACACATTTAAGTTTGTATATAATCAATTTAAAACTTTACTTATATTATCCGTACTTTTAGGATAGCTATCATAGCTGAATGCTGACTATGCCAAGGCGACTAAAGCAAAAATTTTAATATCTCCTGTTTCATAACAACAGTATTATTGGCCCAATAGTAACCAGCAAGGCTTTAAGTATTTTTTTAAAGTAACACTTGGAAAAATAGAGCAAGCTTGTATAGTAAAGTTACCTGCCAGCAGTATAAAACCCTTAAGGGTGTATGTTTAAACTGATGTAGTTGTGTATTTGTTGACTTAAGCGAGCATAAAAAAACGTAAAATTTTTTATTTTATTGACTCTCAAAATTAAAGATTTCGTAAAGTCACCTGGAAAGTGGGGACTGGGTATCCGTGATAGGTTAAAAGAACTAACAGCGTAACGGCAACCCAAGAGCCTTGCCTTGACTCTGCTTGCTTTCAAGAAACACTCTTGAGTGGGGAGTAGGGAGTGGGGAGTGGGGAAAAGAGAGATTTCGTAGGTAGGGTTGAGCTTACCAGCCCTCCCACTCGCAAAATATCAGCTTGAGGTTATGACCGTCGATATTTCCGGGAAGTGAAGCTTGTTTCGTCCGTACCCACAAGCGGGGAGGGGAGACTCTGCTTTCACTTTTAGGCGGGGTGGGGTTAAGTGGGAATTATGGTTAATTTATCGGAGTAGTCTGGTTAAGATTTTGGATTGGTGAAATAATTCCTCGTCGTAGAATATACGCCCAAATAAATACGATGGCTAAAGCTACAATCACTGCCACAAGTTCAATCCAAAAACTTTTCTCTAGTAGCTGGTTGAGAGCAGCAAAAAGCCCAAGAAAATAAATGGTCTCTATATAAAAACCTGACTTTCCACATCCCGTGAAAAGTCAGGTTTTCACCCGAGCAAGCGATCAAACTCCTGTTTGACGAGCATATAGCACTCGCAGCTGGCTGCTTCTAAGCCAAGACGATCTTGGATAGTAATCTGACCGCGACTGTAGCAGATCAGCCCCGCCTTTTGAAGCCTGCCAGCAACCACTGTCACACTGGCACGGCGTACACCCAGCATTTGGGAGAGGAACTCCTGAGTGAGTGGAAACTGGATCGGGAATAATTTTTGGCTCTAGTATGACCGACCTATCGATTTACGAAGCAACAGTTCTGTTAGATGCCGAGTTAGTGTCAATTCATCTAGCAGAAATAGCAGTTTCCCCGACTCTGAGCCATACCCTTTTCCTCAAAATTAGCCAGCGGTTAAAGCAGGCAGAATCTTTTTTAGTCATTTCCAGTAGGCAACGCATACAAGACCGCTTGCACCATCTATTGCAGCTTTTGGCACAAGAGATTGGTCAACCTGTAGAAGAGGGAACTCGCCTAAGTGTTCGCCTCACTCATGAAGAGCTTGCTAGCTACTGCTACACTACCAGAGTCACAATTACACGATTGATGGGCAAGTTACGGCGACAAGGCAAAATTAGTTTTGACCAGAAAAACCACATAATTCTGAAAAATCTATAGTGATTACGTGGATAAAACTTGTGGGATATCTGCTCCCAGATGCCTATAATTCAGAGACTGCACCACAGGTAGGAGAATTGGATGAGCTAGAAACTTTTGTCAGATCAAAGAAAAACGCTTCCCCTTCAACTACAACAATCTCATCAGTTCCGGAAATTACCATAATTATTATGGTACAAAGGTTTCAAAACTTCTGCCTCCTGACGAATGCCTTAAAACCCAAATCTTGTGTTGATCACAAAAATTGAACAAGAACCCATTTATTGTGTTATCCGACACTTTTTACGTTAATTTTAACTTTTGTATAACTTTTAATAACAGGCAAATAAATCTAAAGAAAGATTTAAATAGCGATTATTAGAAACAATATTGTTTAAGAAACAAAAATCATTGGTTTTCAAATTAAGATTTTTTAGATTTTGAACACAACTGTGGGGGTATGCTCGATGAACTCTTCAACATTACGTTATCTTTGGTCTGTGGTTGAACAAACACAAGCCAATACTCTTCTCAAGCTCAATGATACAGATTTGGTCAAGCAATTATTAAAGCAGCTTGACGCAAAAATAGCACTTACTAGTGAAGAGACTAGCACCATTAGCACCTACCTTTACTCTAGAATTACGTTAATCCGTGACTTAGCTCAGGCACGTCTAGCATAATAAACGCTCGTAACAATTCTAGAAGAAGAATGTTGCCTGATGTGATATTTCCTGTTAGCTATTATTGCATTTTGTCAGGGGTGAATGATGAATTTAGGGTATGTAGCTTTCTTTGTGCTGCTACTGGCTCAGATCTTGCACCACTATCTTGTTGCGAAAATTAGAGCAACAAAAAGCTTATGATTACGTAGGTAGGGCTAGTAGCTCTACCAGCCCTTATTGATAAGGTGCAAGATGTCAGTTTACGAATTATTTTGATGCGTAGCCCACCTCAGTTAACTCCTTTTCCCGCCGCCTTGGTACATCCCATAACATAAAGTCATAAGCCATGTCCGTATTAGGAAAAATAGCACGGGCTTCCTGAAGGAGATCCTTCAATTCCAAAGTATTTCCGGGAGCATAGCGGGGACTGAAATGAGTCATAATCAGCTGATGGGCCCCAGCGACTAAAGCTGTTTGCGCCGCCATGGTGGTTGTGGAATGCAGCCTCTGAAAAGCCATGTCGGCATCCTGGTGGGCAAAGGTAGCTTCGTGAATTAACACATCTGCATCCTGCGCTAATTCCACCGCACCATCGCAATAAACTGTGTCTGTACAATAAGCAATTTTGCGTCCAATTTCCGTAGGTCCACACAAATCAGCACCATGAATCACTCGCCCATCAGGGAGAGTCACCGTTTCACCCCGTTTGAGTTGACCGTAAATGCGACCTGGAGGAATTTGCAAAACCTTAGCTTTTTCTACATCAAACCGCCCCGATCGGTCTTTTTCCGCTACACGGTAGCCAAAGGCAGTAACGCGGTGATGCAAAAGACCACAGGTAACGATAAACTCATCATCTTCGTAAATCACCCCAGGACTGATAGAGTGAACTTTCACAGGGTAGGAAAAGTGCGTGTAGGAGTAACGGGAGGCTGCTTGCAGGTATTCATTTAATCCAGGTGGACCATAGATATCAACCCGTTCCACATTACCAGCTAAGCCGCAACTAGCCAGCAGACCCATCAAGCCAAAGATGTGGTCTCCGTGCATATGGGTGATAAAAATTCGGGAAAGTTGACTAATTTTCAGGTCGCTGCGGAGAATTTGATGCTGAGTCCCTTCCCCACAGTCCAATAACCACATCTCAGCCCGTTGAGGTAATCTCAAGGCAATACTGGAAACATTGCGCGATCGCGTGGGTACACCGGAACTCGTCCCTAAGAATGTTATCTGCACAGCCTTATGCCTACCTTCCTCTTGCTAAATTTAGCCCTCTATCTTCTATAGTGGCACGATTTTCAGTATTCCTGAAGACCGAACGGAGGAGTGAGTGCAAGATATAATCCTCTCACGAGCCGAAGCTCCAAAATTTTTGAGAAACTTCTCCATTGCATAATTAACAAAAGTCTCACCTCTACACTCCACCAGTTGTTCCCGAATAATCGAGAATCCCATATGCAAGAAAAATGGCTTGGCCGTAATACTTGCTTCAGCATACAAGCGATTAATCCCTAATTCATCAGCCTTTGCCTCAATTGCACAGTAAATCTTGCGACCGATACCCATTCGCTGATAATTTTTATGGCAGTAGAAACAGTTTATATGTCCACTAACCTCTAACTCGCCAAAACCAGCAATCACACCTTGATCATCGGCAACAAAAGTTAATCTTTCAGAACCAACCTTTTCCCAATTCCTAAAATGAATATTATCTGGTGCCCATGCCTCAACCTGACTGAAGGAATAGTCACGGATATTAATTTCCCGCACTGTTTCATGAAACAATCGCGCTATTTGCTCACCATCTTGATTATCAAACAATCGTATATTCATTAATAACGTTGTATTAATGCTATCTTTTTGACTTTCCACCCATTATTATATATACTTATTTACTACAACACAACTGTTTCTTTTCTTGGCGTTCTTGGCGTCTTGGCGGTTCCTTAAAAAAATATTTAAATTACTTATGACTAACCTACCACCACTTAAAATAGAAACAATTTGGGCAATTCTCAACGAGGAAATTGACGATGCCACAGTTAACCAGTTAGTATGGCACCACTTAGGCTACAGCTACGACTCCGTAGCTGGACAGTGGGACACCACAGGAGTAGCACCAGAATGGCGAAATGAGTACCCAGAACCACCAGATTTTATCGACAGTCGCCAGGCAACAGTCAAGCTAACTCGTTCCATTCCTGTTGAAAACAAACAATTACTCAAAGAACAACTAGGTTTCAAAGGTTATAAAATTGGTGAATTTGGACCACGGCAGACTCGTAGGGCAACAGCGGCAAATTGGTTATTAAGTTGTATTGCAGCAAAATAAATAATTCGTCAAAGCAGAAAAATCCGATTCCTTGACCATAGCAGCAAACTGTTATAAACATTCTCCTGCATTTTATCAAAAAATATGTCTTAAGACTGAGGAATTCATTATTTAATTATTTCTAGAGAACTATTGGTTTTTGCTTCTTAAAGGAGAATACTAAATAATAGCTAAACCTAATAAAACGTCAGATACTGTTCAACTAACTATAGCAGTCATAAATGATTTGTAAATATCAAGCTTTGACTGTTAACAGTTGACGGTTGATTGTCAACCGTTAACAGTCAACCGTCAACTGTTAACGCTAGTGTTTCTTCACCCCAACCAACATAGTTTTTCTCTTGTAACAATTATATGGCATCCATTGAGTTCAATTTATTTGCACCTTACAACAAAGCATCTGAATTAATTGGTTCATTTTCAAATTGGGAACCAATCCCAATGGAAAAAGGAGATGATGGTTATTTTCGTACAACTGTTGAACTAGAAGACGGTGTTTATCAATACAAATTCCGAGTTCAATCAAAATCCTGGTTTTTTGAACCAGATCAATGGGTTGAAGTGACAGATCCCTACGCGACTGATATTGATGAATTAAGTGGAAAAGATAACGGTGTTGTGCGGATAAAAGATGGGAAACGAATTGTAGATACCTACGTTTGGAAACACGATGATAAACCCCTACCAGCAGACCAGGAATTAGTCATTTATGAATTGCACATTGCTGACTTTTCTGGTGGTGAAGCCGATGCCAAAGCCCGAGGAAAGTACAAAAATGCCATTGAAAAATTAGATTATATTTCTGAATTAGGAATCAACGCTATTGAGTTGATGCCAATCAAAGAATATCCAGGCGATTATAGCTGGGGATACAATCCCCGTCATTTCTTTGCAACAGAATCCACTTATGGTCCTACTGAGGATTTGAAAAAACTCATTGACGAGTGCCATGGTAGAGGCATTCGTGTGATTATGGATGGTATTTATAATCATTCAGAAGCCTCAGCACCACTTACTCAAATCGATCATGATTACTGGTATCACCACTCTCCCCGCGATCCTGGTAATAGTTGGGGACCAGAATTTAATTACGAATTTCACGATGAAAAATTAGACACCTATCCTGCCCGTAAATTTATTGGTGATACGATCCGTTTTTGGATTAGTGAATATCACTTAGACGGTATTCGCTACGATGCGGCGAGGCAAATTGCGAATTACGACTTCATGCACTGGATTGTCCAAGAAGCCAAAAAAACTGCTGGAAAGAAGCCTTTTTACAACATTGCCGAACATATTCCCGAAACTACCAGCATTACTAATGTAGATGGACCAATGGATGGGTGCTGGCACGACAGTTTCCGCCATGTTATTACTGTACATATTTGCGGTGACACCTTTGATTTGGAGCAACTCAAAGATGTCATCGATAGCAAACGCCAAGGCTTCATGGGTGCAACCAATGTGGTGAATTACCTCACCAACCATGACCACGATCGCATTATGGTAGAGTTGGGTAATCGCAAAATCTTTGACGAGGAAGCATTTCGGCGCATTAAGCTAGGCGTTGCCATACTTATGACAGCCGTCGGTGTACCGATGATTTGGATGGGTCAAGAGTTTGGTGAATACAAACCCAAAACTCAAGAACAATCCAAAATTGAGTGGACATTGCTTGGCAATGATCTCAATCGCGACTTGTTTGATTACTATAAAGGTTTGATTAAGCTTCGTAAAGAAAATCATGCCCTCTACACAGAAAATATCGACTTTATTCACGAAAACCCAGAAGCAAAAGTCATAGCTTACAGCCGTTGGAATGATCAAGGTTCTCGTGTTGTGGTGGTGGCAAATTTCTCCGAAAATTTCCTCGCAGGCTATCGTGTTCCTGACTTTCCCTCAAATGGTACATGGCACGAGTGGACAGGCAATTATGATGTTGAAGCTGGCGATGATGGGATCATGATTGACCTAGGACCACATGAAGCCAAAGTATTTGTTTGGCAATAGAAGGAGTTAGCGGTTAGGAGTTAGGAGTTAGGAGTTAGGAGTTAGGATCTAGAAGCCAACAAATAGATTCTAACTCCCCACTCCCCACTCCCCATTCCCCACTCCCCATTCCCCACTCCCGACTGCTGTTACAAAATCGTGCCGATTTCTTTCAAATAAACCCTTGTAAATGGTTCATTTTCTCCCAAGGAGTACTCTTCAATTAAACCTTGGCGTCTAATAGAAATATTGTCTCCCTTTTTAATAACAACGGTAGAGTCGGGGAAAATGTCACGTGTCAAGGTCATCTCGGTTTCAGTAGGATTATCTAAAATTACAGCGTTGCTGCCGTAATAAAACATGCCCTCGTTTTCTAGGATATTTTCCCTGTACTCGGCAATCAGCAAATCTAGTTTGGGATTGCGCAGTAAAGTTAGGAGGTTACTGTTGTAATCCTTATTCAAGATTTTTTCTGAGCGATTGACGAAAAGTGCATCACGACAAACAGCGCCTATTGTCCAATCCGGGTGTTGCAAAAGAATATGGTCAATGGTTTCTTGTAGTTCTTGAATTGAAATTTGGTTGAAGGTAATAGTTGGTATTCGGGCATCTGTACCCGACTTAAAGAAGGTTCCTAAGATATTGGAAGGCACATCAACGCTTTCACCTATAGCAGGGTTAAGATGCATTAAAATGCCGGGTGCAGCGTTAATTTCTAGAATAGCAAAATCGCCAGACTTCCAAGATTTGGAAAGAGTTGGGGTAATGACATCAATACCTAGGCACGTGAGACGAAAGTGCTGAGCAATATCTTGCGCCAAGATAATATTGTCTGGGTGGACGTTACGGGTTGCATCAATGCTGACACCTCCAGCTGAGAGATTGGCAACCTTGCGAAGATAAACAATGCGGTCTTTTTCAATAACGCTATCCAATGACAAGCGTTGTTGTTCAAGATACTGTTCCATCGCCTCGTCAGTCTGAATCTTGCTCATGGCTGAGGTTGGTGTATCCCAACGTCCAGGTTTTCGGTTTTCTTCTCGGATTAACTCAGCAATGGTTGAGTCCCCATCACCGACAACCCATGCTGGACGGCGTTCAGTAGCTGCTACAAATTTGCCGTTGACACATAGCAGGCGAAAGTCTGCGCCAGAGATGCTTTTTTCCACAATGACTCGCGTTGGCTCGTTGTCTGGAATTGCATCAACTGCTCTACTAAAAGCAGACTCCAGTTCCTGTGCATCTCGAACTTCGGCTGTCACCCCGATTCCTTTGTGACCAGCTACAGGCTTGACTGCTACTGGGTAGCCGATCTCTCTTGCTACCCCAAAGGATTCCCTTTCTGAAACCACGATATCACCTTTAGGCACTGGAAAACCCAAGGTATTTAAAAATGCCTTGCAGTCATCCTTGCGGGTTGTGAAGTCAGAATCCACATGGCTATCACAGTCAAATGTGGTTGCTATCCCCCGAACTTGTTTTTTTCCATAGCCATATTGCATCAATCCTTCATCCCACAGATAAAAGGTGGGAATGCCTTTGTTGTAGGCTGTTCGCAATAAGGCGTAAACCGTGGGACCGCCGTAGACAGATTCCCGGAATCTTTTCTGAAGCGTTGACAACTGTTCCTCAAACAGAATATCTTCGTTTTGAGTCATGGCTTCAAACCAATCCCAAACGAAGTAAACCACTGATCGAGTTGTGCGTGCGTGCAGCGATTGTACACTAACCAGTGCGTGCGCCCCATATGGATTCAGACTCCAGCGGTCAAGGTGCAAACCCATATCGAGCTTTCCAACTTCTGACACGGTACGGGCAAATAGATGCGCGTAGGATTCATATGTCTGTTGGCGCAGATGTGGGTAGCGATCGCCAATCATTGAGATATAATCCTCAATGGGCAGAGCCTCTCTATACTCAGTCAAAGAAAAATCAAATACCAGCGCCCCTGTATCCAAATAGGGATTTGGTCCATTGTAATGCTTGAAGTTGAAAATATCGAACGCATCAGTTTTTCTAGCGTTGATGCGGATACTATCGGTGATTTTCTCTTGAACCATTGAACTTTATACCCTTAGCTAAACACCCTGAAATTTGGACATTTAATTGCGTTTGGGGAGCGATGGCTCAAACCCACGCATGCTTTACTTACAGTTTTTTTTCTTAACTTGAGTATCAAATGCAACTTTTGACCTTAACAATTATAACCTTATTTATCAGCATTTTCAACTATCTAAAGGCATAATCAACTCTACGTAGGGTCAAAACCTCTAGAGCAATTAACGTTCTAAGTAGGTAGACCCAAATAAAGCCAACCATGTTTTGGAATTTCTATTGCTTGTTTTTTGCCCCACTCTCGACTTTCCATGCCCATTCCCCTGTTCAATTTTTGTATCTTAATCTACCAAATGGGTGTTTTTAAGTTTTAATTGTCATGTTTTATTGAAATAGAGCAATCATACGAGGAGGCATCATGGCGGAA
Organism: Stigonema ocellatum SAG 48.90 = DSM 106950; assembly: GCA_016903675.1. GTDB lineage: Bacteria > Cyanobacteriota > Cyanobacteriia > Cyanobacteriales > Nostocaceae > Stigonema > Stigonema ocellatum. The sequence goes on along the minus strand of JADQBA010000043.1, from coordinate 46,871 downwards.
AGTGAGATCAAACAGCAGCTGGTAATTATTGGTGGTGCGGAAGATAAGGACGGGGAATGCCAGATTTTGCGAGAGTTCGTTCGACGCGCTGGGAGTACAAAGGCTCGTATCGTCATTCTAACTGCGGCGACAGAACTACCAAGAGAAGTAGGAGAAAATTATATTAGAGTTTTTGAGCGGCTGGGAGCCGAGGATATTCGTATAATTGACACCGAGACACGTCAAGATGCATCTTCATCAACTGCGTTAGAAGCGATTAACAAGGCTACTGGCGTATTTTTTACTGGAGGAGACCAAAAACGCATTACCAGTACCCTCAAGGACACTGAAATCGATGCTGCTATTCACCAACGCTATTCTGAAGGCATAGTGGTGGGAGGTACTAGCGCCGGGGCGGCTGTAATGCCAGATGTCATGATTGTGGAAGGCGACTCTGAGACAAACCCTCGCATTGAAATTGTGGAAATGGGACCTGGTATGGGTTTCCTACCTGGGGTAGTGATCGATCAACATTTCTCGCAGCGTGGACGCTTGGGACGCTTAATTGCAGCCTTAGCACAGCAACCTGCTGTCTTGGGATTCGGTATTGACGAGAATACGGCTATGGTTGTTACCGATAGCCAGTTTGAAGTCATTGGGCAAGGCTGTATCACGGTTGTTGATGAATCAGACGCTGTACATAGCAATGTTGATGACATCTTGAAGGATGAGCCTTTAGCAATTTGCGGAGCAAAGCTTCATATTCTGCCAAATGGATATAAATTTGACCTAAAAACCCGCAAGCCTATTTTAGACAATCGCTCTATGCAAAGCTAACTTTCAAACAAACACTGAAGCTTTCGCAGATGCATCCACGTTGAGTGGGAATTAGTTAATACTAGTTTCCTGGTTGATCCTACTTAGGTTTACCTAGATTTAATAAATTTAGGTAAGCTTTGTTGTAGGCTTGATTTTGTTCGCTCTCTGAGTGACCGAATAATTCGTAATTCGTAATTAATGGACAGAGCAACTCAATTTATTTAGAACTTACGCACTTTACAAATTGACCATTATGTGAATATCAAACTTATTAAAATGATTTCCTTGCACTGCCTCGTTCTTGGGCTGCTGCCACAGAATGCATTTACAAGTGGGCTGCCGCCTCCCGTGCTCCACAGGAGGCGGAGCCTCACAAGAGGGCATTACAAGGCAGAGCCTTGTAACGAGGTTGATACACAATTGTGTTTTTCTGTCAATGCGTAAGTCCTATTATTGATGGATAAAAACAAATTTTTTCCTTGTTTCAGAGCAAGCGGCTACCCGATACCCTTTTTCTTTACAGATACTTCAAGCCCGGATACTCGCTTGTTTTCTCCGGACATAGCGTAATAGAACTAGGTTCTACTCCGGCAATATCTCGCAATGCCTTAAGGAAGATCCCTAAAGCGCCGTTCCAATCTCTAGGGAGCAATTTTCAGGTAAATAGACCACATTGTAGGGGCGCTCTTGCCTTGCGCCCCTACCACCGATTGTGGTTTATAAAGATGAATTGGGCTGTAATAGCTACCACAGTTCCCTGACTCAAAGTTATTAATCTTTTTTAAGAATCTAGTATACGGGATCTTGAAACTCGGTTGCAGAAATTTCTAAAAGTTTTTCCATTAATTTTAGATTTTTCTTTGAGCGGCTACCGTATAACCTAGCTGAGAATACTGTAATAATCTCTAAAACATCCTGTACAAGATCTTCTTCAAAGGTGCTGTCTTCCTTGCGGTTGATCATCGTGACTGTGACACCATGAATTTCGCACAGAGTAAAAATTAGTTCTGCACCAAACCTAAGTAATCGATCCTTATGAGTTAACACCAGTCTCTCAACCTTGTCTGTCTCTATAAGCTCAATCAGTCGATTAAGACCACGTTTTTTGTGGTTCATGGACGATCCAAGGTCTTTGATTACTTGGATGTTTTTCCAACCTTGAGCTTCTGAGTAACCTTGCAAAACTGATGCCTGAGTTTCAAGATCATCTTTACGTTCCTTAGTAGAAACTCGTGCATAACATAGTGTTAACCTCGATTCACTCTCTTCTATTGTCATCAAATCTGAGGCTAGATAACGACGATGACCCCCATCTGTACGAATTGATTGGATCTTCCCTTCTCGTTCCCACCTTCTTAAGGTATCAGTACTGACACCTTTTATCTTGGCTGCTTGTGCGATAGTAAGATATTTAGACATAATAGACCCTCTATTATGAATCTATTATATCTAGGTAAACCTAATTATTTGTTAACTATAGCACGCTTTTTTCTCATTTCTCGTTGAACCTGATTTAGGAGTTGATCAAGATGAGTATTAATTCTCCCAAGATTTTGTCTGTGTTGTCTACGACACTAACCCTTGCTGCTTTTTTACCAGGAATTGCCATAGCACAATTATCCATACCGGATTCCACTTCTGCTCCCACCTCAACAACTGCTCCCACTAACCCCACTCCAGCAAAGGTAAACGAACTTTCTGCACAACAGCGTTCAGCGATTCAACAAGCGCTGCTTAGAGAAAGGAACACACGGATTATTGAAATATTGGACGAAAAACAAAAAAACAAATTTTATGAAGCACTACGTAAACGTCGGAGAGTTAGTACAGCCCTTGAAGATCTCAAATTAAGTCCAGAGCAGGAAAACCGTGTCAATGCAGTAATCAGTGAGTATAATAACAAAATGAAAGCTGTTGCGACTGGGCAGCCATTACAATCAACGCAACAGACAACACCAACGACAACAGCACCTTAAAGAACTCACCTGATTTACTTGGATGCAAGAAGATCCGACAGATCAGCGTGTGCCAACACAACGTCAGGTTCACGCTGGAGAGCAGCGTAGTATTTTCTGGCAAACCCATTGCCTACCTCTGAAGGCGTGATCAGTGTGCGGGCGTCGGCAATCAGATTTTGGACATTGTCCAACGATACGGGTTCATCTGCTTCGAGCATTTCATCAATTTTCACAACCAGCTCAGAAATCCGATGTAGCCAAGCAAATTGTTCATGTTCAATGACGAGTTGAAGAAGTTCTGCGCTCGATACTCGTCCACGTATCTGTTCGTAAGTGATGCGTTCTGTATCAAGCAAACAGGCATGAAGGTGTAGCAATTTGTTTCGCAAATCACGCAAATGTTGATGTTGACGTATTCTTTGTAGAAGTGTGTTAGAAGTCAATGGAAACCATCCTCCCATTACGATAATCTTCAACGGCTTTTTAATCTTTATCTCATCTATAAGAATCTTCATATACTCATTATATGATTATGTAAGAACTAACTGATAGAGCTTCCACAACTTAAATAACAGTAAAAACCGTCGTGGTGACTTGTTGACACTATTCTCAACTACTTGAGCGATCGCTTAACTCCTAAGGAACACAGGGGTGTAGGGGTGTAGTTTCAGGGGTGTGGGGTAAAAATGTGTTTCTTTCATATGTTGCGATCTGCGTTTCGCTTTACTCGCAACGCTTACGCCCCCAGCGCGATAGTAAGAGGCTTATATCTTGCATTTCTAAGTATAAACTAGGACTTACGCACTTTACAAATTGAGTATTATGTGCATACCAAGTTTATTAACCAAAAACTCTTCCCCTGCCTCGTCTGCCTCGTTAAGAGCCTGACAGCTGGGAATGAGATCGAGGAGGCTCTGCCGGACGGTTTGACGGGAGGCAGAGCCTCCTACAAGAGCATTACAAGGCAGAGCCTTGTAACGAGAGAACGAGAGATAATGCATAGTTGATTCTCTCTGCCAATGCGTAAGTCCTATAAACCACGAATAACTAAGTATAAAGTATTAAATTTTACATAAATCTCATAACTAATTTAGTCCTCTTTGAGAGGACTTACACTTTGAGCCTGGGACTTCGAGTCCCAGGCGGATGCTGGTGAAACCTAAAAGGTGATACACCATACAGCATGAGGGCTGTGATAATATGGGAGACTGCTGCATAATTAGAAAAAATTAATTGGATCATGGCCCTCACACAACTGCGCAAACAAGAGATAATCACCAACTACCAGGTTCACGAAACCGATACCGGTTCCGCCGACGTTCAAATTGCTATGCTAACAGAACGCATTAACCGCCTCAGCCTACATCTCCAAGCCAATAAGAAAGACCATTCTTCCCGGCGCGGATTGTTGAAGCTCATCGGTCAACGCAAGCGCCTTTTATCCTATATTCAAGAAGAAAACCGAGAACACTATCAAGCTCTGATTGGTCGTCTTGGTATTCGTGGATAGGAACTACCGCTTATGTCTGCTGAATCTGAACGCATTAGCGAAGCTCCTGCGAAGGAAGCACGCTTGCCTTTTGAACCAAACAAAAAACGCCAAAAACCCGCCAAAACAAAAAATTCAACACCAGTAGCCAAGCCAGAATCAAAGGGAAAGGATGAGAAAAAGCCACCTTTGACCAAAGAAGAAATGGCTATCCCCCAAGTAGTCAGCCAGCGGATGATCCGACGAGTGGCTGGCTTCTGTGGTATACCTACAGCTTTAGGCCTTAGCACCCTGATTGTCAGCTATCTGCTCATAATCTACGCCAAAATCACATTGCCTCACCTCGCTGTGTTACTGGTGAACATGGGACTCTTTGGTTTGGGGGTAGTGGGAATAACTTATGGTGTTCTCTCCGCTTCTTGGGATGAACACAGACCCGGAAGTTGGCTGGGCTGGAGTGAGTTCACCACCAATTGGGGAAGAATGGTGGCAGTTTGGCGCGAAACTCGGCAAAAAAACGTATAGCAATCCGTGGAGGATTTATAAACACTTCGTTAAGACTGTTGACTGTTGACTGTTGACTGTTGACTGTTGACTGTTAACAGAGAAAGCATGATTTGTTTACAACTTAAATAGGATTGCTATATAATTATCAGCCTGGTTAGTGGTTAGTAGGTAGTGGTTAGTGGTGACTCCAATAACTAGCAACTATCGCAGTCCTAAATGATTTGTAAATATCAAGTTTTTCGCTGACTACAGTTGACGGTTGACAGTCAACCGTTAACAGTCAACAGCCCAAACGATTTGTTCATAACTCAAATAGGATTGCTATAACAACTAACAACTATTAACAAGCCGGTTTACAAATCAAATCAACTAATCGGGAAATTTACCATGATTGTAGTAATGAAAGTTGGTTCCCCTGAGGCGGAAATCAACCGTATCAGCGAGGAATTTAACACTCGGGGTCTGACACCGGAAAAAATTGTCGGGAAGCACAAAGTGGTGATTGGTCTTGTTGGTGAAACTGCTGATTTAGACCCGCGACAGATTCAAGAAGTTAGCCCCTGGATTGAGCAAGTGTTGCGGGTAGAGAAGCCTTACAAACGCGCTAGCCGCCAGTTCCGTCACGGGGAAGCTTCTGAAGTAGTGGTTCAAACTCCTAACGGACCAGTTGTGTTTGGTGAACAACACCCCGTGGTCGTCGTTGCTGGCCCTTGCTCAGTAGAAAATGAAGAAATGATTGTGGAAACGGCGCGGCGAGTAAAAGCGTCTGGAGCCACCTTTTTGCGCGGTGGCGCATACAAACCCCGAACTTCACCTTACGCCTTCCAAGGACACGGCGAAAGTGCTTTGGAACTGTTGGCAAAGGCGAGGGAATTAACTGGATTAGGCATTATTACAGAGGTGATGGACGCCGCTGACCTAGAGAAAATCGCAGAAGTTGCCGATGTCATCCAAGTAGGCGCAAGAAATATGCAGAATTTCTCCCTGCTCAAAAAAGTAGGATCGCAGTCCAAGCCAGTTTTATTGAAGCGGGGAATGGCCGCAACAATTGAAGATTGGTTGATGGCTGCGGAGTATATTTTGGCATCAGGAAATCCTAATGTGATTTTGTGTGAGCGGGGAATTCGCACTTTTGACCACCAGTATACCAGGAATACCCTAGATTTATCGGCAGTGCCAGTGTTGCGAACCCTCACTCACCTACCGATTATGATTGATCCCAGCCACGGCACCGGTTGGGCTGCTTACGTTCCTTCCATGGCAATGGCGGCTTTAGCCGTTGGATCTGACTCCTTGATGATTGAGGTTCACCCCAACCCAACCAAAGCCTTATCTGATGGACCCCAATCCCTCACACCAGAGCGTTTCGACAGATTGATGCAAGAACTAGCAGTCATTGGTAAGGTCGTTGGACGCTGGCAACAACCTGCTGTTGCCATAGCCTAAGAGAATTAGGAGTTAGGAGGCGCGGAGTTAGGAATAAAGAGTTATGAATTATGAATTAACTCCCCACTCCCCACTCCCCACTCCCCACTCCCCACTCCTACCGTCGTCTGCTACCGAAACCACTTGACCTGGGAACTCTAGAACTACCGCCACTACCAAAAGAACTACCAGAAGGGCGTCTCAATGAGCTGGAGTTACCAGAGGGTCTGAGGGTACTGCTGCCAAATCCAGAACCACTCGGGCGGTTTTGTGTCGTGTTGGGCGGTGTAGTGGGTAAATTTGTCCCACTAGGATATGAGCTTCTAATGGTTCCTGTACTGCGGAAAGCAGTCCGGTTTTTGACTACTGCTGGTGGAGCATTGTAGCGCTGCTGATAACTTGAAATCGCATCGTTATAGCTTCTGCCATATCCACCGTGGCCAGTCAGCACTGATGATCCTGGTTGATAGGCAGGCGGCACATAATACTGGGGTCTAAATAAAAGACTACCGATCGCCTGACCTGCCAGGTTCCCGGCTACAGCACCAGCAAAGGGTGCCCAGAAGGCATTTTCCTGACGGACTACCACCTGTTCCTGTTGTCCGGTTTGGGGATTGGTTCTATTCTCAGTAACGTTGTGGACATACTCTATCTTGAAGTCCTCTGTGAGATATAAGGCTGGCTGTCCGTTTTCCACCTTCAAGTAAGTTTTCTTACCCTCCTTAATTTCTTCATCGGTCAGCCTAGCCATTTGCAAATTTTGTGTTTTAAACGTTGGGGACGTACTGTTGAGTAACAATAGCGTATATTCCCCATTGACATCGTCGTATCTGCCTTGTTGCACCGGATACTGACCATCACTCAGCTTAGTAGTTGTTGTGGTTTGAGTGGGGTTTTTCCCTTGAGGCGTAGTTTGGTTGCTTCCTCCGCCACAGGCGACAGTTGTCAAGCACAAACTCAATGCTAAAAAAATGACTGTGAATTTTCGCAAGACTGTAATAACCATTTCACTATGCTGCCTCATCTCTTCTATCTCTGAGCTTAACAATTTGTCACAGGGTAAGAAATACGGATGACCCTACCAATTACAGAGGAATTAATTCTGGGTAATATTGCAACAGATGATCGTTGGTCAGTTCTTCGCCTAACCGCGCCGGAGAAAAATGCACCTGAATTGCCTGTAATTTATGTTTGTAGTGCAAATTAATTATGGCTTTCAAGCCTTCCTTCAGCGCCTGAGTGTTAGACAGGTCACTTTCCAATTCTGGTGCTTCTCCTTCAAAGGCTACTGTAATCATCACAATTACATTGCGCGTTACAGGTATGGATAAAGGCTCATTGGACCTAGAGTTAGGACTATAATCAGGTTCACTTAGGTAACGTTGGGCAGAGTCAGTAAATAATTCATTGACAAAGTCTCCTGCTTCACCCTCATTCCAAAATACGTCACCTTCATTTGCAGCAGAGAGCCAGTATTCATCGTATTGTAGTAGGGTTTGAGAGATTTCTACCAATCCCTCTCCCAAAACTTCTAAGTCGCCCTCAGCATCAATCGCTGCCCGTCCAGCACGATTTAATACTCCTAAAATTGGTGCTACTTCAGACCCTCCTAAATGTAGCATTATACGACAGACAACATAACGAGTCCGACCAATCATTTTATTAAAGGTATCGCGCATTTTTTTCTCCTTTTGTTGTTTGTTCACTGTTGACTGTTAACTGTCAACAGTCAACTATTTATTCATGTAATGAAAACCTAGAAAAAAATCAACAACCATACTCATTGAGGGAATGAGCAATTTTGTTGCTTCATTTGAGGTATGACCAGAAACTGAAGAATTAACATCAGAGTGATTAAGAATTTTTTTGCCAAAGTTGGGGTGGTTATATAAAACTAAATTTTTGCCGCTGGAATTGGTTAAAATTGTCTGTGTGGGTGCTTGAAAAAAATTAAATTTTGTTGCTATTTCTAATTTTTGTTTCATTTTATTAATTGCACCGACATTTTCTATTGCTTGCTCCAAAAGAGTAGTTATTTGCTTGACCCGTTCAGGTGCTTTTAGACCTAGCTTAGCAATATCTGCGCTCATAATCATTTCTACTATAGTGCAAATACTTTTCTGGGTAGTTGCGGCATCTTTAAAGGGAAGAACAGCTACATAAGCTATAGGAAATAAACTTTCGTCACTATCTACTTGGAAGGTGAAAACCGTCCGGCGAGGTCCAATTTGCAGACTGGGGGGTTGTTTTAGTTCCCGATGTTGCTGGGCAATTTGGTAATAGGCACTTGCGAGGATAAAATTCGCTTCGTAATCTAAGGGTCTGTCTACGATAATCTGGATTGTCGGCGGAGTTTCATTAAAAAAGTCGCGGGCGTCAACAGAGTTAAAATATTGGATAATAGAGTGATCGCCTGTTGGGCTTAGGTCAACCCATTCACAAATCATCCCATCGGTTTTTAAACCAAATCTTGAGGTGGCATAAACTTTTGCCCCAGTCAAAATCGCTTTCGTTAAGTCTGCCCCTGCCCACTCCACCTTAAATAATCTTGCCTGGGTCAAATCAGCGTGAAGTAAACTTGCCTGAGTTAAATTGGCATGGCTTAAGTCTGCCCCAAGTAAGATGGCACCACTTAATTTTGCCCCACTTAAATCTGCCCAGGTGAGATTCGCCCCACTTAAATCTGCCCAGCGGAGATTTGCTCCTATCAAGTTAGCCCCACTGAGATTGGCGCGGTTGAGATTCGCCTGTTTAAGATCAGCATCTCTAAAATTTGCGCTACCCAGATCAGTGCGACTTAGGTCAGTGCTGTTTAATTTAGCTTGCTCTAAGTTAGCTCCCGTCAACAACCCGTCCCTCAAAGTCGCGTCGCTTAAGTTGGCATTTCTAAGTATAGCGTGCCGGAGTGTAGCTTCTCGCAGATCCGCGCCACAGAGGTTTGCCTCCGACAGGTCAGCGCTGCTGAGATCAGCGCGAATTAACTCGGAACGGATCAGTGAGGCGAATCTGAGTTGGGCGTGACTCAGATCCGCCCGAATCAAATTCGCTACGTTGAGACTGGCGTGACTCAGGTTAGCGCCAACAAGATTAGCGCCGCTTAGTCTTGCAACATTGAGCTTGGCATGGCTCAAGTCGGCGACACTGAGATTTGCACCACTGAAGTTAACTACACTCAAGTTGGCATGACTAAAATTCACACCACGAAGTTTTGCGCCACTCAGGTTAGCTTCAGAGAGTTCAATACCTTTAAAGTCTCTGACTCCTGCTGCATATTGTTCCAGCAATTCCTCTACAGTCAATTCGCTTCTCTCCAATAAAAAATTAAAAATTAAAGCCGATAGCTAAAGCTATGATCTGGAAATATAGATGCCCTGTGTCAAGTGCCACTTACTGACACAGATGTTTCTTTGTTCTTCATACATAAGTTGGTAGCTCATTATCCTAGGTAATCTTGTAGCGGTTCGGGAGTAATGTTTTAATTTTGCTAAGTACAGAATTGCACAAGTTCATGGCTAAATGATTTTGGTGTGCCCTCATCCCCGACCCTTCTCCCAATGAGGGATTCGGGAGCTAAATTCTGTTCCCTCTCCCTACTGTCCGAGGGTTAGGGTGAGGGTCAATGGGAGCCAAAACGCCACGAATTTATGAAACGCTGTACTTAGTCTACATAAGCGAACTTTGTTTCTTTAGCCGATGGGCTTTAGCCTGTCCTCTATAAGTGCAAAATTTAATCTTAAGCAAGAATGTCAAAATCACGAATGAATATTGGTATTTTGGGACTTGGACTGATAGGCGGTTCTTTGGGTTTAGATTTGCGATCGCAGGGACATTACGTTTTAGGCGTCAGTCGCCGGGAATCTACCTGTCACAGAGCAGTTGCCCTAGGCTGTGTAGATGAGGCATCAGTTGACATGAACCTGCTGGCTGTGGCAGAGGTGGTATTTATTTGTACACCTCTAGCACATATTATGCCCACATTTGAGCAGCTGATCGCTCATCTACCTTTTACTACAGTTGTGACTGATGTAGGCTCGGTTAAAGCACCCATCGTCAAGGAGATTTCTCCCCTTTGGAACAATTTTATCGGCGGACACCCCATGGCGGGAAGAACTGACAGTGGTATAGAAGCAGCTATACCGAATTTATTTTTCCAGAAACCTTATGTACTGACACCAGTAGCTACAACACCAATAAGGGCAATTACGGTTGTAGAGGAAATTGTGCGTCAGCTTGGGGCTACGATCTACAATTCTTCTCCAGAAGAGCATGACCGTGCAGTCAGTTGGATTTCTCATTTGCCTGTCATGGTCAGTGCTTCGTTAATTGCAGCTTGTATAAGTGAAACTGAGCCCAATGTTTTGCCATTAGCCCAAAAGCTAGCTAGTACAGGTTTTCGAGATACGAGTCGTGTAGGTGGTGGCAATCCAGAGTTGGGGGTAATGATGGCGCGGTACAATCGCTCTTATTTGTTGCGATCGCTCCTTCACTATCGCCACAATCTCGACGAATTCATTAACCTAATTGAGCAGGAAGATTGGGTAGCGCTACAGGAAAAGTTGGAGTTAAATCAACAGGAACGCCCAAGATTTACCGGGCAACTTCCGGAATTGTAGGACCTCTCCCAAGTCGTCCCCCTTGTCCCCCTTGTCCCCCTTGTCCCCCTTGTCCCCCTTGTCCCCCTTGTCCGGATCTTAAATAGGATTGCTTTAGATCCCCAATCTTTGGTAAACCTGTTCTAAATGTCTTAAATTGTGCTGTGGGTCAAAACATGCCTCAATTTCTGTTGCTGACAACTTTTGGGTAACATGGGGGTCTTTGCTAATCAAGTCGTGGAAATTGCCGTTTGGCTTGTTCCAAGCTGCATGAGCGCACGATTGTACAATTGCATAAGCTTCCTCGCGGCTCATTCCCTTGTCTACCAAAGCAAGTAGCACTCTCTGGCTAAATACGACGCCGCCATAGCAATTCATATTCCGCTCCATGTTCTCTGGATAGACCAGCAGGTTGTTTACCAAGTTAGTCATTTCCTTTAACATAAAATGCGTTAAAATGCAAGCATCTGGCAAAATCACCCGTTCTACCGAACTGTGAGAAATGTCTCGTTCGTGCCACAATGCAACATTTTCTAAAGCCGCAACGGCATGACTCCGGATAATTCGTGCCATTCCTGTTAGCCGTTCTGCGCGGATGGGGTTACGCTTGTGCGGCATTGCTGAGGAACCTTTTTGCCCTTTAGCGAAGAATTCTTCAACTTCCAGAACGTCTGTTCTTTGCAAATTACGAATTTCTACGGCAAAACGTTCAATTGATGCCGCAAGTAAGGCTAATTGTTGCACGTAGTCGGCATGGCGATCGCGTGAAATAACTTGTGTGGATGCAGTATCAGGTTTGAGTCCGAGTTTTTCGCAAGCAATGGCTTCCACCTGCGGTTCAACATTGGCATAAGTTCCTACCGCACCAGAAATCTTCCCAACTGCGATTGTTTCCCGAAGATTTGTCAGGCGTTCTTGGTGTCGCAAGACTTCTGCCAACCACCCAGCTAACTTAAAACCAAAGGTGATAGGTTCGGCGTGAATCCCGTGGGAACGTCCAATCATCACCGTGTGGCGATGTTCCTTTGCCTTTTGACGAATAGCATCAATTAAATCTTCTAAGCGTTGCCGCAACACATCAAGACTAGCCACCAGTTGCAGTGCTAAAGCCGTATCCAACACATCCGAACTGGTTAAACCTAGGTGAATATAGCGTCCTGCATCCCCAACATATTCGTTGACATTTGTCAAGAAAGCAACGACATCGTGGCGAACTTCAGCTTCAATTTCCAACACCCGCTGCGGGTCAAAATTTGCCTTGGCTTTAATTTCCTCAACCGCCTCAGTAGGAATCAAGCCCAATTCTGCCTGAGCTTCACAGACAGCAATTTCCACTTCCAGCCAGGTTTTTAGTTTATAGGCTTCCGTCCACAGATTACCCATCTCAGGCAAGGTATAACGCTCAATCACAGTCCGCCATATATGACAACCGTCATATTCTACTAAGGATTGTTGGGTGTTGGTTGTTATTGGTTGTTGGTTGTTGGGTGCTAGCAATTAGCTAACTACCTAACTTGACCCATTTTTTCTTTTCCGTTTTAACCGCTTTGACACCTTGAAGGATGGCAGTAGACGATTAACCCAGTTAGTAGATGGCTTTTGTTTCGTTGTTTGTGTAGTCTGATTGGGTGGGATTCCTTGTGGAATGCCATCGTTCTCAGTCAGGGGGATGGCATTGTGATCTGGGACAATGCGTGAACCATATTTTCTAGCATAAACTTGAGTAAATTCAGCACCGAAAAACAGAATCTGGGCAGTATAGTAAACCCAAACTAGGAAAACCACAATGGAACCAGCAGCACCATAGGTTGAGCCAAAACTGCTATGACCTAGATATTCCCCTAAGAGATACCTGCCAAAAGAGAACAAAAGAGCGGTGAGAGCAGATCCGGTCAAAACGTCACTCCAAGTGATTTTGACATCTGGCAGAACTTTAAAAATTAACCCGAAAAGCACTGTGGTGACCGCAAACCCAAGGATAAAGTTAATGGCGTGCAAGATAAAATCAATACCTGGTAGCCGATTACCAAAGTAATTAACTACAGTTGTCAACACCACGCTAATCACGAGGGAAACGAGGAGTAAAAAGCCAATGCCTAGAACCATCCCGAAGGACAAAAAACGTTGACGAATCATGTTTTTCATCACACGTCCAGGTTTTGGCTGTACGTCCCAAATTGTATTGAGGGAGCTTTGCAACTCCGTAAATAAACCACTAGCACCAAATAGCAGGACTACCACACTGATAATGGAGGCGACGGTACTCTGCTGTGGCTTACTGGCATTTTGAATCGCTGTCTGGATGACTTGTGCTGCCGCACTGCCGACTAAACCTTGAAGTTCCTGCTCAATAGCGCCCTTTGCCGCATCTTCTCCCAATACTGCGCCAACAATTGCAATGACAATAATCAGCAATGGGGCGATGGAAAAAATGGTGTAATAAGCTAAAGCTGCGGATAACCGCGACACTTTATCTTTATTCCATTCGTCAAATGCCTCTCGGAACAACCCCCAAATCGCCTTGAAATTCATCTATAGAGTCTCCTTGTCAGGATGTGCTTCCCTCCCGATTAATCTATACCAGATATTTGGCATATACGACATCTTTCCATGCACCTATTGGGACTTATGTCTTATTTCAGGTTGGGTTGAACACTTATCATATTTGACTGACGCGGGGACTCCCGGACGCGGCGAAGCTTTTTAGGGTATTTGTCGCCTTGTCAGATTAGCTAAGTGCATAAGTTGATTTTACTGACGTATATTACAGTTTGTACACCCTCTATAGACAGATTTCCAGTTTAATCGGGGTACTTGACCTGTACTAGTCCCCAATCCCCAGTTCAAGTTTTCGATGTTCGTTGTTTTCGCGAATGTAACTGAACACAAATGCCTTGGAACATACTTATGAACTCTAACGGAGTAACCTCAAGTAAATCATCATCAAATTTGCCTGCACATCCCTCAAATATGCCAGGTATGAAATTTGACTATAGTCAGATGGACACTGAGAGTCGAGCGATTATTGAGAGACACACCAATGAAATTAAGGGTTTGATGCGTCGTACAACCCAGGCAATTATCGAAATCGGAGAAAAGCTGATTGATGTGAAAGCTCAACTGGGACATGGGAATTTTATAATTTGGTTAAAGGCTGAGTTTGACTGGAGTATTCCAACTGCTAACAGATTTATGAGGGTAGCCGAAAACTTCAAATCCGTCAATTTGATGCATTTGAATATCGCTACTTCAGCACTTTATGTTCTAGCTTCTCCCTCTACCCCGGAAGGAGCTAGGGAAGAAGTACTCGAGCGTGCCCATAGCGGCCAGAACATTACCTATACTAAGGCTAAGGCAATTGTTTCCGAGTTTAAGAAAGCAGCCTTACACGAGCCGAAAAAGCTTGTATCCTTTGATGTTGATGGCAATTCAACCAAACCTATAGAGCAAAAGGAAAATCAGACTTCAGGTGTTCAAGACATTCTTGTTGATTGGACTAGAAAAGAAATACAGACAACAACAAGTTGGCTACAACCCCAGGATTTAGAGCCTTATTCAAGGTCTAAAAATGAACCAATTTTACCTACTTTTGAGAGAAAGCGAGAGCAGTTTGAAGATGAAACAACAACCAGCATAGTAGCTGAAACTGAAACGGCAATTGAGCAAAAAATATCTGATATAATCATCACTGAAATAGAGTCTAAAATTAAATGCTTGCCACCAGAACATTTAGCCCATCTGACTCTAATTATTATAAATTCTGCTAAAAATAAATTGACAAAATGTCAGTTAGAAGCTATAATTACAGCAGTTAAACAAGCCATGAACTAGCTCATCTTTAGGCGTTTGTGATTTAAAATATGAACCATGTGAGCGCCTACAAATATGCGTAACTTGGCTTATTGACAAAGGAGTACCAAGTTTTTGACCGAAACTCATAGGGCCGGGGCCCCTGACTTCAGACATGGGGTAAGCCCGTAGGGGATTTTAATCCCCGTCAAATATCTCCGTTTTTTTGCTATAATAGAGTCAAACAGGTCAATTTTTTTTTGATCCTACCCCCGGACTGGGGGAAAGTTACGCCTAGGTAGGGGCGTATTGCAATACGCCCGTACAATCCCAAGTGGGTTGAGTGCAGGAACCACGCCTACGGGAATCACCGCCACCGTGCGGGAAACGACCACAGTCGGATATGTGAGAGATACGGCTAAACCTCTTACAGAATCCCCTTGCCTTTAGGCATGGGGAGTGTCAATAACTTGAAAAATAGCTTTGTACCAATTCTCCAAAAAAGCACTACAGATGATATAGGAATCATATTTGATTTTTGAAATATACGTAGTAGGGTGGGCACTGCCCACCATATCTAGATTTTGGTGGGCAGTGCCCACCCTACACTACTTAAAATTTTTCATGAATAATTTAGGATTCCTATAGGACTTACGCATTGATAGAAATCCTCAGATGTGGGTTAGGCATTTTTAGCGCCTGAACATTTTCTCAAGAAACACTTTCTGTGTAGGGGTGTGAGGGTGTCGGGGTGTAGGGGAAAAGACAGTGTTTGTTTCATTCATAGCAGGTGGTGCGCCGCCTGTGGGGTGTTCCTAACTCCGCGCCTCCTAACTCCATTTATTGATGCGCTCAATTATGCGAGTGGTGGAACGATTTTCTACCAACGGCAACAGTTCGACTACTCCCCCTAATTCTTCTACCAAAGGTGCTTCTGGAAGAGTTTGTTTGGTGTAGTCACTGCCTTTGACATAGACATTAGGACAAACCAAGCGGATGAGGTTGCTTGGGGTGTCTTCCTCAAAAGCAATCACATGGTCAACACTACCTAGTCCGCTCAAAACTTGGATGCGGTCTTCTAAAGGGTTGATGGGGCGAGTTGCTCCTTTGAGCCGACGGATGCTATCATCGGAGTTGACGCCAATTATCAGAACATCGCCTAATGCTTTGGCACGATTGAGATAAGAGACGTGTCCAGCGTGGAGGATGTCAAAGCAGCCGTTGGTGAAGACTATTTTGCGTCCAGCGTTGCGGTAAGAAGCCACAAGGGCGACGAGTTTGTTGGAGTCGGGGATGTATTTTTGAGCAGGGGAGTGGGGGCTAGGGGTCCCCTCTGGGGTTGGGGGCTGTGGGGGATGAGAGAGAAACTGAAGTTGTTCTTCAGCAGAAGAGGCGATGAAGTTTTTAGCGTCAATAACTAGGATACGGGGATAGGTTCGCTGAAGTTTTGCTAGGGTATCCATCACTCTTTGAGTCAAAATTCCATAGCCGTAATCTGAGATAATAGCGGCATCACATTCTGGAAACGTCCGCTCAAGTTCATCAATCAGCACTTGTTCGGTGTGAGGGTCAATTGCATTGGTGGTGCCAGAGTCAACTCTCATCAGTATTTGCGACGCCGCCATGACCTGTTGCTTAGTCAAAGTCTGTCTATCGGATTGGATGAAGATGTGTTTTGTGGAAACATCACGTTCTGAAAGTGCTTGCTGTAGTTTGGCACCCTCCCAGTCATCTCCAATAACCGATAAAAATGTTACACGACCGCCGAGAGTGCGGACATGGACAGCGGTATTGGCTGCACCACCAGGAACATAGAATTTATTGGTGACGGTAACAATCGGCACTTGAGTTTCTGGACAAAGGCGATCGCTAAATCCTTCTAAATACACTTCAAGTATCGCTTCACCAATCACCATGACCTTCAGATTGGCAATACTTGAGGCGAGCTTTTCTAATACATCCTGCTGGCTTTTTATATAAGATTTCACTTAGACTTCCTGAATCAAGATATGACTTGTGAAAATTACGATTGTGTAGAAACGCGATTAACCCTTGTCTCTACACGGGTTTTGGAAAATTACAAATTTGTAACTTAACGTAATTCATTACTAAATTCAGCAACACCAAATTATATCATAAAATATATAAATATTTTTGCCTAAGTACTTATGACCCGAAGATCTCCCTTTCAAAGACGCTTCGCGAATCGTGCTCTACCATGTCCTTCACCACCCGTTTGGCGAGATGTACGGCATCTAGTCGTAACGGTGGACACCAGCAAGCTTGGGTGTAATGAGGGGTGTAAGGGAAATTAGATTTGAAATTATTCCCCTACACCTCTAATCTAATTCTTGAGGTAGAAGTTATCTATAGAGAAAGAGGAGAATTATGAGTTAAATATGAGAATATCTATTTCCTAATTGCCATGACCCAGCTTAAGAATACAGAAACACAGCCCAGTCTGCCTGAAGTTCACCGCAGCATTATTATTCCCGAAGGGAAAAGCTTCTGGCGTAAGCTACTGGCTTTCGTGGGACCGGGCTATATGGTTTCTGTGGGTTACATGGATCCTGGGAACTGGGCGACAGATATTGCGGGTGGATCCCAGTTTGGTTATACGCTTCTGAGTGTAATTCTGGTTTCCAACTTCATTGCTATTTTGCTGCAAACTCTGTGTGTACGTTTGGGAATCGCCACTGAACAAGATTTGGCTAAGTCTTGTCGAAACCGATTCAGCCCAAGAGTAAACATTCCCCTGTGGATACTTGCTGAGACTGGTATTGTAGCTACTGACATAGCAGAGGTGATCGGTGGTGCGATCGCTCTTGAGTTATTATTTCACATTCCCCTGATTGTCGGCGTATGCCTCACAAGCTTGGATGTACTGCTCTTACTGATGCTACAGCGCTATGGCTTTCGGTATGTGGAAGCTTTGACCATCACCCTGGTGTCCAGCATTGGACTGTGTTTTCTGGCGGAAGTGATCTTTTCCCAACCTGATTTGGGCAGCGTCATCCTTGGTTTTGTTCCTCAACCAGTCATTGTTCAACGACAGGAAATGTTGTATGTTGCCCTAGGCATTTTGGGAGCCACTGTCATGCCCCATAACTTGTATTTACACTCAGCGCTTGTGCAAACACGGGCTTGGCAACGGACTCCAGAAAAGAAACAGGAAGCTATAAATTATAGCACACTCGATTCAACAATTGCTCTATCGTTAGCGCTGTTTGTGAACGCCGCTATCTTGATTGTAGCCGCAGCCACCTTTCATTTTTCTGGACATCAGGGGGTGGCAGAAATTCAAGATGCTTACAAATTGCTGTCTCCCCTCTTAGGTGTAAAGGTTGCCAGTTTACTTTTTGCCTTAGCTTTACTCGCTTCCGGTCAGAGTTCGACCCTCACAGCAACTTTAGCTGGGCAAATCGTTATGGAAGGCTTTTTAAATTTGCACGTCGCACCCTGGTTACGCCGTGTCATCAGTAGGCTAGCGGCGATTATCCCCACTCTCATCTGTATTGTTTTGTTCGGCGAGGGCGGAACCACCAAATTGCTCATTTTCAGCCAGGTGCTTTTGAGCTTCCAGCTGTCGTTTGCCATATTTCCGTTGGTCATGTTTACCAGCGATCGCCAGTTGATGGGTGAGTTTGTCAATCCGTTGTGGTTGAAACTGCTCTGTTGGGGCGTCGCCCTCATGATTGGGGGACTCAATGTTTGGCTCATCTGGCAAAGTATCTCAAACTTACTACATTAAAAGTGCCCCATAAACTATCGCCAGAATAGTCAGAGAACTTAGGTCCACTCCCCAGATTTGAAGCAAGACCAGTGTGCCTATGAGTGTTACCAGCTGATATTGGAGCGTTTCAGTTGAGCTAATGGGGCATGGGGAACTCGGGGCCCCCACTCCCTGGGGATTAGGGGCATGGGGAATGGGGCATGGGGACTGGTGAGATGGATGTTGGGAATTGTGGGACAGCGTTGCAGGGTGAAGCCATTTTATGAGAGAGTCTAGGGGAATTATGAATGCTGAATTATGAATTATGAATTATTAATTTGCATTAATTTCATAATTTATAATTCAGAATTCATAATTTAATGTGTAGCCTAGACCATAAAATCTAAGAATAATTTGTAATGACAAATTATTAAGTCCTCATTCCGCTCTTGAAAAAAATCAATACTCATGGACCCTATAACATCTAACCCAACCAATTTCTTAGTTCACACATCCACTCCGGTGTTTGGGGATAATGTGCAAGACTTGCTCAATACTGGAGCTTTAAACGTAAACCCCACGGGCATAATTGTGGTGAACAGTATTGCCGATGTACCTGGACAACCAGGTGTAACCACTTTAAGGGATGCTGTTAACCAGGCGAATGCAGACCCTGGAGAAGATTTGATTGTATTTGACCGCTCATTATTTTCCAGTGCGCAGACTATTACCCTGAACTTGGGAGAACTGGACATCACCCATAGTTTGGACATTATTGCTCCACGAGACACATTGACTGGTGGGGACTTGGTGACGGTGAGTGGCAATCAAGCCTCGCGGGTATTTGAGATTGGCAGCAAGGCAACAGTGAACCTTGACGGATTGATTATTGCTAATGGCTTGGTGAGGGATGACAATGGTGGTGGAATTTTAAACTCTGGTATCCTTAGCCTATACAACAGCATTGTTAGTAATGACTCTGCCACGAGCATTAACTCCACCACTGGTGGCAATGGCGGTGGCATCTATAACAGTGGCACTATCAGTCTGAACAACACCACCATAAGTGGTAATAGCGCCATCGGACTCAGCAACAGCAACGGTGGAGGCATCTCTAACAACGGAAACCTGACGTTGAGCAACAGCACCATAAATGGTAATAGCGTCATCGGACTCAGCATCAGCAACGGTGGAGGCATTTCTAACAACGGAAACCTGACGTTGAGCAACAGCACCATAAGTGGTAATAGCGCAGCCGCACCAAATAGTAGCCAGGGCGGCGGCATTTCTAACGACGGAAACCTGATATTGAGCAACAGCACAATAAGTGGTAACCATATAAGCGCAGGCTTCAAGTTCTCCACTTATGGTGCCGGCATTTACAACACGAGTACTCTTGAAGTGAGCAACAGCACAATAAGTGGTAACTCGATTGATGTCAAGGAAGCAGGCGTTGGTGGCGGCATTTATACCAGTGGCATCACTACGGTGAGCAACAGTACCATCAGCGGCAACGCGGCATTCGACGGCGGTGGCATTTTGAACGTTGGGAACACGAGCACTCTTGAAGTGAGCAACAGCACCATAAGTGGCAATACGGCAACCAGGGGCGGTGGCATATATAACAGCGGAAACGTGACGTTGAGCAACAGCACTCTGAGTGACAACAACGCAATTGGTAGATCGATAACCATAAGCACGCTCCCAGGCTCTGGCGGCGGTATCTATAACAGTAGTACCTTGACGGTGAACAACAGCACCATAAGTGGCAACACGGCAAGCGGCGACAGCTACTTCAGCGGCGTTAGTAGCGGCGGCGGCATCTATAACTTATACGGTAGTACCTTGACACTGGTGTTTAGTACCGTGACCCAAAACGTAGCCTCCAATGCTGGAGGCTTGTTCAATAGTACTGCTTATTCTTCTTCTCCTTCAGGCACTGTCAACGTGCGCAACACAATTATCGCCTTTAACCTCAACAGTGCGAAGGGTGTGAACCCCGACGTATCAGGCACATTCAGCAGCAATGGCTACAACCTAATTGGTGACAGCACAGGCAGCACTGGATTTGATCAAGCTATTGGTGATATTGTTGGCACAAGCAACAACTCAATTTACCCAGGCTTAGATACTTTGGCTTTCAATGGTGGTTCCACACAGACAATCGCACTACTCCCAGACAGTCCTGCTATCGGTGCAGCCAACCCAATTGTACTATCTACAGACCCCACAACCGATCAGCGTGGTTTACCTCGTCGTGCTGCTGATGGTAGCGCCGATATTGGAGCGTTTCAATTTAGTTAATGGGGAATGGGGAATGGGGAATGGGGAATGGGGAATGGGGAATGGGGAATGGGGAATGGGGAATGGTGAGATGGATGTAATCCCTAATCCCTAACTCCTAATCCCTAATCCAAGCGTCCCTAGTCACCAGTCACCAATCCCCTAATCCCTAATCCAAGCGTCCCCAATCACCTTTAGCAATTAGCGAGAAAATATTTGGCGTTGCTGATTTGACGTATGAATCCAAGTGTAGAACGCGGGGGATTCTACCAGAGTTTCGGAATCAAACGAAACAATTTTCATACATGGATTCAGCAACGCCAAATATTTTAAGCAAACAATAACTAGCTCATAATCCAATACAGTTCAGTTAAGCACCTACTCATACCAATCTGCGTTCTAAAACGTAACTGTCAGTTAGGGGGAGGGGGGGAGTGGGGGAGTGGGGGAATGGGGGAATGAAAATTTCTAGATTACGGTAATGAGATGCAAATTGGTATCAGAAACCCGGTAACTTTTGTGAAACCGGGTTTCTATGCCTACGCTATCCTTAACTGAACCGTATTGGCTCATAATGTTCTCATAACCTTGACAATATAGGCTATTGCATGGAAAAACTAGCGCAGAACAATAGCCATGGACATAACATTTCCAAATGTGACTAATTCTATAGTATCTACAAATACACCTGTATTTGGGGATAATGTGCAAGACTTGCTCAATGCTGGACTTTTAAATGTAAATCCCACAGGTATCATTGTGGTGAATAGTATTGATGATATACCAGAACAACCAGGTGTAACCACTTTAAGGGATGCTATTAACCAGGCGAATGCAGACCCTGGAGAAGATTTGATTGTATTTGACAGGTCGCTATTTTCCAGTGCGCAGACTATTACCCTGAACTTGGGAGAACTGGACATCACCCACAACTTAAACATCATTGCCCCAAAGGACGAGTTGACTGGTGGGGACTTGGTGACGGTGAGTGGCAACAATGCTTCACGGGTATTTGAGATTGGCACCCCGGCAACAGTGAGTCTTGACGGATTGATTGTTGCTAACGGTAAGGTAACAGGAGACAATGGTGGTGGAATTTTGAACTCCGGTATCCTTACCCTAGACAACAGCATTGTTCGTAATGACTCCGCCACAGGTATTATGGTCGATGCTGGCAACGGCGGCGGCATCTATAACAGTGGCACCTTGACGGTGAACAACAGCACCATAAGTGGCAATAGCGTAACGTTGAACGGCGGCATAGGTGGCAACGGCGGCGGCATCTATAACAGCAGTGGCAGCGTTGAGGTGAACAACAGCACCATCAGTGGCAACAGAGCAAATACGTTAGGTGGTTCCGGCAGCGGCGGCGGCATCTATAACAGCAGTGGCAGCGTTGAGGTGAGCAACAGTACCATAAGTGATAACAACGCAAGGGTGAACGGCGGCGGTATCTATAACGCCAACGCCGGAAACCTAACGGTGAGCAACAGCACCCTGGGCGGTAACTCGGCTGGATCTGGCGGCGGCATCTATAACAATGGCACCAGTACGGTGAGCAACAGCACTCTCAACACTAACAGCGCATTTCTCGGTGCTGGCATCTATAACTATAACAATAGCACTCTAGAGGTTCGCAACAGCACCCTAAGCAGTAACTCGGCATTACAACAGGGTGGTGGCATCTATAACGGTGGCACACTGAGGTTAGTGTTCAGTACCCTCACCCTCAACAAAGCCGGTATGAGCGGTGGAGGCATTTATGGCACTGCCAGCGTGCGAAACACGATTATCGCCCTTAACCTCAAGGATGCTGTCAATATCAACATCGACGTATCAGGCACATTCAGCAGCAATGGCTACAACCTAATTGGTGACAGCACAGGCAGCACTGGATTTGATCAAGCTATTGGTGATATTGTTGGCACAAGCAACAACCCCATTGACCCTGGCCTAGATACTTTGGCTTTCAATGGTGGTTCCACACAGACAATCGCTCTCCTCCCAGGTAGTCCTGCTATCAGTGCAGCCGACCCAATTGTACTAGATACAGACCCCACAACCGACCAACGTGGTTTACCTCGTCGTGCTGCTGATGGTAGCGCTGATATTGGGGCGTTTCAATTTAGTTAATGGGGAATGGGGAATGGGGAGTGAGGAGTGGGGAATGGGGAATGGGGACCAGTCACCAGTCACCAATTCCCTAATTTTAGGGTTGACTTTTGGTTAGTTGACAGGATAGTATATGGATGATGGAAAAGGTGCGCTCAGATATACCCAGAGTTAATTACTTTCTGGTTGCTGTCTCACGCGTCGTCTACGCCATTGTAGACATTCGTCATCCTAATGCTCGTATGGCTTTTTGGAGCAGTACTGGGTATGCGGCAAACCAGATTCAGCTATGTCTTGAGAAACATCATTGACTTTTTCTAACAAAACACAGCTAACAAAAATATCTCTGAACAGCCATAAAGCATATCGAAGAGAATCGCACCACCTCAAGGGTTGGTAAATGGGTAAGATAAGTCGAATGAACATGGCAAGTGTGTATAATACAGGTGCAATATTAGTTGATTGCACCAAATAACCTCCTGAGAGAATTTCTCCATTTACGATTTTGAAATCGGGGAACAGGTTACTCAATTCCTTGATGTTCGGTCGAAACATTGTATCTATAGGGTCGCGGTGGTAGGGATATTGATAAGGAACTGTAACGAAAATATAGCCACCCTTGGGGATAATAGAGCTAATTATTTTACAGATTTCTTCTCGGTTGGTTACGTGTTCCAACAAATTAGAACACAACACAGATTTAATATTCATTTCTGAAAGTTTCTGCAAAAAAACAGGGTCGCATAAATCTCCTACTAAATCTACACCCGTATCATTTTTTATGTCAGCGTGAATCACGGAGTAACCCTGTTTTTTCGTTGGTTTGAATAATATCTCATCGATCCAAGGTTGTTCTTTTTCCCTAAATTTCTGGTTGGAACTACCAATATTGAGCATGGGGAACACACTGTCTGGCTTGAGAGAATAGATAATATTTGCCAGCCACTTGGCTTCTTCTCTGAACATAATAATCTGATGCGCTGTAATTTGATACAAGCAAAGAAACTCTGCTGTTTTGTACAAGTGTTTAATAATACACTAATTAGGTAAATAAAGCGATCGCCCTTCGGCACTGGCTAGAAACCGAATCTTTCACATAAATTCGCCAATTGATGAAGTTTTGTAAAGAGATGGCGGACTTTACACAACTCGTGCGCCTCAAATTCTCAGGTGTTTTTTTCTTTGACGAACACTAATTGTGGTTTACTCAGTATTGAGGCGTCTGTTAGCATAACTGAGGGGTAGTGCTATGTCGGATTGAATCGGTACTCGGTGGGGTTGGTTCTTTGGGAAAACGATCTGGTGTGCCTACTAATTGTTATGGTTACTAAATTTCCTCTAAGTTTTGCTGGGTCCTGTTTGCAACTAAGTTTAGTTATCTTACTTAGCTGTCTAACAATTAGACCCTTGAAGGCGCAAATGGTTAATACAGCACAACTACCCAGTGGCAATTCACCCACACGCTTAGAAATCCCTCCGCCGCAAGATGTGCAGCCATCCTTACCCAAGCCACAGCCACCATCCCAACCGGGAGGACCACTACCCCCACCATCCGACCTACTCCGACCCTCTAACCCAGTTCCTACACCAAATCAACAACTTCCTAGTGCTCCGGCGCAAACCTTCATTGTTGAACGGTTTGATGTTGTTGGCAGCACTGTATTCAGGCGTGAACAGTTAACTCAATTACTTGCTAAATTCACCCACAGACCTATCTCATTTGCAGAACTTTTGGATGCTGGTTCTGCAATTACCCAACTCTACATTAAGCAGGGTTACATCACCTCTGGAACCTATATTCCACCTCAAACCCTCACTGGAGGTGTGGTAAAAATTCAGGTAGTCGAAGGCAGATTAGAAGATATCCGAGTGACTGGTACCCGGCGGCTAAACTCCAATTATGTGCGAAGCCGCCTAGCCATAGTCTCGTCGCCACCTGTGAATCAAAAACGCCTCTTAGAGGCACTGCAACTGCTGCAACAAAATCCTCTCATTCAAAACCTTTCAGCGGAACTGTCAGCAGGCTCTAGTCCTGGTGCGAGTGTGCTATTAGTCAAAGTGACGGAGGCGAAGACCTTCAATGCTCAAGTTGCGCTTGATAATGGGCGAACACCCAGTGTCGGCAGTTTCCAACGCCGTCTTCAGTTGCGTGAAGGTAATTTACTAGGGTTGGGGGATAGTCTAACCTTCAGCTACACAAACACTGATGGCAGCAACACCTTCGATACCAGCTACACATTTCCTCTCAATCCCCGCAACGGTACGCTCACCTTTAACTATGGGAACACATCCAGCAATGTCATTGAACGTCCTTTCAACACCCTAGATATCAAATCGGCTTTCCGTTACTACGAACTGACATTCCGCCAGCCAGTAATTCAGACTCCGACGCAAGAATTCGCCTTTGGCTTGACAGCCTCTCGACGGGAAAGTGATATCTCGTCCTCCGTGTTCAATGCTAATGAGGTTCCTCTCGATTTACTGTCGCCTGGAGCCGATGAAAAGGGACGCACCCGAGTATCAGCACTGCGATTTTTTCAAGAATGGACGAATCGTAGCAGCCGTGAAGTCATCGCTGCTCGTTCTCAGTTCAGCTTTGGTAACGGTGCATTTAGTTCCACGATTAATGCACAAGCGCCGGATAGCCGTTTTTTTTCGTGGTTGGGACAGGCTCAGTGGGTGCGCCTTTTGGCTCCTGACACCTTACTATTAGTCCGTGGTAATTTGCAGTTAGCAGACCGACCGCTTGTGCCAATAGAGCAGTTTGGCTTGGGTGGCTTAGGAAGTGTCCGAGGATACCGCCAAGACTTACTACTCACGGATAATGGTTTCCTCGCTACGGCAGAACTCCAGTACCCGATTTTACGGATTCCCAAGTGGCACGGTGTTTTGCAAGCCATCCCGTTTGTCGATGTGGGTACTGCCTGGGGCTACTCTCAACAAGAAGCTTTAAATCAGAACCCAAACACCCTAGCAGCAGTCGGTCTGGGTTTGCAGTTGCGGCTGGGCAACGAGTTTACAGCCCGTTTGGATTGGGGCATTCCTTTAGTATCTGTTAATTCGAGAGAAAGAACATGGCAAGAAAACGGTCTGTATTTTTCCGTGCTTTACAGCCCATTTTCATTCTGAAGTCTAAATGCTCAGGTAGGGGTTGGATGATTCAGCTTCTACTGGCGCTGATGATTGTATTTGTGTGCATCATGGTATCTCCTGTTTTGGCGAAAGCTCCTGCTGTGCAAATGATATCAGATTCGGTTAATAAGAACCTCACCCCCAGCCCCTCTCCGCAGGCGGAGAGGGGAGGTAGAGGTGAAGCTAGTGAGAGCGAAAGTTTAGTGGAGCAGGGTAAAAAACTTTACGAGGCAGGACGGTTTACTGAGGCAGTCCTGGTTTTGCAACAGGCAGTAGCAGTTTTTAAAGATACTGGGGACGGATTAAGGGAAGCGATGACGCTGAGCAATCTCTCCTTGGCTTATCAGCAACTTGGCTTGTGGAAAGTTGCCGAGAATGCGATCGCACATAGTCTGCTTTTACTGGGATATCCAGAGCAATCTAAAATCCAAAATCCATACATCCTTGCCCAAGCCTTAGATGTGCAAGGGCGGTTACAATTGGCACAGGGAAAAACTGAAGCGGCACTAACAACTTGGCAACAAGCCGCTAATATTTATCAACAAATAGGTGATGACGCTATATTAATCCGTAACCGCATTAACTCTGCTCAAGCTTTACAAGCTTCAGGGTTTTACCTTCAGGCTAGGGATATTTTAATGAAGGTGGAGGAAACTCTAGGAAAACAACCCAACTCATCTCTCAAAGCTACAGGACTACGTAGCCTCGGCAACGTTTTGCGAGTTGTTGGTGATTTAAAGAACTCCCAAGAGGTGTTGGGGAAAAGTTTAGAAGTAGCAAGAGGGTTGCAATCAAATCAAGCTGTTAGTGAGGCTCTATTTAGTCTAGGCAACACAGCCCGCGCTCAACGAGACACTAAAGCTGCGCTACAGTACTACCAGCAGGCTGCTAGTGCATCTAATGATACAAGCAAGCGCATCCAGGCTCAGCTAAATCAACTTAGTCTACTTATAGAGACAAAGCGATTTCCCGATGCATTGGCATTGTCATCCCAAATTCAGTCTGAGATTAGCAACTTGTCCCCTAGCCGGACGGCAGTTTACACCAAAATTAACTTTGCTGAAAGTTTGATGAAGCTAGGGAGTCCCCACTCCCTACGCATTGCCCAGATATTGGCTACCGCAGTCCAGCAGGCGCAAAGCTTGCAAGACTTGCAAGCAGAATCTTATGCTCTTGGTACTCTTGGGGAGTTGTATGAAAAAACTTTGCAGTTGGACCGTGCTCAAGAACTTACGGAGAAAGCTTTGTCTATAGCCCAGAGTATTAATGCCTCGGATATTGCTTATCAATGGGAATGGCAGCTAGGACGTTTACTTAAAAATAGGGGAGATATTAAAGGAGCGATCGCATCCTATGATGTAGCATATAAAACACTTCAATCTCTGCGTAAGGATTTAGTCGCCATCAATCCAGACATTCAGTTTTCCTTCCGGGAAAGGGTGGAACCTGTGTATCGAGAGTTAGTTGAATTACTGTTGCGATCCCCCCAACCCCCCTTATTAAGGGGGGATCAAGGGGGGATAAATCCAGAAAATCTCAAGCATGCTCGTGATGTGATTGAATCCCTGCAATTGGCGGAACTGAATAACTTTTTTCGGTCAGCTTGTTTAAGTGCTAACCTGGAAATTGACCCAGTGGTTGACAAGAAAGACCAACGAGCAGCAGTTATCTATCCAATTATTTTGCCAAACCGCCTAGATGTTATCCTCAAGCTGCCTAACCAAAATTTGCGTCATTACAGGACTTTGATAGACCAGAATGAATTGGGTGGTATTATAACATCTTTGAGGGACAAGTTACTAGATGTAGCCGAGACTGTCCAGGTTCAGCAGCAGTCCCAAAAGATATATGACTGGTTAATCCGACCTGCTGAAACAGAGTTAGCCAAAAGTGGCATTAAAACCTTAGTGTTTGTGCTGGATGGTGAGTTGCGAAATATCCCGATGGCGGCTCTATATGACAAACAACAGCAGAAATATCTTGTAGAGAAGTATGCGATCGCCCTGACACCTGGTTTGCAACTCCTTGACCCCAGACCGTTGCGACAGGTACAGTTAAACGCCTTAACTGCTGGAGTGTCTAAAGAACGTCTTGGGTTTCCCCAACTCCAAAACGTGCCACAGGAATTAAAAGGAATCCGCAGTGAGATACCTAGAAGTCAAGAACTGTTAGATCAAAATTTTACAAAACTTAACTTGCAAAAGCAGTTACAATCAGCGCCTTTCTCGGTGGTTCACTTGGCGACTCACGGCGAGTTCAGTTCCGATCCTGACAAAACCTTTATTCTGACTTGGGATCAACTGGTTAAGGTCAAGGATTTTGATACTTTACTGCGAGTTAGCGACCAAGGCAAATCTGGGGCGATGGAATTACTCGTCCTTAGTGCCTGTAAAACGGCAGCGGGAGACAAACGAGCTGCCTTGGGACTGGCTGGGGTGGCGGTGCGAGCAGGAGCGCGTAGTACACTGGCAACGTTGTGGTCAGTGGATGATCAGTACACAGCTGCTCTGATGAGTGAGTTCTATCGAGGGTTAAAGAGTAGGGTGACTAAAGCCGAAGCACTCCAACATGCCCAACTAGCTGTTTTTGCTAACGAGAAACGTCCATATTTCTGGGCACCCTATGTTTTAGTGGGGAATTGGCTGTAGGGATTTTGAACCGCAGATGTAGACGCCCCAAGGGCGGCTTCCCGTAGGGTACGCAGATGGACGCGGATAATTGTCGGTTCTATCTGAGTGTATCCCAAAAGTATAGCAATCCTAATTGAGATCCGAACAACGGGGACAAGGAAGACTTGGGGGACAAGGGGGACTTGGAAGAGGTGTTTGTAAATCTGCGGAGGATTGCTATATTAACAAGTTACTTGTCTGGCTTACCGCAACTAGCTGGTGTTTGCCGGGAACTATGGGACGTGGCGGTGGGCGCATCAGCCGTGAGTACAACCTCGCCTTTAGCATTTCTCATCCACCCTGTGGCTTGGATAATCTGTGCTGGTGTGGCAGGCGTGAGATTTTTGGTAACATATGGACGAGAGCGGTTTTCTGTGGTTGGGTTAAGAGTTACCCAATCTACTTGCACTGCATCACTGCTGAGGGGTTCAGTCCTAGGGTTGGGAGGTAAGCCACCGCGTCCGGTGACAACAAAGGAACTGGCTCTGTACTTGCTACCGAGATTACAGCTATTGTCAATTTGCTGTGTTGCATCAACCAGATTTATGGGTAGTTGCACTAACCCTCGAGTGGGGTCAATACCGGGGGTGTTTATTTGCACGATGCCATTTAACGAAGAATCTTTTCCGGTGGCGGTGATGTCACTTAATAGTGTAGGTGCATTCCGGAACTGTGTACCAAAGATACCAGTAGCATTGATTTTCACCTGACCGCCACGAAAGTCATCAGAATTGGCACTGATATCGCTATTTTCCTGTGGAACGGCGACGATGAAGCCATTCTTGGCATCAATGGTGATATTACCGCCAGTGACATTGGTTCCTTTTGCCTTGGTAGTAATTCCACTGCCTCGGCGCATAATTAAATAATCTCTAAAGTACAGGTTGATGTTGCCCTCACCCCCTTGAGTGTCAGCACTGATGACACCTTTGTTGTTAAGTCCGATAGAGCGTGCCGTAACGTTGATGTTGCCTGCGGCGTTATTACTTCCTTGACTGGTGCTAGACAGTTCAGCGCCGTTGGTAAGAGAAAGCGACTTGGTGGTGATATCGATTCCGCCACCGCTGCCCACTGCGTCCTTGTCTACAGTGCTGAACACCCCACTGGAGAATCCATTGCTACCCACCCCATCTAAGACAATATCGTGGGCGTTAATGGAAACGTTTCCCGCTTTCCCTTTTCCAAAAGTGCTGGCTTGCAATTCGGCACCATTAGTGATCCTAAGTGACTGTGCCGTGACATTTACATTACCCCCCTCACCCATACCATTCTTTTTCACAGCGCTGAATGCACCACTGTATTGTCTAAAATTTAATTCTGATAATGCTGGATTAAAGCTACCCACTCCATCAAAGACGACATCGCGGGCGTGAATGGATACGTTTCCCGCTTGCCCCTGTCCGTCAGTGCTGGTAGTTATAACAGCGCCATTGGTGACCCTGAGCGAATCCGCCATGACTTTGACATTACCCCCCTGACCTATTCCTTTGGTTTCCACCCGGCTATAAACACCACTTGAAAATAAATCGACACCGACGCCATCAAAAAAGACTGCATCGCGAGCTTTAATATTCACATTGCCAGCATCTCCCTGTCCAAGGGTGCTGGCAACCATTTGAGCGCCATTAGTTACAGAGAGCGACCCCGTCGTGATATTGATATCACCCCCGTGACCCGTAGCGTTCTTTTTCAGAGCGCTGAATGCACCACTTGATTGTCCATTGATGCTACTCTCCCCGGCAAAGGAAATCGTATCGCGGGCCTGAATGTTCACATTGCCAGCATCTCCCCGTCCATCGATGCTTGTAGTTAAGACAGCGCCATTGCGTACAGTCAGGGAACCAGTTGTGATATTGATATTACCCCCCTTGCCGTAGGCATTGGTTTCTACCCGGCTATATACACCGCCGTATGGGTAATTGTTATCCTGTCTCACCCCATCAAAGGAGACCGTATCACGGGCATTAATGGTCACATTACCTGCATCTCCTATTCCAAAGGTGCTGGCAATCACGTTAGATCCATCAGTTGAGGAGATCGACTCAGCCTGGATATTGATGTCACCACCCTTTCCTTGGGATCCAGAACCTACCAAATTATTAATAAAGCTCCCATCAGTCAGCTTGATTGCCCCCGTTGCATTAATATTAATATCCCCTGCTTTGCTGTCAACAGAACCCAAATTTGACGCTATCCCCGCCTTTAGGTTACTTCCTCCCTTCAGATTCAAGTTCTGGGCATTGACGGTGATACTTCCTCCACCACCAGCGAGTACATTCACAACAGATCCATTGAGCAGTGATACATCTGCCCGTGCTGCTGTGGCGGGGAAGTTTAAACTTATGTCGTTATTGTTGACTGCTAGATTAACTGTCCCTGCTTCTGCTAATCCTCCCAACTCGACCCGACCTCCCCGCGCTCTCAGTCCACTGTCATCCAGTACTACATCACCACCGACTAGCGCCCGTGTTACACCAGATTGCACGTCGAGCAAGTTAACATCTTGTACTTGGATACCACTTGGACTTGTCTCAAATTGCAAGCCAATAGGAACACTCACGGTCAGTAGAGGCGCGGTTTGAGGTTTAGTGGTGCTGAACTGTGTGCCATCTGCAAAGACTAGACTTCTGGCGGTACTGGCGACAAATGAACCTCGAATATCCAGAGCAGCATTATCTTTGAAGACGATACCGTTGGGATTAATCAAAAATAGGTTAGCATTACCCAATACACCCAGTGTTCCGAGAATTTTGGAGGCATTACTTCCCGTCACTCGACTAAAAATGTTCTCAATTCCAGCAGGATTAGTAAAATAGGCTCCTCGTCCGGAATCAATGTTAAATTCCTGAAAACTGTGGAAAAGGTTTCTTCCCCGAATTGCCCCACCATCAATTCGGTCACTAGGAATACTATTGATCACAACATTGGGTGTAACGATAGAACTTTCAGCGCCCAAGGTATTATCTGGTACGGGCTTAATCTGAGCTAGGGCGCAATTAGCAGACAATGCTATAGCACCACCTATCGCCATCCCCAAGAACCAGCGGCATTGAGTACTTATCCCGGACATTGCACCCCCCCTAGCTTTACAACAGTTGCACCAGTTTTCAGGAAATCACATTTACGAATCAGTTTCAGCACACGGATATTATGCGTTCCTCCCTGAAGATTTACAAATATTCATATAGAAAATCCCCGCATGATAATGACAGTGCGCTTAACGTCAATGGTGATGGGTTTTGGCGCATCTGCTTACTTATCAGCATCAAGCGCACTCGGTTTATGCCTTTATGAGCCATTTCTTTACAAAACTTCATTTTCAGGGCGCTTATAGCCCAAGAGTAAGTAGACACTTTGGGTCTTGCCGCAGGCATCGCCCATTAGCCTTCATCACTGATTAAATACCCAGCGGAACACAGTTCACCGATTATGGTGCTTACACCTCAAACATCACTACTATAGCAGTTTGTGGAATTCCCTCAATATCTGAAAAATCAAACTGATTAGTCCAGTGCTGTTATTCCATATCGACTGTAGTTGAACACAGAGACGCACACTTAAGACGATTAATTGCCTTGCCAATCAAAAACAAAGCCCCCCTAGCGTATCCTGGAGGGCTTTTTGCAATTGACTTTCTTATGGCTATTTTGATGATTTTTAACGCTTCTCGTGAGAAATCCAAGGTTGAGGAGGCTCCATACTCTAAAAGAGAGTACTGATTCAGTCTACTCTCAATTACCACCACCATCTAGCGCTGTATATCCAAAATAGTAGTACCTACCATCATTTGTTGCCATATGATCCTCGCACAGTATTATTTACCCTGAGTATTAGTAGCCCATACAGGTAGATATATTACAGCATTTCCATCATTTTGAACTGTTAGTTGGGCACCAGAATTACCTACGGTATTAGAAGCCCAAAGTGGGCTATTATTCGAGTTATAGACGACTAAATTTCCATCACCCTGCATTATGGCGTAACTACCATTAGGGTTGGTTCCAGGTGCCCATATAGGTGTTCCATTTGACTTAATTAGGACAAGATTTCCATCTCCTTGCATGTTAAGGTAATAATAATTTGAGTCCCCGTCAAAATAATTGGTTGAAGGTACACATTGACCCTTGGATAATTTTTGTCCTGAATGTAGATTACCATCAGATGAAACTATAGTACACCCTAATGGTGCAGCAAAAGATTTGTTTTGGCTAAATAGCCACATAGTAGATGATGAAATCGCCAGTACTGTTATTAAACCGAAAGCTTTGAACAAATTAGAAAATTTCATGACATTACCTTTTGAATGATAATTGAGAATTGAGATTCTATTGCCCAGCAGAAGAAGAGCAATTTTTTGTTTATGTCTCAGATGCATGCATGACCTTATGCATTGCTTCACCTATATCTCAGGCTTTAGTGGCGAATTTTCTGCAAACTCTCGGTTTTTTGTTACAAATCTTTACTGGATTATGTGGTGGGTATGCAGTTCTTCTCCGTTAAACAGGTGTTCTCCACACACTGGACATTTCCAATTTTGATTTTTTGCAACTAAAAGATGTTTCTAGGACTTACGCACTGTACAAATTGATTATTACCCACATTCCGCACTTCAAATTGAAGTATATTTGTAATATAAATATAGGGCTAATGGTAGTTGAACGGCGATCCGCCTTTGGCGGCAGCGCTGACGCGGGAGTACCCGCTACCGCTGCGCTAACGCTATCGCCAAAAGCCTAAAAAATATCAATATTAATACTTAATTATATAAAGCATTTTTTGTCAGATTTATTGAAGCATTAATATATGACATTTTGAAGTGCGGAATGTGGGTTATTATATGCGTCAACGGATAATGGTGATTTCACAGTTGTAGGGGCCAAGATGTTGCGCCCTGGAGGTGGGTGATGATTGTTCTCATTACTTCAAAAATCAAACGTTGAGGCGCTAAAAATAGCTAGCGCATATCTGACGATTTCTGTCAATGCGTAAGTCCTAGTTTCGACCCTTTAGCCCAATAGACTTTACCATATTAGACATCTCCAGAAACTAGATTTATGCTTAAGCCCCATAAGGGTTTCAGACTCATTTTCACCAGATGTCTATTGGGTATTTCGATGTTCCCAGTAGGAGCTTAGTACAAGATTGCACAAGTTCATGAGGAAATGAAAATGAGGTCTATCGTTCGTAGTTGCTAAGAGCGCTAAAGCGCAACTACGAACTAAAATGCTACAAATTTATGAAACGCTGTACTTAGTTTGGGGTCGTCAGGGGATGACGTGCCTTTAACTTTGACATGTCGTTCAATGTATAAATTCATGGCTAATATTGTCGAATGCTCCTTTGATATCCACGCTACGTTAGCGCAGCGGCACGAAGTGCGGCGTTGCTGAATCGGAGTATGAATTGACATTTTTGGAGTTGATTAAACAACGATTCTTTGCGCCTTTGCGCCTTTACGCGCGTGTAAATTCATACCGTGATTCAGCAACGCCCGAAGTGCGGCTTTGTAGATGCTATGAGTGCAACTTGAATACTATCCTCTGATGCTTTCGCCAAGGGATAGCATTCCATTCCAATCTGCACTCGTCCGCCCTCAATACCGTTGCAACATCCGTTACATCCGCTACGTAATCCGTTGCCTAATTATCTTTCCGAACCATAACGCCCAAGAATTGGCTCTTGAGCAAATTCTGCCAAGCCAACAGCTTTTAACAACTTAGTCCAATCCTCTACAAGAACGTGCGAAGCAGGATCAACGCGGCGCATGTCAGCCAAATTAGTGACAGCATCGTACCAAATATGATTATTGGTATAAACAACGTATTCCCTTACTTTTGCCGTCTTTAACCTATTTTCCATGTCGGGGGTGAGCGCGACCCGTTGCAACGATGCATTAACATAAAAATAATCAGATGTTTTTTGGGCTGCTCCACAATAAACCTTGAAATACCATTGATACTTCTTGTTTATCTTGAGAGCAAATTGGGGATGTGGTGGTAGGCTGATGCCGATCGCACCCGCCTTTCTAGGCAAAGCGATCGCTGTCCGCCAGATATTGTTGCCCTGTTCATCCTGAAACAAAAACTCTCCAGAGTTTAAGTTTGTTGGTAACTCAGGAACATAAATCCAAATAGTTGGATACTCAGCGACTGTTGATGCCAAGAAAGAAGTGTTGTTAGTTTCTTCACCAGGCACCAAGGCAGTAATAGACTTGCTCAAGCTTGGGCAACCATCACGGCTTCCCCCTCCTTTACGACGACCACTAGGTGTACCATTATTGGGAAAATTCAATTCAGCAAGCAGGTTTTGTGTGTTAGCAACACTGTGAGTTACTGGTTGGGAAACTTGTGCCTCTACTTGTGGGGTCGCCAGACTCAGCAGTATCAAAGGGATTATGCAAATAAGTTTTATCTGGTTTCGAGGTAGATAATTCCTGTTCATAATTCAGTGTTTAAATATCTGATGCTATCTATCTGTATTCATCAAGATGTAACACCTACATTACGGAAAAGAATTTACCCGATTTATCCTCCATATAACAGCCAAAGCCGTCAACATCAATACCAAGGCAGGTGGGACAAGTGGAATCCACCCTGCCACTAGAAAGATGCCAAAGCAGATGCCAAATAGTGTCAAGAGCGCTGTTGCCACTGCTAGCCCAAGGTATATAGGCTTTGAGCAGCGCCACGCTATAATTCCTCCCACCAATGACCATCCCCAGATCCAAATTGCTTCAATCCACCCAAACCACCACCAAAACAGAGGTCGATGATCCATAACCGCACTGAGGATGTGGCTTACCATCTGCGCCTGCACAAACACCCCTGGTATTTGCTTTTGGTTGGGTGGTGCGCTAGCGCTGTACGGAGTTTTCCAATCGTCAGTAGCGCTTGGGGCGGTAACGCCAATCAGGACGATGCGGTCCTTCAAAAACTCAGGGTCAAAGTTAACGCGATCGTTCAGGACATCTGTGAGAGATACTGAGTAGGCAATTTTCGCGGAAGGGTGTAGGGAACGATAATTGAGTAGCACTTGATAACCCGACTCATCCACTCTTTGGTAGCCACTCGTGTGTTCCTTTAATCTCTTAAACATGGCGTTGCCGATTTGCAACTCATGATCTTGGGTGATCTTTGCCTTGAAGCCTTTTGCCTCCAAATAGTTAATTGCCAACTGAAGGCTTAATGCCTTGTCTGCCGTACAGCGAGATCGAGGAGGCTTGAAATTCAAAAGCTGACGACGGAGAATCTCATCGTCATCTGACAAAAAATCACTAAAGCCTAGATGTTTTCTTGAAACTTCTTGAGGTGGTGGAACACCCACAGGATCATACTCAGCATCAATAACTTTGCATATGACAAAA
This sequence comes from Stigonema ocellatum SAG 48.90 = DSM 106950, assembly GCA_016903675.1. Taxonomy (GTDB): domain Bacteria; phylum Cyanobacteriota; class Cyanobacteriia; order Cyanobacteriales; family Nostocaceae; genus Stigonema; species Stigonema ocellatum. Next base: position 11,042 of record JADQBA010000043.1, on the reverse strand, counting down.
AGGTGGTTGTCATTCCGGTAAAGAGGGGCTAAAAAATCTCGATAATCTGGGTCTACAGCTTCATCTCGATAGATATCTATACCGATAGTTCTTGGTTGATACTTCTCCAGTTTCTGCAAAAGTTGAGCAAGTGCCTGATCCGATAGCGACCCTCTCCCTTTCATTCTATTCCCAATTTGATAACCAATATCTTTTTCATCAACAGTGATTATTAACAAGCGCTGATCTGGCATTTCTGCTGGTCGTAGCTGCATTAAATGGTCGTAAGCCTGCAATTCCCAAGGTTGTAGCATCCCCAAATAGCGCACTCCCATGACCAATGCTGCGATCAGCACACTCACCACAAGCACAGTCAGGAAATTACGTTTAGACTGAGTCTTTGGAGAACATAACTTTTTCCACGTTGGTGGTGTCACACAGGGATTCTGGAAAATGACTGGCAACCAAGTGGCATTGGGAAATTTATCTTCTAAGCCTTGCAGTTTTTCCCTTGCTTGCCGCGATGCTAGATATAGAGACTCGCCACTCGAAAAATTTGTAAGAAAATGCTTTAAAAATTCCTGTGCTACGTTATCCGGTACTGGTTCCCGCATGACAATCATTTGCGGGATGTGTAAACAAGCAAGTTGCCGTGCTAATCCCAAACCATCACAGGAGTTAAAAATTGCTAGCTGCAACCCGAGTGCGATCGCTCTTCTCAGACCATACTTTAACTCATCAATTGTTAAGCTATCAGTTTTATTAATATAAATTCGACCAGTCTCATCACAAGTTTCACTATGCCCTGCGAAAAACAAAATATCCCATTGCTGCCACAGATAGTTATTTAACTCGTTGCGTTGGGGTTCTACTAAAAAAACTGTTTCGGAAGATGGTAAACTTTCTAGCACCTGGCGGTCTAGTTGAACATCAATTCCAGTACTATTGCCCAAAATCGCCAAAATCCTGACTTGGGATTTTTTACACGGTGGTGTCTGAGGTATTTCAGAAGCTGTTGCACTTAGAGCAAATTCTGCTAATAAGTATCGATTAAAAAAATCCCACAAATGCCAGGGAAGGCTTTGTAGTTGGCTATCATCAGTACGAATTAATACCCGAATTGGCTCGTTTCGATTTAATTCTTCACGTAATGTATTATTGATGCAGCGAAATTCCTCAGATTCAAGCCACGCTTGTAGGCGATCGCTCAATAGCTTAGCCATCCGGGAGCATTTTTCAATTCCACTGTTGATACAGCCATCGTAAATAATTTCTTGGGGTCTGATGCGGCTAGATATTCCCAAACTGCGATACTTATCCTGCCACTGGTTTAAGTATGTAGCCAAGTCGGGGGATGCAGGCAGGTAGCCAGAAATTTCTATTTCCGGGCGAGCATTTTCATCTCCTATTTCCAGTGTCGCCCGACACCCGTGGTCTGACAAATTACCATCCAGCTTCAGAACAACTAACTTTGCCATATACCCATTTGAAATTTGGGATTTTGGATAATCAAATTAAGACTACTCAATACTGAAAGTCTTTTGACAGCACTTGTCAAGTATAATATTTTTTTGGGTAAATGTGACAATTTGCACCCGTATTTTTGTCTGCTGACCTTCAGACTACAAAAACTTCTGTGAAGCTGATATTACCCACTGCCACTTTTACTCTAAAATTTTCTCCTATTTCGCTACTAAAGTTTAATTGAATACTCTTGGTGCTTCTCGCAGTGGCTTGCATCACGGCTTTTCCCAAATCATCCAATATCATCAGTTCAAGTTCTTCTGGTAGATACTTTTGACCGCTCACTGGACACACTTTCACAAAGATATTTATTTCTTGTTCAGAGACAGGCATCAGTCCAACCAATAAAGCAACTTGCCCAGAAGCTGATTGTTGCCCCAAGTCCAGTATTTTGCATTTCTGCACAGGAAAAGTAGAATTTTCGGGATTTTGAGCTAAAGTGTGTTCGGTACTTCTAAATCTAAAAGCTAGCTTGGGTTGTTGCGGACCCAAAAGCAACTCTACTGTCTGCCAACCTGCCTCAACAATATTCGTTAACCACTGGCTTAAGTGAGTTGGCTTTTGTACAGACGCGATTAATTGCGTCTCTTCTAATAGTAAGATCAACTCTTCGAGCGATCGCAACTGACTCACATCTAACTCGCCACTACCTGCCGTTTTACTAAATCCCAGCAGGGTCGCTTCTTGAAGTGATGGGTCAAACTGTACAGCCACATAGCCAATCCGGTCTGACCAAACTTCGGGCGGAATATGCACCACCTTTTCGTCTGGCAATACAGGACGACACTCTAGCTTTCCCAAACCCATGACTTCTAGATCAGCGACATCCATGACAGTTTGCATGACTGGGTTCCAACTAGCACACACTGACCAATTTGTTTCAACTCCCATGCAACGCAGGTAAAACTTTACGGCAGACAGCGCCAAAATATTGAGATAAACTTGTTTCGCTTTTTGAGGATTGCCGTGCTTTCTGCGAAACTGTTCTGCTACAGAATGAGCTTCTAAGCTTATGGGGACGGTAAACGTTAAAGATTCTGATGTGTTTTTCATCATTTGTTGCTCTGTTGCTTAATTTAGATCATTACCACAGTATTCTTTTAACTTTAAAGAGAACTTATTTACACATCGGTAATAAAAGCTGCTGACTGTGGGAATTTTTAGGGCAAATTCTCCGGAAATTTCTTTCCAGGTTTTTCCAGACATTCGTCGCGTTGCCAATGCTTGAAAATTGGCTTGAGGACATTTTTCTATATGTTCTTTTTTGAAAATGTCTTCGGGGTCTGATTCTATACATTGTTTCAGTATTTCTGTCAGGTCTGGAGGTTCTTCAGGTAAGGCAATAAGATTATCTAGGTCAGTTAAGGTTATTTTTTTTATGCTCTGTTGAGTCTGTATTTTCCTAATGGCGTCTTTAAAAAATCGCCGATCCAACAGAACATTGACCCATGTGATGACGCTACCGCGATCGGCATCGTATTTGTGAATATTTTCGCAAAGATAGAGCAAGAGTTCTTGGCGTGCCTCATTATAAATATCTTGATAAACACCAGATGGAAATTGACCTTTTTGCGGATAGCAAAGCCTACCAGATCTCACAATGCCGTTAACCAGCTTTGTTAAAGCGGTCTGTCGCCCTGGCGATCGCGGTGAGTTTTGCTGAGCCGAAATAGCTAGCTGTAGTAAATACGAATCTAGTTCATCTCTGTCTGAATAGTTCATTTGAGACTCCAAACCTGAGTTCTAAGCAGAAGCGGATCTCTATTCTTCTCTCGCACTCCAGCCTGAAGTTTTATGCAAAACTATTGGCTTTGTGATAAATCTTTACATTTATCGGTGAAATAGCTGGAAAAATGTAAAGTTTTCTCAGAAGGAATAAGGGCGATGCCTGCGGCAAGTCACTGACGCTCCTTCTCCCCTTGGGAGACGCGCAAGGGATGTCGCACTCTTGGGTTATTACACGCCTGATGATGAAATTTTGTAAAGAAATGACAGATTTGGCATAAAACTCATGCGCTTGACACTGATTTGTAAGCAGAGGTTATTTGATCACCATTGATCGCGATCAGAGAACACCCATAACGTCGTGTACTGTGCTGTTTGCACAACGTGTAACGATTTTTCATGTTGGTCTGGTTCCGTTACTAAGGATACCTTAATCATGAGTTTGATTCGAGCCAAAAAAATAGTTTCTGTTTTTATTTCCAGCTCACTAGTGCTAGCTAGTGCTATAATGACTCCTTTAAAGCCCGTCCAAGCACTTGGTCCTGGTCGGGTATGTATGTTCAAGGCTCCCTCAGGCGCTACCTACGGCGTAGTAGATGCAGGACATGTCGGCTGGGCGTATGAGGTGGGCAATAGCGGCAGCTGGGCATTTGGTGCCACCGAGGTGGCTGATGGTAAACCATCATCTACCTGGAGCAAGAGCGGGGACTGGAATGCGGTACTGGACACCTTCAAGAGAGGTGCTGGCTTTCACGGTATCGGCTATTACACCCAGTACCGATGCCGGAACACAGCATCCAGCGCGGTGGGCGCAGCTAACAACGAAGCGCAACGCGAGGAGGACAACGGCTACGACTTCGAGGTGAATAACTGCTTGACCAAGTCGGTGTTAATCTTCAATGCTTACGGGGTATCTGACTTGCCGGGAGCGGGCTACACCTTGACCCTAGCGGGAGGTCTGGTAGCCCCGAAGGACGAGTGTCAAGGATAAAAGGAATTGACACTCGTCCGGTATTCATATCGGCGTGGAAAGACGACTCGACCTGTTTTAACAGGCGTCAATATTTCGGGTTTATTTGGATTTTTGTGCCATTTTTCTTCAATATTGCTGGTTTATCTATTGATATCTTAGGAATATAGCGATATACTAGAGATATAGAAACAGAACGCCATAAAGGGAGAAAATAAGTGCAAGTTCGATGGAATTTCAAATTGTTGCCTAACCAGACTCAGGAGGCAACTCTTGAAGACTGGATGGTTACATTGCGAAAACATCGTAACTACGCTTTAAGAGAACGTACAACAGGTTTTGAAACTAATAATAAAGACAGCGAATCCTCGATTATTTATGGCTACGGGTCATATTGTGACCTAGAGTCAAGAATAGAATTTGGTTCTTGCTGTCCCCTTACTTGTCCAGTACTTAAGCATGGTGTTGTTCCTCACAATTTAGGACTAGCCACTAAAGAGACCAAGGTCAAAGATAAGGACACCAAAAAAGTCCTCGAAACTATTGTTAAGTGGGATAATGCATCTGGTATTCAGATGAAAGTAACCACACAACTTAGAAATTCGCTCTGGAACTTTGCCAGGGTTGATTCTAATGTCTTACAACGTAATGTAGCTCACCTTGATACGGCTTTCTCAAACTTCTATAAACTTGGAAGAGGTTACCCAAATTTCATTAGGCGTTTAGATTCTTTTGAATACAAACCTGGATACGTCAAACTACGCCACATTAGAAAGAATTACGCCACAGCATACCTACCAGGAATCGGGGATGTAAAGTTTCACAATAGCCGTGACCTAACTCTCATTCAAGACTTAAGAACCTGCACGATTACGCGAAAGGGCGGCAGTTGGTATATCAGCATGTTGGTCAATATTGCTGATATATTGCCAGACGTTATGCCGCTTGAGAAATGCAAATCAGTTGTCGGTATTGATGTTGGAATCAACAAGCTTATCGCTCTTTCTGACGGTAGCTTTCAAGAGAATAAAAGAATCTCAACAAATAAGAGAACAGCACGTCGGATGGCAATGCGTCAACGCGCCATTAGTCGAAAGCTGAAAGGTTCTAAAAATAAGATTAAAGCCGTTAAGAAATTACGATTACAGCAACATAAGTTGGCTCAACATCGTGATGGATATGATTGGCAAATTGCAAAGGTCGTAGTTGATACGGCTGATGCCATTGCTAAAGAAGATTTAAATATCAAAAATATGGTCAAGCGTGCCAAACCTAAGCACGATGGCAAAGGCGGATATAAACGCAATAACGCCGCCCAAAAAACAGGCTTAAACAAGGTCATTTTAGATGCAAGCTGGGGCGATATTTTCGACAAGATTGCATGGTTGGCATTGAAAGCAGGAAAACCCGTTGTCGAAGTGTCCGCCAGACACACATCGCAGGAATGCCCAAAGTGCGGTCATATTGACAAGAAAAACCGTAAAGGCGAGAAATTCCTGTGTACTGTTTGTCATCATGTCGATCACGCAGACACAAAAGCATCTCGGACGATTGGTAAGAGAGTGGGACTGGTCTTCCTAAAAAATAAAAAGACCCTACGTGCGGACTGCGCGAAAGTTACGCCCAGTAGTTATCAATCCGATTGGGTTGAGACTGGGAACCATGCCTTCGAGGTTGCTGGCAATGATGCTAGTAATCTGACAGTTGGATATTTAAGAGATATGGCAGAACCTCTTAAAGAATCCCCGCACCTTTAGGTCGGGGAGTGTCAACTTCCCCAACTTCTACTTTGATAATGAGCTGTTTGGCTTTGAACCAGCCCGCGACCTGTAACCGATGAGGATATTGTTAGCTTGACTTAAACCCAACAATGCTAGGGGGTGCAATGTCTAGGATAAGTACTCGATGCCGCTGGTTCTTGGGAATGGCGATGGGGGGTGCTCTAGTAGCTCTCTCCACAAATTGTGCTTCTGCCCAAATTACCCCTGATCGGACTCTACCCAATAATTCCACCGTCACACTCCAAGGAAACATATTCAATATCACTGGAGGAACCCAAGCTGGAGGCAATTTGTTTCATAGCTTTCAAGAGTTTTCGGTTCCCACTGGGGAGATTGCACACTTTAACAATGCTGCGGACATTCAGAACATCTTCGGTCGGGTAACAGGTGGGTCAGTTTCTAACATTGATGGTTTGATTCGCGCTAACGGCACAGCCAACCTGTTTTTGATTAACCCCAATGGCATTATTTTTGGGCGCAATGCCCGTCTGGATATTGCGGGTTCGTTTGTAGCCAGTACGGCGAATAGTTTTAAATTTCCTAATGGCAGCGAGTTTAGTGCCACCCATCCTCAAGCCCCACCGCTGCTGACAATCAATATTCCTCCGGGGTTGCAGTATGGATCGAGTCAGGTAGTCCCCATTACCAACGCTGGGAATTTAGCCGTAGGGCAAGATCTGACACTGGCTGCTGGCAGTCTTGATTTACAAGGTCAGCTACATGCTGGGGGGAATTTAACACTGCAAGCATTAGATAGTGTACGCATACGGGACAGTATAGCAAATCCCTTCATTGCCCAAGCGGGGGGAAAGCTACTCGTTGAGGGTAATCAAGGAGTAAATATCTTTGCATTGAATCATCCGAAGAGTGGCTTCTTCTCTGGTGGGGATATGGTGCTGCGCTCCGATAACACGGTAAGCGGTGATGCTTATTATACAGCAAGAGGGAATTTTCGGATTGAACAGTTGAACGGAAGTTTGGGGAGTTTGTTCAGTTCCGATGACCCTGTCATCAGGGCTAGTGGAGATGTCAGCTTCAACAGTTACAAAGGAGCCTCTTTACATATCTTGGCAGGCGGTAAGGTGGAGATTCCAGGCAGTGTCACAGTTACAGGTACAGATACAACAGCAAACTCGATTACCGAAAACATCACACTATCTGACGGCAAGACTGTAGCCTCTATTAATGGCAATGTTCAACCAACCCTCGATATCCGAGCTGGAACCACAGCGTTCGGCACTCCTAGTATGACAGGTAATAATACTGGCTTCTCTCCTGAAACACCCTCTACCGCTGGTTCAGGGACAAGTGCGGATATCAAAATAGGCAGCATTACTAATAACGCGGGAGTCGTATTTTTAACAAATCAGTATGCTCCCAACACCGCATTATTAGGTGGAAATATTCAAGTTGTTGGAAAAATTGATACAAGCAGTAATTTTGGTAGTGCTGGCTCAGTCACTATCGATTCTCGCAACGCGATCGCACTCACGGGCATAAGTGCTACAACAGAATCTGGTATCATTGGTAACGGCGGAGCAGTCACTCTCATTGCCAAAAACAATATTACCGCTCCGAATATACTTTCTAACGTAGGAACTTATGGTAGAGGGAATGGCGGTAACATTTCCCTTACTAGCAGACAAGGAGCTATCAATACTAGTGCTGGTCAGCTAGATGCTGAGAGTACGTTCGGCAATGGTGGGGCGATCGCTCTCAATGCTTACCAGAATATCACTACTACCGACTTACTTTCTTCCGTAGCCAACAAAGGCAGTGGGAATGGCGGTAACATTTCCCTCACCAGTACAGCAGGAGCTATCAATACTAGCATTGGGACTCTAAACTCTTCCAATACTGGCATTGGGACCAATACTGGTATTGGAACTCTGAGATCTTCCTCTGAAAATGGCAATGCTGGCGCGATCGCCCTCTCTGCCAATGGCGACATTACCACTGGTTATCTTTTATCTCAAGGTAAGACATCAAGCGGTGATATCACTATCACAAGCAATGCCAGATTCTCTTCAGCAGGTAGCCGCATCTTGAGCGAAACATCTGGCTCAGGAAAGGCAGGTGACATCAATATCAAGGCTAGGTCGGTTTTTTTAACTAATGGTACGCAGGTATCAGCCTCTGCTACTAAAAACACGGCTGGTCAAGGGGGGAATATAACCGTCAACGCTGACGATGCTGTGGAACTGACTGGCACTTCCGCATTGGCTACTGATACCTATGCTGCTGGGAACGCTGGGAACTTAACAATTAATACAGGGCAGTTGATTGTTGAGGATGGATCTGGAGTATCATCTTCAGCTTTTTCCGATAGCACCGGTAAAGGGGGAATTCTTACCATCAATGCCGACTCTGTAAAACTAAGTGGTGGAAATGGTATCGCACCTGATGGTACTTTTCTCATCACCCGCTTGAATACAACAACTGTAGGGACTGGAGATGCTGGGAACTTGACGATTAATACCAGGCGTTTGACGGTTAGTGATGGAGCAGTGATATCCACTGCTACTGCTGGCTTGGGGATGGGGGGGAATCTTACCATTAACGCCGACGACTCTGTGGAACTGACTGGCACTTCATCCAAACAAATACCCAGCCTTGTGTCCACTGACACTACTGGTGTCAAAAAAGCCGGAGACTTGACGATTAACACAAAGCAGTTGATAGTTCGGGATGGAGCAGCTATATCAGTTTCTACCTTTGGGTCAGGTAAGGGAGGGAGTTTGAGTGTGAACGCCTCTGAGTCTGTAGAACTGAATGGTACTTCATCTAATGGTTTTGCTAGCGGGTTGTATGCTCAGAGTTTCGCTCTTGGAAATGCTGGAGACTTAAGCATTAACACGGGGGAGTTAAGCGTCCGGAACAGTGCGAGAGTTACGGTTACTGCTGGTAATGCCACAGATGCAAAGATTTCCTCAGTATTGATACCCATTCTCCAGGCTTTGGGTTTTAACATACCTGCTCGCAGTGCAGAAATAGGGAATGCTGGTAACCTAGAAGCTACCGCTCGCTCCATCCGGCTAGAGAACAAAGGAGCCATCGTAGCTGAAACAGAATCGGGTAAAGGTGGTAATATCGCGCTGCAAGGTCTGGACTTATTGCTGATGAGCGATGGCAGTGAAATTTCCACTAACGCAGGCACTAACAACGTAGGTACTAAACAGACTAGCGGAGATGGCGGTCAAATCACAATCAATGCCCCGTCGGGCTTCATCATCGCCTTTCCTAGAACAGGGAACAGCGACATCACCGCTAATGCGTTGTTTAATGGTCAAGGGGGTAAAGTTACTATCAACGCTACAGGTATTTTTGGCATAGGGCCACTCAGTCGGCAAGACCTTGAGAGGTTGCGTCCTGAGGATCTAGACCCCAGGCAATTACCAACAAATGACATTACCGCGATTTCGCGAACAAACCCCGATCTTAGCGGTGTGGTAACTATCAATACACCCGACGTAGACCCCAGTCGAGGATTAACACAACTCCCCACAAATCTCGTTGATGCAACAAGTCAAATTGACAATAGCTGCAATCAAGGCAGCAAGCAACGAGCCAGTTCCTTTACTATCACTGGACGCGGGGGCCTACCCCCCAACCCCAGGACTGAACCTCTCAGCAGTGACGCTGTGCAGGTAGATTGGGTAACACTCAAACCCAGCAGTAACAACCACAAGAGTCCAAATGTTACCAAAAAACCCATTCCCACCTCAGCACCCATCGTGCAAGCAACTGGGTGGACGAGAAATTTTAAAGGGGAGGTAGTCTTGACAGCAGATGCGTCCAACGTCATGCCCCAAAGTCCTTGGCAGAACTCCCCATCTTGTCATGCTTCACAGAGGAATTAGTCTTATTCAAGCGGTAAGGTGCTGTGTGGATCCCACGAGGCTTGGGAAAGGTATACCGCTTTATTTAAGTGTGAATGCATAGAACTGTTGAAAGGTGAGTCAGCACTGTTTTTGGGTTTCGCCCATGAGCAACTGACTCTCCCACTGGGCAAAGAAGCCAGTGCATTGGAGAGGAGTCGCACAGTTTGGGTTGCTCTTGTAGCAACCCTCTAGGTTTATAGGGGCGATCGCTTAAATATTATGATGTTTTTTACCAGCATTTACAGAATACAAGAAGCTGTGAACTTCTGTGAAAGAAATCAATTAAATATTAAGACTGTCCGTTACCAATAAATATTAAGATTGTCTGTTACTAAAAATACATTGCATAGCGACTCATCAGACGGATGACTTACTGTTCATGAGACTAAGAGATTTGTCTGGAGTGCGATCGCTTTTAGATTGAAACTGAGAAGTAGATAGAGGTTAGTCGGAATCAATTCATCATTAATCGCAACGGAGTTAGATAATGAAGTTTTGTAAAGTTAGGGCAGGTTTTGCATAAACTGAGTGCGCCAAAACTGAGAACTAAATGGATGTCGAGGAAGGCATCAATCACAAAACTCCCCGCACTGCCAAATTCTCAGGCGGGGGTTTTTCTTTGACGAACACCAATTGTAGTTTACTCAAGAAATAAGGCTGGCTCCTGCATTCTACGTGGAAGACCCCGTGACCAAACTAATGGAGTTATGCCGGATTCCATTCCCAACCATTTCAAAAATGGACAAAATCCTTGAAGTGGAGATTTCTTTTTATCATGGGCGTTTTTGATCAGCGTTCGCGCAGCGGCGGCTTCCGCATCGCTCGAAATTGGGTTCACCTCACTTTGGAGCATTGCTCCCGTTTGAACCTGACCACTACTTCCATATCACTACCGACGATTAGCGTAACTTTCAAGACTATTCGTACATCCTCTAAGCTTCATCATTTGTACTAGTTACCATTGCCATCAATATTCCTAAAATTTTATCTACAGCTGGAAACAAATATATGGTAGGGTCAATAGTTACTACATTATTTCTGAGACTCAAAAAAGCCCACTGGGTTGCTGTAGTAACTACACCAAAAACTGGTTGCATATCTTTATTAAACTTATGGGCAGCCACCATTTCAGCAATACATTGAGGTAAGCCTATAGCGATATCTGACTTTTTGGCTTCAACT
>JADQBA010000064.1 GCA_016903675.1 Stigonema ocellatum SAG 48.90 = DSM 106950 | reverse complement strand
AAAAGTTATTTAAGCAATAAAATCCCTTCCAGGTAAAAAATGGAGGGGTATCATGTTAAACGAAATAATAACGATTTAGAGCTTGTTTTCAAAGTCCTTAGTGATGTATCAAATACTTTTAGATAGAACTAAATCCCCCTTAAAAAGGGGGACTTTGATTCCAGTTCCCCCCTTAAAAAGGGGGGTTAGTTCCGATCAATAAGTGCGAAGATACAGCCAACAACTTTTCAAACAACCTCTAAGCGTTGCGGCACGAAGTGCCAGATAGCGTCTCCACAAGCTGAACGTTATTGTTCTATAAATTAGTGCAAATTTTGCTTGAAAAATGGTGCAGAAAAACTCTAAAAAAATCATGAATAATACTTAAATTCAATAAAATTGTTCTAGAAGAAAAATTAGTTAATTCTAGGACTTACGCATTGACAGAGAGAATCAACTGTGCATTATCTCTCGTTACAAGCCTAGGCTTGTAATGCTCTTGTAGGAGGCTCTGCCTCCGTTAACCTGGGTTGCCGAGCCTCCTTGATCTCATTCCCAGCTGTCAGGCTCTTAACGAGGCAGAGCAAGAGTTTTAGGTTAATAAGCTTGGTATTCACATGATGCTCAATTTGTAAAGTGCGTAAGTCCTAAATTCATCATATTGACTTCAAGACAGATAGGAATCCTAAATCATTCATGAAAAATTTTAAGTAGTGTAGTGGGGCTATGCCCTACACAACCCGGATATGGTGGGCAGTGCCCACCCTACGTATATTTCAAAAATAAAATGTAATTCCTATAGCAATCCTATTTGATTTACAAACACCTCTTCCTTGTCCCCCAAGTCTTCCTTGTCCCCGTTGTTCGGATCTCAATTAGGAGTGCTATATCATATTTACTTTGCGACCTACGAGTTATTCTCTTTATAAGAAGAATCCCGGATATGCCCCCTGGTTTTGGGTAGTCCCCCGGACTGTGGTGTAGGCGCTATCCCTTGGCACGGACAGGCTTGCTAAGGGGGACACGCCCAAATTATGGTAGATTATGAGTTGGAAGAGACATCGCACCCCAAACGCCTAAAACGCTGACCATGAATCGAATTTCGCGCACTCTCTTAATTGTCGATGACTCTCCCGAAGACCGAGAACTCTATCGGCGCTGTCTGCTGTGCGATAAAAATTATTCTTACACTATTGTGGAGGCAGCACTGGGTCAACAAGGGCTAGACCTATGGCATCAACACAAACCCGATGCCGTATTAGTCGATCATTGCTTGCCCGACCTAGATGGACTGGAGTTTCTGCGGAGGTTGCAACCTTCAAGCCTTCAGTTGTCTGTGCCTGTGATTATGCTGACAGGACAGGGCAATGAGGCGATCGCCGTGCAGGCAATGAAAGCAGGCGCACAGGATTATCTGGTTAAAGGGAAAATCACTCCCAAAGAGTTGCAACTAGCAGTCAATGGGGCAATTGAAGTGGTTCAGATCCGCACCCAACTGCAACAGCGCATCGAACGAGAACGGCTAGTCTGGCAGATTATTCAAAAGATTCAACAAACGCTGGAACTGGAGGAAATTCTGCAAACGACTGTAAGCGAGGTGCGGCAGTTTCTGCAAACTGATCGTGTCCTGGTCTTTCGGGTAGAACCGGATGGTAATGGCAAGGTAGTGGCAGAATCGGTGGGGTCACAATGGCGATCGCTGCTCTATTCTACAATCTATGATCCCTGCCTCGCAGGGAACTACCTCAGATTCAGTCGCCCGGAATCTGTGACCCACGATCTCGCCTTTAGCGAGGATTATGTCAAACGCTATCGTCAGGGTCAGGTAACGGCGATCAGTGATATTCACAATAGTAGTATCGACCCCTGCCACGTTGAATTGTTGGCGCAGTTTCAAGTGCAAGCGAACCTGGTCGTACCCATTGTGCGCGACAATGAGTTTTGGGGGTTGCTGATTGCCCATCACTGTGCGGCACCGCGATCGTGGCAACCCTTAGAAATTGACTTGCTCAAAGAGCTCGCCACTGCGGTCAGCATCGCACTACGGCAGGCAAAACTCTATCAGCAGGGGCAGCATGAATTGGCAGAACGCCAACAAGCAGAAGCGGAACTACGAGAAAGCGAACAACGCTATGCCACATTGGCACAAATTTCCCCCGTCGGCATTTTTCGCACCGATGCTCATGGAGACTGTCAATATGTAAATACCCGTTGGTGTGAATTAGCTGGGCTGTCTATTGAAGAAGCCAAGGGAAAAGGTTGGATCAGGGCCATTCATCCCGATGACCGCGATCGCGTCGTTGGTGAGTGGTATCGTGCGGCAGCATTAAACCTTCCTTTTGTTTCTGAATATCGGTTTCAGACTGCTGGGGGTGTTGTATCATGGTTAATGGGGCAAGCCATTGCTGAAAAAGACATCGAAGGTAATGTGATTGGCTATGTCGGTACGATCACAGATATTACGGATCGCAAACAAACTGAACAAGCCTTACAAGCGAGCGAAGAACGCCTGCGAGTGGCACAGGCAGCCTCGCGCATTGGAACGTGGGACTGGAACATCCAGACGGGACAAATTTCCTGGTCGGAGAACTTGGAAGCTTTATTTGGATTGGAACCAGGCGCGTTTGACGGATCCTATGAGATGTTTGCCTCTCTGCTGCACCCGGACGATCGCCATCGCGTCCAGGCATCTGTCCATCATGCCATGACGACCGGAGCAGCCTATAACATTGAATTTCGGGTGGTGTATCCCAACGGCACCATTCGGTGGGCACTGGCTCAGGGCAAAGTGTTTTATGACCAAAACGGTCAGCCGATACGGATGGCAGGCATTGATATCGATATCACGGAACGCAAGCGGTCAGAGGCAGCGTTGCAGGAGAGTGAGGAACGCTTCCGCCAGCTTGCCGAAAATATTGATGCGGTGTTCTGGATGAAAGAGTTGCCTGAAAACCGAGTCTGCTATGTCAGCTCTGCCTATGAACGCTTATGGGGATTGATCCCGCAGGAACTGTATGGAAAACCAGACGCCTGGTTCGATTATATCCATCCAGAGGATCAAGAATTGATCGCCAAAGCGTTTCAACAAAACGCTACCACCGGTCAATTTGATCAAGAGTACCGAATTGTTTTACCTGATGGCAGCGTTCGCTGGGTCAGAGATCGCTGTTTTCCGCTAAAAGATCACACAGGTTCGATTTATCGGCTTGCAGGCATTGCTGAGGACATCACTGATCGTAAACAAATCGAAGAAACCCTGCATAAAAATGAACAACAGTTACGATTGGCGCTGGCTGGGGCGCAAGCTGGCTCATGGGATTGGAATATTCAAACTGGCAGCATGGTTTGGTCGCCTGAGAACTATGACTTATATGGAGTCAACCCTGCAAATAGTTTGACTTGGTATGAGGATTGGTCTAATGCCTTACACCCGGACGACCGCGAACGGGTTACTACTAGCACATTGCGGTTGGTTGAGCAACGTGTGCCTGAGTATCAGACTGAATTCCGTATTATTCATCCCCAACGAGGCATTCGCTGGCTGCTGGCGCTGGGTCGCCTTACCTTAAATGAACAAGGTTATCCCATTCGCTTGAGTGGCATTAACCTGGATTTTACTGAACGCAAACAGGCTGAAATTGAACGAGATCGCCTCTTAGAACAAGAGCAAGCCGCAAGAGCACAAGCCGATCGCGCCAATCGGATCAAAGATGAGTTTCTATCTGTTCTTTCCCATGAATTGCGATCGCCGCTCAACCCGATTCTAGGCTGGACAAAGCTGCTACAAACCCGCAAATTTGATCAAACCAGAACGGCTGAAGCCTTAGCCACCATTGAACGCAACGCTCGACTGCAAACTCAACTGATTGATGACCTGCTCGATGTTGCCAAGATTCTGCGCGGTAAACTCAGCATGGATATTGCCCCTGTTGATCTAGTGTTTGTCATTGAATCAGCGCTCGATACAGTTAGAACAGCAGCCGTTTCCAAATCTATCGGGCTGCATCCAGTGTTACCCCAGATTGGGCGGGTGTCTGGCGATGCAGGGCGACTCCAGCAAGTGGTTTGGAACTTGCTGTCCAACGCGATCAAGTTCACCCCTAACAATGGACGGGTAGACATTTGGCTAGAGCAAGTCGGCAATCAGGCACAAATTACCGTCAGTGATACTGGCATTGGTATCAACCCTAATTTTCTACCGCATATCTTTGAATCATTTCACCAAGAAGATGCTTCAATCACCCGCAAATATGGCGGACTGGGGTTAGGGTTAGCGATCGTCCGAACGCTAGTCGAGGCACATGGAGGTACCATCTGTGCTAATAGTCCGGGTGTTGGCAAGGGAGCTATCTTTACAGTCAGATTGCCCTTGCTGGATACCCAACTAGAAACGAGGCAACCTGATGAATTACCCGCGCAAGACCTTGATCTGACGGGCATTCGAGTCCTCGCCGTTGACGATGAACCCGATGCCCGTGAGCTATTAACCATATTGCTGACCCAATATGGAGCCGAGGTCCTGACTGTTGCCTCTGCGGCAGAAGTATTAACAGCCCTGGAGTCCTTCCAACCCGATGCATTGGTCAGCGATATTGGAATGCCCGAAATCGATGGCTATACTTTGATCCAACAGATCCGGGCTTTACCCCCCGAAAAAGGTGGGAGAATTCCAGCGATCGCTTTGACTGCCTATGCCAGAGTTGAAGATCACCAACGAGCAATCACCAGTGGCTATCAGCAGCAGGTGACAAAACCTCTTGAGCCAGAACAGTTAGTTCTAGCTTTAATTACACTCTGTCGAGTCCCCATATAGTGGTGTCGTGCAGCCTTGATTGACCCTATGCACTAGCTAACTATCAGGCACGGGGCTTTCAACTCTACAAGAGACACATCCACACTCAGGAAGTGCCCGACGAACCCCTTGGTCCATGGGTTGGCGCATATGACACACCTCTACTGTAGCACATTCCTACGTCCTGCTAAGGTAGCGACTACAATGGTTAACTCAACTGGATCAACGGGTTTAGGCAAATGCATCTGAAACCCTTCCTTGATCGCTCGCATCCGGTCTTCTGGTCTAGCATACGCTGTCAAAGCCACTGCTGGAATCATTCGCCGTTGCTTTTGGGAGTGGGAGATATGTGTAGTACATGTCTCACGACCAATCCTTCGGGTACCCTTCTTCTTGTAACGCTGTTGTCTTTGTTGGAAAATCCTCTGGGAATACCGCCTCACGGCTTCCCGTCTACGAACTTTGCGAATCAAAGAGTACCCATCCTCTTCGGGCATACCAATATCGCTCACCAGCACATCTGGTTTCCACTCCTGCATCGCATCCAGTGCCTCCTGGGCTGATGCTACCGCCATAACTTCGGCTTGGCACTGTTGGAGTGCTGTGGTGAGATAGTCACGAGTATCAGCTTCGTCATCTACAATTAACACCTTTACACCTTTTAAAGAGACAACGGGTGGGTTAGCGGGGGGTGCAGGGGGTGCAAGGGAGGAAGAAGCTTCAACAGTACCTTTTGCTACTCTAGTTTCCCTGCTTTCTTGAACGAGTGGCAGTATGACTGTAAACGTCGTACCTTTGTCCTCACCCGCACTGGCAACAGAGACATTACCGCCATGGAGTTCTACTAAATGACGCACGATCGCAAGGCCAAGTCCTAGTCCACCATGGGACCGTGTGATGGAACTATCAGCCTGACGAAAGCGATCGAACACGTAAGGAAGAAACTCAGAATTAATCCCAATTCCTGTATCCCTCACCGTAACTTTGGCAAAACTTGGCGAGTATACATCTCTTCCCCCACTCCCTACTCCCCATTGCCCCTTATCCCCAGAGGGGGCCCCGAGTTCCCCACTCCCTACTCTCCATTCCCCACTCCCTTCCACCGAAAGTTGCACCTCTACCCTTCCACCTTGGGGTGTGAACTTGATGGCATTGGATAGTAAATTCCAGATGACCTGCTGCAAGCGCTCTCCATCTCCAGAAACCAAGACGCTAGGGGTTTTGGATTTTAGATCATCGAGTTGTTCGTGAGATTCAATAGATACTAAATTCCCATCATTGTCTCCCAATTTAACATCTAAAACCTGAAATTGCAAATCTATTTTCTTTGCCTCTGCGGCTAAGCGTACAGTCTCAATAGCTGCCTCAATCATCGGCACCAGATTGCAAGAACGGACATTAAGACGCAACTTGCCTCTAATCATCCGCGAGATATCCAGTAAATCGTCTATGAGCTGGGTTTGCGCCCTAGCATTACGCT
This sequence comes from Stigonema ocellatum SAG 48.90 = DSM 106950, assembly GCA_016903675.1. Classification (GTDB taxonomy): domain Bacteria; phylum Cyanobacteriota; class Cyanobacteriia; order Cyanobacteriales; family Nostocaceae; genus Stigonema; species Stigonema ocellatum. Next base: position 43,712 of record JADQBA010000064.1, on the reverse strand, counting down.
CAATAGTCTCTATTGCTTGAGCTATCTTTTTTTCATCCAGCTTGCGGGAACGCAAAAGCTGTGCCCAACCGAGGATAGCGTTGAGGGGCGATCGCAACTCATGAGACAATATTGCCAGAAACTCATCTTTCATGCGGTTTGCTTCTCTTAACTGCTCAGTTTGCTCCTGCAAAGAAGCAATCAAGCTAGCGCGTTCCATTGCGATCGCTATCTGGTCGCAAACCGCTTGCATCATCCCGAGTTCATTTTGGCTAAACTTCAGCCTGCTGCGGCTGCCAAAAGAAAGAGTACCCAAAAGCTGTCCTTGTGCTATCAACGGGTAGCTAGAATGAGCCGTAATGCCTACAGAGCGAATAAATTCTGTTTTCGGGTCAGTTGATTGTTGCACGTCCCAGAAAGTCATAGGAATGCGTTCTGCTGCCACAGCACCGCACACTTTTTGACCAAACTCCACCCACTCCATCTCTTTCTCCAGATCTTCTGCAATGCCACTACATGACGCTAGATGCAATATCTGTTGATTGTCCTTCACCAAGTAGTTGAAGTAAACATCTAAACCAATTTGCTCTTTGAGTTTTTTAAACACGCTGTCTACTAGTGCGACTGGCTGCTGGCTTGATAGCAAATTGCTTGCTGTCTCAAAGAGTAGCTGTAGCCTTGTGTAACCCAATGACAAAGCTTTTTCCACCTCCTTAAGATTGGTGATATCTTGGAATGTCAGTACACAGGTAGCTGAATGTCCGTGCATCGCTGGTAGGGTATCGGCAAATATCAACAGCGAACGGATACCACTCGGTGTGTGCCAGTCTATTTCCAATCCTTCAAGGCGTTCGCCACGCGCCACCCGTACCCCAGGAAACTGTTCTTTCGAGATAGGATTTCCATGTGCGTCGGTAATCTGGTAATGAGATCCGTAGTCTTCGGCTGAATCAGCCTTGGGAAATTGACCCCCAGCCACTTCGTCTGCTGATTTGTTGGCGAGAATCACCCTCGCAGTTCCCGGTTCGATTAACAGCAGTGGAGTTGGCATCAGGTTCACCACCTCTTCTAGCCATTTTTGCTGATTGCTGAGTGCGGACTCTGCTTGCTTGCGTACTGTGATGTCCTCAGCGAATCCGAGAATCTGATAAATTTGTCCCTTTTTATCCAGAATCGGCACATATTTAATAAATGTGGTGACAGTGCTATAATTAGATATATTTATACTGATTTCTGTTGTTTGGCTGGTGCGTGTTTCTTGTGCCTTAATGAGAGTCGCCAGATAAGGTTCATAAATCACAGGGGGGAGTATTTCTTCGTCCGTGCGTCCAAGGATTTCCTCTTTTGACTTCCTTAGTTGCCCTAGTGTTGCTGCGTTGACAAACTGTACCCGCCGCTGTGCATCGTAGATCACAAAGGCATCGGGGATGTTATCCACCGCTAACCGAAATCGCTCTTCACTCTGGCGTAGTGCTTCCAGAGACTTTTTGCGATCGCTCAAGTCTAGGATAAATGCCACTGTATCTTCTTTTTTTTCCCCTACCAAGGTGTAACCCACCAAAACTGGGATGCGGCTACCGTCCTTGCAAATGTACTCTTTCTCGTAGGGTGTGCAAGCACCATTCACCTTAGCTTCTACAATTCCTTGTTCATCTTTGGGTAAATACTCTGGCGGCGTGATGTCAATCCAGCTAATCTTGTTTGCTTGGAGTTCCTCTCGTGTGTAACCAATCATCCGCAGGAATTCGTCGTTTGCCTGCTGGACACTGCCGTGAATGTCGCCAAATATAATACCAATGAGATTAGCATCTACAAAACTATTCAGTTTTTCTTCGTTGACCCGAAGAGCAACCTTAACGCGATCGCGTTCCTTGCTTAGACGTTCCACTAACGCTGCATTTTGCCAAATCAAGACGCAGAAACTGATAATTAGCACCACTATCAGCAGTGATAACCCAAACGCTGAGTTGTAGACTTCTGCCTGTTCTCCTTGCAGCACTAACCATCCTAGCACAAAAGGCACTGTCACCGTAGCAATTAGCAAACGACCTGCCACCAGCCCACCATAGGTATCGTTTGTTACCACCTCCATCAACCCTTGGTCTGCCCGCGCCCACAGAATTCCCACACACAGGACGATGAACGCCTCTGCTGTATGTAAAGCCATTGATGTTGTATGGGGAACTATGTGGTGGAGAACTTCCACTTTGTAGGCATAACCCATCAGCGCCAGTCCTGAAATCACACCAGCCAAGAGACTCAGAACTTGCGCATACCAATAGCTGCGGTGAGTTTTTGGTTTGCCTATAAGCTCCAAGGCTCTGCCAACAAGGATAAAATTCAATGCTGTGTTTAACCCCATTCGCCCTGGGTGAGATGTCATGACAGCCATAGGCGAGTCACGAAATAGCAGCTCGTCAATACCGAAATTCCAACCAAAGAGATATTGACAGAACGTCAGCCACCCGATTAACTGGATTATTAAAGCACATACTCTGGCGGGTAGGGGGGAATTTTCTCTTACTTGTCCGCCTTCGGTTTCCTTCTCCCTTGCTCCTAACAACAGCCATAGCGACACACCAGACAAAATAAAGCATATAGCTGCATTTGCCTTCATGGACACCATACTTACACAGAAGAAATGAGTGAGAAAATCGAAGTTGAAGCACCAGCCAAGTAGTACCAAGCTGCCCACCAAGAGGGCGATCGCACTGGCAGTTCGTGCAACCAATGAATGTGTTGTGAAGTCGTGTTGGCGCAAGGCTTTAAATTTTAACATTGAGTGTTTATTAGCAGCATCTATCTATGGTGGTATAATGCAGCTTTTTTGAAAATTTTTCCACAAGCATCTTATTCTTAAATGCTAGTAATTAACAGATTTTTCCATCTACCCTTATGCTGATTTTTCCTGAATTATGAATTATGAAACCATAGCATTAGCCACGACTTGATCTCAAGGCTCTGGTTTAGAATGAAATATAGCAGTCCGTGCAGGATTTGTGAAAGTCCCCCAAACCCGGTTTCGCCAAAGTTACCGGGTTTCTAAAGCATGGAACTTTCACTCTTGTAATAGGATCGCTATAGCCCTGATTCACCCCGACCTAAAACCAAACTCTTTTCATAATTCATAATTCATAATTCATAATTCTTAAACAATTTAAATCGCATCAAATGGGTTTCAAGGACTTGAGGCAATATTTTGTTCAGTTCTACGTTATCTTGAAATTGTAGAATTTGCTTCTGTGGTAAGTCAAAGGGAAATTCCCCCGGCAAATCTGGACGCTGCATTTGTGCTAGTAAAATTTGCTCAGACCGCTTACTTTGGATAGCATAGCCAATTTCAACACAGACATTTGGACTAGGAATTAATTGGGTAGTTTCTTTGCCATGAATGGTAGCAATGGGTGTGGCGTCAGCAATAAACAGTAAACTCTTACGGATTTTTCGCATGATGGTGCTTCCCAGGCGCAGAGGACCAGCCTTTGGGCGGTTGGATTCTACTAGTTTTAAGGGGAGGCGCGATCGCAAGTTGAGAATTTCCAAACTCTGAAGCAGTTCTTCTCGCAGGGCTTCACTTGCAACTGGATATTCAGTTTGATAGCATAAAAAAATTGTTGGGTCTAACTGCGCTAACAATGACTGCTTAGTGAAATAAATTTCATGACTTATCAAGTCAATGTTAGCGACAAAATAGCCCCCACTACCTTCAATATAAAATTCAATATTTTCTCCTTCCAGATAGCGTCCAAACCAAATTGATTTGTTAACGTCCTCACTGTCTTCTAAGAAGTCTGCTCTTAATCCTGATTTCAGTAGGCTTTTTTTACTGAGGCGAATATCTGGTGGACGTTTTTCCAGTTCTGTAATCGGCTCGTAATCCTCAATATACCATGCTCTGAGAGCAATAATTGACATAAAACGCTATTTCAACTGTCTCTAGAAGAATGAACTCCGTACAAGCTTACATCTAGGTGCGTCGATTTAGTCATCAAAAACATGCTTCCAATCGAACCATCCCAATACCATCCTCTGTCGATCTGCTCAACGTTTTTGGATGGTAGTCGTAGCATTCTTGTAGTTTCAGTCGGTGTAATATCCAACAATGGAGTGAAGTTTTTCTTAGTGTTCTTCGCGTCTTCGTGGTTCAAAAAGATTTTTAAACCGCGAAGACGCGAAGAACACGTTCGCGCAGCGTCTCCCCTTGGGAGAAGGAAATCCAGGTCTTACGACTTGCACCTTGAAAGGGCTGATCCTAATTATAAGCCTTTTGACTTTTGAATGCGTGACTTTTGACGAACGCCTTGCGGTACTAGTCCTAGCTGGGAAACGTTTGTCGGGAAGCAACCGTCATAAGCGACAGTTAAGGTCCCCTTCCCATTTAAGGGTTGTGTGGTTGAAAATGGGTGAGATGTTTCAAATAATTCAATGTTATGGCTAGAACTCCAAATGAATACGCAGTTTATCTCCTAATGGAAAGTGGTCACCGGGAAGAAGTGCGTTTTCCCACAATTCAAGATTTTCAGAAGTGGTACAGCGGCGAACTTACGCCAAAGTCTGCTTCTAATGACTTTATCAACGTGCCGATTAAAAATGTTCAGGGTGAGTATATGGTGGTTCGTCCATCTCGGATTGTAGCAATCCGGGTAGAACCAATTTTTAACTCTAGTGTGGAAAGATTTACCTAAAATTATGAGAAAAACGCTTGCTTTGGGTTCAGTGATTTTTGGAATTACCCTTATAAACCCGGTCAGGTCAGTTTTTGCTCAGATTCCTGGCTTACCGCCCCTACCTTTACCGAGAGAACCTGAGGTATCGCCACTGCAAGTACCGATCCAACCTGAAAAACCGTCATTGCTACTACCACTAAATGTAGGAACAGAGTGTAGTCCTGCATACCGTTGCTTGGGTTGGGATGGGCAAATTTGGGGTGGAAACGGTAACTTGGGCGATCGCGATGCGCTGTTAGCGTCCATTGACAACAGCCTGCGTTACTTGACAACTAATGAGTCGATAGCAGCGTATCAGAATTTTCCAATAACCGAGATTACCCTTGATCGCGTCCGTCGTACTTTGCAACGTTTTCGCCAGTTGGTTATTGACTCCAACTCACCAGCACAACTACAAGCTGCTGTGCGTCAGGAGTTTGTCTTTTACAAGTCAGTTGGCAACGACGGTAAGGGTACAGTTAAGTTCACCGCCTACTATGAGCCAGTTTATTCTGCCAGTCGTGTTCGTACATCAATATATAAGTATCCCATTTACCGGATGCCGCCGAACCTCAATCAATGGGCTAAACCCCACCCCAAACGCATAGATTTAGAAGGGCAAGATGGTTTACTTGGTAATAAGAGTCCGTTACATGGTTTGGAACTGTTTTGGTTCCGCGATCGCCTAGAACCCTACTTGATACAGATCCAAGGTTCTGCCCAACTCAACTTAACTGACGGCACCACAACATCTGTCAGCTATGGAGGTGGAACAGATTACCCTTGGACTAGTATAGGGCGCGAACTGCTCAAAGACGGCAAACTTCCCGCAAAAGGCTTAACGCTACCAAGTATGGTTCGCTATTTCCAGCGCAATCCTCATGAGATGAACAATTATTTGCCACGCTGGAAACGGTTTGTCTTTTTCAACGAAACTAAAGGTGGATCTGCTATGGGGAGTATTCGTGTACCAGTAACACCAGAACGTTCCATTGCTACAGATAAGTCTCTCATGCCTCCGGGTGCGCTAGCCCTAGTCAATACCAGCTTGCCCTATCCTACAGATAGTGGAAAGCTGGTGTATCTTAATGTCAGCCGCTTTGTGCTTGACCAAGATACTGGAAGCGCCATCAAAGGACCCGGTCGGGTAGATTATTATATGGGATCTGGCAAACTAGCAGGCGAACGGGCTGGTGTTACAGGTGGCGATGGTGAACTATATTATTTGTTGCTAAAAGAATAAAAAAACCCGACATACACCATGAAATTTAGCGAAATTTTCCAAAAACTTGGCGACGCCGCCGTATCCAATAGTTTCTCCGACCATAAAGACCACGACCCGGAAATTACAGGGGTAGTAGCGGTTGATGAAGCGACAGTCGGTACTATGAGCTATATAGAAGGAGCCAAGTTTGCCAACTTTATAGGTAAAACCAGGGCAAGTGCTTTAATTTTGCCTCAAGATGAAGCATTACAGGCGCAAGCACAAGAGCGCGGTATCGCTTGGATAGCAACACCAGAACCACGACTTTTGTTTGCCAGAGCGATCGCACTCTTTTACCAACCCTGGCGTCCTCTAAGAGAAATTCATCCTACAGCCGTTATTCACCCCACCGCTAAAGTTGGGGATGCAGTTTACATTGGTCCTCATGTTGTGGTTCAGCAAGGAGTAGAAATTGGCAATGAAGTATGCATTCATCCCAATGTGGTCATTTATCCAGATGCCAAGATAGGCGATCGCACCATCTTGCACGCTAACTGCACAATCCATGAACGCACCCGTATCGGTGCAGATTGTGTCATCCATAGTGGTGCTGTCATCGGTGCCGAAGGCTTTGGCTTTGTTCCCACCCCAACAGGCTGGGTGAAAATTGAACAATCCGGCTTAACCATTTTAGAGGATGGGGTTGAAGTTGGCTGTAACAGCGCCATTGACCGCCCATCTGTGGGAGAAACACGGATAGGTCACAATACAAAAATTGACAACTTGGTGCAAATAGGTCACGGTTGCCAAATAGGTGCTGGATGTGTATTAGCAGGTCAATCAGGCATGGCGGGAGGAGTGAAACTTGGGAATGGGGTGATATTGGCTGGACAAGCAGGAATTGCTAATCAAGTCAAGATTGGCAATGGGGCGATCGTATCTGCTAAATCTGGAGTTCACAGTAATGTTGCACCAGGAGAAATTGTATGCGGAAATCCCTCCATGCCTCACAAAACTTACTTGAAGGTATCAGCTGTATTCAAGCGGCTGCCTGAAATGTATCAATTTTTTAAACAATTGCAACGTAAAAGTAACCATCAGTGAAGACTTAGTTAATACATAATATAACCGCAGATACACGCAGATAAACGCAGATAAAAAAGATTCTTATCCGCGTACCCTACGGGAAGCAGCCCTTGGGGCGTCTACATCTGCGTGTATCTGCGGTTAAAATCTCTAAGCACCCATCCCCGAATACTGCCTCAACCCTCGTCGCCACAGCCAACGGTTCAAAACTAAAAACACCAAAAACCAACCCACCATTGCTAAAAATCCCCGCACCACATCCACAGGTAGCCCGACTATCAGACTCGCAGGGAAATCAATCAAATAAGGAAAAGGTGTCCAAAGTACCACCGCCCGCACAGGTTCAGGAAAAAGTTTCAAAGGCGCAATCAACCCAGACAGAAATAAGTAGAGCAAAAACCAGAGATTTTCTAAAGCCGTAGCCCGTTCTGTCCAAAAGGCTAACATGGCAAAGGTGTACTGAATGATAAAGCGCAGAGCAAAACCCAGCACCAGCGCCAACGCAAACAGCAAACATTTTCCCAAACTTGGCAACCAAAAAGCCTGGGGATAAAGTATAAAAAACAACACTATCAGCAGCAACACAAACGGCATCCGCGCACCCCTTTCAGCAACATGGCCCGCAACGTGATGCCATACCGGATCCAAGGGTTGCAACAACCTCGGTGAAAGCTTTCCTTCCACTATCTCCGTCTCAAATTCATAAACTACCCAAGTCACTGTAAATTGCCTGACGATAAAAACCGCGAGAAAATAATGGGCAAAGTCTACAGATGTCAAACCGAATCGTCCACCTTGCGCCGCCTTTATCCAAACTCCCATCAAAATAATCGGCAAAGACCCAGACAAAACCCATAAAATTAACTCAGCCCGATACTCAACCATATACGCGTAATAAACAGACAGAAAGGTCAGGGCTTTTCGGAAGAAGTGGTTCATCATCCAAACCGATAATTTTTTGCTCACTTTCGCTCTTACGGGCGAGGCGATTGCTCCCGTTACATAGGTCAGAAACACAATTCCTCGAAATCCCTGCTCTATAATGGTTTTGAAATGTGCTTCTTGAGAGCAGGTGCACGGGCGGGGCACCACCCGCGATGAATGAAATTAAAAAGTTATATTGTTTAACACAGCTATGATAATGTATATTTGTCATAGGAAGTAAATATATTTATATCTTGTGGAATAAAAGTCTTCGTACCTGGTGATTATTTATAAACAAGGAGAATAATACTTGATATCCTCAATGAACGCCAATCATTAACCTAGCTAATCATAATAATGAGCATGAGTTATATTGATACTGTGATTCAAGTTGAAAATCTTGGTAAAAAGTACGTTCTGGGACACCAGCAGGAAGGGCGGAGCAAATACAAGACTTTGCGTGAATCCATGATTGATAGGACAAAGTCGCTAGGTAAAAAATTGCTCAGACCTCCTAGCAAAGACCTGATAAATCCTAGTCGTGAAGAGTTTTGGGCACTCAAAGATGTGTCCTTTGAGATTAAACAGGGCGATCAAGTAGGGATTATTGGGCGTAATGGAGCTGGTAAATCAACCTTACTGAAAATCCTCAGCAGAATTACGGAACCTACTTCTGGATCTATCCGGATTAAGGGGCGAGTTGCCAGTTTATTAGAAGTCGGAACAGGTTTTCACCCAGAACTGAGTGGTAGAGAGAATATCTTTCTCAATGGTGCAATTCTGGGAATGACTAAGGCGGAGATTCAGCGCAAGTTCGATGAGATTGTCGCCTTTGCAGAAATTGAAAAGTTTTTAGATACGCCAGTAAAGCGGTACTCCTCAGGGATGTATGTGCGGCTGGCGTTTGCTGTGGCGGCGCATTTAGAACCAGAAATTTTGATTGTGGATGAGGTGCTGGCAGTCGGTGATGCACAATTTCAAAAGAAGTGTTTGGGCAAGATGGAGGACGCAGGAAAAGAGGGGCGAACAGTTTTGTTCGTTAGTCATAATATGGGGACGATCACGCAACTATGTAAGACAGGAATTTATCTAAAACGTGGTCAAATTGTTGATACAGGCACTATCAATTCAGTAGTATCGAAATATCTCATGTCAGGGTCGGAAAATCAACCCTTGGTGAATTTGGTTAAAGAGCATAAAAAAACAACAAAGCAGATTTTTTTTACAGAGATTGCTATTGTTAATCCTGAAAATCAAATTTCATCAGAAATAGATGTTCGTTATCCATTCTATATCAGCTTGAGCTACGAAGTTACAAAACCTTTGAAAAACGTAGAGTTATCAGTCCGTATTCAAGCTAGTGATGGAAGAGCAGTATTGACGACACACCAATCCGATCACGATCCTGAGAGTCTTGATCGTGAGGTTGGACTATATAAGCTTTACGTGAGAGTGCCGGGTATGTTTTTGATGCCAGGGTCTTATACGGTATCAATTGGCGCACATGAGCCAATGGTAGAAAGTTATGATACTCACGAACATGTAATAACGTTTAATATCAATGAAACAGGCACGCGGTTAGCAAAATATCAAAACTATCAGGGTAGTGGTATTGTCATGGCTGAATTGCCTTGGCTGGAAAACTTACAATTATTGGCTTAATTATTGCCCAACGCCTACACGTGATGGTAGGCGTGGGTCTACCTACTTAATACCAATTGATCGTTGATCGTTGCTCTGAAAAACCTGCCCAATCACTTCTTCGACAGGCGTTTCAGTCACTGTTAAATCGATGACTTCCAAATCTGCCAAAATTCGCGACACGGTGCGGGTGAGATCCTCTCGCGACACCATAAAAGATACTGCTCGCCCATCGACTCTCTTCACATCACCATAAGACATAAGTTGCTCCTTCGATAGCGGTTGCGCTAACTCCAAATGAATTTCTCGGTGAGGCGCAAAGCGTTTCAGCAGACCATTCAAGCTACCGTCGTATATCAACTTTCCTTGGTAAATAAGTAGCACTCGTTCACACAAAGCCGTGATGTCAGCCATGTAATGGCTGGTCAAAAGTACCGTCGCCTGATACCGCTGATTGTACTCGCGCAAGAAATCGCGCACCGCCACTTGAGCATTAACATCCAGTCCCAAAGTCGGTTCATCCAGAAACAGCACCTGAGGGCGGTGTAAAAGTGCTGCTAACAGTTCCGCCTTCATGCGTTCACCCAAAGACAGCTTCCGCACTGGTTGGGTAAGTTTGCCTGACAGTGAGAGCATTTCAGTTAATTCTCCCACACGCTGATGGAATTCTTGATCGGGGATGTTGTAAACAGCGGCGTTAATCTTCAGAGAATCTAGGGCTGGTAAGTCCCACAACAGTTGCTGTTTTTGCCCCATGACTAAAGTAATCTTTTGCAAAAATGGTTCTTGGCGACTAAACGGAACGTGTCCAGCGACTCTGACTTGACCACTAGAAGGATGAATCAGCCCCGTGAGCATTTTCAGTGTGGTAGTTTTGCCTGCGCCGTTTGGTCCTAAAAACCCCACCACCTCACCAGGTGTAATTTCAAAGGAAACATCCTGAACTGCTTTGATGTCGCGGTAGGTGCGGCGAAAAAAGTGGGTGATTGTCCCTTTAATGCCCGGTTCTTTGACAGCAACAGGATAAACTTTGCTCAGGTCTTGAGCAATGATGATTGACATAGATTTTATTTTCGGTGATGCACAACCAAAGATTAAATTTTTGTAACAATACTATGAGACATTTCCAGAAATGATGTAATGGCGAACGTTTGGAAAGCCCCTACTAGGTAATCTTCGGGCGGCAAAGGAGTCATTAGCTGTATGATTGAATTTAAACGCGACCGGAGCGCAAAATACTAATAATTAACCACAGCCCCAACAGACTCGCAGCGGCAAACAACACATTGCTGACCAAAGACAACTGAGCCGTCTGGGCGTTGCTAGAGATAATCGCCGCACCCATAATCAGGGAACCAACCAAGATGCTAAAAGAAAGGCGATTGGCAGCATCATCGGTTGTGCGGCGCAAGCCATCTAAACCTTGCAGCGATAAATTCCACTGTAAACTTTCTGAGGTGACTCGGTCTAATAACAGTTCGATCTGCCGGGGAAATTGTAAAGACAGACTTTTGACATCCAGCGCTGTTCTAAGAAGCGATCGCAAAGGATTATCTCCAATCAATTGACGGCGAAACAAGTCTGTCAGTAACGGCTGAATCTCATCAATAAAGTTTAGTTCTGGGTTAAATGCACGCGCCAGCCCCTCTAGGTTAGCTAAGGTTTTGGCATATAAACCCATGTTGCTTGGCAAGCGAATTTTATTATTGCGAGCGACTTGCAGAATTTCATAAATGACTTGACTGAAATTAATTGCTGACAAATTCACATTGTGATACTTTCGCAGCATCCGGTCATAATCATTTTCCAGGCGAGCAAGAATCACTGGTTCAGTAGAATCTGCTAGCTGCAAAGTTAACTGAGCGCAACGCCCCGCATCTAAATCTACAATTGCCAACAACATTTCTGTCAATATCTGCTGGGTGCGGGGATCAAGTCGTCCCACCATGCCACAGTCTAGGAGAGCAACACGACCATCTTTGAGATAAAATAAATTTCCCGGATGGGGATCGGCGTGAAAGAAGCCATCTATATATAGTTGTTGAAAGAAAACGCGAAATAGCAGTGTGGTAATGTCTTGGCGCTGTTGGTTGGGGTCTTTACCGTTTTTGTCACTGTTAAACTTTGCTGACAGTATGGGGACTCCGTCCAGCCACTCCATCACCAGTAATTTTGGTGTGGTCAAATCCCAGTAAATTTCAGCAACAACTATTTGTGTGGGATCATACCAGCGACTGCTGGATAAATTACGTCGCAACTGGTCAGTAAAACCTGCTTCTCGGGTAAAATCTAACTCGGCTTCTAGCGCTTTGGTAAATTCTTCGGCTATGGATTTGATTTCGTAGGTTTGCCCAAGTTCGGTACGAGCCACTAAATCGGCGATCCCTTGAATTAAGGCAATATCTTGGGCTACAGTGAGATCAATTCCGGGACGTTGCACCTTGAGAGCAGCTTCCCGACCATCTGCGAGTATGGCTTTGTGTATCTGGGCTATAGAGCCTGCTGCAACTGGGATGGGATTGATTACGGTGAAGGTTTCTTCCAGAGGACGTTTCAGTTGTTGGCGAATGAGTATTTCTACTTCTGACCAGGAAACTGGCGGAACTTCGTCTTGCAGCGTTGATAGTTCCTCAATATAGGCGGCGGAAAGCAAATCAGGACGGGTAGAGAGTAGCTGACCGAGTTTGACATAGACAGGTCCCAAATCTACTAAGATGTTTTTCAAAACTGCTGGCGGAGGTAGCTGAGGTTGATCAGCTTTACCACCAGTCAGTAACCGTCGCATGTAGTCCCAACCATTGCGGAGGAGGACTTCAATGATGTCTCTTTGCCGAGGAACTGTTTGAGTAAGGAACATGGGGAGAGGGGAGTGGGGAATGGGGAGAGGGGAATGGGGAATAGGGAGTGGGGAGTGGGGAGGGTGGGGAAGGTGGGGAAGGTGGGGAAGATGGGGAAGATGGGGAAGAATAATTGTTTACTCCCCACTCCCCACTCCCCACTCCCCACTCCCCTCTCTCCACTCCCCATTCCCCATTCCCCACTCCCTTAGTTTTAGAGAAGATGAGTGTATCGGGGATCGCTCTGTAGGGTTTTGAGAATCTGCTTAATTTCTTGGGTACGGTCTTTTTTGGCAATGAGTGTGACGTTGCGATCGCGCACTATCACTAAATCTTCTAACCCAATACTAACAATTACATCTTCTGGATTGGTAGCGTAAACAATTGACCCCTGAGTATCTAGCCCTATATGAGTAGCCAATTCTACATTGGGATTGTCTTCTTTCTTCAGTAACCGCTCGATGGCATTCCAATCTCCCAAATCATCCCAGCCAAATTCTACTGGTAAGACATATGCTAGACTAGTCTTTTCCATTAAGGCATAGTCTATGCTCTTTTTAGGTAGTTGGGGGTAAATACTAGGACCATCTTTTTCTATAGGTTCGATGATTTCCGGGGCATGGATGTGTAGTTCATTGAGAACAACACCGGCACGAAAAATGAACATACCGCTATTCCAGCTAAAGCGTCCTGTAGATAGAAAATGTTCTGCCGTTTGACGGTCAGGCTTTTCTGTAAAACGGTTAACGTGGTAAGCTGGTAGGTCATTGAAAGTACCCATTTTTTCACCCTGTTCTATGTAGCCATAGCCAGTTGAAGGAAAGGTGGGCTTGATCCCCAGTGTGACAATCGCCGCTGTGTTGGCTGCAAGTAATGATGCCGCAGTTAATGTGTTCTCAAATGCTTGTTGATCGGCAATCCAGTGGTCAGCGGGGAAAAAGCCGATAAGAGTGTCTTCTCCGTAACGCTTTTTTATTTCCAAGCTTGACCAAGCAACTGCTGCTGCGGTATCCCTCCCCTGTGACTCAATAAGTAAGTTGTGAGATGGCAGTTCTGGTAGTTGTTCTTGAACACCCTGCGCTATTTGACTAGAAGTTATTACCCAAAGGTTTTCCCAACCACCTGTCAGTGGGAGTAGCCGATCAGCGGTTGCTTGCAGGAGACTTCTGGAACCACCATCAAGAGTTAAAAATTGCTTGGGTCTGTTTTGGCGGCTTAAGGGCCAAAAACGCTCACCTTTACCACCAGCAAGGATTACAGGGAACAACGATTTATTCATTGTGTCATAAATACTGACATAGGAACACTATAAGTGTACTGTCACCGATAGATACCATTAGCAAAATTTATTGCGTGGATTAACATTACCTTTAGGGAGTGGTTCAGTGGGGAGATAGTTGTGGTTAAACAAGTAGAACGTCAGGAAAATCAGGGAACGTCTCAAAACGTACAGCAGTCTCAAAGTGAGGTGATAGTAGAACAACAAGCAGATAATTCTGGTAACTTCATAGAGTCGTCCGGTTCTATCCCTAGTCAGCTTTATTACAGGCTGGGATTGACCATGCCTCAGTGGTTATTTTGGATACTGACGCTTTTTGTAGGTATCACTTTATCAGGATTACTGGTATCAAGTTTGGCGCTTTGGACTCCGCTATGGAGTGATATAGATCGCAGCGAAGAAGATTTAGGCATTAGTGGTAAAGATGTGCAAAAATCACCACTGCCAGGGGATTTATGGAGTAGCATATCCCAGTACCAGCTCACACGACCCATAAATATTTTAGTTTTGGGGATTAATCCAGTCCCTGGTAGTGTAGATAGTTCACCAGAAAGTTTTGCTGGTCATAGTGACACCATGCTGCTGATACGATTCAACCCCAGCGATAAATCCCTTCGCGTGCTTTCCATCCCCAAGGATACAATGACAGCAATTCCTGAAAAGGGATTAAATAAAGTATCTGATGCTAACCCCCTTGGGGGTTCAGTTTTGGCGGCGCGGGTGGTCAGCCGTACCTTAAACAATGCACCAATTGATCGCTACGTCCGCATCTCCACCAGTGGCTTGCGCCAGTTAGTAGATCAGTTGGGAGGGGTAGAGGTCTATGTCGCCAAGCCCATAGTATATAAAGACAACTCTGGAAGGCTGATTAATTTAGTCAAGGGTTGGCAAACCCTCAACGGTGAACAGGCAGAGACGTTTGTGCGGTTCCGTGAACCAGGGTTGGGGGATTTGCCAAGAGTGCAAAGACAGCAAGCACTCTTGCTTGGCTTGCGCAATCGCCTCAACAGTCCTATTGTCATACCCAAATTGCCTCTACTAACCCGCGCCATGCGCAAGTACGTTGACACCAACCTGAAGGTGGAAGAGGCTATGGCTTTGGTCAACTTTGGCTTAAACTTGGAGCGAGATAATTTCCAAATGACCATTTTGCCTGGTACTTTCAGCCGTTTCAGCAAAGACCCCAATAGCTATTGGCTTAATCTCAATGGACAAATGAGCTTATTGAATGATTATGTTGGGGTGAATATACCAGGTCTCAAGCCAGATATGCGACCACTCCCTAGCCTCAAAATTGCTATTCAAAATGCTTCTGGGAAACCCCAGAACACTCAAAAATTTATCGACTATCTCAAATACAAAGGCTTAACCAAGGTTTACATACTACCGGATTCCACCGATCCCCAACGTGAGACTAAAATTGTAGTGCAGAAAGGTAATCCCCAAGCAGGAAAAGAACTGCAAAAAGTCTTAGGCTTCGGTCAAGTCCTGGTTTCAGCAACAGGCGATTTGGAATCTGACCTCACAATCCGGATTGGAAAAGATTGGAAATAGTTAGGAGGGTGTTAGTTGATGGTTGATGGTTGATGGTTGTTGGGTGAAAAAATATTAGTAACACCTAACACCTAACCACTAACACCTAACAACCATCAACCAACACCTAACAACTAACAAAGGAGAAAGTTCTTATGAAAAAAATCTTACTTCGGTTTTTTGGGTTGATTGTAATTTTGTGCCTTGCCTTTCTATGGATAATGCTCAATCCTAAGCCAGCTTTTGCACAAGCAAAAACAATCAACTATAGTAATACACATCTTGAAAATCGCGATTTTTCTAACGCTGATTTGAGTGGTGCAACTTTTGTTGCTGCCGAAATGCGGGAGGCAAATTTTCAAGGTGCCAATTTAACCAATGCGATCCTCAGCCAAGGAGTTTTACTAAAAGCCAATTTGGAAGGGGCAGATCTGACAGGTGCTTTGGTTGATCAAGTTACTTTCGATGGTGCAAACCTGAAGAATGCGATTTTCCGAGAAGCAATTTTGACAAGGAGCCGATTCTATGATGCCATAATTACTGGTGCTGATTTTACCGATGCTTTGATTGACCGCTATCAAGTCTCACTCCTGTGCCATAGAGCTCTTGGTATCAATCCAGTTACAGGTGTCTCTACACGAGATAGTTTAGAGTGTCAAAATAATTCGTAATTTATAATTCGTAATTCGTAATTATTTAGCCCACGTCTGAAGCCGGGGGCTTGAAACATTTATAAACACCTCTCCCAAGTCTTCCAAGTCCTCCACGTCCTCCAAGTCCTCCAAGTCCCCCTTGTCCCCCTTGTCCGGATCTCAAATAGGATTGCTATAGTTGTCGGGTATTCTTCGTGACACAAAAACAAAACGCCTCTCGTTCTCTTGCTAAAATTGCGGGAATTGTCGCTTCTGCAACTTTAATTAGTAAACTCTTTGGTTTGGTGCGGCAGCTGGTGGTAGCTGCTGATTTTGGTTTGGGACCTGCTGCTGATGCCTTTACCTACGCCTACACAATTCCTGGTTTTCTGCTGATATTGCTTGGTGGCATTAACGGACCATTTTACAGTGCGGTTGTCAGCGTCTTAGCTAAGCGGAAGAAAGAAGAAGCTGCTCCCTTGGTGGAAACAATTACGACGCTTGTAGGTGGAATACTGCTCATTGTCACGATTTTTTTGGTGATTTTTGCCCCTTACCTGATTGACTTGTTTGCACCTGGTTTAAAAGTGCCTGAAAAAGAGTTAGTCAGGGAGATAGCTATCCAACAACTCCGGATTATGGCACCAATGGCAGTGTTCGCAGGACTCATTGGCATTGGCTTTGGAGTTCTCAACGCTGCCAATCAATTCTGGCTACCCTCTGTGAGTCCCTTAATTTCCAGCGCTACAGTTATTATTGGTCTGGGAATCCTGTATGTGCAACTAGGTAACAAAATAAGCCATCCTAACTATGCCATGTTAGGCGGAATAGTTTTAGCTGGAAGCACCCTAGCCGGGGCAGTTTTACAATGGGGGGTGCAGATCATCACTCAAGCACGGGCTGGTTTGGGTCAATTTCGGCTGCGATTTAATTTTAAGGAACCAGGAGTGGCTGATGTTCTTAAAATCATGCTGCCTGCGACCTTTTCCTCTGGAATGCTGCAAATCAACCTCTACACAGATTTGTTCTTCGCTTCCTTGCTTCCCACCACAGGTGTTGCGGCTGCCTTGACTAATGCGTCGTTATTGATGCAAACTCCCTTGGGAATTATTTCCAACGTGATTTTAGTTCCCCTACTACCGATGTTTTCCCGACTTGCTGCCCCAGAAAATTGGCCTGAGTTAAAATTACGTATTCGCCAAGGACTTCTGCTTTCTGCCTTGACAATGCTGCCGTTGGGTGCTATGATGGTAACACTTGCTATACCAATTGTGCGAGTCGTGTACGAGCGCGGTGCTTTCAAGGTAGTAGACTCACGGTTGGTGTCCTCTTTGCTAGTTGCTAACGGTATTGGGATGTTTGTCTATTTGGGGCGTGATGTGTTGGTGCGGGTGTTTTATGCCCTAGGTGATGGTCAGACACCCTTTCGGGTCAGTATAATTAGTATCTTACTCAACGCCGTGTTTGATTTATTTTTGATTAAACCTTTTGGTGCGCCTGGTGTAGTGTTGGCAACCGTGGTGGTCAATTGCTGTTCTGTATTGATGCTGTTATGGTTGCTGAATGGCAGGTTGAATGGATTACCTTGGCAAGAGTGGAGTTTGCCAATTCTCGGTTTGACCGCAGGTAGCATGGTAGCCGGTGCAGCCAGCTTTGGGACTCTTGAGGTGTGTGAGCAGTTTTTAGGTAGAAATGGTTTGCTGATTCAGTTGTTGCAATTGTGTATTGCAGGTTTTGTTGGCTTGTGCGTTTTTGGTGCGATCGCCGCCTCGATGAAATTACCAGAGGTGAATGTTTTTGTCTCTCGCCTGCGTCAACGATTTTTGAAATAGCCGATAAATTTTCATGGGTTCGTAGTAGCGCTTTAGCGCCGGTTAAATCGCGGTTTTTTTGCGCTGTAGACGCGTTAGCGAAGCGGTAGCGGGTACTCCCGCGTCAGCGGCTTCCCGCAAGGGTAGCGCAACTACAAACCCATCAAATAAGGACTAAAGTCCTTACTACGAACAATATTTCTATCTATTATACTCCAAATATTTCACCGTCAGTTCACCAGACTGGGTGAAACAATTTCACCCACTCAGTTGACCCAAGTGCGTGAGGTTGAATTTTTTCAAAAAGGGGACTCTAGTACTAGAGAACATTAATCGAACTTAACTCTGGTGAGGAGAAACCTATGAAACTTGCAAGATTGGCAACGTCAGCTCTAGCTGTTGCAACTGTAGTCCTCTCGGCTGGAATTGCCAGTGCTCAAACAGCCACAACATTGACCACCACCACAGGTGACAATAACGGTAACTACAGTTCTCAAACAACTACAACACGTGGCACAAACAGTAACTACAGTTCTCAAACAACCACAACAGATGACAACAACGGTAACTACAGCTCTCAAACAACCTCGACCACGACAGCCACGACACGTGGTATGACCGGTAACTACATTGGTGCTGGCATTTCTGCTGGTGTTACCAATGGTGGCAGACAAAACGATGCAGCTGTATTTGGTGGAAACGTTCAAGGACGGTACGCTATCCCTAATGCACCTGTGTCAATTCGCGGTGCGGCGCTGTTTGGTGGCGATTCAGCGGCACTTGTACCCACACTGACTTACGATGCGCCCATCGCCAAAAATACTAACCTTTATTTCGGTGGTGGTTACTCCTTTTTAACTGATGAAGGTCAAGCAAGCCAGTTAGGAAATAAGAATGCACCTGTGATTACCCTTGGTGCTGAATCAGCAGTTGCCAAAAACACTGTTGTCTATGGCGATGCTAAGTTCGGCATTGATGCTTACAAAGGCAGCGATTCTGATGCCCTCAGCCTCCAAGCAGGGGTTGGATACAGCTTCTAATAGGTTCAAATGATGTCTGAGCTTAGTACAAGATTGCGCAAGTTCGTGACTAAATAAAAATGAGGTCTATCGTTCGTAGTTGCGCTTTAGCGCTCTCAGCAACTACGAACTAACACACTACGAATTTATGAAACGCTATTATAAATCTGCCGCTACCACGATCATTTTCGCTACTCACATGATACTCCCTGATAATGTCTATTTTCTAATACTATTTACAGCCGACAAAGAGATAAAACAGGAAACAAACCCACAAAAAAAATGACATTTGTACTAGTTAATTTCCAGTAGATACAAGGCAATAAAACAAAAAGCCCTAGGCATGCACCTGGGGCTATTCAACCACAATAATATAGGGGGTAGCATTCATTTAACGTCCAGTAGCTAACCGGAAAGAGGAGGTTTTATGCTGTCACTGTGTATCTTTTTGTGTAATAACCTATCAACATCTACCATACTCTTCACTTGTTGGGCATAGTTGCCATATTGCCATTTGAATTTGTTGTCTGATGCATGGTGTTTCCTGATTGTGGGTTATAGCTCACCCAAACAACAGTACTGACTAAAGCAGCGATCGCCCCAACGGAAATCCCAGTTAGATATCTCACCTGAGATCGGAGACGCTTAATCTCTTCTAGGCTAGTCTTTTGTGATAGTGATAAAGCATCTAATTGAACCTCTGGGACTATGGCTGTAGAAGCTGGCTGTTGAAGTTGATCCTCTAAAGTTGTGAAAGAAACCTGCGAGTGCAACCATTTAGTAATCAGATCGGGAACATTTTTCTGTATCCAACCTAGAGCAAAGGTTTTGACGACTGGTTTGGACATTCTGGCTATTGATTTTGCCGCAACGTTGAGGGAGCGACTCCGAAGCTTTTTGTTAATCAGGTTAACTGAACCGACATCATAGAGACAATCTAACATGAGCTTTACGGTAACTTCCTGAGTTTGCACTAAATGAGTTACTAGGAGAAGAACGTCATGCATACGCTCTTCTTCGATACGCTCTTGTTGCAATTGTTTCGGAACTTTCACTAACTTTGGCATAGCCACTGTTAAATTAATTAAGCTGTGATAAGATTTAATAACATTTTACCGAAGAAAGGTAGAGGGCAGAGGGCAGCTATGCTGAAGAAAGGAAATTTTGGGATGCCCTCTGCCACAGGGTTTAAAACCCCTAAATTCATGATGTTGTTGGTCAATTCGTAATGGGTCTGACCCCTCATTGACTCGTTCCTAGCCTCAGGCTAGGAATGCAGGCGTTGAGGCTCTGCCTCGACCAAAAGACAAGCGGCCTCGCAAGATTGGTAGTGCATTCCCATGCTCAGCATGGGAACGAGGGGTTAGAGGGGTGTGATCCTCCATTGATTCGCCAACAACATCATTTATTTATGGGGATTACCTTCAGCATAGCTGCCTTCTCAAAAGAGAGCATAGCACTTGGTTTGCAAAGCTGACCAACCGTTGAAGGCGATGAATCACCATGAGGAGGTTTTGTCCCAGAGGGACAAACCAAATATCAGCTTCCTGTAAAGATTTTCTAACTTTTAGATAAAACATCCTCGAAAACTGGAAAACCGATAAGTAGATGCTAGGCTCAGGCTTACATCTATTTTTTTAGCATCGTCTTGCTTGAGAAAGCCAGAAAGATAGGGTCGTGGTCTACTTAAAAATCCGTAATTTAGCTGGGAAATAAGTGATTCAAATTAAACGCAACATGCTGAGTCTTTGGCAGAGATTCTGTTTCGAGATGACCTTTGTACTCTCCTCCGACCCGTGGAAACACACTAGCCCGTACCAGCAGACTAAGTATGAGCAGACCCTCAAGCTACTTCCATCCACCAAGATCGTGCGGGCGCTTGAACTTGGCTGCGCAGAAGGTTATCTCACCGTAAAACTTGCTCCTCACGTTGACAACCTGATCGCTGCCGATATTTCCCAAATTGCCATCGATCGCGCGGAGGTTTACTGCACTGCCGAGAACCTAGAGAACGTCGGCTTCGTGCGCCTTGATCTGACCAACGATCCCCTTCCTGGCAACTTCGATCTGATCGTCTGTAGCGAGGTTCTCTACTACATCAGCGGTCAGACAGGGCTGCAAGCTGTTGCCAACAAGCTGGTGGATGCCCTCAAGCCCTGCGGCTACTTGCTCACAGCACACTCGATTCGCGTCGATAAAGAGCCTGAACGAACCAAGTTGGACTTTATACTCCCCTTCGGCGCACAGCTCATTGGCGAAACCCTCGCTTCTACCTATCCTCTACGCCTGGTGAAAGAACTCCGGATGCCCCGTTGCCGCATTCAACTCTTCCAGCGCGATTGTCCTACAGCTATGCCCTCATGTAGCAATTCTCCCGATATCACTGAACTCTCACACTTTCTATCGCCTCCACCTGAGTATGGTGTTCTTGCTTGGTTTTCCTTAGCGTTTCTTTACAACCAGCTTCAGCGGTTACGCAATTCAAGGAAGAGACGCGGAGACTGTGGGACGCCCAGACGCGGGGACATCACGTTAGGGGATTGAACCCCAACAACCAGGCGAGCAACTTGCACCCACTTGGGGTATTAGACCCTTGGGGCTGTAGCCCCGGACACGGGGCGTAGCTACTCTCCGCCTCTGGTATGTCTCTACGCCCCCCGTCTCTTCGATAAAGTTAACTACTCCCAACACGAGTGTAAGATTACTAAGAGCAGCGCGATTTTGTGAGATGGGATTTTAATTCTTAACTATGTGGCTTAATTCTCAATAAACTGACCCAATATTCGCTCTTAATGACGGTTATTATGTAGCGATCGCTGTTTATATGGCTAATTTTCGGCACCTCACAAAATCACATTGCTCCCTTTATAACTTAACCCGTACATGAATTGGTGATGGCAAGCGTAATATTCGTACATGGTATAGGAGTGCGTGGGCGCGAATACGAGGCAACTTTTAAAACCATTGAGAAAAAGATTCACGCACAACGTCTTGATATCAAAGTTATACCATGTCTTTGGGGAGACGAACTAGGAGCGCGGTTGGGTGCCAATGGCGCATCAATTCCCACATATGATCAAACCCTGGCACTTAATATGGCAGAGGAAGAGGACAGAGAAGTTCTTCTTTGGGCGCATTTATACCGCGAACCGTTGTATGAATTGCAGTTGCTATCACTAAAAACTAACGAACAGGGAAGTAATAACCCTTTTGCTGACAGTCCGGGTGATGAATTACGTTCTCGTGTTGATCGCCTGATTCTTAGGGGCGAACTACAAGTAAAACTGGCAGAAGCGGGAATTGCAGAGGTATTTGATGAGGCACGAGAGGCAATTATCCGCTCTGATGCATATAATGAGCTATGGCAAAATATATCGGCAGAATCTTTAGGTGAATACAGCAATGCTATTGCCAGAGCGATCGTAGCCCAAGCAATGCTGATTTGCGAAGAGCAAGAAAAATATCCGCCCGTTTTGACTAACGTTAAGTTGCGAGATCGACTAGTGGAATTAGTTAGTTTGGCGTTGGTTGAGGCAGAGTTAGGATTGGGGAATTGGGTGTTAGGACAAATTGCGAGATTAGCGCTACCTATTGGCACAAGTTATCTGGTAAGAAAACGGGGGGTTGTGACAAATAAAATTTCGCCCATGCCAAGTGATATCCTACTATATCAAGCACGAGGTGAGAAAATCCGTAACTTTATTAAGCAAACAATCGAACAAGCAGAACCACCAGTAGTATTACTGGCTCATAGCTTGGGTGGTATTGCCTGTGTAGATTTAATGGTAGAACAACCTTTACCTCAAGTAGTGCATTTAGTGACTGTTGGTTCTCAAGCACCGTTTTTGTATGAGATTAATGCTCTTTGTAGTTTAGAATTCGGTCAGCCACTACCAGAATACTTTCCAGAATGGTTGAATATCTACGATTTACGAGATTTCCTTAGCTACAAAGGAGGTAAAATCTTTTCTAAAGTCAGAGATGAGGAAGTTATTAGCAAACAACCATTCCCACGCTCCCATGGTGCTTACTGGGAAAATGACAGAACTTGGAAATGTATAATGGAAATTATCCCAAGATAGCTGCTATGAGGGAGTTAACCGCTCACCCAGAACGAACTTATGGTTTGATTGTCGGTATTGAAAGATACCAAGAGTCTAGCTGGAATGTCAAAGGCGGAGGACCAGTAAACGATGCCTTGGAGTTTGCTGATTGGCTGTGTCAGAAACGGGGCGTACCTGAGGAAAATATCTGGCTGTGTTTGTCACCTCTAGAGGAAAATCAGGGATTGTCACAGCAATGTAGGTTACCTGTAATAGAGGCTACTCTGCAAAATCTTGATTACATCATTAATAATTTTCTGTTGCTCAAGTCAGGAGATTTACTTTATATTTTTTGGGCGGGACATGGCTTGATTACATCGGAACGCGAACGGCGGTTGCTTTGCGCTGATGCCACCTATCAAAATTGGCAGAATATAGATTTAAATACACTACTACAGTTATTAAGCTCAGATTTCTTTATAATTCGCAATCATATTTGTATCATTGATGCTTGTGCAAATTCATATTTAGATATCTCCGGCAGACCAACTCATTTAGGTGGGAAGATATTTAATAGTGGTAAGCCAAGGCAAGACAGTCAACAATTTGTCCTGCTTGCAACCAGAGATGGAGAGAAAGCCAAAGTCAGTCCCGATAAAACAGGATACTTTTCCCAAGCAGTACGGAAAGCTTTAGCACAAGCACCTGCGGAGATTTTTCCGCCTGATATGAAACTCGTTACAGAACAAGTCAAGCAGGGCTTAGCAGGGTTAGAAAAAAAACAGATCCCCACCTATTGGTATTACCGCAGCTGGGATGGAGACAAAGAAGAACACCATCTTAACCCTTTTGAGATCCCGCACAATATTCCTCAAAGCAATGCTAAGAAATTTGTTGGTAGAGAGGAAAAGCTAGAACAGTTGCATCAGCTATTGCGGGAGAATGATATTGTGGCGATCACCGATGTAACTGGTAAGGGGGGGGTGGGTAAAACAGAATTAGCGATTCGCTACTCTTGGGAGAACTTAGCAAATTATGAGGGTGGATGTTGTTGGTTGAATGCTAAAGGAATTGACTTAGGGACGCAGTTGACAGAATTTGGCATAATCCATTTTTCTAACTTCCATCCTAAAGGATTAAGCCTTGAGGGTCAAATTCAGTATTGCTGGAAAAACTGGCGATCGGGCAAGGTATTGCTAGTGTTTGATAATGTTACAGACTGGGAGGAAATTCAACCCTATCTACCACCGCGAAGTTCTCGGTTTCAGGTGTTAATTATCAGTCGCCAATGGATTCCATATCCTTCACTTCCACTTGGTGAATTATCACTAGATGCAGCCCTAGAATTATTAGCAGATTTATTGGGAAAAGAACTAATTGAACGGCAACTAGAGTTTGCCAAGCAGCTTTGCCAGTACGTTGGTTGCATACCCATTGGATTGTACCAAGTAGCAGCACTTAGCCGAAAGCCAGGGAGAGTACCATGCTAGCAGAAATTCTCGCACAGTTACAGCGAAAGCAAGCAGCAGAAGGCGAGTCTGGTGTAGCAGCAGCCTTTAAACTCAATTGGGAATCTTTAGAACCCGAGGCGCAAAAATTGATTTGTCTGTTAAGCTTGTTTGCCCAGGCTCCTATCCCTTGGTCTTTGATAGAATCGGCAGCTAGTGCTAGTCATTTAGAATTTGACATCAAAGCTCACTGCAATATTTTAATTGAACAATATCTACTGCAAGAGGTAGGGAAAGACACTTACCAAATTCACGATCGCATTCGAGAACTAGTGCACGTCAGACTAGAAGAATTAACCGCAGCCGATGAACTCAAACGCGGATTTTGTCAAACAATGGTAGCAGCAGCACAAAGTATTCTCCAGACATCCACTCAGATAGAAATAGCTAAAGCTAGCCAAGTTATTCCTCATCTTGCTGAAGCTGCTACAGTTGATCGAGATTGGTTAAGCAATGAAGATTTAATCTGGCCTTTTGTTGGCGTAGGTACATTTTACAAAGAACAAGGAGCCTATGAGCAGGCTTTACTTTGGTATGAACAATGTTTATCAATCGCTAAAGAGCGCTTGGGAGAGGAGATGCGCGAAATTAAGGAGGGGTGGACGCGAGCAAACAAGCGGAACCAATATTCGATAGCTGTAAGCAATTCAAGTAATTCAGAGGTTGCTAGTACAGGCTTGTCTACGATAAACATGATACTCCGCAACCGATACAGAATATCCCAGGTGCGCTATGACTACCGCGTGCGGTATAATGATGCCGCTGTTGCGTTGCAAGCTTTAGAGCGGTGTCTGGGTATCTCTCAGACTCAAACCCTCAAACAACCTTCATCGCCAGAAGTTGGTCAAACCTCTATTTTCCAAAAAATTTGGCAATTACTTCGAGCGTTATTTGGTGGAGGTGCGCCGGAAAATACTCAATCTGTTCCTAACCCAGGAAATTTGGAACAACCAGAAGGACAAGTTCGCTTAAAATCAGCCTTTTATATAGAACGTCCACCTGTAGAGGATGACTGTTATAAAGAGATTTTAAAACCAGGGGCGCTGATTCGGATTAAAGCTCCCCGACAAATGGGTAAGACTTCACTTCTGACACGAATTCTCGATTATAGAACACAACATGGCTGTCAAACCGCATACCTAAATCTTCAATCAGCAAATGTAGAATCTTTAACCACTTTGGATAAATTTTTGCAGTGGTTTTGTGGGAGTGTTGCTCAGGAACTCAATCTCCAAGATAAACTAACTGAATATTGGCAAGGGGTTTTGGGTAGTAAGGACAAGTGTACAAACTACTTCCAAAGGTATTTGCTCACAGCAATTGAGAAACCAATAGTTTTGGGTTTAGATGAAGTTGACCAAGTTTTTCAATATCCTCAAGTAGCTGCTGAATTTTTTGCACTGCTACGAGCATGGCATGAAACCGCAAACAATAGAGAAATTTGGAAAAAATTGCGGTTGGTGATTGTACATTCCACGGAAGTTTATATTCCTCTAAATATTAATCAGTCACCATTTAATATAGGACTACCAATTGAACTACCAGAATTCAACCCCTCACAAGTCCAGGATTTGGTGCGACGACACGATTTGAACTGGAGTGAAGAAGAAATTCAGCAACTCATGGAAATGCTAGGAGGACATCCCTACTTAGTGAGGAAAGCACTCCACGAAATTGCCCGTAACCAGATTAAATTGTCGCAATTATTACAAATCGCCCCTACAAAACAAGGTATGTACACCGACCACCTACGCCGTCATTTATCCAATTTACGAGAAGATGGCAATTTAGTCACCGCAATGAGACAAGTTATTAAAGCAACTCCGCCAATACGGATAGAGGCAGATTTAGCATTCAAATTACGCAGTATGGGGTTGGTGAAATTTCAAGGAAACAATGTCATTCCCGCCTATGAGTTGTACCGCCAGTATTTTCTGGAACATTTAGAGTAAATTATCTCAAAATTTCTCAACCACCGTCCGAAAAAACCTCATCAAAACACAATACAGTTCAGTTAAAGAGAATCGTAGGTTGGGTCTCACTGTGTGAAACCCAACAAACCGCGAAAAATGTAGGGTTTCGTTCCTCAACCCAACCTACGCAGAACAAGGGTTTTTGGCGCTAACTGAACCCGATTGCATCAAAACAAGTAGATAATAATAGGACTTACGCACTTTACAAATTGACCATTATGTGTATATCAAGCTGATTAAAATGATTTCCTTACACAGCCTCGTTCCCAGGCAGCAGCCCAGGAATGCATTTGGGCTGCTGCCTCTCGTGATCCACAGGGGGCTGCTGCCTCACAAGAGAGCATTACAAGGCAGCAGCCCTGTAACGAGGTTGATACACAATTGTGTTTTTCTGTCAATGCGTAAGTCCTAAATAACAGCCCTTTCAAGGTGGGTAAAAAATTGGGAAAATTATGTCCAATTTTCGACATTTCTTCTTCGTGTTCTTCGTGCCTTCGTGGTTCAAAAAGATTTTTAAACCGCGAAGACGCGTTCGCGCAGCGTCTCCCCTTGGGAGAAGGACACGTAAAGCCCTTCGGGCATAGCTTCGCTTACCGCGCAGCGTCTCCCCTTGGGAGAAGAAAATCTAAGTCTTTCGACTCTTCCCGGGGTCAATTTTTAAAGGGATTTCTTCCCATCCAATTAAATCTCATCCGTGCTTTCGTGGCAACCCCTTTAGGAGTCTGATGCGTTAGAATTAGGCTGTAAATTCTAGCGGTGCTCCTCATCTATGGCAGACCGTTCTAGCTCACCTCCAGCATAAGATTGAATTGCTGCTTCATGAAATTGAGGCAACTCCTAGAGAGTACTGGGCAGATTTACTAGATACTTTGCGCCAGTTTCGACAAAAGATTCCGTCAACCACCCCATCTGTCATCAATGTTGAGCAAGCACGGAAAAATCAAGCTGCAATCGATCTTCTAGATTCAAGGCTCGATGTTGATGAGGATGCATCTGAACATCAACAAGCTTGGGATTTTTTGAAAACTGCTCTCGACGAAGATCGATTATCTGATCGCCCCCTATTCCCATGAATCGTTTGATTTTGCTGGATGCTGGACCACTGGGAATGGTAACGAATCCCAAAGCTACAGGCATTACCCTCGATTGCCAACTATGGCTAAAATCCCTCTTGCGGCGCGGAGAGAGGGTTGCCATTCCTGAGATTTCAGATTATGAAGTTCGTCGTGAACTTCTTCGCACAGGTCACATGCCAAGTTTGAGGCGGCTTGACAACTTGAAGCAAACGCTCGATTACATCCCAATTCAAACAGAGACTATGCTTCTGGCGGCTGAATTATGGGCTCTTGTGAGGAAAACTGGACAGCCTACCGCAGATCCCAAAGCGTTAGATGGGGATGTGATTCTGTCTGCTCAGACTCGCCTTCTCTGCAATGAGGCGACATTCGTGATTGTTGCGACAACGAACGTGTCTCATCTGTCTCGCCTTGTTACAGCGTTGGACTGGCAATCCATCGTATAAGCTGATTGAAAGCGCGATCATCACCAAAATTGGACAAGAACCGAAATTTCTGAACTTACCCGTGACGCTGCTCAAAACAAGGAGATATTAATAGTTCCAGCCCAGCAATGAGCAGTGAAAATCCCAAGCCCCAGAAACCCGGTTTCTTTAAGAAACCGGGTTTCTCTACTTTCACTAATTTCTTGAGTCTCATCCTTCTTCTGGCCCAGACGAGTCGCGCTTGTTCGCATGATTGCGTCTCCCCTTGGGAGAAGACTCGCTACCGCAACGAGAGGCGCGAACGGGGCTACCAGGTTACCCAATACTGCACAGGTTTTGCCTAAAAAATAAAAATGTGTAGGTTGGGTTTCGTTCCTCAACCCAACCTAAGCGCAGGGTTTGTTGGGTAACGCATTGCCTCAACCCAACCTACGAATATGACGAATATGTAACGAATATTCTCAGCCCTTGCAGTATTGCCAGGTTACCAGGTTTCCCGCTTTATCTAGGTGTAGTGATCAGAGTTGGTGTTGGTTGTGGTGTGAGTTGTGTAGTGGGTGTTGGCGCTCCTGTCGGGGCTGGCGTTGGTTGTGGTGTAAGTTGTGGGAGTTGTGTAGTGGGTGTTGACGCTCCTGTCGGGGTTGGTGTTGGTTGTGGTGTGAATTCTGGGAATTGTGTAGTGGGTGTTGGCGCTCCTGTCGGGGTTGGTGTTGGTTGTGGTGTGAATTCTGGGAATTGTGTAGTGGGTGTTGGCACTCCTGTCGGGGTTGGTGTTGGTTGTGGTGTGAGTTGTGAGAATGGTGTAGTGGGTGTTGGCGCTGCTGTCGGGGTTGGTGTTGGGTGTGGTGTAAGTGGGAGTTGTGTACTTGGTGTTACTGTTGGTTGTGGTGTGAATTCTCTTAATTGTGTAGTGGGTGTTGGCGCTTGTGTCGGGGTTGGTGTGGCTGTTGGAACTGGCGGAGATTGAAGTGTTCTTTTTGAGTTCTTGCGGTTATTTACTTTATATCTAGTATTAGTTATTGGTTTCTGAAACTCGACGATAGGTGGTTTAATTGGCGGGTTTACTGTAGGTATAGGTTCAATAATTGGCGAGAGCGTGGCTGTTCCTGTGGATGTAGGTTCGGCAATAGGTGAAGGCTTAGCAGTTGCTTTGGGTTTGCGTTTGGCAATGGGTGAAGGCTTAGCAGTTGCTTTAGGCACAGTGGTGGATGGTGGCGAATTTACGTGGGTAAAACGATGCCAGTTAAACCACATGAGCAATCCCCCAGCGGCTAAAATTCCAGTAGTAATGACCCCCTTTGGCGAGAGCAAAACGCTTTTATAGGAAGGCTTAGCTGAAGAACCAGTATTTTCTATTACTATGTTCATTCGAGTTAGCAGATGCTGTGAGGAGGATAACTGGCCGTTGGAATCTTCAGTCAGAGGAAGTGGAGATTCCTCAACATCTGTTACTGGGGCGCTGAAAATTTTGGGTGAATTTTTGTGCGTATCAGTATCTACAATTGAATCTAACTTGGTTCCCTCCCGAGTCAGAATTTTGAGCAGATGAAGATTGTGGCGAGTTAAGGAAACTCCCATCTTGTCACCCAAGGATTTCCGTAATTGTATTGCTTTAGTCAGGTAATTAATGGCGCTAGCATATTCTTCTAAACAAAGGGCACGAGTACCTAATTGATGCAAAGCCCAAGCTTCAGCAACTTGATCTTGTTCTGCTTGAGATGCTTGTAGTCCCTGTTGCAGTACTTGCTCCCATAAACTCCATCGCCTACTCAAAACGAGTGAGCCTTCGACTGCTTTTACCAAACGCAAGACCTCTCGCCAACGACAGGCTCTAACAGCCACATCCAGGATTTGCGCCATAGCATCAATTTCTAACAACAAACTTTTAGGTTGTTGTCTATGGTGTTCAGCCCAATTTGTAAAGTAGGCGATGGCGTTTTCTTGAGGTGCTGTCATCACCTTCCATTGTGGCGGTAGAGCTTCAACTATGGTTTTACTGATACTGTAGTAAAAGCCATCAAGCTGTACGAGATGACGCCTATGCAAAGCCTCCAGATCAACCGTTGCGTCAGGTAGTTGTGTGATAGTTATTACCTGTTCGCTCTTGAGCCCTACGCCATCCATAATAGCCAATAGAGCCAGAATCTTTCTTTGAGATTTTGATAGGGACGCTACAATTTGTTGGATCAGAAAGTTGCTAGGAGCATTTGTTGGCAATTGACTAACGACTTCGGCAAGAGATTTCCCATCTTCCACCATGCTTGCGATCGCTAACCGCAGGTGCATTGGATGTCCTTTCAAAATCGCACATAGCGATTTTGCAGCAGGTAATTCCGCCTTTTGGAGAGAGCGTTGCAGCTCGTCTTCCACTAAAACTAGAGCATCGTTGTTAGAGAGTCCAGGAAGAACCATGGAACGTCCTCTCTGCTGGATACGGCTTGTTGACGAAGCGATGAGGAAGGTACACGATCTGGCAGCGTTCATCAACTCTTCCATTTCATGCTTGATGAGTTTACTTTCATCTAGCACAACAAGAGCCCGTTTGTCATGTATTTGTTGACTGATTTGTTTATTTGTCGGTTTATAGGGAATGTCGCTTTCATAGAAGGCTTCCCAGATGGACTGCAGGATATCACCTATATAAGGGTGATGAGGAGATAGGCTGATAACACCATCACCGAAAGGCGATGTGGCTTGATGGTTGTGGGCCAAATAACTTAACAGAAAAGTTTTTCCGTAACCGGCTGGACTGTAAAACTCTACTGATTGTCCAGACTGTAAGACAGCGATCGCTTCTTTGACTGCTTCTTCACGATCTAGTAGTTTTTCCAACAAACGCGTTCGTATCAAAATTGGAGTAGAATGGGAACACACAGTGGGTTTATCTTGGGCAGTTGCTATATTCGCTATAGCACCGTGAAGAGAACCAATCTGAATTATGTGATTCCCAACAGCCAGTTGATCAATAATTTCCTCTGCGATGCTCGCTGTGATAATGCCGTCCGGCATAGATTTTTCTCCAGGTTTAGGTTGGCTTTTCCTGATTCATCCCGGTAGGTCGTCTATAACCAGATTACTCTCCTCCCACCCCGTTTAACTAGATAGAGTTTCCTGTTGGAATTCCTACTCTTTTGTGCTATAATTTAACGACGGCATTTTACAGGTTGATTATCCCAAAGCACGAAACTCGGGGAAAAGTTCAATGAGCAGCAGATTTGTGTGAGTTATTTGGCGAAAGTTGATTGGCTTTGACGATTGCTGCCACCAAAAATACGTAGGCTAGAGAGCCTATCAAAGCTAAGAGTGGATTACCAACGAGCGAAGGTAAAAAAGTGTGGTTCTTCAGCATCTCGTATACTATTTCCCAAAGGGTATGCATAGCGGCTGAAATCAGGTAGCCAATTCCTAAAAGCTGCCAACGCTTAAAAGGTTTTAGCGCACTCAATCCAATGAAGTAGCCAAAGCAGCCGCTGTATGCCACCTCTCCAGAAATATCTCCTAAAATTCGAGGAATTAACAGTGTGAATACCTCTGGACTGCTCTTCTTGAATTCTTCATTCACCTCTAAATAAGTCTCTGCTAATGCAAATGCAGTGGCACATGCCGTCCCTAAAAGGATTCCATCCAGAGGTTCCCATACCCCAATGAGTTCCCGCTTAGGTGACTGAAGTAGTCTGCCTAACACGTAAACTAATAGCACCGGCAGTGCTTTGAAAAGTTCTACTAACAAACCTACTTGGAAAGAAGAGGTAAGAATTGCAGGAAGAGAATGTTCTGATGAAGTATCTTTAAAGTGTAAGCCACCTAAAATCGGCAGACCAGTAGCCAGAGCTACGCTCAATAGCAACCACCAAGGCTTATGCTTATGGCAGATGTTGTGGATGATGTAGTGACTGGCGGTAACTAGGTAAGCTACCAAGATGTAGGCGAAGCTCGGATTATCTTTTTTAGTAGCTAACATCCCTACTACCGCTAGCACCGTTATAATACCCGGTAAAAGGTATCCCTTCTGGTGTAAATCCAGCTTCTTCGATGTGAGCGGAAATACGTCGGTTATACTAAGAATGTTAGCATCTTCACACTGAAAGATGAATTCCGAACCTTTGTTACCAATTTTAATGTGGTCCTGCAGTTGCAAAGTTTGACAACCCTGTAAGCGCTGACCATTGACATAAGTGCCGTTTCTACTACCCAAATCGCATATCTCCCAAACAGGCATATCACGTGGAGACTGAGACGAGAGGGGGGAAATTTTCAAATGTTGACGGGAAATGTCCGGGTAGTCATTGGAATCTAAAACAATGTCACAATGACTAGGATCGCGTCCAATTACTATTGTTTTATCAGGTGAAAGTACATACTGAGTCTGTTCAGAGTCACTAGCTGCACTATTGTTGACTTGTTTTAAGAAACCTTTATAACGAGCTGTTTCTGGCATAAAATTCATCCTCAGGTTATTTTTCTCAGGAATAATGTCGGATAACAACTTGTTTATCGTGTTGACAAATAGTTTGTTTATCCACACTTTGGCTACAATGTGGGTAAAGATTTAGAATTAAGTTGAAATTCCTCTTTCTATATCTTCATCTTCAATAGGTGTAACCTCAATTCCTGAAGTCACCGACAAATAGTTGGGGACAAGGGGGACAAGCCGCTACGCGGAAAGTCAAAAGCTAAGGTAATAAGTCAAAAGTATTATAGAGCAAGGCTTGTGCCTGTTTGAAATGGGTAGTTTATTTACGCCGCGCTGTACTTGGGGGACAAGCCGCTACGCGGAAATTCACGTATTCAAAATTTAAAACACTTTTGACTTTTGACTTTTGACTTTTGACTTCCCCTTTGGGGCGGGTGTTTGTAACTCCTGCACGGATTGCTAAATCCCTTCAACACTGAGTGTACAACAAAAAGTAGGTGGGGCATTGCCTCACCTACAACCATTTGAATTTGAACTGGTGTTCTTGTTTTTCTCTGTGACTTGATATTCTGGAGGCAGCAAGTTCAAACCAATTTCAAATCCGTATACTCAGCTAGCAAATCATCAGTGGTGAGGGTATCACCTTCAGCTTGTGGAGTCCAAAGCACTTCAATGGCAAGGAGTTTATCACTGGGGATGCTGCCAATTTGACGTAAAGCTTGACGCAAGTCATCAGCGTTGTTAATGGTTGGGGTTTGGAACTTGCCCAATGTCGCCGCCACTAAAGTTACGATGATGTATGCACCCGGTCCTTCCGTGATCAGACGGGTTGGATTGTCCAGTTCACCTGCGGGTAAAGCATCTTTAGGATTAGCAGCTTTTAGCTGGTTGTTGACATTAGAAAGAGTTTCGGCAGTGAATTTGCTGCGTTCTGCTATTGCCAGACGGTTAAATTCTGCTTCAGCTGAAGTCAGACGAGAGGAGTGCGTACCACCACCTGCATATACCCAGTACTCTGGATGGCGTAGTAAAGCAAGGCTTGCTTCTTGTAAAATTTCTGCTCTACCCTCTGGTGAGTTAGTATCAGCAGTTTCGGCAATGTGGTTAAGTTCGGCTTGTAAAGTGCGAGCGCTTGCTAACATTCCCACTTGCAAACGAGTGACGGAAACAGGCGAGTTGCTGCTTATGTCTGCCGCGTCTACTTCACCGCTAGTGGTGCGACGGAAGGCTTGCAGGATGAAGTTAGCGATCGCGATAAAAATCAGGATGCTAAACAGACCACCAAACCCTCCCCCAATACCCAAGAAGGGAATCAGGAAAGGAAAGCCAAAACCCCCACCACCTGGATAAGGAGCAGGATAGTATCCTCCGCCCCTATTTGGAGCATAGGTACGACTTGAACTTGATGGCATTCTGAAAGAACCACCGCCGATCCGACCCCCACTACGAGCAGCTAGCGCTCCGTCGGCGTGACTAAGTGCCAATGTGAGCACAAGGCTCAGAATTAACAGAGATTTAAAAAGCGGTTTAATGGCTCGTTGTAGTTTTTGACGCATAACACAATGGCTTGAAAAACATTATCAGTTTTGATTTCTACGCTGTCGCGTTTATTACTTGTACTTAGGATGGATCTGGTAATAGGACAGAAAACCATTATAACGTATGGATTTTATCAATTACCAACTACCAATTACCAACTACCAATTACCAATTACCTAGATACATTTCAAATTTACCGTTTCTTCTCCTCAATCGGTAGCGATCTGAGGAGGGATTTCTCCATCAGATAACCGTACCTGAAAACAGACCTCTAATTGCCAACTTACAGTAGTTCTTTAAAAAGATACATCATAAAGAATGTAGACGCCCATCAACAGAACGTAGCTGGCAGTAGGTTACGATGAAAAAATAAAGCTCCGGGATAAGGCTAGGATAGAGATCTTATCCCTTACACTGAAGAATTCATCCTCAAGAGTGCAAGATACACATTTTTGGCATTTTGGCACAACATTCGCAAAGATAAAATCATAAAATTTTCTATAGATTCCTGCTGCCGTTTAAAAAGTTAGTGATAAGATTTTAGATGGAAAATATTTCACAACTAGAGAATAAAATCAGGGACAAAACTGGATATGCGCAGATCCTAGTTATATCCCCTACCTTCCTGCCTTCATCCGGTGGGATTGAGGAGTATATCTATAATCGCTGTTTGCAAGACCCGGATCGTGTGATTGCTCTGGTAGGTGGTTGCTCAGGAGATAAAGCATTTGACAAGGTACAAAAGTTTCCTGTATATCGCTGGCCAAACCCTAGATACAACCGTAGTGGTTTTATAGGGAGTACGCTGCAAGCTTTCCTGAATACAGTCTGGTCATTTGTGCTAGCAATCAAACTCTATTTTCGCTATCACTACCGTTATATTGAATGGGGTCACGGATCTGACCTTATTTCACTATTGCTATTAAGCTATCTTCTACCTATTCGCTTTTTTGTCTACGTACATGATCGGGATATTTTTTGTAATTTAAAAAACTACGGTTCCAAGTCACTATTTGAACTTACACTTAAACGAGCCCAAGGAGTTGTTTGTAAAAGTTTTTTTACAAGAGATTATCTCACCGCTCATTTTCGATTTGATACCCCTACCCACGTGATTAACCCTGTAGTCAGAAAGGAAAAATTTGGCGTTGCGCTGAGTTCAGGTTATCTTGATGATTTACGTCTCCGTGTGCGGGAGAAGCACAACATTCCTCAAACAGCAGTGGTTATTCTTTCGGTAGGAAAGTTTGTAAAGCGTAAAGGCTTCGACCTAGTCATTGAAAATTTAACACCACTGCTGACTCTGGGGCTGGATGTTCACTACATACTCTGCGGGTACGGACCTTGTGAGTCAGAACTTTATACTTTAGCGCGGCGCTTGCGAGTTGAGCGACGAGTACATTTTGCTGGATATGTGCCTGATAGTGAATTAGCTGGCTACTATGCAGCTTGTGACATATTTGCAAGGCTGACTTTGGAGCAAACCAAAGCTGCTAGCATTGATGAATCTGGGATCGTTTTCCTAGAAGCTGGTTACTTCGGTAAACCTGTAATTGCCTCTTGCTTAGGAGGTGTAACAGATGCAGTTCGCCACGAGGAGAATGGCATACTGGTTAATCCGTACTCTGGCAATGAGATTCTTCTAGCTTTTCGTAGGCTATGCCAAGATAAGCATCTGCGCGAGGAACTAGGTTGCAGAGGAAAAGCATTAGGGAACCGTAGAATCCTACATCGCTCACTCTACGCAGATCCTGTGAGGAGTTAGGAGTTAGGAGTTAGGGGTTAGGAGTTAGGGGTTAGGAGTTAGGAGTTAGGAGTTAGGAGTTAGGAGTTAGGAGTTAGGAGTTATAACTTTTGTTCGTTAGTCATAACTCCTCACTTTCTTCTTTATTCCTCACTCCTCACTCCTCACTCCTCACTTTCTTCTTTATTCCTCACTCCTCACTCCTCACTTTGTTGAGCCGCCGCCGACAATGGTTACTACTTCTAGGCGATCGCCATCCTGCACTTTTGTCTCGGTCCAAAACTGGCGGTGTAAAATTTCGCCATTATACTCCACAGCCACCAACCGGGGATTGAACCCGAGTTGTTGCAGCAAATCAGGTAAAGGTTGTTGAGATGAACAGTTACGGGTTTCCCCATTGACAAAAAGTGTAATCAGATCAGACATGAGACTTGCCAGGTTCTAGTTGAACGCGATTTAGCTGAGAGAGAAAATATTGTGTCACTAAGGTTGGTTGTTCGGCTTCTATGATACTTCGCACCACTGCCACACGATTTGCTCCCGCATCAAGCACGTCATTGATATTATTGGGATCAATTCCTCCAATAGCAAACCAAGGTATGGGACAATTTTTCGCGGCGTAGCTGACATATTCTAAACCAGCTGCTGCCTTGCCTGCTTTGGTGGGAGTTTCATAAACTGGTCCCACCCCAATGTAATCTGCACCATCAGCAATTGCCTGTTGCATTTCTTGAGAATTTGTGGTAGAGGTACCTATCAAGCGCTGTGGACCAACTAATTGTCTAGCAATAGCAATAGGCAGATCTTGCTGTCCCAGATGCACCCCATCAGCGTCTACCGCCAAAGCCAAATCCACGCGGTCATTGACAATGAAAATGGCCCCATAGAGGTAGCACAGTTGTCGCAGCTTTTTTGCTTGTTCTAGGCGAAAAGAATCATCGGCGGTTTTGTTGCGGTACTGCAGGAGTGTTAATCCACCTTTAAGCGCAGCTTCAACAATTTCCAATAGCTTTTCACTAGGGGAGGTTACCAGATAGAGGCGCGATCGCAATAGCAGTTGATGCCGATGATAACCCATTAAATTACTTTCCAAGCTATAAACGCGATAGCGCATCTGCTTAAACGCTTTCCCCATATTTGGGTTATAAAGCTTGCCATATTCTTCCACCACCCGCAAGGCTTCTTGCACTCGGCAGAAGTTAGCTTGTAACAACGATTTGATATTGGTGCGTTTTTCCTCCTGAGGATGGGTTAACTCAGTACCTGGATCATCAAGAGTATTCCGCGCCGCCCGCATTTCAGAAGTATGCCATTTAGCTATTTCTTGCCGTTCTTTCTTGCATTCTAGAGCCCATTGGGCATTATTCAAGCCAAAACGACACCATTCTTCGATTATTCGCAAACCTTCACGTGCGCGGTCTAAATTTGCGTCTAAAATGCGGTAAACAACTTGCTGTATTTGCTCCGTTTGGCTGTATGGATCGACCATTACAACAACCCCATTAGTGCTTTCATCGTAACAGCCAGCCCCTTTCATATTTACAATGTTTTTTGGATTTCTATTGATTCTTTAATCTAGTACTTTGTATGAAAAATAGCCAGTAGTTAAAAACCATGAGTAATCTTATCGAAATACTAGCTTTTCAGAGTGTATAAAAAGTTTTTTTTGAGGAGTGCATTAAACGTGTTTCACCCCTACGTTTTTTCTAAGTCTTGTATCACAAGTGTCCCATCTGCAAAATTGATAACCCATAGTTCCTTTCCATATCTATTTGTTGAAGTAGCAATGCTTTCAGTATCTCATTCTGCGGTTTTGTTTTTCAATGCTGGTATAGGAATAGCAAGTATAGTGTTAGTTACTACAAGCCATGATGCTGTTATGGCACAGATGCCAGCACCATCAGAGCAAGGGCAAGTCGGTGTCAAAACAATGTCTCAGGCTAACGTACTTTTTGTCAACCCAAGTATCGGAGATGACCGGATGGGCAAGGGTGGTGAACGAACTCCTTTAAAAACTATTACCCAAGCGCTGCGACAAGCGGGTCCCAACACTGTAATTATGCTCTCAAAAGGTACGTATAGTGCCGAGACAGGAGAGAAATTTCCCCTGATGCTCAAACGGGATGTTTCGATTCAAGGGGACTCTGGAAACAAAGGTCGTGATATTGTCATCTCTGGAGGTGGTGATTACCTCAGTCGTACCTTTGGAGGTAAAAACGTCACAATCGTTGGCGCAAATCAAGCAGGATTGACTGGGGTAACGGTAACCAACTCCAACCCCCGTGGTTACGGTTTGTGGATTGAATACAGCAGTCCGGTCATCGTAGAAAATAGTTTTATTGGTAGTACCCAAGATGGTATTGCCGTTACTGGCAACAGCCAACCCTCTATTCGCAACAATTACTTTTATGGTAATAAGGCGAATGGGATCACAATTACTGGTAATTCCCGTGCACAGGTTCGGGAAAATGTGTTTCAAAAAACGGGCTTTGGCATCAATATCGCTGAAAATGCGGAGCCGATGGTTGTGGGTAACCAGATTAGAGATAACAGATGTGGCATTCTGGTGCAAGCTCATGCCCACCCAATTTTCCGGAGTAATTTAATTGAGAACAGTCAAGAAGATGGGTTGGTAGCCATCGCCCAAGCAAGACCAGATTTGGGCAGTGCAACTGAACCAGGCAAAAATGACTTTCGCAACAACACTCGCTATGACATTAACGCCAGCGCATCTGAGCAGATGATTGTTGCTTATGGCAATACCCTCACTCGCTTTCGCATCAATGGCAAAGTAGAGACAAGCGGTACAGTGCTTCCTGCTTCTATACCTACAAAACCTAGCAGCAGGCAGCAAGTTGTCTCAACTGCAAGCACAACACGAGATCAGCCCAATACACCACAATTTAATTATATGCGGGTTACTTCTGATACTATTGAGTTCACTGCTCCCCAGCGTACAGTCAACCAAGTAGCATCAGCACCACTACAAAGAGCCAGCACTCAAGAGCAGCCATTCCCAGTAGCATCAGCACCACTACAAAGAGCCAGTACTCCAGAGCAGTCATTCTCAGCACCATCAGCACCACTACAAAGAGCCAGCACTCCTCAGAAGCCATTCCCAGTAGCATCAGCACCACTACAAAGAACCAGCACTCCAGAGCAGTCATTCTCAGCACCATCAGCACCACTACAAAGAACCAGCACTCCAGAGCAGTCATTTTCAGCACCATCAGCACCACTACAAAGAACCAGCACTCCAGAGCAGTCATTCTCAGTACCATCAGCACCACTACAAAGAGCCAGTACTCCTCAGCAGTCATTGCCAGTACTAGAAGCTGCTCCCGTAGGCAATACAAATCTTTTACCCGTTCCCAATTCCAATGTCCCTAGGGGTAATACTAGCAATATGCGAAAAGTGCCAGTATATCAAAGTTCGGCACCTGTAGGGTATGGGAGAGGTTCAAAGCAATTGGCAACGAGTGCTGCGCAGATCGATTTACGTTACCGAGTATTGGTGGAAGCAGGAACCCAAAACGAGCAGCAGTTAGTAAAATTCCTCGCTCCTAATGCTTTTCTGACTGTATGGCACGGTCAAGGAGTTATGCAAGTAGGAGTTTTTAGCAGCCGCTATAATGCCGATAATATGGTAAAAATACTGAATAAGAAGGGTTTAAGAGCTGTGGTTGAGCCAATAAACTGAATGATGAATGATGAATGATGAATGATGAAAAAACATTAATTTCATAATTCATCATTCATAAAGACAATATTTATTCAACTCAACGAGGTATCAGGTTGGTTAAAAAAGATGTCGCTTCCCCTTCACCAATCCATTCACTCAAACGAGCTTTGGGGTATCTAACGGGATATCGTTGGATGGTTATAGGTGCTTTGCTGAGTTTGTTGGTCCTGATTGCAGCTAATGCTTTGACTCCACAGCTTTTCCGGTGGGGAATTGACCAAGGTATTGTTAAAAAAGACTTAGATATTGTTTTTCAAGCAGGTAGTTCGTTAATTTGTGTGGCGATCGCCAGAGGAGTGTCCAATTTTGGACAGGGTTTTTGGGCAGAATCAGTTGCTCAAGGAGTCGCCTACAGACTGCGAAATCAGATTTTCTACAAAATTCAGAACCTCAGTTTCAGCTATCACGATCGCGCCCCAACTTCACAACTACTGACGCGGATTACCAGAGACATTGAACAAATCCGCACCTTCATTGGTACGACTTTACTTCAGGTCATGAGTTCCTTCTTGACTTTAGTTACAATTACTGTGATTTTGCTAGTAATGAACTGGCAATTGGCATTAATTACACTAACCGCTGTACCCATGGCAGCGTTTTTGTTGCTCCGGTTTTTCTCTAAAGGTGCAATGCTATTTGGTCGGATACAACAGCTATTGGGAGAACTGAATGCAGTTTTGAAAGAGAACCTAATCGGCGTTCGTTTAATCAAAGCTTTTGTTCGAGAAGACGCTGAAATGGATCGTTATATCCACAGAAATCAGGAAGTACTCGCAGCTAACCTGAAAGTCATTCGGGCAATTTCTAACGTTTTCCCCTTTATATTTTTATTAAACAATTTGGTAACGCTAGGGGTGCTTGGTTATGGTGGTAGCGCTGTCATTGGAAAACAATTCTCGGTTGGTGAATTAGTAGCTTTTAATTCGTATTTAGGTGTGGTTCTGCAACCAATTGTACAGATTGGCTTTGCTTCGTCAGTCATTGCGCAGGCGGCGGCTTCGGCTAAACGAGTATATGAGGTCATTGATACTGAAGAGGAAATTCGCGATCGCCCTGAAGCGATTCCTTTTCATACCAGCAGTATGAGAATTACCTTTGAGGATGTGTATTTTCGCTATCCAGGGGCGACTAATTATGCTCTTAAAGGCGTTTCCTTTGAAACCAAACCTAACGAACTGATTGCAATTTTAGGGAGGACAGGTTCAGGTAAAAGCACCCTTGTGAACCTGATTCCCCGCTTTT
Source organism: Stigonema ocellatum SAG 48.90 = DSM 106950 (assembly GCA_016903675.1). Classification (GTDB taxonomy): domain Bacteria; phylum Cyanobacteriota; class Cyanobacteriia; order Cyanobacteriales; family Nostocaceae; genus Stigonema; species Stigonema ocellatum. Next base: position 3,355 of record JADQBA010000064.1, on the reverse strand, counting down.
ACGATGTGACGACGGGAGCAATTCGCATCGACGGTAATGATGTACGCGATTTTACACTTAATAGTTTGCGCACGCATGTTGGTATGGTTTTCCAACAAACGAGGCTGTTTTCAGGTACCATCCGCGATAATATTGCCTATGCCGTACCCAATGCTCCCTTGGAACTAGTGATAGAAGCCGCTAAAATTGCCCATATTCACGAATTTATTATCAGTTTGCCAGATGGCTATGAAACAATGGTGGGAGAACGTGGGGTAGGTTTATCAGGAGGGCAAAAACAACGGATAGCGATCGCCCGCACGCTTCTGACTGATTATCGCATTTTAATTTTAGATGATAGCACATCTGCCGTAGATGCCAAAACCGCAACGCAAATTCATGCATTTCTTGATAAATTAATGAGGAGTCGAACTTGTACAGTATTTGCGATCGCTCAACGTATCAGTACAGTAAAGAATGCTGACCGTATTCTTTTGATTGATGGAGGAGAACTAGTTGGGACGGGAACCCATGAGGAGTTGATGCTGCACAGTCCCTTGTACGGTTCCATTTTAGAATCACAAGTCAAACAAATAAACCCGGTTTCGTAGGGGCGTATTGCAATACGCCCCTACTGCGAAACCGGGTTTATGGAGTTCTCGTTTTACGCATAAATATTTAAAATAAGATGAATGATAAAAATATTGCTATATCAAAAGATACTTTAACTAGTTACCAAACACTGCGACGATTTCTGCAATACTTTCTCCCTTATCGCCAAGATATTTTGATGACGATGGGATTGGTAATTGCTAGTGCTGTGTGTCAAGCCACAGGTCCATTTCTTGTGGGTTGGTCAATTGACAATTTGATTATACGTGGGAACTGGCGGGGTTTAATGCAGATATTAATTCTGCTAGCAGTTGTCTATGTTACTGGTAGTTTGATCGTCAGAAGTCAAATTAGGCAGATTGGCTGGATTATGCAGCGTCTTTTGGCTCAATTACGTCGTGATATTTTCACAAAAATTCAAAGCTTACCCTTGGGCTTTTTTGATCGTAGCCAATCGGGTGACTTGATGAGTCGTTTGTTGAATGATGTGAGTACTGTAGAGCAGACATTTGGAATGGCGATCGCACAAATTATTGGCAATGTATTCAGCTTAATTGGGATTATCGTCGCCATGCTTTCGCTCAACCTGCAATTGGGATTAATGAGCAACTTAGTTGTACCCTTGATGATTTTTGCCACAGGGTTGTTTGCTTCATGGGCAAAAACAAGATTTCGGGTAACGCGACAGACTATCGGTCAACTTTCAGCAAGGTTGGAGGAAGATATTAACAGTGTTCGAGAAGCACAAGCATTTAATCGGATACAATATAATGTCCAGCAATTTGATGCTCTCAATGCTGCGAATCGGGATGCGAATGTACAAGCTGTAGCAATTACCTCTGCCTTTTTACCCTCAATTGATTTTCTTAACACCGTAGGAACAGCAGGGGTGCTAGCTTATGGGGGGTATCTGACAGTAAAAGGTGCAGCAACAGTAGGAACTGTAACTTCATTCCTAATTTACGTTCAGCAATTTTTTCAGCCCATTCAAGTTATTAGTCAATTTTACACCCAAGCACAATCAGCTATAGCTGGATTAGAACGAATTTTTCTCCTATTAGATGAACCTGCATTGCTGCAAGATGCGCCTGATGCAATAGAAATGCCACCAATTAAGGGTGAAGTCAAGTTTGAGGATGTGACATTTGGCTATGCTCCCAACCAGTTGGCTCTTAAGGGCGCTAGTTTTTATGCCAAACCAGGAGAAATGATTGCCTTGGTGGGTACAACTGGAGCAGGGAAAAGCACAATTATAAACTTAATTTTGCGCTTCTATGATGTGTTGGGTGGTATGATTACTATTGACAATATTGATATCCGGCGTGTCACACAAGCAAGTTTAAGGCGTCAGATTGGGATAGTTTTGCAAGACACCATATTGTTAAGTGGCACAGTTGCCGAAAATATCGCCTTTGGTCGAAAAGACGCCACCCAAGCAGAGATTGAACAAGCAGCGCAAATTGCCAATGTTCACGAGTTTATCACTAGCTTACCCCAAGGGTATACAACTCGTTTGGGAGAGCAGGGAACTAGCCTGAGTCAAGGACAACAACAACTAATTAGCATTGCGCGAGCAGTGTTAATTAACCCTCGAATTTTGATTTTGGATGAAGCCACCAGCAGTATTGATACTCGTACCGAAGCCCTAGTTCAGGAAGCACTTGCTCGACTGCTTAAGGAACGCACTAGCTTTGTGATTGCTCACCGCCTCAGCACGGTGATTAACGCTGACCAAGTACTGGTAGTTGAGCAAGGTAAAATTGTTGAGCTTGGAACCCATGCTGAGTTGATTGCTAAACAGGGTGTATACGCTAATTTTTATGGGCTGCAATTTGGGAAGGTTGTTTAGGCCACATCCGCCTGGGACTTGAAGTCCCAGGCTAATAGCATAAGTCCTCTAAAAGAGGACTGAATGAGTTTTTAAAGCAATGTCGATTTTATGACTCCTTGTTTGGTTAGGCTAAAAATGCCTAATACATATCTGACGATTTCTGTCAATGCGTAAGTCCTACTGAACTAGCCCTTTCAAGGTGAAGCGTAAAAGTGAAGTTTTCCTTCGTGTTCTTCGCGTCTTCGTGGTTCAAAAAGATTTTTAAACCGCGAAGACGCGAAGACGCGTTCGCGCAGCGTCTCCCCTTGGGAAATCCAAGTCTTACGACTTGCACCTTGAAAGGGCTGGTCCTACTGAACTCAAATTTTTGAGTATTATTCACTCTAAATGATAAATTGCACTCACAGATTTTCTAAATCAATTCCCTTTTCTTGCAGTCGGGCTAACAAATCTTGATAACGCTGTCGTTCTTGTTCAAGTTGAAGAAGCGCTGCTTCCTTCTCTTGACGCTCTGTGTCAGCACGTTGACGTTCTTGTTCTCGTAATTGATCTAGTTCCACAAATGTGAGAAACTTTTGTCCATCTGGTCGATAAATTTCCAAAGTATCCGGTGTTAGTTCAAACCGTACTCCCAAACGGGGACTTACCCAACCATTCATTTGTTCAATTACTTCTAAATCTTCCCCACAGCGCTGCAACCCAGTCAACTCTACTTGTTCTGGATCGTAGATGTAATATTCCTCCACTCCATAGCGTTGATAAAACAGTAGTTTGTTTGCCATTTCTTTGGTGGTGTTGCTGGAGGATAAGATTTCAAATACCACCTGTGGCGCAATGTTGTTTTCCTCCCACTGCTTGTAGGAACGCCTGTCTCCTTTTGGTCTACCAAAAACAACCATTGCATCCGGTGCAAGACATTTGTTACTTCTTTGA
>JADQBA010000299.1 GCA_016903675.1 Stigonema ocellatum SAG 48.90 = DSM 106950 | reverse complement strand
TAGGAGGCTCTGCCTCCTGTCAAATCGTCCGGCAGAGCCTCCTTGATCACATTCTGTGGCAGCAGCCCAGGAACGAGGTAGGGCAAGACTTTTAGCTTAATGAGCCGGCTTTGCACATGATGGTCAATGTGTAAAGTGCGTAAGTCCTATTAATTTCCACTCCATGTCTAATCCAATCAGCAACTCAAATAACATCAGCCTGCGACAACGATCGCCATTCTGACTTTGGAAATCATTGCATGACCACCATACAACTTTACTTCACCAAAAGTTCTACCTTCTCCCAACGAACGCGTGTTGTTTTGCTGGAAAAAGGAATTGATTTTACCCCTACGGAAATTGACCAAAAGTCATAGCACGCAGAGCAAATGGCTTCAGACATGGGGTAAGTGCGTAGGGGACTTCAGTCCCCGTCAAGTAACTCTATGATTTTGAATGTACAGCTTAACGATATCTGGCATGTGCGCCTCCAACGGTAGATACAAAATAAGAGTTAGTCCACAGTGTCGTTCGTTTTGATTTGAGTTGTGGAAAATAAGCGCCTGAGATACCAAGATGATTGCGCCTTTGAAGCGCTTAACTGCCCTATGGATACCAAACTGGGGATCTACTTAAATGTTCAGATGATCGTGCAAATCGCATTATTTCCATCTCAATGATCTCGACCCGTATTTACGAGTGCTATTTGCTCGCTTATGCTCTTTGAGCCGTAAATCTACTCCATCTTTGAGGACGCTACGCCGATACAATGGAAGTCCAGACAACGTGATACTTGCATGAATAAACGACATTGTTATTAGATTTAAATTTCTTCATAAAAAGACTTGCACTATCTAGCTTTTAAGTATATAGTATTTTCATTGAAGACACATAGTCGAAGGAATCAAGCAAGTATGCAAGTGCGGTGGAATTTCAAGATGTTACCCAATCAGTCACAAGAGGAAACTCTTGAAGACTGGTTAGTGACATTGCGAAAACATCGTAATTATGCGTTAAGAGAACGGAAAGATGGGTTCGAGACTAACAATCAGGATATTGACACCCCTGTTGCTTATGCCTATGGAGCCTACTGCGATCTAGATTCCAAGATAGAAGTAGGTTCTTCTTGTCCCCTAACTTGCCCAGTCCTCAAGCATGGTGTCATCCCTAAAAATTTAGAGCTAGCAACCAAGCAATCTAAAGTAAAGGACAAGGTAACGAAGGAAGTTATCGGGACTAGGCGTGAATGGGATTCAGCTTCTGGCATTCAGATGAAGGTGACGTCAGAGCTTCGGCAATCCTTGGATAGTTTCGCGACCATTGATTCATGTGTATTGCAGCGTAATATTGCCAAGCTGGACACTGCTTACGCCAAATGAGTGGAAGCAAGGTAGAGGTTTCCCTCAGTTCACCTCGCGGCTAGATTCTTTTGAATACAAACCAGGTCGGGTTATCCTGCGTCATATCCGCAAGAATTATGCTACTGCTTACCTGCCTGGAATTGGTGAAGTCAAATTCCACAACAGCCGTGATTTATCTTTAATCCAGGATTTAAGAACTTGTACAATCAAGCGCTTTGGCGGTAACTGGTATATCTCAATGTTGGTTGAGATTCCTGGGATGCTACCAGAACTAAACGCGCTCGATTTGTGCCGCGCAGTTGTTGGCATAGATGTCGGCATAACCAAGCTCGTTGCTTTGTCTGATGGTAGATTCCTTGAGAATAAACGCTTCGCAACCAATAAGAGGAAAGCACGTCGGTTAGCGATGCGTCAACGTGCTATTGCTCGTAAACAAAAAGGGTCTAAGAACAAGATTAAGGCTATCAAGAAATTAGCCAAACAGCAGCACAAGATTGCCCAGCAAAGAGATGGGTACAATTGGCAAGTAGCATCCACCATTGTTGAAACCGCTGATGCTGTGGCACGAGAAGACCTAAAAATCAAGAATATGGTCAAGCGTGCTAAGCCCAAGCACGATGGAAATGGTGGTTATAAGCGCAATGGAGGTTCTCAAAAAACTGGATTGAACCGCGTTATTCAAGATGCTGGCTGGGGCGACATTTTCTACAAAATTACTTGGCTTGCAGTTAAAATGGGTAAGCCTGTAATTGTAGTTCCGGCTAAGCATTCAAGCCAAGAGTGTCCAAAATGTGGGCACATAGATAAAGCTAACCGTGAAGGCGAAAAGTTCCTTTGTGTTAATTGTGGACACGTGGAACACGCCGACAAAAAAGCGAGTAGGACACTAGCCAAAAGAGCAGGATTGGTCTTCCCAAAAAATAAATCGACCCTACCCCCGGACTGGGGGAAAGTTACGCTCAGTAGATATCAATCCTTGCGGGTTGAGACGCTCGTTCCAAGCCTATGGGAATCACCGCCATGTGTGGGAAACTTCGACAGTCGGATATGTGAGAGATACGGCTGAAACTCTTACAGAATCCCCTTGCCTTTAGGCATGGGGAGTGTCAACTACAAAACAAACCGGACGGGTTCACGCAGATTTCCCGCTATGGCATCGGTGAACCCATCCCAGTGGGTGCGGCTCAAAAATAGGGTGTAGGGGGGTGAGGGTGTGGGGGTGTAGGGGAATAGGTTTTCTTTGTCTAGCAATTGAAGACGGGGAGAGTTGATCAAAAACTCTCCCCGTGGTTTCCTCGTATCCCGTTTCTAATAAGACCTCCAGTGTCTTCTCCAGTGTCTCGGGTAGTGGGAATGTCTGTGCTGGGACCTCCAGTGTCCTCTCCAGTGTCTCGGGTAGTGAGAATATCTGTACTCAGACCTCCGGTGTCTTCTCCAGCTACCATAGTGATGATGATGATGTCTAAAATATTCGGGATATTCACCACCAACACCATAGCCATAAGCTGAAGGATAATATCTATAGCCTGGTGTCGTAATAATCCATTTGGCAGAAACCCAATTACCTGAACTCAACTGAGCAAACCCGTTTGTATAGGTAACAACTGGTAAAATTGATGAACCATTGCTGACACAGTCTATCACAGGATATTCCAGACTGGGGCCTGTACGGACATTGAGGCAGCTACCATTTGTATTGACAAACTCAGCTGAAGCTATCTGGCTTTGGGCTAGAATTCCCAGCAAGACACCGATACTCGCGAAATTTAACCATGCAGATTTGAAGCTCAAATTGAACTTCAACTGTAAGAGATGGCACTCAATATCTATAGCCTCCCCTGCGTTGGCAGCTACCATATTCGCGTAAACAAGATATTCCATGATGCACTCCTTCCCATTGAAATTTACGATGATCCAAGGATTTCGATAACTACTTTCATCCAATGAAGAATCTTTCGACGCAGCGGACAAACATTTCTACACCCATTGGCAACGCGGTTTCATCAAAATCGAAACGCGGATGATGGTGGGGATAGGCTAAATCTTTAGCTTGGTTAGCAGAACCAAGGAAGAAATAGCAACCCGGAACCTCTTGTAAAAAGAAAGACATATCTTCGCCGCCCATAGTTTGGCATTCTGGCACAACACCTATGGGCGTTTCGATGACTTCTTGGGCTACCGATCGCACCAGTTCCGCCATACTAGTATCATTGATAACTGGTGGATAAAGGCTCCAATATTCCAAGTCATATTTAGCACCATGACTCTGACAAATTCCTGCAATAATCTGCTCTACTCGCTGTTTAAAAAAGCCGCTATAAGCAGGATTAAAATACCTAACAGTGCCATCCATTCTAGCTGTATCAGCAATCACATTGTGTGCTGTTCCGGCATGAAATTTGCCCACTGTCACCACTGCTGAATCAATGGGATTAACATTCCGAGCTACAATGGTTTGTAAGGCGTTGACAATTTGGGCAGCTACCACAATGGAATCAACAGTTTGATGGGGCATAGCACCATGTCCACCTTTGCCGAAAATTGTACAGTGGAATAACTCCACAGCTGCCATTAGTGCGCCAGCGCGGACACCCACCGTTCCCAACGGTAGATTATTCCACAGGTGCAAACCGATAATTGCATCTACATCGGGGTTTTTGAGTACCCCAGCTTCAATCATCGGCTTAGCACCTCCGGGTCCTTCTTCCGCTGGCTGGAAGATAATTTTGATGGTGCCGGAGAAACTGTCTTGATGCTGGTGGAGATAGTAAGCTGTACCTAGGGCGATCGCTGTGTGTCCGTCATGTCCGCAAGCGTGCATGACCCCATCATGCTGGGAGCGATATGGCACCTCATTGAGTTCTTGAATGGGTAATGCATCCATATCCGCCCGAATTGCCAGTACTTTCTCAGCATTGCTCAGTTTATTTCCCTTAATTATGGCGACAATCCCTGTGTTCGCGATATGAGTTTGGTGCTCAATTCCCCATTGCTGCAACTTCTGTGATATGAACTCAGAGGTGAGTTTTTCTTTGAAGCCCAGTTCTGGTTTTTGGTGCAATCCCCGCCGCCACTCTACAAGTTGAGGTTGCAATGAGCGGATGGCGAGTCTGACCTGCGATAAGTCAACAGATAACGGGTTGAGAGATGTAAAAACCATTTTTCAAATTATATATATATATAGATAGATAGGCTATTTTTAGCCTTTTGCCAACGGTAGCAACCTCTCTAAATCTAACTCTGAGGCTACTTTGGCGAGTTTGTCCAAATCGGCTGGATTCTCTAAATGAGGTAAACAGCCTAAAATAGGGGTGTTAGTGAGGGATTGAATTAAATCCACTGGTGTCCAGTCGGCAATTTCCGTCTCGGTTCGCGGTTGAACGCAGTTGAGAACAATGCCTACAAGTTGCACCCCCAATTGTCTAGCTAGTGCGACATTAGCTACTGCTTGGGCGATCGCACCCAATTTTACTGGCACTACCAATACCGTAGGCAACTGCCATGCTCCTGCTAAATCTGCTACTGTCAGTTCATCGGTTACAGGTGAACCCATTCCTCCCAAGGCTTCCACCAAGAGAAAATCATGGCGAGATCTCAAAGCTGTAAAAGTTTGCCAGACAACGGCTAAATCTATCGTCCGATTTTCTCGTGCTGCTGCTATGGGAGGGGCTAAGGGTGCTTGAAAGTATAAAGGTGTAATTTCTTCTAGAGATTGCGATAATACAAAGAGCTTTTGGTACCACTCGCGATCGCCTACTCCCGATTGCATTGGTTTCATAATTCCCAAGCTACGGTTCGAGCAATATTTTTGCCAATAGGCTGCTAATGCTGTTGTTAAAACAGTTTTACCCGCCTCTGTATCAGTTCCAGTAATCAGTAGTGTTTTCAATCTTGAGTAGAAGAGGTAATGAGTCACTATAGAAATCATAAATGATTTATTATGAAAAATTTTAGGCGTTGCTGAATCAAGATATGAATTTAGGACTTACGCATTGACAGAGAACGCAGACTATGCATCAGATTCTCGTTACAAGGCTCTGCCTTGTAATGCTCCTTGGTGGAGGCTCTGCCTCCGCGTTTAATGGGAGGCAGAGCCTCCCTTAATTACGTCCCCAGGCGGAGCCTGGGAACGAGGCAACGGGGCAAACGGCGAAGTTTCGT
>JADQBA010000114.1 GCA_016903675.1 Stigonema ocellatum SAG 48.90 = DSM 106950 | reverse complement strand
GTTCTTTTTATTCCTTTTCCTGTTGACGCATTGTCCCCTGAAAAATGAGCCAGCCTTCGTTCGCGTATCTGTGGGCGTAGTCGGTTATTTGTTGTAATAAGGCTGGCTCATTTTTCTACGTGGAAGACCCCGTGACATATTGAGATTACCTGGGTATACTAGAAATATAGCAATCAAAGGAAATAAATGCAAGTTCGATGGAATTTCAAATTGTTGCCTAACCAATCTCAGGAGGCAACTCTTGAAGACTGGTTGGTAACACTGAGAAAGCATCGTAACTATGCTTTAAGAGAGCGAATCGATGGGTTTCAAGACAATAATCAAGACGTTGAAGTTCAGATACATTACGCTTTTGGTGCATACTGCTTTAGAGACTCAAGAATTGAGTACGGAACCTGCTGTCCGTTAACTTGTTCAGTAGTCAAGCACGGTGTAGTTCCCCAAGATTTCAAACTTGCATTCAAAAACAGCAAAATCAAGGACAAGAAAACAGGGGAAGTCATTGGTACTGCCTTCAAGTGGGATTCCGCATCTGGAATTCAGATGAAGGTCACGACGCAGTTAAGAAATTCGCGCTCAAATTTTAGTATCGTCGATTCGGATGTTTTGCAGGGTAATATTGCCAAGCTGGATACAGCTTTTGCCAACTTCTGGAAAAACAACAGGGGATTCCCGCAGTTCAAAACACGCCTAGACTCCTTTGAGTACAAACCTGGTCAGGTGAAAATGCGGCACATCCGTAATTCGTACGCTACCAGCTACCTGCCTGGAATTGGCTTCGTGAAATTTCACAACAGCCGCGAACTGTCCCTCATCCAAAAAATCAAGACAACAACAGTCAAGCGTGAGGGCGAGAATTGGTATATTAGCATGTTGGTCGAAATTCCCGGAGAATTGCAAGCAGTAAAGCCTCTAGAAGATTGCTTGTCAGTCGTGGGGATAGACGTTGGCGTCAACAAGCTCGTTGCTCTGTCTGATGGCAGCTTTCAGGAAAACAGCTATGTTGCGACCAACAAGAAAACAGCACGCCGCATCGCTATGCGACAACGCGCTATTAGTCGTAAGCAAAAGGGTTCCAAGAACAGAACTAAGGCTATCAAAAAGTTACGATTACAGCAGCACAAGATAGCCCAGCAAAGGGATGGGTATAACTGGCAAGTTGCATCCATCATTGTTAAGACTGCTGATGTTGTGGCACGGGAAGACCTGAGAATCAAGAACATGGTTAAGCGTGCCAAGCCCAAGCAAGATGGTGAGACAGCGCTGTTCGCCTTTGGCGTCTCCCCTTGGGAGAAGGAGGGAAACCCTCCGCAGGCGACTGCGAACCCGAAGGGTAAAGGCGGATATAAACGCAATGGTGCAAGCCAAAAGACTGGATTAAACAAAGTAATTCTTGATACTGGCTGGGGAGATATTTTTAATAAAATTGCATGGCTTGCACTCAAAGCAGGTAAGCCCGTCATTTCAGTCCCGGCTAAGTATTCTTCCCAAGAATGCCCTAAGTGCAGTCATATCGATAAAAATAATCGTGAAGGCGAAAAGTTTCTATGCGTTAATTGTAAACACATGGATCACGCTGACACAAAAGCCAGCAGAACACTTGCATTAAGAGCGGGATTGGTCTTCCCGAAAAATAAAAAGACCCTACCTGCGGACTGCGGGAAAGTTACGCCCAGTAGATATCAACCCATAGTGGTTGAGACGCTCGTTCCAAGCCTCTGGGAATCACCGTCATGTGCGGGAAACTCCGACAGTCGGATATGTAGGAGATACGGCTGAAACTCTTACAGAATCCTCGTCTCTTTAGAGCGAGGAGTGTCAACACGACCGATAATGTAGGGCAGTGCCCACCCTATTTTTAAGTCTCAAAATTAATGGTGGGCAGTGCCCACCCTACTTTTAAGTCTCAAAATCTCCTCATATGGTCAACGATACTGAGTTTATTCGGCAAGCAGCGGTCACTCGTGCGCAAGTGCTAAGTGAAGCACTACCTTACATTCAAAAATTTACTGGTCGAACCATTGTTGTCAAATACGGTGGTGCGGCAATGAAAGATCCCACTCTCAAATATCAAGTTATCCGCGACATTGTATTCTTATCCTGCGTTGGCTTGCGACCAATTGTAGTACATGGCGGTGGACCTGAAATTAACAGTTGGCTGGAGAAATTGGGAATTGAGCCGCAATTTAAGAATGGTCTGCGAGTCACTGATGCGACTACAATGGATGTAGTAGAAATGGTTTTAGTCGGTCGAGTCAATAAAGAAATTGTTGCGTTGATTAACCAAGCTGGTGGAACGGCTGTGGGACTTTGCGGCAAAGATGGTAACTTAATCAAAGCCCGTCCTCAAGATCAAGAAGATATCGGCTTTGTTGGAGAGGTCAGCAGTGTGAATATTAAGATTTTAGAGACACTGGTTAACAATAACTATATTCCCATCGTGTCCAGTGTCGCAGCAGACGAGACGGGACAAGCGTATAATATTAACGCTGATACCATAGCTGGAGAAATCGCAGCAGCTTTGGGGGCAGAAAAGTTGATTTTGCTGACCGACACCCGAGGTATTTTAAAAGATTATAAAGACCCGTCTACCTTGATTCCCAAAGTAGATATTCAAGAAGCCCGTCAGTTGATTGCTACTGGTGTAGTCGGTGGTGGAATGATTCCAAAAGTAAATTGTTGTGTGCGATCGCTTGCCCAAGGAGTAGGCGCAGCACACATCATTGATGGTCGCATTCCCCATGCCCTGCTGCTAGAAATTTTTACCGATGTTGGTATCGGTACTATGATCCTCGGCTCCCAGTTTATGCCCTAGTGAAGAATTAAAAATTAAAAATTAAAAATATTTTTAATTTTTAATTTTCTTGACTTGATTGAGACTAGCGATGGCAGCAACCAGCGTGTCTGGTTCTACTGGCTTAGAAATATGCTTTTGAAAGCCGGCGCTTAGTGCCTGCTGATGGTTAATTTCTCCAGCATAGGCTGTCAAGGCGATGGCGGGAATTTGACCTCCCTGATGTGGCGGTAAGGTTCTCACCTGCCGCATGAACATATATCCATCAACGTTGGGCATACCAATGTCGCTCAATAGCACATCTGGCTTAGACTGGGTTAAAGCGGCAAATGCCTCGTCTGCTGAAGCAACTGACGTTACACTTGCTCCATGTAACTCTAGAAGAAAGGCAACAAACTCCCGTGTATTTTGCTCATCATCGACCACTAAAACCTTGACGCCATTCAAATCTAGGGATTGCTCAGATTGTATCCTGTGCTGGTGCGTATTTGGTTGAGTTAGCATCAGTGGAAGTCTGACTGTAAAGGTTGCTCCTTGACCAACACCTGGGCTGGCTACTTGGACTGTCCCGCTGTGGAGTTCGACTAATTGACGGACGATCGCCAGCCCTAACCCCAAGCCGCCAAACGTTCTGGTGGTGGTAGCATCTGCTTGGCGAAAATACTCAAACACATGGGGGAGAAAGTCAGGATGGATGCCCTTACCTGTATCGCTGACGGTGATCTGGGCTTGAGAGCCAACACGCTCTAGTCGGATGTCTACCCGTCCTGTTTCGGGTGTGAACTTTATAGCGTTGGAGAGCAGATTCCAGATAACCTGCTGTAGACGACCTTCGTCCCCTGAAACTTGCCCTACATCAGGCTCAAGCATGGTATGGATCTCAATTGACTTAGCGATCGCCGCTAGATGCACCGTTTCCATTGCAGCTTCAATGGTGGATACTAGATTAACGGGGGAGATATTGAGGCTGAGTTTGCCCCGTAGAATTCGGGAGATATCCAGCAGGTCGTCAATCAGTTGAGCCTGTACCTTGGCACTCTGCTCGATGATCTCCAGAGCGTGGGCAGTTTTTTTTTCATCCAACTTGCGGCTTCGCAGTATGGTTGACCAACCGACGATGGGGTTGAGGGGCGATCGCAATTCGTGAGATAGTACAGCTAAAAACTCATCTTTGACTCGATTTGCTGCTTCGGCTTCAGCACGAGCGGCTTGCTCAAGTTGCAGGACGCGATCGCGTTCAGCTTGAAGCCGAATGCGATCGCTAACATCCAGAGCTAGGGATAGTATGGAAACCAGTTTCCCTGATTCATCAAGCAAAGTGGAATTGTACCACTCGCAGTGAACCACCGAACCATCTTTTCGGTAGTTCCGGTTGTGATTAACATTGCGCTGTACATTACCCTGCATCAGATCAGTACAGACACTTGAGACGGCTTCTAGATCTTCTTCAAACACAAACTGCCAATCGTTGAGCGTTTTACCGATCACTTCCTGCTCTTGCCAGCCAAAAATTCGCTTGGCTTCCGGGGACCAGCGAGAAACACGAAATTCACTGTCCCACTCAATCACTGCTAGGGGAGTGTTTTCCACATGGAAGTTCAGTTTTTGAAGGGCATCCCGCAGCGTTTCCTCCACCCTTTTGCGATCAGTGATATCCACCACCAACCCATCCCAAATCACATCTCCATTTGCTTGCCGTTCTGGTTGGGATTTAGCGTGTAACCATTTGAGACGACCAGATGGTGTGATGAGACGAAACTCCACATCAAAGATTTCTAGACACTGGGCTGATATTACATTTGCCTGATGGACTCTTTCCACATCGTCTGGATGAACCATTGCCCACACCAGTCCAAAATCCTGCTGCAACTCGAACGGCTCCAATTCATAGAGTTCGCGACATTTCGGGCTAACGTAGGTAAATGCGTCCGAACCATCAGGATGCCGAACATACTGATAAATGACTCCCGGTACATTTGCAGCCAGTCTTTTAAATCTAGCTTCACTCTGCCTGAGAGCTACTTCTGCTTGCTTGCGCTTAGTGATGTCCCGGTAGAAGACGCCGAGTCCATCTGGTCCGGGGTAGACGTGAATCTCAAGCCACATATCGTAGGCGGGCGGCGAATAGTAGTAGTGTTCAAAGTGGACGGGAACCTGCTCTGCTATTGCTTTCCGATACTGGTATTCCACGTTAGAACCCGCAGATGCTGGCCATTCTTCCCAGTGCGTCTTACCAATCACCTCTGCCCGAGGTTTGCCATTAATCCGCTCTGATGCTTGATTTTGATAAGTAATCCGCCAGTTCCGATCTAGGGCAACAAACCCATCGGTCATACTCTCCAAAATCTGGCTGATCTGGTTGTAAGCGGACTCAGCCTTAGCGCGTAACTCCTGCTCCCGACGCACTGTTTCTTGGCGCAATCGAGCCATTTTCAAGTTTGCCTCCACACGAACTAACAACTCACGGGCAGAGAAGGGCTTGATCAGGTAATCATCGGCTCCTGCTTTGAGTCCTTCAATGCGAGCCTCTTCTCCAGCGCACGCAGAAAGTAGGATAATGGGCAAGTCTTTGGTTTGAGGGTCAGCCCGTAGCGATCGCAGCATCTCGAATCCGTCTAGTCCGGGCATCATTATATCTGTGAGCAGCACATCGGGTAGCTGCTGACGAACGGCAGCTAAAGCCGCGATCCCATTTGTCACTGTCTCCACTTGATACTGTTGGCTCAATAGGCGCTGCACATAGTCACGCATGTCAGCATTGTCGTCAGCCAAGAGAATGCGGGCAGGGGAGGAGGGGGGGAGGGGGGGATGGGGGGATGGGGAAGAACAGGAAGGTGAGGAAGACATTACTCCCATCACTCCCTCATCCCCCACTCCCCCACTCCCCCCCTCCCCCCCTCCTTCTTCTGGTAGCCAGCGCAACGCTTCTTCTACATAGGCTGTAGCTCCTACTGCCGTTGATTCCAGCGTCGAGGTTGTGCCAATGCCATGGCTTGGTAGGTGGGCATAGCCTGTAGGAATGGACACCGTAAAGCAAGTTCCCTTGTCAACAACGCAGTTCACCTCAACGGTACCACCATGCAGCTTGATTAATTCCTGGACGAGGGACAGACCAATACCTGATCCTTCATGACTTCTTCCTCTTGCCCCTTGCACCCGATGGAACCGCTGAAAAATTTTGGGTAGTTCATGGGCTGGAATGCCTGTCCCAGTGTCGCGCACCGCTAGCTCAATATGGTCACAAGCCCAACGCAGAGAAACTGCAATTTCTCCCTCAAAGGTAAATTTAAAAGCGTTGGAGAGCAAGTTCAGCACAATCTTTTCCCACATATTCCGATCCACATAGACAGGTTCAGGGAGGGGGGGACAGTCTACCACCAGTTCCATCCCTGCTCGCTCTATGGCTGACCGGAACATTCCTGCTAGCTCGGTTGTGAGCATTGCTAGGTCTGTTGGTTCATAAACAGCTTGAACGCGTCCTGCTTCAATACGGGAGAAATCCAGCAGGGTATTGACTAACTTCAGCAACCGCAACCCATTGCGATGGGCCATCTGCAAAGGTTCTTGGTCTTCAGGTGGCAGCAAGTGTAGGCGATGAGTCAGAACATCCTCTAACGGACTCAGTAACAACGTTAGTGGTGTCCGAAATTCGTGACTAACATTACTGAAGAAAGTGGTTTTCGCACTGTCTAATTCTGCCAGCGCCTCGGCTCGTTTGCGTTCTTCTTCATAGGCACGAGCGTTGGCGATCGCAGTTGCCACATGCCCCACAATTAACTCAAAAAATGACTGGTAGTCATCATCCAATTTCCGTCGCGGACTAACTCCCACCACCACCAAACCCACAGGATGCTCTTGATTTGCCTGGGTAATGGGTAAGACCAGCACTGAGGATGGCAAGTCAGACAGCACGGTTAAGTTTTCGATGAATAACACTTCACCCGTCTGGATCACATGTTCAAATTCTGTTGGCTGAATCAAACTCATTTGCTCGTTAGTGAGCAAAGTGGCAGCATTCGTTCCAGTCGTCGCTTTGAGGGATGCTTGCTCCCGAGTCTCATCCAAGACATAAAACACTGAAAAGGGGATATCATGAGAGTTTTCGGCTAAGGTGGCAGCACTGAGAAGACAAGCTTCTTCAATAGTTCTTGCTTTCGCCGTGGTTGCTGCCAACTTCCCTAATGTGTGGAGTCGGCGTTCACCCAACACCCGTTTTGTCGTCTCCGTGACGGCTGTAAATATTCCTCCAATTCCTCCTGTTTCATCCATAATGGGACTATAGGAAAAGGTGAAATAACATTCTTCTAGATAGCCGTTACGATCCAGCAAAAGTAACTGATCCTCTGACCAAGTAGCAATTCCAGTGGTTAGCACGGACTCAAGCATTGGTCCAACGATGTGCCAAATCTCCGACCAGCATTCCTCTCCGCGTTGCCCCATGGCACCCGGATGTTTGGTCGCGCCTAATATCGGGCGATAGGCATCGTTATAGAGCATCACTAACTCTGCTCCCCAGCAGATGAGAATGGGGAAGCGTGAGGATAGGCAGATGCTGACTGAAGTTCGTAAACTTTGCGACCAATTCGACTCTGATCCCAGAGACGTTTTCGACCAATCAATTGACCGCATCAGCGCACCCATTTTTCCACCAGCTGCAAAAATGTCATCTGGGACTGTCACCTTCACGTCAGTGGTCACACCCGTGTTCCTCATTCTTGAAAGTATTTTGCTAGCAGATAACTGCTACTATCATAGCCTATTTAGTTACAGTATCGCTTCTTCCTTGGGAAACATCTGGGAGTAGATATCAAGCAACTGTCTTACTCCCAACACAAGTGTAAGATTACCGATGTAATTTCTTCTCCTGTGCTCCCCTGCTGCCTAAACAGTAATCTTCGGGGGAGAAACGAGTTGGAGATAGGCTCTGCAAGCGCTGACTTTTGACTTTTCCTGTGCATCTAAAATTTTACAACACAGCTAAGTATATTCTATAATTAATTATACCAAAGAACGTAAAAATTTAGCAACAATAAAATTCATCCTGGGGCAAAATTAAAGAAGTGCTGATTTGTGTGCAAAACGTGAGTTCAGAAAGTCTAGAAATTGCCAAAGCTCGATACCAAGCTGGGAAAGTTGCCTTTGAAAGTGGGCTATACAAGGAAGCGATTACACAACTCGAAAAGGCAAGCGCCCTATTGTCTGGTAATTCTCGCCTTGGTGGTGAGGTACAAATTTGGTTGGTGACAGCTTATGAAGCATCAGGGCGCACAGAAGATGCCATCGCCCTTTGCGAACAACTCAAACGCCATCCCCACTTAGAAACAAGCAAAGAAGCGCGACGGTTGCATTATATCCTCAAAGCACCTAGGTTGCAACGTCCCAAGGAATGGATGACGGAAATCCCCAATTTAGCTGCACTGTCTGAAAATGAAGCCAAAGTTCGTTTCAGCGCCAATAGTACCAAATCATCTCGGCAGCAAGTACAAGAGCCGCCAGAATTGGTTGACCTCAGCCAGGTCAATACTAGAGATAATCGGTTTATCTGGGTGGCGTTAATTGTGATTGCTTTAACTGTGGCTAGCTTGGTTTGGTATAGTTTTTAACCCAAATGCACAGCGGGAGGCACTCAGGCTACCGCCAAGAGTTAAGAAAAATGTTTTACCTTGAAGTTCTGTACTTATGTCAATGTCAATGACTCCCCTTACTACCCACGCTTCTTTAGTGCGAGGTCTTTTTAAGAGAATATGGCTTGTGTTGTTGGCGTCCCTCCTACTGTCTGGTTGTGTACAGTATGATGTGGGTGTAAACTTTGACAACTCAAATCACGGCGAACTGGTACAGCACATTAAGTTGGGAGAACGGCTCACTAGCTTTAGTGGCGATTCTGTGTCGGAATGGTTGGATAGCATAGAGCGTCGCACTCGTCAACTAGAAGGTCATACGCGGCGGCTTTCCAAGGATGAGATGATTGTGACGATTCCCTTTAGTAATGGCAAGGAATTACAAGGGAAGTTTAACGAATTTTTCAACCCTAATAACGATCAAAAATTTGTATCTGTCAAGAACGAACTTGACTCGGAACTGCCGAAAATTGAATCAAACTTACTCTTGTTTCAGAATAATTTGTTACTGTTAGTGCGGAATCGGTTGATTTATGACTTGGATTTGCGATCGCTGGGATTAATTTCTACTAAAGCCTTGGTTCTGGCTGATCCTGGTTCCATTCTCGATTGGGAATTTAGTTTGAAAACTCCTTGGGGAGCAAAAAGCATTAAGAGCACTGAAAATTCTATCCAAAGAGTGAAAACCAACAATCAGCTAGTGTGGAAGCTTAAACCTGGTGAACTAAACCATATAGAAGTGGAATTCTTGCTTCCCAGTCCCCTTGGTATTGGTACCCTGTTGATTATCCTATTTGTAGGAGTAGGACTTTACCTGAGATACAGCTTTATGCCAGACCCTAGAATTCGCTTTCGTCAACCAGCAGTTTCTCAGGGTCATTGACAAAATAATTCGTAATTCGTAATTCGTATGATTGTAATTACGAATTACGAATTATTTTAAATCTAAGGTGATAGCCGCTGAATTTTCCAACTCCCATCATTTTCGCGGCGATAAAGCAAGCGATCGTGGAGACGGCTAGGGCGTCCTTGCCAAAATTCAATTTCCTTCGGAATCACTCGCAAGCCTCCCCAATGGGGCGGTCGCTTCACATCCTGGTTTTGATATTTGGTCTGCCATTCCTCCAACTGTCGCGAGAGGACTTCACGAGATTCTATCACCTCGCTTTGATTGGATGCCCATGCACCTAGACGACTATTCAAAGGACGGCTATGAAAATACTCATCTGACTGGCTGTCTGAAACTTTCTCCACACACCCAGAAATGCGAACCTGACGTTCTAGTTCTGCCCACCAGAACACTAGGGATGCTTGGGGGTTTTCTGCCAACTCTCGCCCCTTTTGACTATTATAGTTGGTGTAGAAGGCAAAACCCCGTTCATCAAAATCTTTGAGCAGCACCATTCTTGCTGACGGCTTACCATCTGCGGTGGCAGTGGCAACAGTCATGGCATTGGGTTCTGGAAGTTGCGCTGCTAGTGCCTGGTTAAACCATTGCTGAAATTGTCTAAAAGGGTTGGGGTCAACTTCTTTTTCACTCAAACCTTCCAAAGTGTAGTCTTTGCGAAGATCCGCTATAGTTTTGTCCATTGTAATTTGCTTCTTTTTTATCAGGTCAGCTTATAGACTTCTTTGTTAAAAATATCTATTATAGATATCACTAGAACTAACTGAGTTGTATTGATTCTGCCAAGGAGCTTACAAGATATATTTCCTCAAATGCGCCGTTCAGGGTCGTCGCTTCAACGTTTATTAATCTATGGTCTGAGCGGTCCCATTATCGCTCTGAACGTTTGGCTGTTGTCTGTACTGTTCAGCTATTTTCAGCATCCAATTACTATACTAAGTATTGCGGCGATTTTGGCCTTTTTACTCAACTACCCGGTTCAGTTCTTTGAACGAGCATCCATGACTCGCTCTCAGGCAGTAATCATTGTTTTACTCACAACTTTAACCCTTGTGGTTATTGTGGCGGTAACTCTCGTGCCATTGGTAATTGACCAAACAATCCAACTGTTAAATAAGATTCCTGACTGGTTAACCTCTAGTCAGAGAAATCTGGCGGCTGTTGAAGCGTTAGCAAAAAAGCGAAATTTACCCCTAGATCTGAGCGTTGTGAGTACTCAAATCAATGCGAACATTCAAAGCATGGTGCAACAGCTAGCTACTGGTGCTGTAAACTTGGCTGGGACGGTGCTGTCAGGGTTACTTGACCTAGTATTAGTGGTTGTGCTGGCGTTTTATACGCTCCTGTATGGCGATCGCGTGTGGAATGGTCTAGCCCCTCATGTACCAGCTAATATCCGCATCCCCTTGACCACATCCTTGCGGCTTAATTTCCAAAACTTCTTCCTCAGCCAACTTGTGTTGGGATTATTCATGGGAGTAACCCTCACACCAATTTTCCTAATTCTTAAGGTACCTTTTGCCCTGTTGTTTGCTATACTTATCGGCTCATCAGAACTCATTCCCTTTATTGGAGCAACTTTAGGTATTGGCCTGGTGACGATTTTGGTGCTGCTGCAAGATTGGAGGTTAGCAATTCAAGTGGCGTTGGCGGCAATTCTCATGCAGCAAGTCAAAGATAACCTGCTAGCTCCCAAGTTACTTGGCGATTTTATTGGACTTAATCCCATCTGGATCTTTGTGTCTATTTTGATGGGATTCCAGATTGCTGGGTTACTGGGCACAATCCTTGCTGTTCCCATTGCTGGCACCATTAAAGGTACCTTTGATGCTATCAAGAACAGCAAGCCATCAACTCTCAGTGTTCCTCATGACTCACCACTTAATTGATCCCGCGTGGATAAGTCTTTAACCGAAGACGGTATTATCCTTAGGGGATTGGGAGGAAAACCCAATGCCTAATCTCTGTCAGGGAGATTTATTTATATTGACAAAAAAGTATAAAGATTATGTTTAAATAGCTGTTTCTAAATTAAAAAGATTAGGACTTACGCATTGACAAAAAGAACGAACTGTGTGTATCTCTCGTTGCAAGGCTCTGCCTTGTAATGCTTATATCGGAGGCTCTGCCTCCCGATGTGATGGGAGGCAGAGCCTCAAAGCGATCGCATTCCCAGGCAGAGCCTGGGAACGAGGCTGGGCAAGATTTTGAATTTAACAAGGCAAACATGCATATGATAGTCAATGTGTCAAGTGCGTAAGTCCTAAAGATGTATAAAATGTCATAGATGCTTGATTGATGAGCAACATTCTTATACCATTAGGTATGGGTATAGAACGTTTGCATTTCTCAATATGCCTCAAATTGAAGTCGCACAATTCAAAATCACAATTCACAATAATATTAATTGCAAATGTCAGGGAAGCATTAGGTAGAATTAATTATGTACTAGGCTTGGGTTTCAAATGAGACAATTCAACTTTGTAATAATTTTTATCTTGTGTCTAGCTTTTGGTTTATTCACCATAGAAAACACAGAAATAGGAACAATTTACATTGCCCCAGGTTTACAGGTACAGGCACCGATTGCAGTTGAGTTGTTTTTGGCCGTGGGCTTAGGTGCAATTTTTGCTTGGCTGTTTAGTATCTGGACACGCTTGCAACGACTGATAGTGTATGCCCAACAAGTTCGTCAAAAAAATCTCCAGATTAAGGAATTAGAGAAAAAGGTTGAACAGTACCAAGCAGAAGTTCAATCGTTACAACTGGCACTACCGCCAGGAGGTAATTCCTTAAAGGATGAAGCACAAGCTAGCGCCAAATGAAGGGAATGGGGAATGGGGAGTGGGGAGTGGGGAATGGGGAATGGGGAATGGGAATGGGGAATGGGGAGTTAGAGGTAGGAGTTAGGCGTTATTATTGACCTACGCTCCCCCACTCCCCCACTCCCCCACTCCCCCCTCCCCCCCTCCCCCACTCCCCCACTCCCCACTCCCCACTCCCCACTCCCCCACTCCTGATGGATGCTTCCGAGTTATTGGAAACAATTACACTACTTATTCACCAGGCTGAGCAGGGGGAAATAGACCCTTGGGATGTTCAGGTGATTTCAGTGATTGATCGCTACTTAGAGCTAATAACACCGGAGGTAACTTCCCGAGGTTATGAGGCTGACTTATCCCAATCTGGGCAAGCTTTTTTGTCAGCGTCGATCCTTGTGTTATTCAAGGCAAACACTTTAATGCAATTGCAATCAGCAGCAGATGAACAAGAGGCTCTTGTAGAGAACGAATTGTCAGCGAATGAAGATGGTGTACAACATAACAGCCATCGGCTGCCATTAGAGCGGCACTTGCGCCGACGTCCGGCGGCAATGCCACCACCAAAACGCCGCGTCACTCTGCAAGAGTTGATTGAGCAATTGCAGCTCATGGCAGAGCAACTCAAACAGGTACACAAAGACAACAAACCTGTCCGTCCTAGGCGTCAGTCCAGTCTCCAAAGTATGCGGGCGGCGCTGGAGTTAGCTCACCAGGAAAATTTGACGGAAGTGGCTTTTGAACTAGAGCAGGTGTTACATCAAATTGCCCCAGACCTTTGTGAGCCAAAACATTGGTTGAATCTGGAACGGCTAGTAGAGTTGTGGACTCAAACCAAACAACCAAATCAAAATGGGGATCAGGAACATAGCGATCTTGTTAGCGTTTTTTGGGCGCTCCTACTACTTTCGGCTCAATCCAAGGTAGAGCTATTTCAAGAGGAGTTTTACCAAGATATTCAAATTCGATTACTTGCGTGACAACTCCACACACTGTCCTTCACAAGCGCACAGACGCACTCGCGTTCGGGTCAAAACTCAGGAGTGAACAGAACCTTTAATGCTGGAGCAGATTCGGCGTCATAAACGCTCATTGGAACAGTTCTATAGCGCTTTTCAATGAGAGTGAGGTAGATTCAAGAGTTAAGAAACCCAACAGTGCAGATGAACGCAGATGAATTTGTACTTCACCCGGATGAAAACCGCTATATGATGCCAAGTACATTGAAAGATCGCATGTCATCTTGCGATGCCTACAATTGAAGCAAATCTGAAAATTTTTGTTATCCGTGCTTTTAACGATGACTTAGAGCGAAAATAAACTCATGATGAAGTATCACTCAATGAAAGTAAACTGGCTGGGGGTTGAAGAATAAACAGTTATGAAAGCGATGATTCTCGCAGCAGGTAAGGGTACTCGTGTTCGTCCGATTACTTATACAATGCCCAAACCGATGATGCCCATCCTGCAAAAGCCAGTGATGGAATTTTTACTGGAACTGCTACGCCAGCATGGGTTTGACCAGATTATGGTCAATGTTAGCCATTTGGCTGAAGAAATTGAAGGCTATTTTCGGGATGGTCAACGCTTTGGCGTCCAGATTGCCTATTCCTTTGAAGGTCGCATTGTTGACGGTACACTGGTGGGGGAAGCTGTGGGATCTGCCGGCGGTATGCGGCGGATTCAGGACTTCTTGCCATTTTTTGACGATACCTTTGTGGTTTTGTGCGGTGATGCTTTGATTGACTTGGATTTGACAGCGGCGGTAAAGTGGCATAAAGCCAAGGGTTCAATCGCTACCATCGTCATGAAATCCGTTCCACGCGAAGAAGTTTCCAGCTACGGTGTGGTGGTCACGGATGATGATGGTCGGATCAAAGCTTTCCAAGAAAAACCCAAGGTAGAAGAAGCCCTGAGCACCAACATCAATACAGGTATTTATATTTTTGAGCCTGAGGTGTTGGACTACATCCCCTCTGGGGTAGAGTATGACATTGGTAGTCAGTTATTCCCCAAATTAGTGGAAATGGATGCGCCCTTCTACGCTATCCCTATGGACTTTGAATGGGTAGATATTGGTAAAGTCCCAGACTACTGGCGTGCAATTCGTGGTGTGCTCTCAGGGGAAATCAAAAACGTCCAAATACCAGGTCACCAAGTCGCCCCTGGTATCTACACTGGCTTAAATGTTGCTGTAAATTTGGACAAAGTAGATATCACGGGTCCTGTTTACATTGGCGGTATGACCAGGATAGAAGACGGAGCGAAAATCGTCGGTCCTGCGATGATTGGCCCCAACTGCTGGATATGTAGTGGTGCAATGGTAGACAACAGCGTGATTTTTGAGTGGTCACGACTCGGACCTGGAGTCAGCCTAGTTGATAAGCTGGTCTTTGGACGTTATTGCGTAGATAAGACTGGGGCAACAATAGATCTGCAAGCTGCTGCTTTAAACTGGCTGATTACCGATGCGCGTCACGACCCGCCAACCCATAGCCCGCTAGAACGGCAAGCGATCGCTGAATTGCTGGAAACAAACGCCACTTAACGAAGAGTTAGGAATTAGAAGTTAGGAGTGAGGAGTAAATAACTTTTAACTCCTCACTCCTCACTCCTAATTGCTTAGATACGTGTATCTTCTGAGACTCTGTTCGTAGGTTTGCAGCAGTCGCTGAGATTCCATCAGGGTGATGCGATTTTCTTCTAAAGCGTGTTCACAACGCTGGCGGATATTTTCCACCATATCCTCGGAGTCGTACTGTACGTAGCTCACAACTTCGCTCATGGTATCACCCTTGACGACGTGTTGAATTTGGTACCCTTTGGGTGTCAATTGAATGTGAACTGCGTTAGTATCCCCAAATAGGTTGTGCAAGTTGCCCATGATTTCCTGGTAAGCTCCATTCAGGAACATCCCCAGATAGTAGGGTTCTCCCGATTGGAACTCATGCAGTTCTAAAACTGACTTCACATCCCGCAGGTCTATAAAACGGTCAATTTTGCCGTCACTGTCACAGGTCAGGTCTGCTAAAATCCCACGCCGCGTTGGTTCTTCACCCAAACGGTGTATTGGCATGATGGGAAATAGTTGGTCAATGGCCCAACAATCAGGTGCCGATTGAAACACAGAAAGATTAACGTAGTAGATGGAAGCCATAATTTTTTCAAGGTCTTCCAGTTCATCAGGTACGTACTCCTGCTGTCGAGTTATAGCAATAATTTTCTGACAACAAGCCCAGTAGAGCCTCTCGGCTTTGGCACGTTCTGTGAGACTGAAAATACCCAAGTTGAAGCGGCTGATGGCTTCTTCTTTGAATTGAGTAGCGTCGTGGTACAACTCCTGATAATTTTCCTGGTTAACGGATTGGTAGGTTTCCCACAAATAAGTGATAATGGGGGACTCTGCATCCTGTGGGGACTGTGGTGGCTGTGTTGGGATCTCGCTAGTACTGAGAACGTCAAAAATCAGCACTGACTGATGGGAGGCGATCGCCCGTCCGCTTTCGCTAATGAGTATTGGTACGGGAATCTTGCGTTCAGTACAAGTGTCTTTTAACTCTGCCACAATATCGTTGGCATAGTTCTGCATGTTGTAGTTTTTCGAGGCGTAGAAATTGGTTTGCGAACCATCATAATCGACGCCCAAACCGCCACCTACATCAAGATATTTCATATCCGCCCCCAGCGCCGCCAACTCTACATAAATCCGGCTAGCTTCTTGGATGGCATCTTTGATCACATTAATGGCGGAAATTTGCGAGCCAATATGGAAGTGCAATAACTGCAAGGAGTCCAGTAGATTAGCTGCGCGTAACTTGTCTACGGCTTCGATGATTTCGGGAATTGTCAGACCAAATTTTGCGCGATCGCCGCTTGAAATTCCCCAGCGTCCCATTCCTTGGGTACTGAGTTTAGCTCTCACGCCGACAATTGGCTTAATGCCCAACTGGCGGTTTGCCTCGATCACCAAATCGACTTCTTCTACCTGCTCTAAAACGATAATCGGCGTTTGCCCTAGTCTTTGAGCCAACATCGCTGTTTCGATGTATTCTTGGTCTTTGTAGCCATTGCAGATTAGCAGCGCTCCTGGTGTATCCAGCAACGCCAGCGCAATCATTAATTCTGGCTTGGAACCAGCTTCTAAGCCAAATTGATGGGGTTTCCCAAATCGCACCAAGTCTTCTATCAAGTGCCGCTGTTGATTGCACTTAACCGGAAATACGCCACGATAAACACCTGGGTAGTTGTAGCGGGCGATGGCTTTAGCGAAACAAGCGTTTAACCGCTCAATGCGGTCTTCTAAAATATCTGAAAACCGAATCAACAGAGGCAGTCCTAGGTTACGCTGTTTGAGTGAGTTGACTAATTCAAACAAATCCAAAGAACCGCCGCGATCGCCCTTCGGAGAAACAGTGATGTGACCTGCACCGTTAATTGAAAAATAAGGCTGTCCCCAACCTTGAATGCGGTAAAGTTCTTCGCTATCCTCAATTTTCCAATCGGGGGGTGTATCTGAAGTATTACTTGGTGGTAGTAATTTTTTCACTCTGTAATTATTCACTTCAGCTTTGTGTCCATTGGTTGGCGGTTTCACCACCTCATCTGACATAGCAGTTGACTCAACACCCATTTCTTCCTGACCTCTGTGTTTCACCCATGGATTAATAATGTAGCGCATTAGTCTGGCCAACGTACATGCACTTAGAGATACTTTCTGAGATAATCTCAGATTGGTCAAAGATTAGTCATTAGTCATTTGACCCTTGACTAATGACTAATGACCCTTGACCAATGACCAATTCACACTTGTTTTAGGAGATAGCAATGGAGCGCACATTCTTAGCAATTAAACCTGATGGCATACAGCGCGGACTAGTGGGTGAAATTATCCGTCGCTTTGAAAATAAGGGCTTTACCCTTGTTGGCTTGAAGTTGATGAACGTCAGCCGGGAATTAGCTCAACAGCACTACGACGTTCACCGGGAAAGACCTTTTTTTGCTGGGTTGGTAGACTTTATCACTTCTGCTCCAGTGGTGGCGATGGTTTGGGAAGGTGATGGCGTTGTTGCCTCCGCTAGAAAGATCATTGGGGCAACAAACCCTCTCACGGCAGAACCAGGGACGCTCCGGGGCGATTTTGGCATTAATATTGGTCGCAACCTTATTCACGGTTCCGATGCTATTGAAACAGCGCAACGGGAAATTTCTCTGTGGTTTACTACAGAAGAGTTGGTCAGTTGGCAACCAGAATTGACGCCTTGGTTACACGAGTAATCTAGGGAATGGGGAATGGGGAATGGGGAATGGGGAATGGGGAATGGGGAGTGGGGAATGGGGAGTGGGGAATGGGGAATGGGGAATGGGGAATGGGGAATGGGGAATGGGGAATGGGGAGGGGGGAATGGGGAATGGGGAGGGGGGAATGGGGAATGGTAAGAAAATTCCGCGCATCCTAACTCCGCGCATCCTAACTCCGCGCCTCCCCACTCCCCACTCCCTACTCCCCACTCCCCACTCCCTACTCCCCACTCCCTACTCCCCACTCCCTACTCCCCACTCCCTACTCCCCAATCCCCAATCCCTAATCCCCAATCCCCACTCCCACTCCCCACTCCCCACTCCCTACTCCCCACTCCCTACTCCCTACTCCCTACTCCTTCTGCTACTTCGGTTGTTTGTGGTTCTTCGGTGATTTGTAGGTCAGTGCGTTTGGAAAATCCCCAAGCTAAGATGAGGGCGATGGCAGTAATCATTAACCACTCTGGTGGTACTAAAGTATCATTTACCACTTTCAGGAACAGTCGTAACCCCACTAGTGCTACAGTGATATACCCAGCGTCTTCTAGGTAGACAAATTCATCTAACCACTGGATAAACAAACCTGCCATATAGCGCAGGGCGATGACGCCAACTGTGGTACCTGTAATTATGAGCCACTTTTCATTAGAAACAGCGATCGCAGTGGTAACGCTGTCAAGAGAAAATGCCAAATCTGTGAAGGCAATTACGGGTATTACTTGCCATAGGGACATAAAACGGCGATCGTTGTGTTCATCATCAACGCTTGCTTGCCTCGTAAAATGTTGAAAGACCAGCCACAGTAGGTAAACTGCACCAAGTAGCTCAAACTGCCAGAACTTTTGTACCCAAGTAGCGGTCAGCAGTAAGGTGATTCGCAGGACGTAGGCTACTACCAAGCCGATATTAAGTGCCTGACGTTCCAGCTTTTTATCTCCCAGTCCTTGAGCGATCGCCGCTAGGGCGATGGCGTTGTCGGCTGAGAGTATCGCCTCTAAAAGGATGAGGATGAGGAGGACTATAAGAGCTTCAATACTGAAGTTCAAGTGAAGGTAATCAAAAAGTTGGTCTAGCATTCGGTCTTGTTAACCAGCGAAAGTTAAAAATTAGCAGCAGCGGTCTTTATATGGAATTTATATAAAAGGCGCAACAAAATAGTACCATTAGTAAATCTTACTTTGTGATGGGCTATTCTGAAGCCAGCACATCCACTGGTATTTTGGATTTTGAACCCCAGATGGACGAGCCAGTGCATTGGTCTTACACCCCTACACCCCTACACTGGCAAATCCCTTTGAGAACTTGTAATAACTCAACTGCGTCCTGATACTCATTCAGGTTTAGTAGTGGCATTAACTGATAGGTTGGGGGCGTACCTTGTCTAAGATAAACAAACTGATAGCGCTGTCCGTTTGTTACTAGTCCCCAAACTGCTCCTTGCTGCTCTAAACTCTTAAAAGCATAAGTGAGTAATTGTGCTAAACCCTCACCAACATCGATCGCACTGTTTTTCGTTTCAATCACTAAAACCCAAAAAGGCAGCATTGTTTCTGCTTGAACACCATTGACTGCTAAAATATCCATCCGCCCGGTAATCCTGATATCCTCATCAACAATTGTGATGGCAAGACTGTCTTCCACCGTCAACCGGATCGGAACATCGTAGAATCCAGCCAATCGCATCAAAGGTGCGAGGGTCAAAAATTTAACCAATCCTTCAGAAACTTTACCAGCATAAAGGTAACGCTCAAAGTCCTTGGCTATCCGCGCTAAATCTTGCTGTTCAAACTCCGTCAGAGGTTCTAAAGTAAAAAAGTCTCTAAATAAGCCATTTGGCTGCTTTTGAAGTTTCAGGAGACGATGAACGTCGTTCAGGGATAGGCTGCTGGCTTCTAGGATAAGTGGCATAGGTGTAAATATGTGAGAAATTATGAATTATGAATTATGAAACTGAGTAGTTATTATGAATTGCGTACAGTTTATTCCCCCAGACTCAAAAGCCATGCTTTTTCATAATTCATAATTCAGCATTCATAATTCCCATAAGTTCGTTAGATAGATAAAAAACCATGTCTGAACCCACCATAGAATCAATCCTGCAAGAGAAACGTTTATTCTACCCTAGCGCTGAATTCTCCCAAAATGCCCATATCAAAAGTTTGTCAGACTATCAGCACCTCTATGACAAAGCCAAAGCTGATCCCGAAAAATTTTGGGCGGAGTTGGCGCAAACAGAGTTACATTGGTTCCAAAAATGGGATACCGTCCTCCACTGGCAACCCCCCTTTGCTAAATGGTTCGTGGATGGTAAAATCAATATATCTTATAATTGTATAGATAGACACCTCACGACTTGGCGTAAGAATAAGGCTGCCATCATCTGGGAAGGGGAACCTGGGGACTCGCGTACCATCACCTACGCCCAACTCCATCGGGAAGTTTGCCAGGTTGCTAATGTGCTCAAGCAGCTAGGGGTGCGAAAAGGCGATCGCGTGGGAATTTATCTGCCGATGATTCCGGAAGCTGCCATTGCGATGCTTGCCTGTGCTAGAATTGGCGCACCTCACAGCGTGGTTTTTGGTGGCTTTAGTTCCGAAGCTTTGCGCGATCGCTTAATTGATACTCAAGCAAAGGTCGTCATTACAGCTGACGGCGGTTGGCGTAAGGATGCCATAGTCCCTCTTAAGGATCAGGTAGACAAAGCCTTAGCTGATGGTGCTGTGCCTACAGTTAAAGATGTTCTCGTGGTGCAGCGCACATGTCAACAAATCCATATGGAACCGGGAAGGGATCACTGGTGGCATGATTTGCTTCATATTGCATCAGCCGACTGTCCAGCCGAAGTTATGGACAGCGAAGATTTGCTGTTCATCCTCTACACCAGTGGTAGTACTGGCAGACCTAAAGGCGTTGTGCATACGACTGGAGGTTATAATTTATACAGTCACATGACCACGAAATGGATATTCGACCTGCAAGACACAGATGTGTACTGGTGTACGGCAGATGTAGGTTGGATTACGGGACACAGCTATATCGTCTACGGGCCTCTTTCCAACGGTGCAACAACTATCATGTATGAAGGTGTAACCCGTGCTTCCAATCCAGGCTGTACGTGGGATATCATTGAGAAACACGGCGTTACAGTTTTTTATACCGCACCTACCGCTATTCGTGCCTTTATCAAAATGGGTGAACACCTACCGAAAGCGCGAAACCTCTCTTCCCTGCGCTTACTGGGAACAGTCGGTGAACCCATCAACCCAGAAGCTTGGATGTGGTATTACAGAGTGATTGGTGGCGAACGCTGTCCCATTGTTGATACTTGGTGGCAAACGGAAACAGGCGGAATTATGGTGACACCGTTACCTGGGGCAATTCCCATGAAACCCGGTTCGGCAACTCTTCCCTTCCCAGGAATTCTGGTAGATATCGTGGATTTAGAAGGCAACCCTGTGACTGACAATGAAGGCGGGTACCTAATAGTGCGGCATCCTTGGCCCGGTATGATGCGAACAATATATGGCGATGCCGACCGCTTCCGCCGCACCTACTGGGAACACATACCTCCAAAAGATGGAAACTACGTCTATTTTGCTGGCGATGGGGCAAGACGTGATGAAGACGGCTACTTCTGGATTATGGGAAGAGTCGATGATGTCATTAATGTGTCTGGACACCGCCTCGGTACTATGGAAATTGAATCAGCCCTAGTTTCCCATCCAGCAGTTGCTGAAGCCGCAGTTGTGGGTAAGCCTGATGAGATGAAAGGGGAAGAGATAGTTGCTTTTGTTACTTTGGAAGGTGGTAATAACGCTAGTGAAGAACTCAGTAAAGAACTGAAGAAGCATGTTGTTCTGGAAATTGGGGCGATCGCCCGTCCGGGAGAAATTCGCTTTACTGATGCTTTGCCTAAGACGCGGTCAGGTAAGATTATGCGGCGGTTGCTACGGAGTCTTGCGGCGGGACAAGAGGTATCGGGTGATACGTCTACGTTGGAGGATAGGAGTGTGTTGGATAAGCTGCGGGAAGGTGTTTAGTGAGATTTTAAACCGCAGATAGACGCAGATGGACGCGGATAATTATGTGTTACATCGGCGTTTATGTGCGGTTGCAATTTTGGATGAAATAAGGTAGACCCCTCACCCCTACCCCTCTCCCAAATTGGGAGAGGGGTGCCCGTCTAGGGCTATCTTGAGGGCGGTCATGACATTGAACTGGCCTTATCTAACTGCCCTCTGATTCTATTCATTCACGGGTATTGGTTTTAGGCACGGACTATGCCCTGATTTGATTTAGTTTAGTCCTCTGTAGCAAAAAGGGTCGTTTTTGGGACAGTTGATTTACGCATTTATTGGCGATTGACTGATCCCCCAGAGAAGGGCGCAGAAGCACCAGACTGGTGTTATGTATCAAATGTACCGCCGACTCTTAACGGGAAAACACGGCGTTCCTATGTCCTGTGGAAGGAGTATGTTGCGCCTTTGATTGTGCTGGAATTTGTCTCTGGAGATGGTAGCGAGAAGCGAGATAAAACACCGCCTTCTGAGAAAGAAGATGGTAAGGTGGGTAAGTTTTGGGTTTATGAGCAAGCAATTCGAGTGCCTTATTATGGGATTTATGAGGTGACAAAGGCACAGGTAGAAGTCTATCATTTAATAGATAATGCTTATCAACTGATGAAAGCTAATGAGCGGGGACATTACCCAATTGCTCCTTTGGGGGTAGAATTGGGAATCTGGCAGGGATGGTATCCAAATGCGGACCTACCTTGGTTAAGGTGGTGGGATGCACAAGGGAATTTGCTGCTAACGGGTGAGGAACGGGCAGATGTTGAGCGGCAAAGGGCAGATGTTGAGCGACAGAAACGGGAGATAATTGTGGAGAAGTTGCGATCGCTTAGTCCTGAACAATTTAACGCTTTGGGCATTGACCCAAAATTATTGGATTAGGAAAAATAGCCTTATTGTGAATACATGATGAAAGCGCTGAAACTCGTCAAAGTAAAAATTACAAGTGGGGTTTGTAGCTGTTTATTTTTGAGTTTTGCTTTCATCTCCCCTCATGTAGATGCTGCAACTACAGGCAGTGAATATCGAGAATTAGGTCTATTGTATCGTCAACAAGGACGGTATACTCAAGCCATTGGTGCAATGCAAAAATCCGTAGAACTCGACCCAGAAAATATTATCGGACGAGTTAATTTGGGTTGGACATTGCATTTGGCAGGATTGGAGGAAGAGGCGGCAAAATCTCTATGGCAAGTTATATATAAAAAGCCCCTTTTTGTTCCAGCTTACAATGCTTTAGGAATTGTCTATCTAGTGTCCGGGAACTTGTCAGCAGCGGTGGTAGTTCACTCTTTGGCGGTAGTTTTTAAGCCAGATGATGAGATAGCTTATTACAACTTGAGTTTGGCATTGCATCGGCTACAAGTTTATAACTTAGCTATTATCACTGCTAACCGTGCTGCTTTCCTAGAACCAAATAATCCTCACCCGTTAGTTGCTAGTGCGATCGCCTACTGGGATAGTGGCGACAAAAAAACCGCTAAACGTGTTTATGCAAAAGCTATTAACTTAGATTCTCGGTACGGCGATGGGACTTTTTTAAGTCATCTCAAGCTAGCGGCATTTAGTTCAAGTCAAATTCAGACTGTTGACAATATTCGCACTGCTAAGTAGGTGGTCCCATGATACCATGGCTGTCACAGCTTTATGCTAAGATAGCATACTATTAATTAAGTTTATGTCTCAAGTTCAGCAGCAGCTTCTAGATCCCGAAGAAATTGCTATCCCCGATATCGAGCATCTGGAAATCGAGGATGGCAGACCAGTGGACAACTTCCAAAGTGAGAAGCAACAACGGCTGCTAGTGGAACCTCTCTACAGCGCAAGAGTCCTCACGCCTCCTTTTATAGCGGCGGCAAATGTGGGGCTGTTCTACTCGCGAAAGCTAGACCCAGTTGTACCAGATGCCTTTGTGAGCTTGAACGTGCAAATGCCTACAGATTGGAGTCAAAAGCAGAATCGCAGCTATTTTATGTGGGAGTTTGGCAAAGCACCAGAAGTGGCGATTGAGGTGGTTTCCAACCGTAAAGGTAAAGAATTAAGCAGTAAGAAAGATGATTATGCCCGCGTAGGTATTGCCTACTATGCAGTGTTCGACCCACTACGTCAGATCCAGGAAGCGGAGCAAATGAACGGCGCACTGTTGCGGGTATATGCCCTGACAGTAGGAAAGTATGTAGAACTATCAGAACCTTTCTGGCTAGAAACAGTAGGACTCGGTTTAATATTATGGTCGGGCACCTTTGAAGACCAGCCAGGAATCTGGCTGCGCTGGTGCGATCGCCAAGGGCTGGTCATTCCCACTGGCGCAGAGTCGAGCGATGTGGAACGACAAAGGGCAGATAGCGAACGACAAAGAGCGACTCGACTGGCAGAACGGTTAAGAGAAATGGGCGTTGACCCGGACACAATTTGAACTCACGCCCTTGTATAGCAATCCTATTTGAGATCCGAACACCTGAAGGGGCGTATTGCAATACGCCCCTACGAAACCGGGTTTCTCTGCGTGTACGAATCATTTAGGATTGCTATAGTGCAATACGGTTCAGTTAGCACCAAAAACCCTTCAGATAGGTAGGTTGGGTTGAGGAACGAAACCCAACATTTTTCGCGGTTTGTTGGGTTTCGCAAAGCCTCAACCCAACCTACGATTCTCCTGATCCGAGCAGTATTGATTTAGGATTGCTATAGTGAACTACGGCAAACCCCCATCCCATTCATAGCGAAATTGCCATAGTACAAAATTTCTCTTCCCCACTCCCCACTCCCCACTCCCCACTCCCCACTCCCCATTCTCTATTTTCAAGATTTCACATCTGTTAATAAACCTTTCTTAATATAAATTGGGCGCATCATTTGCCTTAGAGTAGGTAAATATCTGGCAAAAAATAGAGAGCCTAAAATACAAGCAATACCATCAATAATTAACGTGTTGGTAGGACCGATGTGATTAGCTAAGAAACCCCCTAATAAATTCCCAAAGGGTGTCATGCCCAAAAATGACATTGTGTATATGCTCATCACACGTCCGCGTTTGTCATCTTCAACAATGGTCTGTAAAATTGTATTGCCAGCAGCGATTTGCATAATCGTGCCAAAGCCAACGAATAACATCGTGAATAAAGAAAGTGGTAAAAATCGGGATAGGGAAAAAGCAATTAGCCCAATGCCTAAGACACTTGGAGAAAAAGCAATTATTTTACCAAGTCCCAGTATTGTTTGCCGCGTAGCAAGATAAATTCCCCCTAATAACGCTCCGACTCCTGAAGCCGCCATCAAAAATCCGAGAGTTTCTGCGCCACCTTTAAGAATTTCTTCGGCAAAAATCGGTACAAGAACCGTATATTGCATTGCGAATAAGCTCACTAAGGCTGAGAGCAACAATATTGCCCGAATTGGTGGAAAACCAAAAGTATACTCAAATCCCTCTTTGATTCTTTGCAAGGGATTAATGTTAGATACTGCAATTGTCCTTGACTTAATTGTCATCGCCAATAATCCGATAATCACGGCAATGTAGCTCAGCCCATCAACTAAAAAACAATAAGCCGGACCAATTCTAGCAATGACTAAACCCCCAATCGCCGGACCAATTAACCGTGCACCATTAAACATCGTCGAGTTAAGAGCGATCGCATTGGCTAAATCTTCTCTACGTTCCACCAACTCTGGCACAAATGCTTGCCTCGCTGGTGCATCAAAGGCATTGATGAATCCTTGAAACAAGCTCAAGACGATGATATGCCAAATATGAACCACCCCTGTTAGCGCCAACACAGCTAGCGTTAACGACTGAATCATCGCCAGGATTTGCGTACCAATCAAAGTGCGATGACGGGAAAAGCGATCCACAAACACCCCCCCAAAAGGAGATAAAAAAAAGCTAGGAATTTGACTGGTAAATCCCACAACTCCTAGCAAAATGGGGGAATTAGTTAGGCTATAAACTAACCAAATAGTAGCGATTTGTGTCATCCACGTCCCAATCAAGGAAATACCTTGTCCCGCAAAAAACAGACGGTAGTTTCTTGACCTAAAGGCTGGTGGTAGCAGTACCTTAGTTCCTTGTGTCTTCATTCAAAGATTATTTGATACCTATATGCCTTTATATGTATCATTTAACCTCACCATTAACCACTCTCCGTAGGGGGAGAGAAAGATTAATTCCTCTTTTCCACTCCCCACTCCCTCCTGGGGTTAAAACCCCAGGCTATCCCCACTTTACATTACCCCTTCACGCAAACGACTTGCTTGAGCGTCGCGACAACTTCAACAAGGTCAGATTGATTCTTCATGATCTCATCTATCGGCTTGTACGCGCCTGGAATTTCATCCAAAACCCCCGAATCTTTGCGGCACTCTACGCCTTTTGTTTGCTCAATCAAATCATCAAGTGTGTAGACGTTCTTAGCCTTATTGCGAGACATTAAACGTCCAGCACCATGACTACAGCTGCAATAACTTTCGTGATTTCCCTTACCCTTAACGATGAAAGACTTTGCCCCCATGGAACCAGGGATAATGCCATAGTCTTCTTCTGTTGCGCGTACAGCACCTTTGCGAGTGACATACACATCCTCACCAAAATGCACCTCCTTTTCAGCATAATTGTGATGACAATTCACTGCCAATAAAGGTTTAGTCGCCTTACCACCCGCCAGATGCTTCTCGACAATACGCTGAAAACGCGCCATCATCACCTCACGGTTAAAACGCGCATAGTCCTGCGCCCACTGCAAATCGTGCCAGTATGCCTGGAACTCTGGCGTACCAGCCACAAAGTAAGCTAAATCAGGGTCAGGCAACTTATTGCCTGCCATCTTAGCCAATTCCTTAGCAGTGTTAATGTGGCACTGAGCAAGATTATTGCCGATATTGCGTGAACCAGAATGCAACATCAGCCAAATTTGGTTCTCTATATCGAGGCAAACCTCAATAAAGTGGTTACCTCCACCGAGAGAACCCATTTGTTTCATTGCTTTACCTTGCAAGTCTTGTACACCTCGATGCAAGTCCTGGAAATCACCCCAGTTTTGCCAATTGGTGACAGATTTTTCAACGTCTTTGTTTTCGTTGAAACCAGTAGGAATTGCTGCTTCAATATCCAAGCGGATTTTCTTCAGTTTGCCTTCTAGTTGGTCGCCGTTAAATGGCATTTTAATCGCCATTATGCCGCAACCAATATCCACACCGATCGCTGCTGGGATAATTGCTTCTTTTGTAGCAATGACAGAACCCACTAAGGCACCTTTACCTAGGTGGACATCTGGCATCAATGCTACGTGTTTAAATACAAATGGCAATGATGCTACATTCTTTACCATTTTAGTTTCTTCTGAACCCAAGGAGTGATTTGCCCAAGACAAGACGGGCGATAGTGTTGAAAGTTTTAACTCTTCGTAGGGCATGATGAATTATGAATTATGAATTATGAAAAAAATATTTTCATAAGTTTACTCCCGAATCGCTACAAGATTACCGATCTTATACGGGCGCGTCCTTGGCGTCTTGGCGGTTCGTTATATAGGTAATCTTCTGGCGGGAAAGGAGTAACAGAACTTGTATTACAAATGTAATATACGAAAAGAAGAATGTCAACTTGAGATGAGGAGGACAGATGGTGGAGGAATGGATTAAAATTTGTAAAGAAAATGACAGTGGTGGAAATTGTATGGCAGTTGGTGAAGATACAATCTGGGAGCGTTTTTTATCACCTGTGGTGCGTCTTTTGATTGATGAAGAGGGGTTGCGGCGTTACGCTGAGAGTGTGGACTGGGAGAAAGAGAGCGATCGCTTCCGACGCGGTGATGTTGTCATACCCACATACTACATTAGCCAAAACTTTCACGGAATCAAGGACGGATATCTCAACTCCGGTGCTGCGGTTACCTACGATCCGATTACTCAATACGTTTTACCACCTAATGAAACCCTGGTACGTCAGGCAATAGTAGCTGCTATCAAGGTACAGCCGCGACGCATACTAGACTTAGGCTGTGGGACAGGTTCCACAACCCTGATGTTAAAGCAGGCTTTTCCGCAAGCAGAAGTCATTGGTTTGGACTTATCGCCTTATATGTTGGTAAGGGCAGAACACAAAGCTCAAAGTGCTGGTTTAGATATAAACTGGCGACACGGAAATGCTGAGCAAACAGGGTTCCCTGATACTTCTTTTGACTTGGTGACCACTTCTTTGTTATTTCACGAAACACCTCCGACCGTATCCCAGGCTATTGTGCGGGAAAGCTTCCGGTTGCTGGTGGCTGGTGGACAAGTGTTAGTTCTCGATGGCAATCAAAACACCCTGCGTCAGTTAGAATGGCTCAATGATATTTTCCAGGAGCCATACATCCGTGAATATGCTGCTGGTAGTGTGGATGCTTGGATGGGTGCAGCCGGATTTGGTGCGGTACAAACTCAGGATGTTTGGTGGATAAATCAGGTAACTAGCGGCATTAAACCCATCTTAGCTACTGTACGCCATTACACTCCCGCACCAATTGATAGCACAATAGAGGATGATGTACAGGGTTTTCCATCTCCAGCTTTTGACACAATGCCATGAGTTTAAAGGCAGTTCTATTTGATTTTAATGGGGTTATCATCAATGATGAGCCAATCCACGCACAACTAACAGAGCAGCTTCTCATTGAGGAGAATCTCACCCTCAAACCAGGAGAGTATCAGAAAGTTTGCCTGGGACGCAGCGATCGCGCTTGTCTGCGGGAATTGCTTGCAACTCGCGGTCGTGTCGTCAGTGAAAAATATTTAACTGAGTTGCTCAATCGCAAAGCACAAGGGTATGTTCTGGAACTGGATAAAATAGAAAAACTGCCTTTGTATCCTGGTTTAGATGACTTGATATTTCAGATGTTCTCTCGGAATCTGGTACTAGCGGTAGTAAGTGGTGCTATCCGCAAAGAAATAGAACTAGTACTTAATCGCAGCAAACTGGCTGACTACTTTAAAGTTATTGTCGCAGGTGATGACATCACCACTAGTAAACCAGAACCCGATGGTTATCTGCTGGCAGTAGAACGCCTGAACCAAGAATATCCCGATTTGAATCTTCAACCACAAGAGTGTCTGGTCATTGAAGATACCCTATCTGGGATACAAGCAGCGAAACAAGCCGGTATGCAAGTCGTTGGTGTAGCGAATACTTACCCATTCCATCTGCTTCAACGCTGCTGCAACTGGACTGTAGATTATCTTCCTGAATTGGAACTCGAACGAGTGCAAGAAGTTTATTCACAAAAACCGTTGCAATCTAGCTCAGAATAATGCTATAATAGGAAGTTGTTTGTAGTCGCTAGACAAACGCCCTCTGCACTCGGATATAACAAAAAATTATCCGCGTCCATCTGCGTTCATCTGCGGTTAAAATCCAAAATCTTAATACGGGGAATTAGCTCAGTTGGTAGAGTGCTGCGATCGCACCGCAGAGGTCAGGGGTTCGAGTCTCCTATTCTCCATTTCTCTCTGTACATTAACTAATTATTTGTCACTGTTAACAGATTGATGTCATTTTTAACAAATTAGTGTCACTGTTAACAGATTGTGTCACAACTACGTGTAAAATTATTTCATGGAGGACACATTTTTTATGAGCAAACAGGCGGCTGAAATAACAGGCTGTACCCTGCGTCAGCTCCTCATATCTTGCACTACGGTCTTGTTGAGAAAATCAAAGCCCAAAAAGCCTATTATTTCGTAGGGTGGGCACTGCCCACCTACCCTTATTGAGAAGGTGCAAGATGTCAGGCTCCAGTACTGGCGAGAAAAGGGCGTGATTGTTCCTGTTATCAGTGAAACGGGAACTGGGCGTAGTATTTATTACTCAAAAGCCAATTTGGTGGAATTGGCTGTGATG
>JADQBA010000277.1 GCA_016903675.1 Stigonema ocellatum SAG 48.90 = DSM 106950 | reverse complement strand
TCTCAAGGTAGGTACATTAACTCTTACTGATAACGTAGTACTAATCCGTAATAGTACTGAGCCGGGTCAGCTAGTGTGGCTTCCGTCTGATACTCCTAGTTTGCTAGAAGCGAGCGTGTCAAGAGACCTGAGTTGCTGACAAAGATTGTCATTTGTCAAATCCTCTATTTTCTTCCTTGGCGTTTTTGGCGTTCTTGGCGGTTCGTTTCAAAAAGTATATGATTCTAGTGGTACGATGGCACGGGAGCGTCCGCCTTAAAGCGATCGCGCAGCGCGTCCGCTATGTCCAGAGGGTTTCTCAGAGAAACCCTCTGGACATAGACGGGCGATCGCACACTCTTTAATACAGTTGACAATTGCAGTATTTCACTGCTGTTGTCACCTTGGTCAACAAAGTACTATCGTCGCGAATAATCATCCACACTGGTCGAAAATTGAGGTTCTGCTTCACCTACAACTGGTGCGCCTGATTCACCTAAAACCCTAGAATAGAATAGACCAGCCAATATCGCGCCTAAAATTGGAGCTACCCAAAACAGCCATACTTGCTTAAACAGTTCTACACCAGCAAAAAGTGCAGGACCAGTACTACGAGCAGGATTAACGGATGTATTAGTTATGGGTATGCTGATCAAATGAATCAGTGTTAGTGCCAAACCAATAGCAATTGGTGCAAAGTCCTTAGGAGCACGACCATCAGTTGAACCTAAGATCACAATTAAAAAAATGAAGGTAAGTACAACCTCTGTAATGAAACCAGCAACCAGCGAATACCCTCCTGGAGAATGTACTCCAAAACCATTTGTCGCTAATGGATTGGAACCAGACAGGGTAAATCCTGGTTTACCAGTGGCAATTAAATAAACTAGACCTGCGGCTAATATTGCTCCCAATACCTGAGCAATAATGTATGGAAGCAATTCAGAGCCAGGAAAACGCTTTCCTGACCAAAGACCAAATGATACAGCAGGGTTAAAATGAGCACCTGAAATATGACCAACTGCGTAGGCCATAATTAGCACTGTTAGACCAAACGCCAGAGCAACACCTACAAAGCCAATTCCTAATTCATTGGCTTTCGCGTCTGGAAATGCTGCTGCAAAAACAGCACTTCCGCATCCCCCAAGAACTAGCACAAATGTCCCAACGAATTCTGCAAGACATCTTGTAAAAAGTGATACCATATTCATCTCCTTACTTAAGCAACTGATTAAAAGCGTTATAATTGACAGGAATTCTAGAGTAATTTATTTTATATGGTTTGTGGTAAAATTCACGCAAGCTGTTACAAATCAGCAATGTAGCTGGTGATTAATTACCAACAATTTACCAACATTAACAAGTAATTCGTGTTGAGGGATTAAAAATTAGCATTGTTGGGGATGCGATCGCTCCCGAACCGGTGCAAGATTACCTCTATCTTCTTTTTGATGTTCTTGGCGTCCTTCTCACTCGGGGAGACGCTGCGCGTTCGTCGTCAGACGTGGCGTCAGCCAAGGCGTCTTGGCGGTTCATTAAATTAAGTTATATAAATCCTCTATTAAAAAACTATTGCGTGAGTGTCGAGTTTCCAGATGTCAGTGGTGCAGGGCATTTAGAAATTTCGTTGAAAAAGTTACTCTAGACAATTTGCAAAGGACTGGGAAAGCCGCGATGGAGTCCTAACGCTAGTATTATTACTCAAAAAAACAAGATAATTATGCTACAATTAGCGAAATTTTCAGGGGCTAAGCCAGTTATGCAATTGTTCACATCTGACTAACGGCAAAACCGAGATCAAAAATTATCCAATGACAGAGCAGCGTGCTGATTACGACAACCCGTGGAAAGAGGCGATGTCCCTTTATTTCCAACCCTTCATGGCATTCTTTTTTCCTCATATCCACGATAACATTAACTGGAGGCGTGGCTACGAATTTTTAGACAAAGAACTGCAACAAATTGTGCGAGATGCAGAAATCGGACGAAGGGAAGCTGATAAACTAGTTAAAGTTTGGCAAAATAGCGGTAAGGAAACCTGGTTACTTCTTCACATCGAGATTCAAAGTCAGGCACAGTCAGTATTTGCCGAGCGGATGTACGTAT
This sequence comes from Stigonema ocellatum SAG 48.90 = DSM 106950, assembly GCA_016903675.1. Classification (GTDB taxonomy): domain Bacteria; phylum Cyanobacteriota; class Cyanobacteriia; order Cyanobacteriales; family Nostocaceae; genus Stigonema; species Stigonema ocellatum. The sequence goes on along the minus strand of JADQBA010000277.1, from coordinate 4,250 downwards.
ACAATAACCGCATCTTTGATAGGTATCGACAAAAAGTAGTTAGCTTAGCAATTCTAGCAGACGATGAACCGTCTTGGCGACCCACAAAGTACAGCTATGAAATTTGGGGTTGTGAGGTGTTGCTGAAATTTCCAATGGTGAAGCTACTTGACTATCAACAGGATACGCTCAAGCAAAGTACGAATCCCATGGCTGTGATCGTCGAAGCGCATCTAGGGACTCAGCAAACAACTGCTGACCCGACCCAAAGATATCAAGCTAAATTAAGAATAGCAAAGAGTCTTTATCAACGGGGTTACAGCCGCCAAGATATTCTCGAGTTACTACGATTAGTGGAATGGATGATGACGCTTCCAGATTTTCTGGAACTAGATTTTCAACAAGAAATTATTCGTTTCGAGGAGGAAACTAAAATGCCCTATATTCTCAGTTTTGAACGCAAAGCTATCCAAGCTGAACAAGCCGCCCAGCAAGCTCAACAAGCCGCCCAGCAAGCTGCTATCCAAGCGCGTCAAGAAGCTGCTATCCAAGCGCGTCAAGAAGCAATTCTCGAAGCGCTACGAATTAGATTTGAGAATGTACCGAGTTCCCTAGAATCAGTCATTAATCAAATTGAGGATGATTCAGTTTTGAAAACATTGCATAGACAAGCAATTACGATTGGTTCCTTAGAGGAGTTTCAGCAGCAAGTTTCCCAGTTAACATTGGTGGAGAAAAAAGATGATATCGGTTGAATTTCACCGAAATAATACAGTGGGTGCGTAAATAAGTCCACATCCGCCTAGGACTCGAAGTCCTAGGCTCATAGCATAAGTCCTCTAAAAGAGGACTGAATGAGTTGTGAAAGTACTGTAAATTGAAGGACTCTTTACTTGGAAACCTGTGGTTTATACGTAGATGTGCAATATCTGAGTTAGCTAACTTTATCAATTATTGTGCGGCGATCATCTCCAAAACCTGATCTCGCTTCATTTTTTACCAACGCGGCTAATTGTACAATAGCAATTTACCCATCGCCCCTCCAAACTGAATTTAAAAACAAATAGGTACTAAACGGCTTTCCAGTACCTATTTAATGGGTACAGTACCTATTTCTTGCGCCAACGCGCATCTGGGTACAATAGCAATTTACCGTCGTTGAAGCTGGAACTGCGCTATGCTGATGGCAAAATTACCCGCAGAACTGGTGATGACTAAGATTATAGCAATTTCCGAAGAAATTACCACCTTTGGGCAAGTTGAGGGAAAGCTCGGTCTAACACTAGCTGAGGATAGCCAGTTTTTTACAGAATGGATGGATGAATTACCCTCATTAAGTGAGTTAGAACAAGCACGACTTGACCAGGTGCGTCGGAATTACCTTTACCAAATTTCTGATGGCATTCTTCTGGAGGAAACAATTAAAATGGTGGTGCTTTCTCCATTACTGGAGCTTGCTGGTTTTTATCAAGCTCCCTACAAGTTTAGGGCAGAATTTCCGGTGGAGGTTCAGGTACTTGGTGACAATGATGAAGTTTTGCGTGGGCGGATTGATGCGTTAGTGTTGCTTGACAGACTCTGGGTTGTTCTCATTGAGTCGAAAAAGACGACGTTTGATTTAGAACTGGCAATTCCCCAGACGCTGGCATACATGGCAGCTCATCAAAAACCTGACCAACCACTCTATGGTATGGTGGCAAACGGCAGCAGCTATCTGTTTATAAAAACCTTGGGGAAGCAGTACGGCATTTCCGATTTATTTGCAACGCGATCGCCTCACCGTAATAATTTATATCAGGTATTAAAAATATTAAAGCACTTTGGGAGTTTGATTACTAGTACTCTGGCAAGTCAAATTTAATGGGTAATTTCTTCGTTCGTAGTAGCGCTTTAGCGCCGGTTAAATCGCGGTTAAACCGGCGCTGAAGCGCTACTACAAACCCATCAAAGTTCCGTTGCCAGACTACTAGAAGTGAACAAATGTAAACCAACACTAGTCAGCACTCACATGCAATTCACCATTGACATCGGTAACTTCCCACCGCGTTTGTTCACCCTCCCGCCAGAACCGCAACGCCACAGTTGCATCTGCGACAGATAAATTTGTTAATTCTACATCAGGTAACCACTCTGGTAGCGAGGGCTGTACTTTTAACTGTCTGTGTAGTGCATTAGCTTTCAGTCCAAGGATAGCGCGGATAAGAAGAAAAATAGAGCCAGCAGACCAAGCTTGTGGAATATTAGCATCTGTATAGGGTACAGGAAACCCACAGGATTTACGTTCAGTGCCTCCAAAAAGTTCTGGCATCCGTCCTGCTTCAAAGTAACTGGCGGCGGCAAAAATCCCTTCCGCAATGCGGTTAACTTCTTGGTGGTAGCCGTAGCGCTTGAGTCCTACGGCAATTAACGAGTTGTCAACTGGCCAAACACTACCTCGTTGATAACTAATTGGGTTATAAGCTGGGTTTTTCGCTGAAAGAGTTCGCACCCCCCAACCACACCACATATCAGCTTGAAAAAGTCGCTGCACCAGCCTTTGTGCTCGTTCCTGCGGCACAATGCCAGACGACAAAAGGTGAACGGGTCAAATATTCTACAAACCCGTCATTATCAAAATCCCCGTATGTATCAATCCATGCCAGTGCTTTTTCAAGTGGCGATCGACACTCATCAAGCAAGCTGGGGTCACCATTCCAACTATAGGCTTCAGCTAGAGTAATAATCCAAAGTATGGTAGTATCTACTGTCCCATAGTAAGGCGTGTAAGGAAGTTTATGCAGTTGAGTGAGTTCGTCACGTCGCAACTCATGCAACATCTTGCCTGGTTGGGCATCGCGCCAGTCATCTACCTCGGTTGCTTGTAATTGAGCTAGTCTAACCAGAGTACCACGGGCAAACTCCCCCTCAACTGCCATAGTTTGCAAGCTGGCAATTACTGAATCGCGTCCGAAAACAGCAACAAACCAGGGAATACCTGCCGCAGGCATCCAGAAATTGTGTCCTTTGTGTTCTACCTTAATTCTTAGCGCTCCCATATCTACAAGAGCTTGCTGATAATATTGAGTAATATCCGCGTTAGATGAGTACAACTTTGTGGCGCTTTCGAGGAAGCTTTCTGTCTCCTTTCCTGCTTCTGTTTCATGGTGTTCAATGCAAGTGTAATGGGGTGTCAAAACTTCACCATCTGCTAAGGCTATGAAGTTGATGCAGGTGTGCCACGTCTCGCCGGATGCGATCGCAACATCAAATATTAAACGACCGTTGGCATAGCTTGGCTGAGAACCAGAATGAGCCGGCTGAGCAATAATACCTCTGTGGAAGAAGTCGTTATGATACTCAGTCTTCAGTAAGCCATTGTTCCAAGTTGTTTCTGTCTTCCCACGCGTCACAATATTCTTTGCTTTGACCTCAAAAATGTCCGCAAAATCTGAGCGCAAAGCTAGCATTAATTGAAACTCAACCGATTCCGAGTGATAGTTGGTGATGTCAATATCTTCATGCATCCCCTCCACAATGTTGCGTCGGATCGTCACCATTAAACGATTTTGGGGCAACGTGCTATTCACCATACACAGTTCAGGGTTAGTGAATTGGTAAAGTACACTGTGATGGGTGAGGTTGCTAGAAGCTAACAGTACAAGTTGCTTGCGGTTCAGCGAAATTTCGTAGTAAGAAATTAAGCGAGTGTCCGAGACGAAAAAACCTTGCGCCCGATTATCGTCGATAGAAGCATCAGACGCAGTGACTAGAAAAGAAGAGCCATTATTAATGACGATTTGCCCAGGATTAATAGTAACTTTTGTTGGCATATGGATGAATTATGAATTATGAATTATGAATTATGAAAATAATTAGAATTTAGAATTAAAGAAAGTTTTGGGATTGGATATACAAACCAAACTCACCCATCCATCACGAGAGAGCGATCGCCCCACTCTGCGTAAACTTCACAAACAATTATCTGCGTTCATCTGCGTACCCTACGGGAAGCCGCCCAAAGGGCGTCTACATCTGCGGTTCCAAATCCCAAATCTGCTGCACTCATATAAAATTAGCCGTTGCTGAATCAAGATATGAATTGTGAAATCACGTTGATCGTAGAGACGCGATTAATCGCGTCTCTACAAGGGTTTGGAAAAATTACAAATCTGTAACTAAACGTAATTCATTAATAAATTCAGCAACGCCTAAAATTACTCCTGACTCAACTTACCAATGTATAATAAAGCATAAGTATCTTCACTAGTGTGGTGAAGACACTCTTTTCGTCT
>JADQBA010000483.1 GCA_016903675.1 Stigonema ocellatum SAG 48.90 = DSM 106950 | reverse complement strand
CCGAAAATCTGTGACCAGAAACGGTTAGCCGTCACCATGGAGTAGGTTTCTTCTGCTTGGGTGGGATTGAAAGCTCTGAAGGTGTTAGCGCCTTCACCATCTTCAAATAGGGTGTTCTCTACTGTAGCACCGTGAATTGCACACAGCAGCGCACCACCGAGAATCCCTGCTACCCCCATCATGTGGAAGGGGTTGAGTGTCCAGTTGTGGAACCCTTGCAGGAACAGTAGAAAGCGGAAGATTGCCGCCACACCAAAGCTGGGGGCAAAAAACCAGCCTGACTGTCCCAAAGGGTACATCAAGAACACACTGACGAACACCGCGATGGGTCCTGAAAACGCAATGGCGTTGTAGGGGCGAATCCCTACCAAGCGGGAAATTTCAAATTGCCGCAACATGAAGCCTATCAAACCAAATGCTCCATGCAGGGCAACGAATGTCCACAAGCCACCGATTTGGCACCAACGAGTGAAGTCTCCTTGTGCCTCTGGTCCCCACAACAGCAACAGGGAGTGTCCCA
>JADQBA010000462.1 GCA_016903675.1 Stigonema ocellatum SAG 48.90 = DSM 106950 | reverse complement strand
TTATTAGCATTACCACCGGAAGAATTTACTCCTTTATTGCTACAATTATCTCGCGAAGATTTATTGACCAGGTTTACTCAACAGTAGCCGTAAAACAACTTAAAGTTACCCATTAACACCCTCAAGTTACACATCCCCAAGAGACATTGCAAGATATCCCTTGGGCTAGCTTGGTATCAGATGTGAACACCAATGGGGAAAACCTAGCACCGGGTTATCTTCTCGATTTACCGAATGCTGAGTATGTTGCAATACAGTTCAGTTAAGCACCAGCCGAGAAACCGGGTTTCTATAACCGCAGTTAACCTTAACTGAACCGTATTGCACTGTAACAGTTATGTTGATGAACTAATAACCCGCTATCGCCAAGGCAGATTTTTTGCCCCAGTCGTCGCCTTTCGCGGTAGTTATCTAGAAATGTTATTCGCCCTCGAATCCTATTGTAATGGACTCACCCCCGAACCATTAGATGCCATACGTATGGTAGTGTATGATCCATAGTAGATCGCAAAGTAAAATGACAAGATTCCCGTATGACCGCTTCGCCAAAGATTATCTCCAAGAATTATTATCACCGCTAGGTTCAGTAGAAACAAGTAAGGATGTGGCAGGGGAAGTAAGAGAAATAGATGTTTACTTTGCACCCTCTCCTCAACCCCAAATTTCTCAAGAAAGCTTGGGATTGTTAGGAAGATTTGCCCAGACAAAAGCATTGATTGAACCCTTTCGCAATGCAGTAACAGCATCAGAAGTTCGCAGTT
>JADQBA010000005.1 GCA_016903675.1 Stigonema ocellatum SAG 48.90 = DSM 106950 | reverse complement strand
GTGAAGTGACAGTGACTGATCAAGTGCCATCGGATACTATCCGACAGGTGTTGAGTGAGATGCAGTAAAAATTCGTAGTTCGTAATTCATAATTCGTAATTATTTTTCAGTCGGGGATTTAAACCCCGACTGAAAAATGACCACCTGTAGACGTGGGGGTATTAAACTCATTTTTAATTACAAATTATGATATAGAAATCCTAAATCATTTGTGAAAAATCTTAAGTAGTGTAGGGTGGGCACTGCCCACCAAATCCGGGTAATGTAGGGCATAGCCCCACCTAGGTATATTTCAAAAATCAAATATGATTCCTATAAATATCTCCCTAATAATCCACGATGCGCACCTTGAACTGTCGCAATTGTGATTTACTTAATATAGCAATCCTATTAGAAGAGTGAAAATTCAATACTTTTAGGACTTACGCATTGACAGAAAAACACAACTGTGTATCAACCTCGTTACAAGCCTAGGCTTGTAATGCTCTCTTGTGAGGCTCCGATCCCAACCGCGTCTTATATCTTGCTGTTCGAGACGTAGTGTATGCTGATATCTTTGATGAGCCAATTGCTAAAATTTTGGTAGAGGATTACAAAGTAAATATCGTTGTGTTCCAACTAGAGGAGGAGATTATTTTCAGATGGATACCTTGGAGCAATACAGACAGTTGATTCGGAATATCCTAATTGAACATACAAAAATCCCTTTCAGCAATGGCGATATTCAATTTGAAACCGTCTTTGACAGTGAACAAGATCGCTACCTGCTGATGATTTTGGGAAGAGAACCAGCTTACGATTTCTCACCAACCGTGACTCGGCGCGTTCACGGTTGCCTGATTCATGTTGATATCATCGATGGCAAACTTTGGATTCAACGTGATGGCACCGAGGAGGGAATCGCCGCCGATCTGCTCAGGGCGGGTGTGCCGAAGGAGCGGATCGTATTGGGATTTCGTTCACCAGAGTTGAGACAGGATACAGAGTTCGCGGTTGCATAATTAGCGTACTCAGTTGTCATCACCTCCAATGGAAGAGCAGTATTGTCCTAACTCCTAACTCCGCGCCTCCTAACTCCGCGCCTCCTAACTCCGCGCCTCCTAACTCCTCATTAACCTATATCATCATGAGCAAAGCGGTTGAAGAGGAAGTCTAGGGCATAGTTACGCAGTTGATAGTATTGCGGGTCTTCCATGATGAGGGCGCGATCGCGGGGACGGGGGAAAGGAATTTCCATAACTTCGCCAATTTTGGCATGGGGACCATTGGTCATCATCACCAATTTGTCTGCCAAAAACAGCGCTTCATCAATGTCGTGGGTAATCATCAACACAGTGCAGCGGTTCTGATTCCAGATTTTCAGCAGTTGTTCCTGCAACTCTTCCTTAGTAATGGCATCCAGCGCCCCGAATGGTTCATCTAAAATCAAGACTTTGGGACGAATTGCCAAAGCACGGGCAATGGAAACCCGCTGTCTCATACCACCAGACAGTTGAGTTGGCTTTTTGTCAGCAGCGTCTGCTAGCCCTACCATTGCCAAATGTTCCCGCACGATCGCCCTTTTCTCAGGGTTTGGCTTATTAGGATAAACAGCGTTAACAGCCAGGTAGATGTTTTCAAAAGCAGTTCGCCAAGGTAGAAGGGCATAGTTTTGGAAAACCACCATTCGGTCAGGTCCCGGCTTAGTAATTGGCTTTCCTTCCAGCAGGACTTGTCCAGAGGTAGGAAAATTGAAACCCGAAACCATGTTTAGCAAAGTCGATTTACCACAGCCAGAGTGACCAATGACGCAGATAAACTCACCCTCATTAACAGTAAGATTAACGCCATCAAGTACAGTAAAAGGCCCTTTTTTTGTCGGATAGACTTTGGTAACATTCTTAATTTCTAAAAACGATTCAAGACGGTACTGTGTAGTTGTCATTTGTTAAATTTTGGTTGTTGATTGTTGGTTGGTGGTTGTTGGTTGTTGATTGTTAAATGTTGGCTGTTAGTTGTTAGTTGTTAGTTGTTAAATGTTGGTTGTTGCTTGTTGGTTGTAAAAAAACAGAAACCCGGTTTCTTGAAGAAACCGGGTTTCTCCACGGAGAGCAAATCATTTATGACTGCTATAACTCCTAACTCGTAACTCCTAACTCCTAACTCCTAACTCCTTTAAGCAGCGATCGCTCTTGGTTGGTCGATCACAACTTCTGCGACTGAAAAATCGCGTTTAATCTTCAAGCTATTGAGATAGGAGATTGGATCATCAGTATTAAAGGGCGTCTCGTCAAAAAGCTGAATGGGTTGACGAGTGTAACTAATATCAAAAGCTAACTCTCGTGCAGCAGTGCTAAACACACCTACTCGGCACACTCTTTCTACAATTTCCACCCAGTTTCTGGGGAAGGGAGTTTCACCCCAACGCGCTAATTGAGTCATGATCCAAATTTGCTCAGTCCGACTGGGACGGTTGATGGCAGAATCTGCATAAAATTGGTGGTGGGCATATTCCTGCATGGGATGGTCTAAGCTACAGGTAGCATTATTTGGATCTTCGATTTGGATGTAAGAGATATCAGTACTGATATACTCCCGCCGCGCCAAAATTTGCCGAATTTCTTCAGCATTTTCTCGAATCGAACAGTAATGGCAAGCCTCTAGCAAAGCTTTGGTCAAGGCGATGTGGGTGTTAGGATAAGCTGTTGCCCAATCTTCCCGTACACCAAGAACTTTACCTGGATGTCCTGGCCAGATTTCTAAGTCAGTAGCTATGGTAAAGCCAATGCTTTCAGAAGCGGCGCGGATATTCCAAGGTTCACCCACACTGTAACCATCAATGGTTCCAGCTTTTAGGTCAGCTACCATTTGTGCAGGAGGAATGGTCTTAATATCAACATCCTGGTCAGGGTCTATACCACCAGCTGCTAGCCAGTAACGCAGCAGCATATTGTGCATGGAACTGGGATGTACCACTCCCAATGTATGCCGTAGGCTATAAGTATGAAGCAGGAAATTTCTAAAATCTGAAAGGGTTCGCACACCTTGGTCATAAAACCGCTTACATAGACTGATAGCATTGCCGTTGCGTGTCATTGTCAAGGCCGTGACAATGGGCAAGGGTCGGTTTTGATGTCCTCCCAAAGTTAACCACATGGGCATCCCTGATGGCATTTGGGCAGCATCTAAATACCCTCCATTCATACCATCGACAATGCCGCGCCAACTTGTTTCCCGCACGAGGTTAACCTCATCTAGACCATGCTTGACGAAGAAACCTTTTTCTTTTGCCACTGCTAGGGGAGCACAGGCGGTTAAGGGGACAAAGCCAATTTCCAGATTGACTTTTTCTAAACCATGACGAGAGATATTTGCTGTTTTCCTCGCCCTAATTTGTTTAATCCGTTTCTGTTGGTTGAGGAAATAAATCATCTCACTGCGCAAGCTGTAGTAGCTGGGATGTTGTACCACCTCCATCCGCTTGCGGGGTCTGGGGATATCCACATTCAAAATATCACCAATTTTGGATTCTGGTCCATTAGTGAGCATGACAATTCTGTCCGAAAGCAGCACAGCTTCATCGACATCGTGTGTCACCATCACTGCGGTTACTTGGTTCTGTTCACAAATTTGCATCAGTTGTTCTTGCAAGTTACCGCGAGTCAGTGCATCCAAAGCACCAAACGGTTCATCCAAAAGTAGCAACTTGGGCTTAGTTGCTAAACCACGGGCGATCGCCACCCGCTGTTTTTGTCCACCAGACAACATTCCGGGGGATTTGTCAGCATGGGGACGCAACCCTACCATATCAATGTGCTGTTCTACAATTGCTCGCCGTTCCCCCGCTGGTAAATCTTTCATCACTGCATCCACAGCAAGGGCAATGTTTTCTCGCACTGTCCGCCAAGGTAAAAGCGAATAATTCTGAAACACCACCATTCGGTCTGGTCCCGGCTTAGTGATTCTTTTCCCTTCTAGAGTCACCATTCCTTCAGTTGGTAAATCCAACCCCGCAATCATATTTAATAAAGTGGATTTTCCACAACCAGAGTGACCAATCAGCGAAACAAATTCCCCCTTCTTAATTTGGAGGTCAATCCCTTTTAGAGCAATATATTTGCCGCCGCCTTGTAACTCAAAAACCTTTTCTATTTGATCAATACTAATAAAGAAAGACATGGCAGTTTGGTAATTGGTAATTGGTAATTGGGGAGTGGGGAGTGGGGATTGGGGAGTGGGGAGTGGGGAGTGGGGAGTGGGGATTGGTAGCACCCAACACCCAACACCCAACAACCAACACCCAACACCCAACACCCAACTACTTTTGTTCTGCCGGCAGAATCAGTGTTTGAATCCAAACCATGAATTTGTCTAGCACCAGACCGACAATGCCGATATAAACTAGAGCCAATATCACCTCACTCACAGCATTATTCTGATAGGCATTCCAGATAAAAAAGCCAATTCCAACAATACCGGACATGACGATTTCAGCAGCGATAATAGCCAACCAAGCCAAGCCGATGGAAATTCTCAACCCCGTGAAAATGTAAGGAAGGGCAGAAGGAATCAAGATATTCAAGAAATATTCTTTCTTGTTGAGTTGCAGAACTTTAGCAACGTTGTTGTAATCTTGGGGGATTTGGGTAACTCCCACAGCAGTGTTAATTAAAATAGGCCAAACTGCTGTGATGAAAATTACGAATAGTGCCGCAGGTTCGTTTTGTCGCAAAGCAGCCAAAGAAATAGGAACCCAAGCCAAAGGTGGTACTGTGCGTAATAGCTGAAAAATGGGGTCTAAAGCTTTAGACATTGTTTTATTAACACCAATCACAATGCCTACGCTAATCCCAACAATAGCCGCTAGGGAATAACTTATTGCAACCCGCTGTAAACTCGCTAAAATCTGCCAAAACAAACCTTTGTCAATACCACCACGGTCATAAAAAGGCCAGAATATGAGTACCCAAGTATCTTGGATAACTTTTATCGGACCTGGTAATGTAGCCCCTGGAGTCCAAGAAAATAATTGCCATATGACTAAAAAGATAGCGATCGCAATAGATGGAGGCACAAGTTCCCGAAACTGCTTTTGCAACCAATCTATGAAACTATTGTCCAATCTTGCGCTTACAGGACGTCTTTGAACAGTTGTCATCACATTCTCCCATAATCTAAAAATTATCTGCGTTCATCTGCCTTCATCTGCGGTTTTAAATTCTTAATTTCCTCCACCCAATTACTATACATTGACTTTCTTAATTTTGAGATTCTTGAGATATTCTTCTGGCTTCTCAGGGTCAAATTTGATGCCATCAAAAAAAGTTTCCACTCCACGAGATGTACTTGTTGGAATGTCAGACGCAGCAATTCCAGCTTCTTTCGCAGCTTCTCTCCAAATATCTTCGCGGTTGACTTTATCGATAATTTCCTTAGCTTTTGTCAAGTATTCTTTTGGCAAAAAGCCCCAGCGAACACTTTCGGTTATGAACCATAAATCATGACTCTTATAGGGATAAGAAACGCTACCTCTTTCATCTTTCCAGTAATAGGCCGCCATAGATTTGTCATCAATAGAACGACCATCACCCATGTCATACTTACCTTGAAATGGTGCCATGAGGATGTCGGCAGAAAGATTAAAGTAATTTCGTCCAGAAAGGATTTGCGCTGCTTCTTTGCGGTTATCAAAATTATCCAACCACTGTTGAGCTGCCATAATGCCTTTCAAAAGTGCTTTAGTTGCCTTGGGATTCTTGTTAACCCATTCTGACCTCATAGCAAAGTATTCTTCTGGATGATTCTTCCACATTTGGGCAGTCAACATTGCCAGAAAACCAATCTTTTCTTTGACAATTCGATAAGGCCAAGGATCACCAGTACTGAAACCATCCATTGTACCCGTTTTCATATTGGCAACAGTTTGAGCAGATGGCACAGCAATTAATTTCACATCTGTGTCAGGGTTGATACCACCAGCAGCCAACCAGTAACGAATCCAGAAGTCTTGGTTAACACGGGCAAAGGTATAGGCAGCGGTGAAGGGAGTTTTTGATGCTTTGTTCTTTTCAAATAGAGTCTTGCCGCTTTTTGCTAAGTCAAGCTCAATTCCCTGTCCTACATGTTTACTGGCGATCGCTATACCATTTCCATGAGTAATTAACTGCGCCAAAAGATACATGGGAATTTTCTGGTTTCCCTTAGTGATTAAACCTTCAGTTATCAAATGAGGCATTGGCATCTGATATTGACCACCATCAACACCACCACCTGCTGAACCGAGTTCAGTATTATCCCTCATTGAACCCCAGGAAGATTGCTTGGAGAGATCCACGGACGTCATGCCATACTTGGCAAAGAAGCCTTTTTCTTTAGCAATAATGAAAGGAGCCGCCTCAACGATAGGAACATATCCCAGTTTTACCTTGGAAGTTTCTGGTTTTTCTTCTGCGTTCAGGTTGGCGCTAACCTGCTGTGCTGATGGCTGGGATTGAGCGCTACCGCCAGTCAGGTTTTCTGGAGGATTTCCTAAACAGCCTTTGAGCAATACAGTCCCCGCAGATGCGCCAGTTACTAATAAAAACTTACGTCGAGAAACATGATTGAAAAACTCACTCATATGAACACCTTTTGTCAAATTCCTTTTTTAGATATGGCAATTTAGGCAGAAGAAACTTTATGTTTTCTCTGTCAATGCATATTGAACCGCTTGATACGATTCGGGTTTGTCAACCAATGGTGTATCAAGTTAATGTTTGCTATACCAATCCTAAATGATTTATAAACACCTCTGGCTTGTCCCCCTTGTCCCCTCTGTTGATATCTCAAATAGGATTGCTATATGCAGGCGAAACTAAGTTGACCGACAGAATGTATGCAATGACGAAAGACTTATAAAAAAAACTTTCATCTGCTGTCAGTTAACTTTATGTGTGGTTAAATAGACACTGTTAATGTTCTTGAGAATAGCTTACAACCTTTAAAGTCCTAGTGGTGAACTCAGAAACTGGAATTGTTATATGAATATTGAATAGTATTCATGGCTTCGCATCTATAGATTGATATAGCATTCCTAAATCATTCGTGAGATAAAGAAACCCGGTATCTCCCAGATATCGGTGAGACAGCCCTGAACGCGAGTGCGTCTCCCCTTGGGAGAAGGTCCTGAGAAGTTGCAAGGAGGGCCTCCCTCCGAGCAAACTTCTCCCAAGGGGAGAGCAAGCGGGCGAACGGGGTTTCCCACGCCCAGGGGGGGCGACTGGCGCTCTTCCCTTAAGTTATTAGCTTTACTTATGATACAAGTCCCAAAAAAGAATCAAAAAACGGTATTTTGGGATACAGTTTTTGAATTAAAAACAAGGTATGTGAAGTCAACAATCAGTCCCAAAGCTGATGGGGCGACAAAAGAGCTAGAATAGGCTCCATAGCTTTCTTACCTCGTTGATAAAAGGCGCACTTATTGTGATTTAATATCATTAAATCCGTGACTAAATCTTTATACGGCTATTCAGTGCGCTCATATTCTTTAACAATGAATAAGTTAATTGTTATCAACTTAGAAAAAGGTAACTTAAACGATGGCTTTTCCCCTGTGACTGCACAATTGTGGGATAACAACTCTCGTCCAATAAAATTTGGAGGTAGTTTACCTCCTGCACCAGAAATTGCAGAACTCTATAAACGCTTTCAATTAATATATCAAGCACTTTATCAACGATTGGTGAGTAGTTCGAGAATCAAAGTAGAATCGACAGGTTTAACTAACGTTAGTGTAGTAGATTTTAGCGAAGTTCAAGAACAGTTATACCTCGCAATCAATTCCTGGCTAAACTCTGATTTATTTCGCCCAATCGACCAAAAATTACGAGAGAAGTTGGCTTTAGATGAAGAATTTCAGGTTATTATTGAAACAAGCGATACCCTCCTGCAACAGCTACCTTGGCATTTGTGGGAATTTGTTGAGCGTTACAAGTTTTGCGAAGTAGCTGTAAGTAACCCAAAATATGAGCGAGTCAAACCATTACCCAAACAGAAAACAAATAAAGTTAGAATATTGGCAATTTTGGGTAATAGTGAAGGAATTGATATTCAGCAAGATAGAAATATTCTAGAACAATTACCCCACGCATCAACAGTATTTTTAGTAGAGCCTTCACGTCAGGAGTTAGATAAGTGCCTTTGGGACGAACAAGGCTGGGATATTCTGTTTTTTGCCGGACATAGTCACAGCCATGACGATCAGGGTCAGATACATATAAATAAAACTAGTATTTTAACAATAACCGAGTTAAAAAATGCGCTAAATTATGCAATTTCTCGCAGGTTAAAAATAGCAATTTTCAATTCGTGTGATGGGTTGGGATTAGCGCGACAGTTAACGGATTTGCAAATTCACCAAATTATTGTTATGCGGGAAAAAATCCCGGATTTGGTAGCACAAGAGTTTGTGAAACATTTCCTGGGATATTTTTCAGGTGGTCAATCTTTCTATTTAGCGGTGCGTTATGCACGCTTAAGATTGCAGGGTTTGGAAGATAGATTTCCCGGTGCTTCTTGGCTACCTGTGATTTGCCAAAACCCAGCGGAAGATACTCTCACTTGGCTTCAATTATGCGGTAAGTCTAACACAATTCCTGACCCTAAATTGACAGTACCGAATCTGCAAACCATATTTATAGTGAGTGTCTTGATCTCCGGCTTAATTACGGTCGGGCGATCGCTTGGCTTGATGCAACAATGGGAACTGTCAGCTTTCGACTCAATGATGCGGATGCGACCTGACGAAGGTGCAGATGAACGTCTTTTGGTGATTACTGTCACAGAAGCAGATATTCAGACTCAAAAACAAAGACAAAAATCATCACTATCAGATAGTACACTACAACAATTATTGCAGAAATTGTCACCATACAAACCAAGAGCCATTGGTTTGGATATTTATCGAGATTTTCCGGTAGATTCCCAATATCCAGATTTAGCAACTCGTTTACGAACAAATAACAACTTTATTGCTATCTGTCAACCCAGCGATAGCGAACAACTTTCAGCCGGGATTTCACCACCACCGGAAATTCCACCTACGCGCACAGGTTTTAGTGATGTTGTATTTGATAGCGATTTGGTAATCCGTCGTCATCTACTATCTATGACACCAGACCCGGAATCAAATTGCAAGTCGCGCTACTCCCTCAACTTCCAACTCGCACGACAATATCTAGCGGGGCAAGGCATCCAACTTCATATTACTGACGAAGGCTATTTGCAGCTTGGCGAAATTGTCTTTAAACCCATAGATGTCCCCACAGGTGGTTATCAAAAATTTAACGCAGGAGGGCATCAAATACTGCTCAATTATCGCTCTTCGCGGCAGGTTGCCAAACTTGTCAGTGTCGCACAAGTCCTGAATGGTCAATTCAACCCCAACTGGGTAAAAGATAAGATTGTTTTGATTGGCGTTGACTCACAAAGCGTTAAAGACTATTTTCTCACACCCTACAGTATGGCAACTACCCCCCACCTGGAAATTCCTGGGGTAGTGCTTCACGCACATATGGTTAGTCAAATTCTAAGTGCTGTTTTAGACCACCGACCGTTGCTGTGGGTTTTACCTGCATGGGGTGAAATCCTGTGGATTTGGGGTACGTCTTTGGTAGCCGGAATATTAGCTGTATACAGTCGGTCACAATTACAACTGGCTATTTTCATCAGTGCTGAATTACTCACCCTCTACGGTTGGTGCTTTATTCTTCTACTATATGGGGGTTGGATTCCATGCCTTCCTTCTGCACTGGGATTAGTAGTCACTGGAATCAGTGTAAAAGAATACGAAAAATTATTCAGAAAATAAGTAGTTGGACAAAATTAATTTCTAGAACGATCGCACTGTACAAAAAGACCGGACCAGTGCATAACGTGCGTGGACAGGTCTATTGTCTGTATGTGTGGATCAATTGTACTGCGGCTGCAAAATGTTTCTCCTATCTACAATTCACGTTCCATCTGCTGCCAGTGTATAAGTTGATTTCGCTTACAGCTATATAAGAACGTAGGGCTATGCCTACTAATCTTGTAATGGTGGGCATTGCCCACCCTACAAAATCATCTATTGTTCATAAATGATTTAGGCTTGCTATATGGTAATTACCACATAAGCAAATTTCTGTCAATGCCTAAGTTCTAATTTCATTGGAGGAGACAGGAGACAGGAAAACAATTTGTGTAATTAACAAGTAAAGTAGATAACTCTAAATAATTGAGAGTTTAATTATGACTAGAATTAACTTTCTTTCACTACAAAAAGCTTTAGCATTGTGTGCAACTTTTTCACTAGTTAATATTACGCAATTATCAGCACAATCTCAGCAATCAAATACTGCAAAAATACGTTTTGTTCAGCCAGCCTTAGAAAGGCAACCAGAAAATCGGGGCGCACCGAAAGACAGAAAAGGCGCAGGAACTCGCCGTAATTGTCCAGTTGCAAACAAACCTCTCACAGCTTTGGTACCTTTGGTGTCAATAACCGCAAATCAAACGGTACAAACAGGCACAGCTACCAGACAATATGTTTTAAGCTTAACCACAGCCGAACATCCAACTTTTTGGTTTTACGTTCCCTATGCACCCAAAAATATCAACTCAGTAAAATTTGTCTTGCTGGATGAAAAAAATAACTCTCTCACCACTGAACCAATTCCTATTACTTTATCTAACACGCCGGGAGTGATTAGGGTTAGTGTTCCTGCAACAGAGAAACCGCTCGAAATTGGACAATATTATCACTGGTACTTTTTGATGGATTGTAGCCCCCAAAGCCGCTCAGAAGATATAGCAGTTGAGGGGTTAGTGCAACGCATTGTCCCAAAACAGGAATTAACACGTCGCCTTGTGACAGCAACCCCACGTCAACGAGTAGCCCTTTATGCTCAAGCAGGTATTTGGCAAGATGCTGTAACTACTTTAGGAGAACTTCGCATCCGCCAACGCCAAGATGCAGCCCTGGCGTCTGATTGGAAAGATTTGTTGGATTCTGTGGGGTTGGAAAATATTTCAACCGTTGCGATCGCCTCTTGTTGTACTATTTAACACAATTTTTTTACCTAAATTGACAGTAGGTCATCTGCAAACCGCATTGGTAATAAGTGTTATCATAACTGGCTTAATTGCGGTCGGGCGATCGCTTGGCTTGATGCAACAATGGGAACTGTCAGCTTTCGACTCCATGATGCGGATGCGACCTGACGAAGGTGCAGATGAACGTCTTTTGGTGATTACTGTCACAGAAGCAGATATTCAGGCTCAAAAACAAAGACAAAAATCATCACTATCAGATAGTACACTACAACAATTATTGGAGAAATTGTCACCATCCAAACGTTGCTTCACTTCCATCCCGCGACACTCCGCAATCTTGACGCAATTGCGCTAGTGGTACAATTCTACCGTAGTAACCTAGCATAATTCCCAAAGCAGCAGCGCCACATTCGGTCGCCTCCATCTGCAAAACAGTTGGGGTACGACGCCGAGTACCCCTATTCCCAAACATGAAGAGTATTTTTTTGACAAAAATTATGGTCGTATAAATACGACTCCGAATATTTTTCCCTGCAAGTATAGCTTGTCGTTTTGATAAAATATTAGTCAACATTTTAATTGACAACAGCGAAAATAATTGGTAATTTATAATTTGTAATTCGTAATTAAAAACGGTTTCGGACGGGGATTTAAACCTTGACCTACACTGTGTACCTGTCGCTAGCATCCAGTCAATATCGCTATTACTAAGTTCTTTAAGTAGAACGTCTATCATGACTTGACTCTGTAATGTTCAAATCCATTTTCCTAAATTATTGGGAACACTCAGTTAATTTATGCAGTTGGCAATTGTTGGTGCGGCAGAAATTCACGAAGTGCTAAGTGTACGAGGTTTTCAAGCATTTGTCTGGAAGTGAACTATTCCTAATCATCTCTAGGAGTGCATATTCTGATTTCACTTATTCCAATGAGTAATACAGAAGCGTAAGTTCGGCTATTGACTCCTGAAAACTCTTATTTCCTAACAACGGTATATAAGGAAGCCTTGAGTCTCATATTCGTAGTTATGCTTGTTCACTTTAATAAAATGGGATCTCAACTTTATGATGAAGAAAATGACTTCACAGACTCAAAACTCTGCTACATCCGCTGCGCCTGCATATAGTGATGTACCTAGCCCCGTCAAGGAACTTGCTGAACTCTCCGCTGGGGCATTGTGTGACGTAGAGGGAATTCTGGAGGAACTCTCTGATGCGGAATCAACGGCTATAGTCGGCGGACTGAATGTGAGGGCAGGGGTTAGTAGTCCGACCCCCTATGGCAAGTTAGATCAGCTGTTGGTGCAAAACCTCTACGGTCAACTCCCAGGCGGTTGATAACAGTTTGCTTGAATAAATTTTTCCCCCACCGAATGTACCTCAGTACATTCGGTGACTGTTTGCTTGTTTCAAGGTAAACTTATCTATCCCGGAGACTTTTTCTGAGTGCGCTTACTTTTCAACAGTGACGGCAAAAAGCTGCTAGCCCTAACAAGTCAGTTAGCTGGTGCAATAATACTCTCTGCTAATTGCGCGTTCTGCACTGTGTGCAGCAGCGAAGCTATCGCCCAAATTACGCCGGATGCCACTCTCCCGAATAATTCCAACGTCAGATTAGAGGGGAACACCAGAATCATTGAGGGAGGAACTACAAGAGGCACTAATCTGTTCCACAGCTTCTTTGAGTTCTCTGTTCCCAATGGCAGTCATGCTTTATTCAATAATGCACCCGATATTCAAAACATTCTCACACGAGTAACGGGTAAGTCAATTTCTAATATTGATGGCTGGATTCGCGCTAATGGCACAGCAAACTTATTCCTGCTTAATCCCAATGGTATTATTTTTGGACCAAATGCCCGGTTGGATATTGGCGGTTCGTTTGTTGCTAGCACTGCCAGTAGCCTGAAGTTTGGAGATGGCTTTGAATTCAGTGCCACTACTCCTCAATCTGCACCCTTGCTGACTATCAGTGTACCTGTTGGTTTGCAATACGGGAATGGTGCGGGGATTCAGGTTCAAAAATCTAATCTCCAAGTGAAACCAGGCCAAAGTTTAGCGCTTGTGGGTGGCAATATCAACATTGAAGGAGGGACAGATGGGATTTTACAAGCTCAGGGAGGTCGGATCGAGTTGGGCGGACTCACTAGTGCAGGAATGGTGGACATAGAGGGACAGCAGTTGGAAGGGGTGTTTAAGCTGACTGCTCTGCGTTTTCCAGATGCATTTGAGCGAGCGGATGTCTTTCTAAACAATTACGCCGATCTTGATGTTAGCGGTGGAGGAGGCGGAAGTATTGCTATCAATGCTCGAAATTTGAATGTTCTGGGAGGAAGTGGTCTTGTTGCTGGAATCAAATCTGGCTTGGGGTCAGGGGCTGCTGTTGCAGGAGATATTACGCTCAATGCTACAGGAAAAATAACGCTTGCAGATGATAGTCTTGTTAAGAATATTGTGGAAAACGAAGCGATCGGCAACGCGGGTAACATCAACATCACAACAGGGTCGCTTAAGGTTACAAATGGCGCTCAAGTATTAGCCAGAAATAATGGTGGACGAGGAAACGCAGGTAGTGTGACAATTCATGCCAGCGATGCCGTTGACGTAGAAGCACTCAAGGGAAATGGTGACGCGACTATCGGCAGTGATGTTATAGGTGGGGGAGTCGGCAATGGCAATGACATCAACATCACAGCACGTTCAGTTATGCTTGATAATGATGCGGTTATTGCTGCCAGCATCAATAATGGTCAGGGAGACAATGGCAAACCAGCACAAGCTGGTAATGTGAATATTACGGCTGACAATCAGGTTTTCCTAAACAATGGAGGTCGTATATACAGTGAAGTCGGCCCCAGTTCAGTCGGTAATGGCGGAACCATAAACATTACAGCACCCTCTGTATCACTTGACAATAAAGCATATTTGATTACCCAAATTCAACAAGGAGGGCAAGGTACGGCAGGAAATATCTCTCTCAATTCACCCCTATTGCAACTGCGTCGTGGTAGCAGTATCACCACTAACGCTAGTGGAGACAATATTACTGGTGGCAATATTACCATTGATGCTAAAAATGGTTTCATCATCGCTGTTCCATCGGAAAATAGCCACATTCGTGCTAATTCTGCTAACTTTCGTGGTGGGGATGTGACTATTAAAAATATAGCAGGTATCTTTGGCATCCAGCCCAGCAAAGAACCTTCACCAACTACAAGTGATATTACTGCCAAAGGTGCAACTCCTGACTTAAGTGGCACAGTGCAAATCAGCAACCCTGATGTTGATATCAATAACGGGTTAGTTCCATTACCAGTAGATGTGGTGGATGTCGCCCGTTTAGTAGACGATAATATCTGCTCTCGAACTGCTAAAAGTAGCTTCACTTATACTGGACGTGGTGGTTTACCTCCCTCTCCCAACAATACACTCAATAGTGATGTAGTGTGGGAAGATTGGCAACTCACTACTGTGCCAAGGGGAACACAAGGAAAGGGACACAGAAGGAGAGGTAGAGAGAATAATTCCTCACTCCCGAATCAAATTGTGGAAGCGCAAGGGTGGATAATTAATCAGAATGGGGAAGTGGTACTTACTGCTTATGCTCCCACAGCAACACCACACAAGGTAGGCAGTTCATCTAATGGATGTCAGCCACCTATTGCCAAATAGTATTTTCTGCCAATTGCGCGTTCTGCACTCTGGCTCTGTTGCCAGCAAGTTAAGCCAGAGGCTAAGATAGACTTACAATTTAATGTGTCCAATCTATAATTGCAAGGTCGGGTACTTGCTCATAGTCCCGTTGGTTGCGCGTGACAACTGTGGCATTGAGCGATAATGCAATTGCTGCAATTCGCATATCTTTTTGCAGGCGGTTTTTTCGCAGGAGTGGGTTATCTTTTAGCAATTGCTTGAGGCAAGTGTCAGCTTCTGGAGTAAAATTTAGCATCTCAACCGTCTGAAGATATTTCACGGTTGTCCAAAGTTTAGTGTAGAGCGCGGGCAAATTATTTACCAGTGACGGGTCATTAATTCTGCCTATCCACCCATTGAAAAGTTCTTGAACCGTAATCACTGTAACTGCAATTTGATGTTGGGCAGCGTTTGCTATAACTAAGGAATGATTGTACAGAATTAATGAAACATGGTCAGTATCTAAAATATGTAAAGACACTAAAATTCTCTTTACAAATAATAAGAAGGGTCAACTTCAGATTCATCATTACTATTTCGCTCAGATCGAATTGTCTGCATAATTTCCTGAAAATCTGAATCGTCTTTGAAAACACCCGCAAATTTTATCCAGGCAGGAACTGATGCCTGAAATGGCACATCCCACGAGATTGTTTCAATATGCTTAAGCCGTTCTAAAAATGCAGCTTTAATTTGGGTAATAGCTTCTTCTCGTGTTTGGGCTTCTACTCGACAGTCGGGCAACTCAAATACAGAAGCAGCAACATGTCCGGAGGCAAGATTTTCTAGTATAATTGTTACCTTCAGATTTGCGGATGGTTGGGACTGCGGTACCTTTAGTGTCACCATTTTTGAAATACGACCCTTAAGTGCTGTTCCTATTGTATCGTAATCGGCGCGAGGCAGTAGAGGGGATGCAGGAGACTTGAGGATCAACACTCGTGAATTACTAATTCGAGATGGGGCACAGGTTGCTACTGCCACACTTGGTTCAGGTAAGGGGGGGAATTTGGCTGTCAGTGCTGATAGTGTACAAGTGGTTGGTACTTCTATTGATGGTCGCGTTAAAAGCGGCTTGTATGCTACTTCTAGAGGAAAAGCGAAGGCAGGTGACATAAATGTAGATGCTAACTCTATCGTGTTGAACAACGCAGCTAGAATTAACGCTGATACCAATGGCGGAGGGGGTGGATAATTAATAAAAATGGGGATGTGACACTCACAGCTTATGCTCCCACAGCAACACCACACAAGGTAGGCAGTTCATCTAATGGATGTCAGCCGCCAATTGCCAAGTAATAGATACGCAGCATAGGACAATGGTAATTGTAAGGTCCGTAGTTGCGCTTTAGCGCTCACGACTGTCATGAGCGCTAAAGCGCAACTACATACCAACTGAAGAGGGAGTTTGGAATGGTTAGAAAAAAGGGTGTACACAAGTTACAAATTATTCTGTTAGCTTTGCTGGGGTTAACTTTCAGCTTTGGTGTTCATCTAGTGCGATCGCCTGCTTCCATTGTCCCAGTTACTGAGATCCCCATCCGATCTCCTCAGCCAATGAGCAATGGTTCTACGTCCATTGGTCAAGTCCCTGAAAGCATAGAACAACTGATGCAAAAAGGCAAGACTTTATACCAATTAGGACAATTTGTCTCAGCAGCGCAAAGTTTCCAGCAAGCTGCACGGGTTTATCAATCTCAAAATGATGCGCTTAACCAAGCTTTGGCGTTAAATTACCTTTCTTTGACTGAGCAAAAACTAGGACATTGGAACATCGCAAGTGTTGCAATTACAACTAGTCTCAATTTATTAAATAAATCGAAGTTAAGTACCAGTAACGCAAAACACATTCTCGCCATAGTTCTCAACACTCAAGGCAATTTACAATTAGCACTGGGGCAAGCTGAAAATGCTTTGCAAGCATGGGAAAAGGCTGCTAAAATATACTCCGAAATTGGTAATACTGCTGCTAATATTGGTATTTTAATTAACCAGGCTACAGCCTTACAATCTTTGGGGTTTTACCGCCGCACCATAAAATTATTTGAGCAGTTAGAAAAAAATCTCCTTTCCATGCCTGACTCGCCTTTAAAAGCCGCAGGATTACGAAGTTTGGGCAATACACTGCTAGCTAGTGGAGATGTAGAAAAGTCTCAGAAAATGCTGGAGCAAAGTTTGGGAGTAGCACAACAGTTGCGATCGCCACCTGAAGAAAGTGCAACTTTACTCAGTTTAGGCAATGCCGCATTCGCCAGGGGCAAGAGAAATCTCATCAAACAAAGCACTTCCGAGGATAATTTTCTCCCGTCGCAGTGTGGACAAACAGCGATGTCTCACGACAAGCTGCTTCGCATCTACGCCCAAACAGATGATACCAAATTCTACTACAAAAAAGCATCTGAATACTATCATGAAATCGCGAGTATGTCAAGTTCCCCCATCACTGCTGTACAAGCACAACTCAATCGCTTAAGATTATTGCAGTCTCTTGGGCAACAACCGACGAGCGAAGATGTGGGTTCAATTCAATCTGCACTCACCAATTTAACCCCCAGTAGAGCCGCAATATACGCTCTTGTAAACTTTGCCCAGAGTTTGGGTTGTCATGAATTGGGGGACAAGGAGACAAAAGAAGATATTGTCCAGCTATTAAACACGGCTGTGCAACAAGCCAAAGACCTCAAAGACCAACGCGCCGAGTCTTATAGTCTGGGTTATCTGGCTCAATTTTACGAGATGAGAAAACAATTGTCAAAAGCACGGCAATATACCGAGTCAGCTTTAAACCTTGCTCAGATAATAAATGCACCGGATATTGCCTTTCAGTGGCAATGGCAACTCGGACGCCTACTTTTGGTACAGGGAGATTCAGAAAGAGCAGTAGCAGCTTACACCTCAGCAGTAGAAACTCTTCATACTTTACGCGGTGATTTGGTTGCTCTCAATCCCGACATTCAATTTGACTTTCGAGATGAAGTAGAACCAGTATATCGCCAATTGGTAGGATTACTTTTAAAATCGAACCAAACTTCAACTAACAAAACAGTAACGAAACAGGTCAGCCAGAAAAACTTAAAGCAAGCTCGCGATGTAATTGAAGCTTTACAATTAGCTGAATTAGACAACTTTTTCCAAGATGCTTGTATTACCGTCCAGCCAACACAGATTGACCAAGTGGTGGACAATGCTAATCCAGCGACAGCAGTTTTTTACTCAATTATATTAACAGACAGCATCGAAACAATTGTCAAATTACCGCGTTCTCAAGAATTACGGCACTACACAACTGACAAACCCAAAGTAGAAGTGGAAAGCACCATTAAAGCACTGCGACAAAAACTAGAACAACGCTATACGTTTCGCGATCGCGAAGCCCTTTCCCTTGAAGTGTATAATTGGATTATCAAACCTGCCATTGCCGATTTAGAGCAAAGCAATGTCAAAAATCTAGTTTTTGTGATGGATGGTTCCTTGCGGAATATCCCAATGGCGGCGCTTTACGACGGCAAACAGTATTTAGTAGAAAAATACAGCGTCGCCCTCTCGCCTGGTTTACAACTGCTAGCACCCAAACAAAAACGGGAACGATTTGAAGCATTAGCCGGCGGATTAACAGAATCTCGCCTCGGCTTTAGTCCCCTACCAAATGTCGCCACCGAATTGCAGCAAATAAAGTCTATTCTTCCATCTATTGAGCTGATCAATCAAGCTTTTACTGAGACAAACATAATCAAGCAAGTCAGTTCAGTTTCTTTTCCTGTGGTTCACCTAGCAACTCACGGCAAATTCAGTTCTCAACTCGAAGATACATATATTCTTGCTTGGAATGGCAAGATGAATATTAAACAGTTACGTGAAGTACTGCAAACTAGAGAACAAGTGGTAGGGCGTTCCTCAAGCGTACCGACTCCAATTGAATTACTTGTCCTCAGTGCTTGTGAAACAGCGAGTGGAGACAAGCGTGCGGCTTTGGGACTCGCAGGTGTCGCTGTGCGTTCCGGCGCACGCAGTACCCTGGCTTCACTGTGGCAAGTAGACGATGAATCTACCTCCGTTCTGATGAGTGAATTCTATCGACAGTTAACACACGATCCCAATTTAACTAAAGCAGAAGCCCTACGTCGTGCTCAAGAGTTTGTTTTGAAGGACAAAGGACATCCATTTTATTGGGCACCCTATGTTTTAGTGGGGAATTGGCTTTAGGGGATTGTGGAGTCGTCACGGTCTTAAATCATTAGAAATTTCCACAATACCTCTATCACCATCAATCCGTACCCGCTGACCATCTTGTAGCAACCATGTGGCACTTCGGATATCCATTACTGCCGGAATGCCATACTCGCGAGCCAAAATCGCCCCGTGAGAAAGTCGTCCACCCGCCTCAGCAATCAATCCTCCGGCTCTAACCAGCAGGGGTGCCCAGCCAGAGTCTGTGTAAGGCACTACCAGAATTGTATCCCGGTCAATTTCTGGCACAGATTGAAAATTCCGCAACACTTTTACCCTTCCTTCGGCTTTTCCTGGACTGGCAGCAATGCCTTGCAGGACATCATCAGCGGATAGGGAAGCAGTTTGGACAAAAGCAGGGGGGTTATTGCCGTATATTAAAAGAGGGATTGGATCTAGCTGACTATCTTCTGCAAGCTGACATCGCCTAAATTGCACTAAATCCTGCAAATATTCCACAAATTCTGGCTCGAAATCCTCAACCAGACGCCGCACCTCATCATGCTCTAGAAAAAATATATCCCCAGGCTGCTCAAGTAAACCCGACTTTAACCAAACCTTCTCCAACGCCACAAAACACCAACGCAACTCAGCTAATAACTGAGAATAAACCTCCGTAACTCGCCCCTTCAAATCTACACGCCTCTGCACAAAGCCGGACTTTCTCTTGCCTTGACGTTTTTGGGGTCGTGACGGTTCATTCCCCTGCATAAACTGGACAAACAATTGCCTGAACGCCTGGGGTTCTTCCTTCCAAGAAGGAATTGCAATATCAGTTCCCACCTCACTCAAATAACCGTAACGCTCGAGCAATTTCTTAAACCTTGTCAAAATTTCTTGCCCTTGAGGCGTTTGCGCCAACTGCTCAAACACCATTCCCGACTCAAACTTCGGTAATATCTGGTGAGCATCTGTGGCTAAATCGTGAAGCGATCGCAACACCGCAACCTCTGGAGTCAGACTGTGATCAATTTCCCCATCCTTCACCCGAAAAATTGACGAACGCAACGCCACACTTAACGGAGCCAAAATACTGTAGTAAGTTGCACGACCCAGCAACTCTAGGATGAAGTTAATTCTTGCCAACAAGCGAGCTGGCTCAAGCTCATCCACTAATTCCTGAGATAACTTAGACAAAGCCGGAACAAACTGCCTGCGATCATCCCTGTTAAAGTCCATTGTTAAACACAATTCCCGCCAAAGCAACCGCATAAGTCCA
Source organism: Stigonema ocellatum SAG 48.90 = DSM 106950 (assembly GCA_016903675.1). Lineage (GTDB taxonomy): Bacteria > Cyanobacteriota > Cyanobacteriia > Cyanobacteriales > Nostocaceae > Stigonema > Stigonema ocellatum. Next base: position 117,685 of record JADQBA010000005.1, on the reverse strand, counting down.
GGCAAATTCTGTAGTGTAGTACCCAAACGCGGCTTGCTTAATTTGGCTCCCCTAGTTAAAAAGTCCAGACTCTCAGGAGGCAAACCCATGCGGCGAAAAATTTCCCCCAACAGAGTGACATTAAAGTAGGATCGCGAATAATGTAGCGTTGCCGTTTGGTTGAAATCTAATCCAACGGCGCGTTCACCTAGCACCAAAGCAAAAATTCCTCCCCAGACGCCACAAGTTAATGGACGATTAATGGACCAAGTGAGTGGGCGGATCAGTCCCGGAATCACTTCTGCTGCTATTTTACGCGTCCAGATGGGTAGGAGGGTGCTGATGGGTCGAGTTTGCAACACCCAAAGAGTTTGACCGTCGTAACTCCACTCAATATCTTGGGGTATGCCGTGGTAACGTTCTTCTAGATGTCGGGATAAGTATGCCACTTGCTTGATTAATGCTGGTGGTACTTGCCCTTGACCCTCTAATTGTACAGACGAAAAGTTGTCGGTTTCCATCACTTTGGCGCGATATTGCTCTGGTGTAAATTTTCCAGAAACCACTTGCGCCGCGTTTCCTGGCAATGCTTCAATCACCACCGCATCGCCTTGCTTGGTCATGGGGTCGCGGGTAAAGGCAACACCAGAATAGACTCCTTGGACTTGCTGTTGAATCAGTACCGCCATTCCAGCTTCGTGTAAAGAGCGATCGCGTCGATACTGCACTGCTACTGAATTATTGTAGGAAGCCCGAACTCGGGCGATGGCTTGTTGCAACCCATCTTTGGTAGTGACGTTCAAAATCGTTTCATACTGTCCTGCTGCGGAAGCATGTTCCAAGTCTTCTCCAATTGCTGAAGAACGCACCACCATTGGGGATAACTCCGACGGCTGGAGAAATTCTATCAACGGTGTGGGGTCATCCAAGACCCCAAGTACCCACCCTTTCGGCACTGGATAACCCCAGTGCTTAATTTCCGATAATCTAGCCGCCTTATGTCCAAATCGAGCCGCGTCCAAATTGTCATTGAGAGATAGAATATCTTGATCACCGCGCAAAAATTTAAACGCTGCTTGCGATTCTGGTTGTGCCAATGAGGCTGGGAGATCCAAATCATCAGGCATTTCTTTGTAAATAAAGGCTTGCAACCCAGCTAGGGCAATAGCTGCAAAGATTCCTGGTGAATCTTCAGGGTGCAGGATCGCTACAATCAGGGGAAATAGAACTAAAACTCCAAATTTTGCTAGTTTTCTAGAGCCCAGAATGGTATAGCTGGTACTTGCAAGCAAAAATACAAATGCTGCTGCCAGTGGATCGTGTATGGTAAATCCCCAGACAACGTTTGTCGTACCTGCTCCTTTGCCTACCCAGTATCGACCTAGTACCACGGCAATTAGTGCCATCAGTTCCCAAGCTGAGCCATGTCCGAAGAAAGTACGGGCAAGCAGGACTGCGGTAATGCCTTTGAAAGCTTCTGAAAAAACTGCCAGAATCCCTACTAATGTACCACCGTGGTAGAAAGCAGATGAGACACCGATATTGCCAGTACCAATGTGTGCTAACGGACGCTGGCTCAAAGCTTGGGTCACCCAGGCACTCAGCGGTAGCGCACCCAATAGAGGGCAGACGATTAAAATAACTAATGTACCCCAGAGTTCAGACATATTCTATGTGGATTTTAGGAAGTGTAGGGGTGTAGGGGTGTAGGGAGGATGGGGAGGATGGGGAGGATGGGGAGGATGGGGAGGATGGGGAGGATGGGGAGGATGGGGAGGATGGGGAGGATGGGGAGGATGGGGAGGATGGGGAGAATGGGGAAGAATAATTGTTTACTCCCCCATCTCCCCCATCTCCCCCCTCTCCCCCTCTCCCCCTCTCCCCCTCTCCCCCTCTCCCCCTCTCCCCCCTTGCTCTTTTTGTGATTTTCTTAGTTGACTGCGTAGGCTGTTTGCAGCGCCCAAATAATCAGCGCCACAATTGATCCCAAAACCAGCACGGTGGAGATGGTGACTAATTTTGGAGAATCCGCACCCTCAAATTTCATGATTCCTCGGTTCAAGTCGGACATAGCTTTTTTTGTTCTAGTACTAATTCGTCCGTCTTGATTGTAGTCCTTCCATTCCCATACAATACGAAATTCCTAAGATTTGCATCATGATTATTGCTTGTACTTACAGACACACAATGTACTTTTATACACTCTTAATCTACACCATTTGATATAATAGTATAAATTGTATAGGACTATTATTTGATTTTTGAAAAATACGTAGGGTGGGCAATGCCCACCAAAACCGGGATGTGGTGGGCATTGCCCACCCTACAGATACTTAGATTTTTTCAAAATTCAAATATGATTCCTATAACGAATATATTTATTTAGGGCTGTTGAACTTTGCGAATTGTACTGGTAATAATTTTAACTGCTTTTGTGGGATTGTTGGTGGTGCTAGAGGTAGGACTGCGTACAGTAGGCTTTGGCAATCCCCTGATTTACATTGCAGATGAGGAGATTGGTTATTTGTTAGCCCCCAACCAGCGCACTCGTCGCTTTGGTAATTCGATCAAGATTAATGAGTATTCGATGCGAGGTGATCCGATCCAAAAGATGCCTTCATCCTCTACCCTGCGGGTGCTACTTTTAGGAGACTCTATCGCTAATGGTGGCTGGTGGACTGACCAGGCTAATACCATTTCCAGCCTGATGACGCAGGAATTGAGTGCAGCAATAAAAACTAAATTTACGGAAGTAGAAGTCCTCAATGCTTCAGCAAACTCTTGGGGACCAAGAAATGAATTAGCATATTTGCTGCGGTTTGGTAATTTCAACGCCCAGGTAGTGGTGTTGCTGATTAATACGGATGACTTGTTTGCTACTGCTCCCACTTCTTTACCAGTGGGACGCGATCGCAACTATCCAGATAGTAAACCCCCTTTAGCGCTGGTGGAATTCTTCCACCGTTATGTGTCAAAACCAAAACCAATCCCAGAAATGAACGCGGTGTATGGCCAAAAAGGCGATCGCGTTGGTTTTAATCTCGATGCAATTAGCAATGTTAAGATACTGACGCGTCAAGCCAACAGTCAATTCCTGCTAGTCATGACTCCTTTAATACGAGAAATCGGCGAACCAGGACCCCGCGATTACGAAATTAAAGCACGTCAGCGCCTCAATGAGTTTGTGCAAGCCCAGGAAATTACTTATATAGATTTTTTACCAGTATTTAACTCCAACAAGGACATCAAAGCCGTGTATCAAGACAACATCCACCTGAATTTGCCAGGAAATCAAATTGTGAGTGAGGTGATTTCCCAAGCAGTTGTGGAACTATTGGAGCACAAAAAGGGGCTGACACGGTGACGCGCTTAAAATTCTATAGGAGTGCGAAGGAGTGGTTCTCCCCGAGGAGTGCGTCAGTCTCAACCCTTAACAAGCGTGCCATTCGGCTTTCACCCCGTTCTTTGGTAAATACGTCTACCGATGACCTCAAGGAATGAAAAGGCGACTAACTCCCAGGTAGTTTTCAATGGACAGCACAATGTCAGCCAGACGGGCGCTACATTGCTCTCGATACTCTCGGAAGACCAGTCGATCCAGATTTCCAATCGTAATCACGGGCAGAGATGTAGAGGTACCTTCTTCGCGGATGGTTTGTTCCAGTGAATCCTCGCATGCTTGCATTTCGGTTCGCGGTTAACAGAAGCATTTGATTAGATTGCGCGAACCGCCAGATTATCCGATCACTGCTGTCAGCAGCCAGCCCAGCCTCTCTTAGCGTCACAAAACGGATTGAGAGAAGGTCAAGCCAACCCTCAGCTGCTAGAGTTCCTTGAAACAAAACGACATATCCTGTTAAATTGTAATCAACCAGAACAATCATGCAGTGATTCCAAGTTTTGCTTTCCAGGCTTGGAGTTTAGCATAAATCTCTTCCTGTCCTGGCTTTGGAGGCATCTTGGCAATTTGTGCTAAACGTTCACCGAAGAAAGGCAGAGGGCAGAAGGCAGAAGGCAGAAGGGAAGAAAAATTTTTTATCTGCCCTCTGCCACAGGGTTTGAAGCCCCTAAATTCATTTATGAAAAACAAAGAAAATATGTATTTCGAGACGCGTAGCGCAAGAAATACTACGTCCTTGGTAAATCCCCTAAATTTATTTATGGGGATTCCTTCTGCCTTCTGCCCTCTGCCCTCTGCCTTCTTAAGATTTTTGTCTTCCCAGTATTCCCGCATTTGTTGGGTTGCTTGTAAGACAGTTTGATATTCCGCTTCAACTTCAGTGCGGTTGGCATCAATGTAAGAGAGTGCCGCATTGAGTTGTTCTTCTGTCAAAGGGAGCCAGTTCAGAATTAGCTTGGGTGTCCAGCCTGCCGCGAGATGATCCATGACATCGTAAATGGTGATGCGGGTGCCTGCGATGGTCAGCCCACGCTCTGTATGAATGATAATTGAGTGCCCATCTGATGCCAAAGCCATACCCTCTGCTCCTGAAAACTAACTCTATGTTAACTTCACAACAAGCAAGGTGAGTGTAACGCGAATATCCCTTTTTGTCCAAAGTCCAATTAATGTACGATCAGTGTTCATTCCTGCGATAACGATAAAATCTTCACTATCAGGCGATGAAGAGAAGAAGATAGGTAATCGAACAATTTATCCAAACTGTTCTTCAGCGTTCTCAACTTAAACTAATTGTTTACGATCCGAGAAATGAGGAGATTGTATCATGGAAAAATTAAATAAATACCGAGTTTATATCCAACAATTATTGACGCAATATGCCCATGAGGGTTCGACAAATCGTGAAATTGAAAAACAAGTCATTTGCGATCCGGTTAATGACCATTATCAATTGGTATATGTAGGCTGGAAAAATCGACGGCGGACTTATGGCTGTGTTTTGCATCTCGATATCAAAAATGACAAGATTTGGATACAACATGATGGAACTGAGATTGGCATAGCAGATGAATTAGTTAAATTAGGAGTACCAAAAGAAGATATTGTGTTAGCGTTTCATGAACCTTTCGTCAGACAATATACAGGCTTTGCAGTTGGTTAGGTTCAAATAATGAAGAGCGATCAACTTGGTGGATGCCAGCCTGCTTGAACCCAGTTTTTACGCACAGTAACACCTAAACTATTATTTAATCTCAACGCCCTTACTGTAGCTCGACCACAGGCAGTTAGACCGATAATTTCTGTTCCCTCTTTACTCCAAGTAAAATGTTCTTGCCACTGTTGTTGACGAGGATTAAATAGAGAAACTATTTCGCCAGATTGAGGATCTAAACCCTCAATTTGTGTCCACTTGTATTGATTACATAATTCACAAGCTAAACACAAATTATCTTCTGTATCATCTCCTCCCTTTGCCAAAGGCTGTATATGGTCAATTTGCAATCTGCCCATAATATAATCTTGGTAGCTGAGACAATATTCACAGCGATTTTCTGCCCGTTGTCTAACCCTTTGGCGTATTGTTTCAGATACAGAACTCATGGTGATAAAGGAGTTATTATTCCCCGCCTAACTGCTTCAGCTAAACCTTCTGATTTCCTTAATTGTCCGATTTTATAAATCGACATGAAAATTAACAGTTCATACCGTTCTGCTGCTGTCAATCCAGTATTTTTTCCTTTAGCTTGCAGTTCTCCCAGCCGTTGGTTTTGTACTGCATCCATTTTTAAATTAGCTAATTCGAGGACTTCCTGATCGGAAACATGAGCAATTTCCGAATGAATGCTCATTTCTGAGAGATTATCGAAGGTAGGCAATACTATTTCTAGGGTATCAACCAAAACGTCTGATACCTCTCGCGCTGTAGCTTCTCCAAGACGCTGGGCAGATGCAACTAAACTTTCGGGTAAGTTGATAGTTATGGGAATAGTCATAGATATTAAAAATAATACAATGTTTTGTCACGATTATAGCTTAGATGATGTTAGAGAAGTCTTAAGCTATTTGCCGGAAATTTTTCATCAGAGCGATCGCGCTATGTGAGACTATGATTCGTGCGAGGGAGCATCCCAAATGTGCAAATTTATCACTCCTCCCCAGCCCTGAAATAAATTTCGGGCTGTAACTATATATTTGGCATCACTTTTAAGTGCCAGCGGTTTCATCCCACGGCTAGAAGCGCGTGTGGCTCTCACCTTCAGTTACTGTAAATTCCCATGAGAAGTTTTATTAAGGCACCGTACAACACTTAGCTGCTATAGTATTGTTATGTCTGCTAACTACAATTAGTATTACATTATTTATAATTAATGGAAAGAACTCAGGAGCCAGGAGCCAGAATTCAGAATTTACCATTTGGCCACTGGGGGATGAGTAAAGGGGTTTAAATCCCCATCCAATTGATTCTGAGTTCTGAATTCTGACTCCTGAGTTCTTCTTTAATGAAATTTAGTTTCATTTTACCTAAAACTACAGTAAAAGTAGTATGATATGCTGCCTGAATCCTGACTGCCCGAAACCTCAAAATCCAGATGGAACAAATTTCTGCCTCAGTTGTGGGATAGGGTTGACCCCACTACTACGAAGTCGCTACCGCATTATCGAACCATTGGGAGGCGGAGGGTTTGGTCGCACCTACTTGGCAGAGGATGTAGACAAGCTTGCTGAACGATGTGTTGTTAAGCAGTTCGCACCACAACTTCAAGGGAGCTGGTCACTCAAAAAGGCAACAGAGTTATTTCAGGAAGAAGCAAAACGTTTACAACAGCTAGGGGAACATCCCCAAATTCCCACATTGTATGCCTACTTTGAGGAAAATAACTACCTGTATTTGGTGCAGCAGTTTATCGAAGGGCAAAATTTGTTGCAAGAGTTACAAGATGAGGGGGTGTTTAATGAAGCAAAGATTCGAGAACTCTTGAGTGGTTTATTACCTGTCCTGCAAGCGATACATCAGCAGCAGGTGATTCACCGAGACATTAAACCAGACAATATCATTCGCCGTCAAAGTGATGGCAAGTTAGTGCTAATCGATTTTGGGGTAGCGAAGCAAGCGACAGCAACGGCGATCGCTCGACCAGGGACAACCATAGGCTCGTTTGGTTATGCACCGATGGAGCAAATACAAGGAGGCGAAGCTTATCCAGCCAGCGACCTCTACGGTTTGGGAGCAACTTGCTTTCATCTCCTGACGGAGATTCCCCCCAGAGAAGTTTGGCTCAGACAGGGCTATAGCTGGATTGCTGGTTGGCGGCAATATTTGAGGAAACCCATAAGTCAGGAATTAGCGGATATTTTTGATCGGTTGCTGCAAGAAAACCACAAACAGCGTTATCAGTCAGCTACATTGGTGTTACAAGACTTAAATATAAATACTCAGCTACCGCTACAGTCAAACGTACCTTTCACCAGAGTCACGCCTCCTCAACAATTACCACAGCATACACGGGAATTAGCCACTCAAAAAAATATCCTACTTCTGATTTCTCTTGGTGTTATTGGATCTCTCATAGCAGTTATCATCCGGATGGCAGGGGAAATTATTTCTCCATCGCCCGATCAGCCGTATCCTCAACAGGCTCGAGTAAATTCCGGAGATAAAGAGGCTCGGATAAGTTTGGGAGATAAAATTCTGCTTGTGAGTGCACAGACAAACCCCTTAAAACAAGCAGGAGTAAGAGCCTTTGCATCTAAGGATTTTCCTACTGCTGTCACCAATTTTCAAGCATACTGGACAAATAATCCCAATGACCCAGAAGGATTGATTTATTTGAACAATGCCAAAATTGGTAAATCCCAATCTCTCAAAGTGGCTGTAAGTCTGCCAATTAATGGCAACCTGAATAACCCGAATGATAATGTATCGAAAGAGCTTCTGCGCGGGGTAGCTCAGGCTCAAGATGAAGTGAATAAGAATGGTGGGATTAATGGAATACCACTACAACTTGAAATTGCCAATGATGAGGGAAACAGAGACATTGCTCAACAGCTGGCTAGTGAATTTGTTCAAGACTCCAGCACTTTAGCAGTAATAGGGCTTAATTGGCAGATATCAGAAGCCGCAAAACAAATTTATCAAAAGCACGGGTTGGTAATGGTCAATACCACAACCAATACATCCCTGGGAGTTGGAAGTAGCTACATATTTAGTATCTCTCCTGACACCAGGGTTTTTGCTGACACTCTTGCTCGCTATATTACCCAAAAAGCTAATGTAAAGAATATTGCCATTTGTGCGGATTTGACAGCCTCCTCCATTAACGAGACTTTAAACACCTACAATAGGTCCATAAATCTGGCTGGGGGTAAAATCACTAGGACAGATTGCGATTTCAAAGACCCAAATTTTAACTCAAGTATTATTATGGGTAAAGCTATCAGCGATGGGGCAGATGGCTTGCTACTACTTCCCGCATTAAAAAACCTCAAACCAGCTATCGACATAGCACGAGCGAATAATAGTAAGCTGGCACTGTTCACCCATGGAGGAATGTACACCATCGACACCCTCATACAAGGGAGAGAGAATTTCAAAGGAATGGTACTACCTGTATTGTGGCATCCTAATGCTATGCCCAGTAATCCCTTTCGTGAAAATGCTGTTAAACTTTGGCATGGACCAGTAAATGCGCGGACTGCAAGCTCTTACGATGCACTCCAAACAATTATCGCTGGCTTGAAACAGGCGCAGACCCGTTCCGGGTTGCAAGAAACTATCTCTAAACCGGGTTTTTCAACTCCCGGAGCAACAGGAAAGATTGAGTTTTTGCCATCAGGCGAGCGTATAGCTCAACCACTTTTAGTCAAAATTGAGCCAGGTCCAATTTCTGGCGTTGGCTACGATTTTGTGTGGGTGCCGTAAATGTTAATTGGTAGTTGGGGAAGAGGTGATTGGGGAAGAGGTGTAAAAAAATACTAACAACTAACAACTTAGGACTTACGCATTGACAGAGATAATCAACTGTGCATTATCTCTCGTTACAAGGCTCTGCCTTGTAATGCTCTTGTAGGAGGCTCTGCCTCCGTTAACCTGGGAGGCAGCAGCCTCCTTGATCTCATTCCCAGCCTGAGGCTGGGAACGAGGCAGACAACCAACAACCAACAACCAACACTTATGCTCAGAATCTCAAACCAACACCACCTTGTACAGAGAAAGCTGTACCACCGCCATTGCGCTCAGTATCAAAACCAATAATGGCGTTACCAAAAATAACAGTGTTGCTATTTGGTACAACGTAATCAATTCCTGGTTGTAAGGCAAAGCCGATTTTATTACCAACAGGGGAAGGTGTATCACCACCAGCCAAAACCAGCCCAGCTCCCAAGTAGGCATCAGTTTGCCAGTTTATGGGGTAGTCATAAGAAACCGTTGGCACCACTGCTGTACTCTGACCAATGAGAGCTTGAGCACGGAAAGAAACTGGTGTTTTTAAAAGCTTGTAGCGGAAAGCAATAACTCCCCCGATTTGACTACCATTTGAAAAACCAATAGCTGGACCAACACCAACATAACTACCATAAGCGACTTGAGCTTGTGCTGGTTGCGTAAATTCGGCAAAACTGAAAACTGATCCAGCCAAAACAACTGATACTAAATACTTCAAACCCTTCATTTCCTCACTCCTCACTCCATTTTGGATTTGAAAAACTTAGGAGCACCTCACCGACGGCGCACCACCCCCTATGAATGGAACAAACACCCCCATTCCCCCACTCCCCCCACTTCCCCCACTCCCCCCACTTCCCCCACTCCCCACTCCCCACTACTTTAAGGACAACGTGGATGAATACCTCCTTGAGTACAAATGTAAGCTAGTTGCTTGGCATCTAAATTTTTGACTTGACTAAAATCAACTCCTTTGACTACGGCAGATTGTGAGCCTATGACCTGCTTTTGCACAAATTGATCTGTTGGGTCTTGTTTGCTAGGAGAGAGAATTGCCCCCTGAAAATCAGATCCTGCTAGATCCGCCCCTTGTAAATCTGCAAGACTCAAGTCAGCATTCCGCAAGTTAACGTTTTCCATGTTTGCAGAGCGGAAAATAGTCCCAGTCAGGCGCGTGGCACTCAGGTTAGCATTGCCGAGATTGGCATGATTCAAATAGGCTCCTGAAAGGTCTGCTCCTTGCCAATCGGTTTTCGTTAAATTAGCATAGGACAATTGCGTTCCTATGGCAATGACGCGACCTAGATGAGCCGCGTACAGTTCGGCTTCGTTCAAGTTCGCCTGACCTAAATCTGCCCCTGTCAGACTAGCATTTTCTAAGACTGCGCCACTTAGATCGGCTCCTGCAAGCTGTGCGCTGCTGAGGTTAGCACCAATGAGACGGGCATTGGATAGGTTGGCTCTTTTGAGTATGGCGCGGCTCAAATCAGCACGGTTCATTAAGACACGGCTAAGTATAGCATCAGTGAGATTGGCTTGTTTCATCTGAGCTTGAGTCAAATCAGCAATCCAATCGTCGTAGGTATCCCAGCGACCATTGTCACCCACTCCATGGAAGCGGGTACCCTTAAAGCTTGCTTGGTTAAGATTTGCGGATTTGAAATTAATTCCCGATAAATCGACTTTATCTAGTGTCAAGTTGAAGGAGGAGCTTTTAAGAGAGCCACTTTGACCCAATAGGGCGTGAGCTAAATCGATACCGTTGGTTTGACCGCTATAGACACGAAGAATCTTGTTAATCGCCTGCTGGTTTACTGACAATTGCTTTTGTCGCAATTCTGGCTGTTGGAATTTGTTGTTATCTACCGACTCCAAATCGTTAGCGAGGTACTGATTCATGCGTTTTAAATCAGGGATGGCAATGGGACCAAGACTTACCAAAGCTTGCTGAATTGTATCAAGTAGGATGGGGTCGGTTTCCTTAGCTAGTAAATCCACAAGAAACTGGATTGCCTGTGGGTCATTGAGGGTACCCAAAGCCAGAATTGTACCCCGCCGCTCGTCATTGGTAGCGCCAGAGTTAAAATTTAACCGTTTTACAAGTGCGAGAAACTGTTGGCTGTTGTTCTGCTCAGTTGCCCGCTGATTTTGCTGAGTTTGGATGTATATTTGAGTGCCTATTAAAGTTGCTAGTACGGCAGCCATACTTGAGAGCGCCACCACCAGGAGGGTGATATTTGGGTTTTGCTGCTTCCATTGCCTTGGGGAAGAGTGATCCCTTGGCTGTGGTGTGATCACAATTGATGCGATCGCTGCTTCCTCATCCTGACTCTGGGTATTTTCATTTAAGAAGGAGGGTGTAAAGGGCGTCTTTGCATCTATCGTGTAAGTACCTGCTAGGCGATCGTGTAATGCGCGGCGTCCTTGCTGCCACGGCAAGCCTATTCCTTCTGCCAGCAGTATCACCATACACAGCCCGGTGAAAACACCTAAATTGGGAAATGCTGCGCTGTAGTACCACAGGACATAGGCGATGGAAATCGGTCCAGTCCAACGACCAATTCCTTCTCTTAGCAAAACTGCCCCCAAGCCAGGGGCTTGACCTTGGGAATTAACAACCCGAACACCAAACCAACTTTTGGGAATGGTGCTACCGATTTTCGCTAGTAAATATAATTGCCAGCACGAGAGTGTCAAAGGCGCTAAAATAGCTACTGTCCATAAGAAATTCGTCGGCCATGCCACGTGACGAGTGCCGTAGTTTACAGGCAGAGCTAACGGGCGGGCGATGGTTCTTTCTGTTGCTACCAGTATGGGGTTGAGTTGCACTCGGTTCAGATCGGCGTTAGAATTGAGATAAACACCAATGCCGAAAGGCATCAATCCACTGGCAACAAAGAGCGTGATTTCGGTCACCCAAGCAGCAACGCGCCTAACAAGTAGTTGCCGCGATTTAGCTCTTCCTGCTTCTTGGGGTGAGCTAGATTGATTAGTAGTTCTCCTCACAATTGGGGCTGCCATTAGATAATTCCGTATAAATTTATTTCTACCTCACTCCCAGCGTGGCTAGAACACCCTACTAATTACTTTGAGAGCGACTAGACACAATAAATTTGTATCCAAGGTACACTACCAATGCCAACAGTGCCAAACTAATCACAGAGACAATCAGTTTGAATACTGCTTGCAGGATACCAAAGCCGAATAAAACTGCCACACCCAAAACTACGGCTTTGCCGATTCCAGATAGTCTATTAAACCTACTTGAAATTCCCGCTATCAGCAAGTTGAAGGTTGAAACACCAGACTCAGAGGAATGAATCTCTGCCTCTAACTGTGGTCGGCGATGCTGTAAGTCTTCTTCAGGTTGAGAATTCATTGATTTACCTCAGTTATGACACTTATTTTTATTATGAGCAATTAGACAGACTCGATATCACTCTATCCCGAAAAAGTTTATACGACGCACCGTACCCAGCATCTAGGAACATTCCCCGGCTGAACTTCGTCTAATATGTGTATCAAGATACATGTAGACACAGTCGGGAGCATAATCAAATGGAGACGGGTGCGTTATTTATGGTTGTTCCCGCAGTGTTGGCAATGAGTTTGGTTCTCACCGATGTCAGTATGGCTGATGCACCAGTTGTGCAAATTAATTCTAAATTCCAGCCAGATCCGCTGGTTGTGAATGGCAAGTCTGGGGGCAAAGTCAAAAGCGATTGCGGTAACATTGCCGCATCACCTAATCAAATTCTTCAGGTTAAAGACTCACTACCTTACCTGCGATTAACAGTTGAGAGTTCTGGAAAGCCAACACTCTTGATTGACGGTCCTGGAGGACGCTTCTGTGTTCTAGCCGATAGTTACTCTGGAGGAAAGCCAGAAATTTCTGGTTATTGGCAGGCGGGAAGGTACTCTCTCTATGTGGGCGAGTTATCCCAACAAGAGTCTACCTATACCCTATCAATTTCTCTACAAAAAAAATAATTGTTAATTGTTAATTTTTGTTAGCTATAGCACAATACCGTTCAGTTAAGGCTTTGATCGGAACTTACCCCCCTTAAAAAGGGGGGAATAAGCCCCCCTTTTTAAGGGGGGTTGGGGGGATCTTCAGTCTGTGAACACTACTAACTGAACTGTATTGAGCTATAGCAATCCTATTTGAATTCCAAACTGACTAGTCCTTAGAAACCCGGTTTCTTGAAGAAACCGGGTTTCTCCATGTTCGTGCTATAGCAATCCGTGCATGAATTAGACATAGTCGTGAAAATTAACTATGCATTACCGTCCACCCTTGTAGAACGCCCCGCGTTCTACATTCTTTTTCACGACTATGTCTATTACAAACACCTCTCCCCTGTCCCCCAAGTCCCCCAAGTCCCCTTTATCTTTTAGGTGTGACATCGCCAAACTTAATTAAAAGGGCGATCGCAATACTGACCACTAAAATTAACGTCGTACTTAAAGCTGAACCAAATCCCCAATTTTGGGTAGATCCAAGGAACTGGTTATAAATTAATCGTGCCACTGTCATACTGGAAGCACCACCAAGTAATTCTGGATTGACAAAATCCCCCAATGCAGTGATGAACACCAGAAAAGAACCAGCAGCAATTCCGGTTAGGGTTTGGGGTACGGTGACAGTCCAAAAAACTTGCACGGGATTTGCACCTAAATCAGATGCTGCTTCTAACAAACGTTTATCTAGTTTTTCTAAAGATGCGTATAAAATCAAAACCATATAGGGCAGCATACTGTAGCTCATACCAGTTAATACAGATGGACTGCTGTTAAGTAAATCTAAAGTAGGCAAGCCAAAACTTGTCAATAAACTATTTAATAAACCAGTAGGACGGAGAATTGTAATCCAAGCATAGGAGCGAAGTAAGGAAGATGTCCACAAAGGCAACACAAAGCTAATGAGGAGCAAATTTCGCGCCTTCGGTGGTGCAATTTGAGCAATCCAATAAGCAACGGGGAAACCTAAGATTAAACAAATTATTGTGGTATCAACAGCAAAAAAGAGCGATCGCCCGATGACTCGCAGGTAAAGAGGGTCAAATATCCGGATGTAGTTATCCAATCCACTGGGATTTACCACATCCCCAGGTCGAATTCCCGGTACCAAACTTAACTCAAAAATTAGCAGCGTTGGCAGCACTAGTAAAAGTAACAACCATATACCAGATGGTGCAAGCATTGTCAAGGGTTGCAGCCAGTTTAACTGTGGGCGTGGCACTTTGGCGATGTGCTCAGGGGAGTTAAGTTGAGAAGGAGGAATGTGAGTAGACACCTGCTTATATAAATGTTATGGACTCACTTACATAGTATGGCATAGACAATTTGACCCTTCTCATCAAAAATTGGGGTAGCTGACACCTTGCTCCAACATCAATACTGCGTAGGTTTTGCAAAAATTAGAAACCCAGGCGCTCTTGCCACGCGGTAGTGGATTTCCCGTGCCTGGGAAAGCATTTGTGAGTCGTTTGTCGGCATGAAATCAAATAAAGCCGTGACAAACTTTCAGCGAGAGGGAATGCAATCACAGCATCAATACAGTTATATTAGAATATGACCCTTTCTATCAAACCCCAACCAATAGCCTCAAGCACTGAACAGATATGCAAATCACCCTCAGTACACAGCAGAGCCAAGTTCTTGAATCCCTCTCGCAGCAGGGTGGGTACGCAACTATTGAAGATGCAATTGACACAGCTCTTGTTCTACTCGCTGACGAGATAACACAGCAAAATTCAGAAGAAACCCCAGAATACCTAGCTTGGGTTGAACAAACACGACTCAAGATAGAAGTTGGTGTACAGGCAGCAGAGCGAGGTGATGTAATAGAAGCAGACGTGGTGCTAGCTCGATTACGCAGTAAGGTGGAAGCAGCTTGAGAAATTCATTCACGGGTATTGGTTTTAAACATATATCTCAATCCAATTGTGATCAAATATCAATTCATAAATCCGGTTATGAACTTTTAAAAAACCCTGTCGCTTAATCACCAGCCCGGATAAGAGCAATTCCCTTTCTTGTGGACTATCAACTGAGATAACTTCTCCTTGATGCAAAATTTGTCGATAGAGTTCTAGGAGGCGAACAGTTTGGCGATGGCTTTTGAGGATGCGATCGCGGATTGTTTTCAAATGTTCTGGCTCATCCTGGGATTCCCAATTGTCTATCACCTTTGTTCGTACTAAGTTTTCCACCCATTCTGCTTCACCGTTGGCGGGAATAGGAGATGAAGAACTGCGGATCATCTGACAGAGCTTTTGAGTGAGAAAAGGCTGACCACCGGTCCAGTCTAACAATTCTTTCAGCACAAATTGAGCATTGTTAACCTTCTCTTTCAATCCCTGAAGTAAAGGTTGAGCTTCGTGTAATTCAAAGCCATTTAGTTCAATTGCCCGACCAATGTTAAAAGGCGTTCTTTGGTAGTCATTAATCAAATCTGAGGGTGTGGCGACTCCAAACAGAGCAAAGGTTAAACGCTTATACTTTGGATTAATACTGCGCTGATTATAGCAAAAGCGAATCAGCGCAAAAAAGTCATTGACAGGGAACTTTAAACCTAAAACACTATCGATTTCATCTAGAAATATGATCAAGTTTTTTGGGAGACCATTATCCTCTACTCCGACTTCAACTAGTAGAACCTCTTCAATAAATCGACTCAACCGCTGCACAGGAGAAATATCAAGTCGCTCATTCCACCAAGCTTTCAGATTAACCTTGCCTAGCAAATCAAAACCCTGCCATAACTCCACAGCCAATCCCTTGTACCATTGGTCAGGGGTGACGTTTTCGCTGCCAATGCGGGTCATGTCAATTGCGGCACAGATGAACCCCTCTTGCCCAAGACGGTGCATCATGTGTACCATGAGGCTAGATTTGCCAATTTGACGTGTATTGAGAATGTAACAAAACTCCCCAAGCTTTAACGCCTTATAAAGTTGACGGTCTGCTTTTCGCACCACATAAGTAGGAGCATCCATCGGCAAACTTCCCCCAATTTGATAGTCAAAGGTGGAAGGCTCTTCGGCACTCCTGAGCAAAGCATTTTCAAATACGAGTTCCGCTTGGGTAGCTTTGAGAATTTCTAGGGTTTGTGACAGTTCTTGAGTACGTTCTTTAACTTTTTGTTCTAAAGTTCGGTTGGATTCAGCTAATGCGTCTTTTGTCTGCTGCAAGGCGATATTTTTGAGTTCCAGTTGTTGAGTAAACTCAAACCGTTCAGCTTCTGCGTGTTTGCGTTGGGTGATATCTTGAAAGGCGGCTATGGCATAGACAATTTGACCCTTCTCATCAAAAATTGGGGTAGCTGACACCTCTAAGGGGATAATTTTGTCTGCTTGGTGAATCTCAATATCATCAATAGTTGTACTTTCGCCATTCAATGCTCGTGCGATCGGTTGCTCTTGGGCAGGGTAAAATTGCTTTGTCCCCGCCACATAGGCTTGATAAATCTTCGCCAATTGAGCAGGTGTTGCTTCAGTGACGACTTCCTTTCCAAGTATATTTTGTGCCGCTTGATTTGCGTAGTACGGATGACCGTTGGCATCAATGACAAACACTCCCACCGGGACAGCTTCCAGAAACTGAGCCAGTCTTCTCTCACTTTCGCCCAATGCTTCCTCTGCTTGCTGGCGAACGATGACTTCTTGTTGCAGGCGGGTCAATAATTCTGTTTGAGCTTGCTGTGCTAAACGTTCCTGTTCCCTAGCGGCTTTCATTTGCTGTACATGTTGCAGCGTTTTGTTGGTAGTAATTTCTAAATCCTGAAAACTGATTGGCTTAGTCAGGAAGTCAAACGCACCGCGATTCATCGCCTTTCTGATATTGTCAATATCTCCATAGGCAGAAATAATGACTGCTTTAATGATGGGATATAACTCATTGAGTTGAGTGAGCAAAGTTAGCCCATCCATTTCCGGCATATAGATATCGGTTAAAACCACATCTATATCCGGTTCCGCTTGTAGTTTTAAGAGCGCTTCTACTCCATTCAGGGCAAAAATCAACTCCAGTTGCTTTTCCCGAATTTTTTTTCTAAATTTCTGACGGAGCAGATGTTCTAAGTCTGGCTCATCATCCACCACCAGTATTTTAGCTGGCATAGTTTCTTTTTTGATGAGGATTGTTTACAAACTCAGGATTTTTTCTTTTAGTTTATCAAACTCAATGGGCTTTGTAAGATATTCATCAGCTCCATATTCTCTGGCAATTTGGTGTTTCTGTTCATCGTCATAAGCAGTAATGATAAATACTTTTAAATGAGGAAAATTTTGTTTAAGAATTTTCAGTAATTCTAGCCCGTTCATACCTGGCATATTAATATCTGCTATAATTAGGACAAGACAATTTGTTTGATTATTTTGTAAGTATTCTAGAGCTTCCTGTGCTGAAAAAGCAAAATCTAATCTTATTTGATTTTGTTTAAGTTCCCTTCTAAATTTTTGTTGAAACAAGAACTGAACATCTTTTTCGTCGTCTACAACCATTACTTTCATTTTTTGACTTCACTATTCTCGGAAACAATTTTCGGTAAAGTGATAGTAAATTCCGTATAACTGCCCACTTCAGTTTCTACTTTAATATCCCCTTGATGCTGCTGCACAATAATATCGTGACTAATCGATAGACCCAACCCAGTTCCTTCGCCAGGAGGCTTGGTGGTGAAAAAGGGATTAAAAATATTATCTAGGACTTTCTGCGGAATGCCTTCGCCGTTATCTCGAATACGGATTTGTACTTGCTCACCTAAATCTTGAGAACTGACCCAAAGTGTAGGCAAAAATTCTTCACCTTCCTTCCCAGATGCCTGGAAACGTATTTTCTTTTTATGTGCAGCATAGCAAGCGTTGTTAATGAAATTAATCAAAGCGCGATTAATATCCTGCGGCACGATATTGACTTTTTTAAGGTTCCGATCATAGTCCGTTTTTATGGCTATGTTGAAGGAAGCATCCTTGGCGTACATGGCGTGAGAAGCTAGATTGACAGCTTCTGCTAATAAAGCGTTGATGTCAGTCAGTTGTCGATCGCCAGTTTGCCCCCGAGAGTGCATCAGCATTCCACGAACAATATTATCAGCTCTTTTGCCATGCTCATTAATTTTTTGAGCGTTTTGGACCAGAGTATTGAGAATTTCTTCAATAGATTCTCTGGTGTCTGGGTCTAATCGGTCTTTTTGATTTTCAATTTCTTCCAGCAGTTCCTGGGTTAACTCTGCTGAAAGTTCGGCAAAGTTGTTCACAAAGTTTAAGGGATTTTTGATCTCATGGGCTATGCCGGCTGTTAAAGCTCCCAGAGAAGCTAATTTCTCTTGTGCTATAATTTGAGCTTGGGTGGCTTTGAGCTTTTGCAGGGTACTTGCTAACGCCTGATTTTTCTCTTGTAATTCCTGGGTTCTCCCCTTCACTTTCTGTTCTAGAGTCCGGTTGGAATTTTCTAATTGTTCGTAGAGACGGGAGTTTTCGATGGAGATGGCGGCTTGGGCTGAAAGGATTTTTAAGACTTCGACGCGATCGCTTGTAAATGCGCCTGTTGTGAGATTATTCTCTAAGTATAAAATGCCGCTCAGTTTGCCTTGATTAAGTAGGGGGGTGCAGAGAATGGATTTGGGTTGAGTGGCGGTAATGTAGGAGTCGCGTGTAAATTGTCCTTCATTAACTGCATCATTTAACACCACATTTTCATGGGTGCGAGCAACGTAGTTAATGATGGCGGCAGGTAGCAGGGGTGTTTGGTGTTCGGGAGTTAGATAGTCTATGGGAATGGATTGCAGTACATTAATATTATCAGAATCCAATGTTGCGATCGCTTCAATAACCCAGTTACCCTCTTTATCCAAAATTAGAAAACCTGTTTGCGCCCCAGCATTCTCAATCACCGTTTTCATCAATTTTATCAGCAATTTGTCCAACTTAATTTCACCAGCGAGGGCTTGAGAAGCTTTGATAACGGTAGCAATATCCAAACTTTCAGCGTTACTGTTAGAGGTAGTAGTAGTACTAATATCAGAGGTTGAGATTGCTTTGGCTGTTCCTAGACGCAACTGAGGATATTCCGATTCTAATTGTTCAACTTTGGCTTTTGCTCCCCATTGGCTATAACAATAATGAGCATTTTTCAGATAGACTTGACTAATTTCTTTTCTCCCTATAGAGAGATAAAATTCGGCTGCTCGCTCATAAGCCAAGGCTTCTTCATGGATAAATTCATGTTGCTTGGCACCTTGAATTGCTTGTTCATAAAGTTCTTCTGCTTCCCAGTTTTGTCCCAATAATCGGGCTTTTTCTGCTTCTACTAAATCGTATTTGTTTTGGAAATTTTCATGACAATGGCTAACCCATTTTGCCATACTCTTCTGATTTTCCTTCACTTGTTCAAGTAACTGCTTTTGTGGCTCTATTTTACAATTCTTATAAGAAGCAATCAAGGCAAGAGAGAAGTAGAAATTATGCTGTGGTGCAGGTAAATATGCAGCGCAAGCTTTAAGGTATTTTTTGGCTTTAATTCCATAATAAAGAGATTGATCATAATTTTTAAAAAAATAGTTGACAATTGTTTTTGCAAAATAAACACTAAATAGTAGCCATTCATTGTTACTCTGAGACCAACTCTCTAAATACTTTTTTTCTTCTTTTTGAGAATTACTAATTATTAAACAAGTTTCATTGTATTCAGTTAAATTTGTGACAATATTATTGCAACTTTCTATATAAAATAAACAATATTCCTGTTGGAATTTTTTAATTATTTTCGTATACTTTAAGTAAATCTGCTTAATGTCTTCTAATGGATCGCCTCTAAAAAACTTTATCAAACAATAACTTATAGACGTATAAGAAGCAAATTCATTATTTCCTGTGTCTATCCCTTTCTGAAATCCATTTAGTAATTTTTCCTCTGCGAGGATATTTTTCATTGGCTCTTTCCAGTGCCATATAAATCCATAATACAGATGCATCACTAAAGCTTCTGATTTTGGAAGGTTAAATTGCTCTAGCAATTTTACAGAAAGTTGACCAAACTTATATCCCAAATTAAAATCCTTTATAACGCCGCATAGAATCATGCCATAAAGACTATAGGTTTCAGCAGCTTGGGAGGTACTACCATATTTTAGACAGAGATTAAGCTGGGTTAATACAACCAGAATATGTAAGAGAAAATTAACTTGTATTGTAGAAGTCACAATCTGCTGTAATATGGATATAGTTGCAATCTTGTATGGGTCGGTCATGGGGTGAATATTAGCTAAACACTCAATCGTTTTTTCTCCTAAGAGTAATTTTAGAGATTCTTGTTCTTCGTTAATCTTCTTTTCTATTTGGCTTGTTTCTTGAGGTATGTCTATTCCTAGTTCTGCCAAAACTTCTATAGCACTCTCTATAGCCTTCTGTTGCTGAAATTGAGCAAAATAAGACCGGATCTTTACTTGATATACCTTTACTTTATCGAGAATCCCTATAGCCTGTTGCAGAACAGTTACAGACAAATCTTCAACTTGCCCAAATTTTGTGTTTAAGTAGAGAGCTTCTAAGGTTTCTACATGAAGTTCTAAAGTCAATTCATACTGATACACCCAGCTGTTCTGTGCCAACAGTTCTAATCCAGTCTTTAAATACCTCAGAGACGGTTCATAAGCTGTCGATGCTTTCGCTTTTTTGCCCGATTGAAGATTTAATTTAGCTAACTCATCTCTTTCCGATTGTTCAAAAATTAATTCAGAGCCTTTATTGAGTTGATTGACAATATCAAAAAGATTTTCCTCTAACTCATCTTGTTTAGTGTTTTTCAGATGGAGGCGACCTACTTGCAGATGAATAGCTTTTTTATCTGCTTCTGGAATCAGAGTATAGGCAGCTTGCTGGAGCCGATCATGCAAAAATTTATAGGAAATATATTCTGGATACTTGGGAATGAAAGCCGGAGATATTTCTGAAGTATCATTTGACATTTCCTCCTGACTCCAAAGCAGGGGAATTTTGTAGTCATTACTGAGTGGCACAATCAAACCTTCTTGTAGCGCAGGCTGAAGTTCTTGAGCTGTAGCTGTTTGACATCTGCTATTTATAACAGAGAGAACTGCTAAATTGAATTGGTTTCCAATACAAGCGGCTAATCTTAGAACGTTTTGGGTGTTCTCATGTAGTTTCTCAATCTTGCTGACCATTAAGTCAACCACATTATCAGTTATTGCAAGCCCTTGAATTTGCTCAATGTCCCACTGCCAACGACCTATATTAGCGTCAAATAACAACAAATTTTCCTGATACAGAAATTGAAGGAATTGAGTTAAGAAAAAGGGATTGCCCTGAGTTTTATCTTTTACTAACTCTGCTAGAGGCTTTGATTCTTCTGCTGAGCAGCTTAGGCTATCGGCAATTAATTGGTTGATGTGGTTAATTCCTAACGGTTGAAGCGCGATATTATTGACTGTAGCACCTGTCTTTTTAATTTGCTCTAAGGTTTGCATCAAAGGATGTGTGAGACTAACCTCATTATCTCGGTAGGCTCCTACAATCAATAGATATTGGCTATCAGAATCTCTCATTAATAGCTCAATTAACTTTAGAGACGGTAAATCTGCCCACTGCAAATCATCTAGGAAGATAACTAAGGGGTGTTCTTTTTTACCGAAAATGCTAATAAACTTTTGAAACAATAAGTTAAATAGATTTTGAGATTCAGTGGCTCCTAGTTGCTCAAGTGGTGGCTGTTTACCGATAATCTTTTCTATTTCCGGAATTACATTGATGATAACCTGACCATTAGGTTCCAAAGCTTCTAAAATCTGCTGTTTCCAGGTTTGTAGTGTTGCTTCAGGTGCAGTCAGGATCTGCCGTATTAAGTCTTGAAAAGCTTGACTAAGGGCAGCATAAGGAATATCCCGCTTCAACTGGTCAAATTTGCCCTCGATCAAGTATCCTCGCTGGCGTACTATCGATTTCTGAACTTCATTGACCAAAACAGACTTGCCAATTCCTGAATAACCCGAAACCAGCATCATCTCAGTGGTGCCTTGGCTGACTCGTTCAAAGGTGGTTAATAGTTGAGTGACTTCCGGTTCTCGACCATAGAGCTTTTGGGGAATGTGAAACTTATCAGAAATATCCCGACATCCGAGATGAAACTGGGAAATTTGACCTAGAGTCTGTAATTGATAAAGACAGGTTTCCCAATCAGCTTTTAGTCCCCTGGCACTTTGGTATCGTTCCTCTGGGGATTTGGCTAACAATTTCATCACAATGTTGGAAACGCTTAAAGGAATATCACCAATTCGTTCATGGGGTGGGACAGGTTGTTTAGCAATATGACAGTGCACTAACTCTATAGCATCAGTACTTTCAAAAGGAAGTCGATGGGTAAGCAGTTCATAAAAAGTGACACCTAGAGAATAAAAATCTGTCCTGTAGTCTATTCGTCGGTTCATTCTACCAGTTTGTTCTGGGGAAATATAGGCTATAGTTCCTTCTAATTGATTGAGGTTATAAACTGTCTGATTTTCCCAGGATAAACGGGTGGAAATGCCAAAGTCGATGATTTTGAGTTGTCCAGTTTCTGGGTTATAGACGATGTTGGAAGGGTTAATGTCTTTGTGGATAATATCAGCAGTGTGAATAGCCCGCAAACTCTCAGTCGTCTTGATGGCAATGGTGAGAAATTCTTCTAGGCTAAACTGGCGCTCAGACATTAAAAGTTTTAAGGATGCCCCGCCAAAGTCCTCCATGAACATTGCTAGACTATTCTGATATCGCTTTAAGTCATAGGCTTTAATAACTCCATTAACATTCAGGGAGCGAGTGATTTCATATTCCTGTTTATATTTGGTGAGTTCTGAGGGAGTTGGATAGGTCTGTTTAAGAATTTTAAGAATAATGGGTTGATTATCGGGCTGGAGTATGGCTCGATAGACTAACGAATTATTACTTTCATAAATTTGTTGGATAATCTGATAGTCTGTTATGGAGTTCATGACTGGGATCTCCTGAGTACAAGTTTTCTTTTCCTTCAGATTCTAAGCCGTGGACAAAGCCTTACCCTTTATCATTGGAGTTATATCTCTGACAAATCTCAGTTACCATAGTACTTATAATTTGCAGATCATCTCTAGAAGACCTAACAGCAACGTTTGACATCCACATATCACAGTTTTTGCAAGCTGACCTGTTATCCAACTGATTAAGGATTAAATCGCGTCTAAGTTGATTAAATTGATTCCCACGCCAAATATCGTGCAAAGTCTGTTTATTGTAATCCCCTAAACTTTCAATATCCTGATCAAAGCCAAGTCTAAATAAAGTTTCAATGCAGTAGTATATTCTCCCGTCAGGTAAAACAGCTATTTCTGTAAATGGAAACAAACAAGACCACCTTCCCTGTGCTTTATAAATGTAATGTTGGATGGAACCTTGTACGGCGTCGTTAATCTTGCCAAGACGTATATTAGTGTTTTTATACTGTGCTACGTTTAATACGAAAATGCCATCAGCTTTTGCGAGCCAACGTTCTCGGAATTGTTGTTCTTCTTCAAGGGTAACATCCTGATTTCTGACAAAAGATGTCCTCACTTCACAGGGAATACCCAATTGATCGCGGAGTCGCAGAAAATTGCTCACATTAGATTCGACGTGATTGAGGTTGGCACCCCTAACTTTCAAGTAGGTATCTGGATCGGCAGCATCAATGCTAATATCAATACTGGTTAGACCCGCTTTCAATAACGCTTTAGCTTGACTTTCATCTAGCAACTGACCATTGGTGGTCATATGAACTCTGGGGACCCCTTGTTGCTTACAGAGTTGGACAAAATCTACAAGGTTAGGGTGAAGCATTGGCTCTTCAACATTACCGATGACGATCGCAATTCCATCTTCCCCACATTCTCTCGCCAGCCGCTCCATCATTTTCCAAGACATTGCCTTGTTACCTTTGAAGAAGTCTGTTGTATGGGTTGGCTTAAGCAAAGGACTGTGATAAGGGCACATGACACATTTGAGATTACAGGTATTCCCTATAATCACCCTAACATAGGAGGGTTTCACAGCTATTCCGTAATGGTCGGCGAAGTAATGGATCTGTTCGTCAATGTCGGTTTCGGAAATAACTTTGAAGGGTATAGAATCTAATAAATTTCCTTGAGTTTTTCCTTCAAATCCTTGACGAAGCTGGTTCCAGATATTACTTAACTCTTGGGGATACAAGTAGGCTAGGATTGGATATGAGGGTAAACCCAATTCTGATGCAACTGGTAGGGTAGGTCTGAAAGAAAGTACCTTCTTTCCAGCTTCAACTGTTGCCAAAAGTCGTTCTATGCTTTTTGAATGTAAGGGAATACCATGAGGCGGCACTTCAAGCACCAAGTCTGGCATTGCCAAGTTTTCTTGGATTTGAGTTGGTAAAAGCTTTTGAGTATCTTTTATAATCATAATTTTTTCCTTAGCAACAAAGAATGAGGCAAGGAGTAAAATCGCTGCCTCATTGTCAAAATTAGGTAAAAATTCACATCTTCAGTTGCAATAAAGCTGCATTTAGACTGAAGCTTGGTTAAGCTTGAATGTTTAGATAAGCGCAAATTTAAAACATCTTGCAGGTATTCATCAAGAAGAGGTTGCAGGAATATAAGGGTTGTCTGCGGCTACTTTATTAGCATCTTTGTTGTTAATCCAATTTTCCAACTCTTGTAGAGTAACCGTCGATTCCCCGAATTTTGGAGACGGAGGATAGGGAATTGTAAATCTTAGTAGCCCTAGCGTGTTTTTATCAGGATCTGCTATCGTCCCATGAAAGGAATTAAAATTCACTTCAAACAAATAACCAGCAGGAGCATCAGGTGTACCGAGTTCAAATTCATTGAATATAGGAAAAATCCCACTCCTAATCCTCTCTTCTCCAAAGACAGTAACCAGTAACTTGGCTTCCTTTTTGTCAGACAAATTTTCCTTTTCCTGATCAGATGAATCCAACCAACGTAGAGGATTAGCACGGAACAACTTCTCCAAGCCTCCGCCGGGAATTCCGGGAATACCTTCGTTTGTCTCAGTAGGTTTGACAAAATACTGTTGTAAGCTTTTTGCGGTATCAACTAGCTCAGGAAATTTGTGGGAATCTTCATCAGCCCATCGCCATATATAGGTAATAATTTGAGAAATTTGTTTTGATTGTGTAAGAATACGTTTGAGAAAGTCAACGATGGGGGCTGTTGGAGCCTCTAGATCACGGGTGTTCTCAATGGAATTAGTGAACTTGTCAAACTTTTCAAATAAAATACGCTCTCCGAACATAATTCTTTCCCTCTTTTTCAAAAGTATTACAGTATTTTCCTAAATATATAGGAAAGTATCAAGCTAAGTCGTAGAAACGAGCAGGATTATCCCAAACAATCTTTTGCACCGTTTCCCTAGATAACTGCACTTCAAGCTCGACGATTTTCTCAACAACATCGGGCTTGTGATCCATATGGGGGTAGTCAGAACCAAAAATTAGGTTATCAGAGCCAATATACTGGATAATCTGAGCTAAATAAGGCTCATTCGGCTCGATCGCCACAAAACACTGACGGTGAAAATACTCTGACGGCTTTATTTTGACATGATCTTTAACCTCCCAATATAAGTTTTCGTACTCCTCATCTAGTCGCCATAGCCAGTAAGGTAACCAACCACAGCCAGACTCCAGTAAACCCACTCTCAGTTGGGGATGGCGCTCTAAGACTCCTCCTTCGATCAAGGCTAAAAGTGCCATCATCTGTTCCATAGGATGAGAACAGGCGTGTAGAGCAAAACGAGTGTTAAAGCGTTCTGTTCCAGTAGTTGGTAAGCGACTGTGAGTTCCTTCGTGAATCCCCACTGCTATTCCCAGCCGCTCGCAGGCTGTCCAAAATGGCTCGTAAGCGGGGTCACTCAATATTCGTCCTTTAACTGGATTGGGGCGTAAAAAGACAGCCCTCCAGCCAAATTCGGCTATGTGGTCTAATTCTTGCAGCATTTTCTCAGGTGCATGTAGATTAATAGCTCCTACACCTTTGAGTCGATCAGTCGCATAGCTGCAAAATTCTTCATATAACCAAGTATTATAGGCATGGGTGAAAGCTCCTGCGACTTCCGGTAACATATTGTCAATTGCCCAAAGCCACAGCCCATAGGTAGGATAAATGAATGCGATATCAACTCCCATCTGCACCATTGCCTGAACATGAGACTCGGCGTCGTAACGCTTGAAATAAGCATTGGGGTGAGTCTGCATCATCTGCTTATTTCCTTGGTCGCGAACTTGCTTTGAAACCTTCTCAACAATGTCTTCCCCTTTAATCCTCATCTCTGGTGAAGGAGCGAGGTGCTTAAATTCTGGTTCCAGGTACTTAGCCCACATAGTTGGTGGCTCAACAACATGGGAATCGGCATCAATAATTGAATATCCATTAAGCATAGGGCAACTGTATAGCTGATAACAGAACTTACATCCACATCGGAAAGGGATTGAGTTGATTTTCTGCCAATTGCTCTTTCAACCAACCCATTTTGACTGGAACCTCATAAAGCCGTCCTGAACCTAATCTTTTCCACATATGGCGCATTCCCGGAACAATCACCTTAGCAACCCTCAATCCAATATCAGGACGAGTTTGATCTAAAACAAGCATTTCCATATCATTTTTCTCAACAATCTGTTGACACAGCTTGACATCTTCCAGTAAATCATCACTCGCGAGTTGGGAATAATCTGCACAGACTTTGGGAGCAACTCTATCATCGGCAACTAGATAAGGTTGATTGGCTAAAGTCGCAGTTTTCCACCATTCTAGAGGTAGCGGATCGGCAGATGAGGGATATTGGGTACTACCATCGGCTTTAGCTGATAAAACGTTAGGCAGAATTTGGTTAACCTCAGTCAAGGCTCGACTAAGAGCAATCTTGGGGTCAAAATGGGTTCCATAACCCAACACAATATCCTCTACCTCTCGATCCGTTCTACGAGTCATGGCAGCAAAAGTAGGAATATTTAGATCGTTGGTAATATCCAACACCCATAATTCCCGCTTCAAGGCTTGGTAATATTGTTTCAGGGTTAGAAAATAGGGTTCATCGAAACTCTCTAAATCCACTTGGGGTTTCTTGAGACGGTTATACCACCACAACGCCACACAGTCGCGTTCCACTAATTCCATAAACCCTTGGAGAATAGCCTCTTCGAGAGTGTTACCTGCTGCACACCCATTGGAGTCAGCCCAACAGTCAAGTTGGTGTGATTGAAGATAGCCATAATAACAGTAAGCGGTTGGCAGATATTTAAATTCCTGGTGGGTTAACGACCAAACTGGTGTCCAGTCGATTTCCCTTTCCATGGAGAAAGGTTCTGGAACTTTTTGAAACCACCAACCCCGACACTTGAGATTCCATTGTTCTCTAGTCTGGTATTGTTGTTGGCTAAAGTTCATACAGGCATTGGGGTGAATCGCTTTGTCTGCTATTTGGCAGTAACTGCTTTTTTTTCTGATTTCATCTCCCTGAAACACCCCGGAATATCGCTCAATGGCCTCACAGAAACCACTCGCCCTGGCTTGGAGGTCAGTTCTACCTTTTCCTGCACTTCTGCCCTCAAGATTTTGGCGTAAGCTGGTTAAATCGTCGAAGATGCTGAGAAAATGGTGCTTAGCAACATAGGTATGGGTTAACTCATTACCTGGTATCTTGCTCAGTTCTCGGACAACACCAGTAATGGGGCTAATGTGATGTTGATATTTTCTCAGGGTTTCTTGAGGTGAGCAAGAACGGTGTCCCCCGTCTGCGGTAAAGGTTTTCTTGCAGTGTCCTAGAACAACGGGTAGGGGTTTCTTCGTCAACTCATTGACCATCTCTCCACAGCTAGGACATTGGGGACGCTTAACTAGAACATGGTCTTGGGTTTGGAGAGTGAGGGTATCATAGGTCACTAAAGTTTCTTGTAATCGTTTATTTTCCCCTTGGACAATCCACTTAAAGACTTCTGTGGCTGCCATTCCTAGGGCGGTTTGCACCGTAGATGCTAGGAAACCTAGAGGAGGGGATAAAGGGGTGGAAATGTTTTTATGCCTCTGGATAAACCCTTCAATTGGTCTGTTATCTCGTAAGCGGCGTGCTAGACATTCCCAACAAGCGGTTTTGTAGGCATGAAATAGCGGTCCTATCCAGACCATTGTTCCCAAGGGATTGACTAGCATCCAGGGAGATTGGGACTGTAACGCTTGTTGATTGAACTCATCTAGCTTTGGGTGGAGGTAGTCGTCGGTCAAGACTACTGTGAGGTCTCCAACATCTGCAACTTGAATGTGGAGAGATTTAAGAATGGCAATGAAGTCCTCAGTGTGAAGGGAAGCTAAGGCTTTTACTGCCACTTTGGTTGATTGTAATCGTTGATGAGCTGTGGTAGGAGTGATGTTGAGATGGTCGCAGACGATAGCTAAGTGCGATGGCAATGAGTCATCTTGTTCAACAATATAGCCCTGTTGTTCCATTTGGAGTAGAGCATATTGGGCTTTGATACTGACATCAAGAACATTCTGGAAAAAGGAGGTAGTTCCCTGAAAAGATTTTTGGTCTTCCAGTAGTTCCAGTTGAATTATTTCAATGATTTCGTCAACGTTCTGATCACCATCGATTAAAGAAGCTAAGCGGTAAAAGAGGCGATCGCTCAACCAAGCTATTTCTTTCTCAGATAAGAGAAATACCAAGTCTTGTTCTATGGCTTCAACTGAGTAACAGGGTTTGAAATGCGGTTTCTTCAGCATTGTTTTGGTTCTTTTATAAACTACCCCGACTTATTTTCATTGAAGCAGCTTGATCACTAGTATCTAATAAAATTTTATCAACCCCCAGTACTCAAAAATCATAATTTTTACTCTCTCATAACATGACTACATTTGGAGAATACAACTACTGAAAATAGCTTTTAACAGGAATTGTGGTTAATTTAGCTCTTCTTTGTATCCTATGGCGAGCGCTGTCCTTAATCAACCCTTTACATTATTACAAATGATTACAATAGCATCAATTACTTAGTATTAAATTTTGCATACTCATTGTCCCACCGCAGGGAGGAACTACGACTTAAAATACTGCCGATACAGCTGACAACTAGGCGTGGCGAGGTTATGATCTAACTTAATCAGCCCCATACTATTCAACTTGTAAGCCAGTATCGGTTCTAACGGCACACCAACAGTAGCATTCATCACTTCGTGAAGAGCGATCGCCAACTCTGGCTGTGCTTGCAAAGTTGCCGAATGACGCTGCAAGTGATGATGATAAATTCCAGAAGATGTGGCGGCACTGTCCAGCACTTGCGCCAGAGTAACCTCCCCAAGACTAAGATGATAGAGTGCTAAATGTACTAATGCTGGGTGTCCGCCCACCATATCCATAAGCAGCCTCCCTTCCTCCTCGTTCGTCCAGTTGAGTCCATAGCGCTGGCCTAACTGCTGCACCTGCTCTAAACTCAACCCCTTTAACTGAATTGGTAGCCCCACATTAAAAGGGGACTGATGTAACTGTAAGGGAACATAAATCTCAGTAGAGTGTACCACAATCTGGCGCAACTTTTTCCACATGGGCACCCTTTTACCTTGTTCGTACCATGAACGCAACAGGGGTAAAACTTCTTTCGCCACTGACGGATGCTCAAAAATCTGGTTCACCTCATCCAACGCCAAAACCACAGGAGAGTCAATTTGCTCAAGAACATAAGCGCCTAAGTAGAGGGAGCAACTCACTTTGCTACCCATATCGTCATCCCAATACTCATCGAGTTTTGATGGGATTTGAAGCTGATGTGTAATGTTAACACACATCCAGCGCAAAAATCGATTTAAATCGCTCAATATTGCTTGGTCAATTTGCTCCAAGTTCAGGGTAACTGTACGGTAGCCAATGCCATCAGCATAATCCAGAATCCTTAGCAGCAAAGAGGTTTTGCCTATTTCTCTGGGACCTTTAATCCGAATTAAGGCTCCTGGTTTACTGATTTCTGTATTAACCTGTGCCGCGATCGCCCGGTTTTCAATGTAAAAAGGAGAGTCCAGCGAGACTGAACCACTAGGAAATCTTGGCAACATATCCTGGTTTTCATCGGTGGAAAAGCCTACAGGTTCTTGTATTGATGGTGCTATTTTTGGTGCTGCACCAAATCCCACACTCTTCTGTGGCCAAAACATTGGTGGTTCGGCAGGATTTTGCAAAATCACTGGTAGCCAAGTAGCACAGGGATATTCCTTCTCTAGTCCTTGTAGCCTTTCCCGTCCAGAACGCACTGCTGTATATAAAGACTTGCCAGATGAAAATTCAGCTAGAAAATACTTTAAAAATTCTTGAGCTACCACATCCGGCACAGGTTCGCGCATGACAATGACTTGCGGAATGTGCAAATCCTGTAGCTGCTGCGCCAACCCCAAACCATCACAGGAGTTGAAAATCGCTAGCTTCACCCCACGACTAATCGCTTCTCTGAGAGCATACTTTAATTGTTCAAGAGTAATCGTGTCTATTTGATTGAGTTGCAGAAACCCTTTTCCTTTACTACAACTATGACCAGCAAAAAAGAGAATATCCCAACCTTGTTGCCAAAGCTGGTCATTTAAATGACCTAGATTTGGCTCTACCAAAAATTCAATTTCTGCTTGATTTGATAAGTTTTCTAAAAAAATCCTATCCCCACTAATATCAATATCTTTACTATTTCCCAAAATAGCCAGAATTTTAACTTTTTGGTTATTTAAAATAATTTTATTCTGTTTTTGATACTCGGTTGCACTGAAGGCAATTTCTGCAAGGGGATAATCCTCAAAAAAATTCCACAGATGCCAAGGAAGTCGTCGCAGTAAATTGTCGTTGGTTTCAATAATGAAGCGAATTTCTTCAGATGGTCTTAAGTGTGTACGTAATTGCTGGTCAATTTTGCGAAACTTCGTTGAGTTAAGCCATGCATTTATCCTTTTTGACAATATTTTGGATAAATTAGTGAGATCCACTTGAGAAACATTAGTTATATAAGCTTCTTCAATTTCAAATTGATCATCTATTTCAATGTCAAGACGGCATCTCAGACGTTGATTCAAAGCAGAATAAAGAAACTGCCAATTTTTGTAGAGTTCGGGAATTTTTGGTGCGGCTGGTAAACTAGCAGTCGATTTCATCCGATAGGGGTTGTCTGGTTCTTCGATATCCACCGTCACAGCCGCAAAGCCATCACATAGGTTCCCCTGACCCAAGGTTAAAACAACTAACCTACTCATAGGTGTTTGATAAAATAATGGTCAAAAAGAAAGGCAGAAGGCAGAAGGCAGAAGGCAGAAGGTATAAGACAATACAGTGGAAGCTTGATCCCTCACTGATTGAAGACCACCAACCAAGGCGTCTGGTGGGGGCGGTCGATTCCGTGTTGTGGCGGCTTTCAGAGGGAAGAGATGTTATAGAGTAAAAAATTTACATCTTGCTTCTGCCCTCTGCCCAGAGCCGCCCGAAGGGCTGGTCAACTGTATACGTGATGAACACTTTACAACAATTTTCACTTATTGCAAGCAGTTTTCCTCCCTTAAGAACAGCTTCTCCTAGGGTAAAATCAACTCTTAAAGAACAAGTAAATTTTTTTATCATTTATGGACGAAACTTCATATTTTTTCCTTAATTATTTAGTATAATATCCAGGTTTATTAAGATTTTTCTTTACCTTGTTATGTCCGTTGGTTTTTAAAACTCAAATACAGCTTTGGGGTTAGAGCTTCATTTTACAGCTTCTATTCTTTTAATAAAAAATAAAAATTTTAGTGTTGAGTAACTTAATATTTTTTTCAACTGTGAGAGTAAGTTTTTGTCAAGCTCCCACCAGTACCATGTAGGTGTGCAGCAGTTTCCCACAGGGTGTGCTAGCTTTACCTCCCAAGGTTTGTAGTTGCTTGGGCGCAAAAAATCCGTGATTTAACCGGCGCTAAAGCGCAACTACGAAACTACGAACTAAGATTTAAAGTATTATTTATCACCTTAGGAAGTTAGTTGTTAGGTGATGCTTGTTATATCATGTCCGATAAATTAACCATAATTCCCACTCAACCCCACCCCGCCTAAAAGTGAAAGCAGAGTCTCCCCTAAGAGCTTGCGGGGAGGGGCTAGGGGTGGGGTTCTTTTATTATGTGTGATTCGACGGACATGATATTATAGCGCTTCTGGTGTTGAATCCCATACACTCCTGAGTGAGATCGGCCCCTCTCCCAATTTGGGAGAGGGGTTGGGGGTGAGGGAGTTCTGTATGTACTCCGAGTGAGAACCGCTATAGTCGCCACTAACCACTCGTTAATTCAGTCCAGTAGCGTTCGTAAACCTCTTCCATTTTTCCTAGAGGAGTAATACGTTGGCACTTTTCTAGCACTGAGGTTGGGGGAAACAAGCTAGAATTGTTCTGCACTTTTTTTGGTAAGAGGTCGAATCCAGCACCATTAGGAGTAGCAATGCTTAAACGTTGGGTCATTTGCGCTGCTACTTCCGGTTGTAAGATAAAGTTAATCCAAGCATAGGCTCCATCGGAATTAGGGGCTGTTTTAGGAACGACAATTGTGTCAGTCCATAATGAGGAACCACTCTTGGGAATGACATACTTGAGTTTAGGATATTCCTGAGTGATTTTCACCCCATCTCCTGAGTAACACATTGCCAAGAGTAAATCTCCTGCCAGAATTTGATTGCGCCATGCATCAGTCTCAAAAGCAGCGATCGCCGGTTTAAGAAGCCTTAATTTTTCATAAGCTTGTTTGATTTCATTTTCATTTTGTGAGTTATAGGAATAACCCAGCATCCGCAACACTGCACCCATCACCTCTCGGACATCATTCACCAAAGTCATTCGCTTTGACAATTGCTCTTGGTTTTGCCAAAGATAGTCCCAATCTTCAGGTGGAGTTTTGAGTATTTCAGAGTTAAAAATTAAACCTGTTGTCCCCCAAGCAAAGGGGATACTGTAGCGGTTATGGGGATCGTATGTAGGATTTTGAAACCGTGGTAATAAATTATTTAACCCCACTAAGTGAGCGTGATTTATTTCTTTTAACAACCCTTTATCCGCCATCTTCTGCACCATATAGTCGGATGGGTAAATAACACTGTAGGCACCGCCACCTCCTGCTTGCAGCTTAGCCAGCATGACATCGTTAGAATCATACACATCCACAAGCACTTTGATACCGGTTTGAGTGCTAAAGGTGGTCAGTAATTCTTTGTCAGTATATTGTGCCCAAGTGTAGACACTAAGTTGATCGCGAGGACCCACAGTTGTGTTCGTTGCTCGCACATCTGCTAGTCTCCAACCACAACCAGTTAAAGACAAGCCCGAAAGCGCCGCCACCCGTGTCAAAAATTTGCGTCTATTAAGGGATGGGGAGTGGGGATAGCCTGGGGTTTTAACCCCAGGAGGGAATGGGGAGTGGGGAATTAATTCATAATTCATAATTCATAATTCATAATTCATATTGCTAGACAATCAGTTTCAGCCCACCATGCATAGATGGGTGTTTGGCGGTCTGGTAAATTGCCAAAGGTGTTGGGCTGCATGACAGTTATATGTACACTGTTTGTTAATTCCACAACATAGTTGATATGTGTACCTAAATACATCACATTCACGAGCCGTCCTTCAAAGCAGTTGGTCTGCACATTGGGTTTATAAAGGGAAAGCTGTATTTTTTCTGGGCGCACACTCACGACTACTGCTTGTAATAATATTGTGGGTGTATCTGCAACATGGGAGACCACGATTTTTAGTCCGCTTTTTGTCAAAACTTCCATGCTGGTGGCGTCCACAGATGCTATTTCACCCTCGAACAAATTGGTGTCACCAATAAAATCAGCCACAAATGGGGTTTGGGGTTGTTCGTAAATTTCGCTAGGGGTGCCAATTTGTTCAATTTTGCCGTGATTCATGACGGCAATACGATCCGACAACGACAGCGCTTCTTCCTGGTCGTGAGTTACCATAATAAAGGTCAACCCCAGGTCTTTGTGTAAATTTGAAAGTTCAACCTGCATTTGCTTACGCAGTTTTAAATCTAACGCTCCTAAGGGTTCATCTAGCAGTAAAACAGCAGGGCGGTTGACTAACGCTCGCGCCAATGCTACCCTTTGCTGTTGACCGCCAGACAGTTGACTGGGAAAGCGCGATCGCAAACTCTCCATTTTCACCAAAGCCAAAGCTTCTTGGACTCTGTTTTCTATTTCTGAAGACCGTAATTTTTTGAGTCGCAGTCCAAAGGCAACATTGTTCCACACATTCAGGTGGTTAAACAGAGCATAGCTTTGAAATACAGTGTTGACAGGTCGGCGGTAAGGCGGAACCTTGGTCATAGACTTACCCTGAATCAATATCTGACCAGCATCAGCCCTTTCAAAACCTGCGATTAAGCGTAGTGTAGTTGTCTTACCACATCCAGAGGGACCGAGAATACTAAAGAATTCTCCCCTCTTGACAAGCAAGTCTACTCCATGTACTGCTGGGTCTTGATTAAAGAACTTGAAAACGTTACGCAGTTCTACATCAAGCAAGTCAACAGTCGTCTTCTCCCCCAGATTCTGCGTCCCAGTTTGAGCCATAATCGTACCTTGAATACAGTAATATTACGCTGTTTTGTGAAGTTATATAATCTACATCAGCAGACTACATATTAGACTTTGGTTTATTGTATCTGGCAACAATAATTTCTCAGGAATCCACTCCTCCAATGATTTGACGCTAGATACCGGGAACGAATTTAACGTATTTGTATACAGATAATACTAATCTCGTAATCACTCTTAGTCTTATGGCTTTATTACAATCACCCCTACTGGGCAGAAAAAAAGATACACGTACAGTCGGACAAGGTTACCAGTCTGGATTTTTAATCCTATTTACCCTGGTGATGACCGCTGGGATCGCTGGTCGTTTAGCATATTTACAAATAGTTGAAGGAGAACACCACCGACACCGCGCCGAAGCAAACCGGATTCGCATGATCCCCAAGCAACCAGAACGAGGTAATATTTTTGATCGTAACGGAAAACTTTTAGCCACCACTCGTTATCCTCATTCTATATATTTATGGCCTATGGCTCACACCAAGCCATCCTGGTCGGTTGTTGGTCCGCGTCTTGCAAAAATTCTCAACATATCCATCGACGAAATTGAAAAGAAACTCGAAGCGGCTGGTCCCAACTCTTCTTCACTGGTGCGCATTGCTCGCGACCTCAACGAAGCACAAATTACGGCAGTCAAAGAGTATCAAAACGAACTCAAAGATGTGGAAATAAATACGGATGCGGTGCGCTACTACCCCCAAGGGAAGGAACTAGCACATATACTAGGTTACACCCGTGAACTCACCCCCGAACAATTAAAAGAAAAGCAGAAGGAAGGATACCGACTGGGAGATGTGATTGGTCAGATGGGGATAGAAAAAGCGTATGAAAATCTGCTGCGGGGTGAATGGGGCGGTCAGCAGGTGGAAGTGGATAGTAGAGGTCGCCCAATTCGGGTTTTGGGAGAAAAACAGGCAAAGCCTGGTAAGGATTTACATCTTACCATAGATTTAAATGTCCAACTGGCAGCAGAAAAAGCTTTGGGCAATACCAAAGGTGCGATTGTCGCACTTGACCCGAACAACGGTGCTATCTTAGCAATGGTGTCTCACCCCACCTTTGACCCGAATATCTTCTCCAAGCAAAAACTCTCTCAAAAAGACTGGCAGATTTTACAAGGTAAAGACCATCCCTTAGTCAATCGTGCCCTCAGTGCTTTTCCACCGGCTAGTACATTCAAAATTATTACCACCACTGCTGGACTGGAATCAGGTAAATTTTCCCCGGACACAGTCCTACAAACCTTTGGCTCCCTCACTGTTGGTGGAGTAACATTTAGTGAGTGGAACCACTCTGGATTCGGTCCACTGGGATTTCCCAGGGCGATCGCAATGAGTAGTGATACGTTTTTCTATCAAGTTGGCAGAAGAGTCGGTGGTCCAACTTTGATTGAATGGAGTCGTAAATATGGATTTGGTCAAAAAACTGGCGTTGAGTTTGCAGATGAAGAATCGAAAGGCTTAGTACCAGATGAGGTTTGGAAGCAGAAAGTTTGGAAGATGCCTTGGACGGTGGGTGATAGCATCAATATGTCAATTGGTCAAGGCGCTCTGCAAGTGACACCTTTACAATCTGCTAGAATGTTTTCTGTCCCTGCTAATGGCGGATACCGAGTTCAGCCCCATTTGCTCAAAGATAATGAAGCAGCAAAAAACTGGCGGGTATCTTTAAATATGAAACCCACAACTATAAAAGTCCTCCGCGACGGACTCCGCAAGGTCGTCACCGAGGGTACAGGTACGCGTTTGAACGTGCCATCAATTCCCCCAACGTCTGCAAAGAGTGGTACTGCTGAAGCTGGTATTAATCGCCCAAATCACACCTGGTTTGGTGCCTATGGTCCTAGTGATAAGCCGGAAATTACGGTTGTGGCTTTTGGTGAAAACACTGGCGATCATGGCGGTACTATTTGTGGACCAATGGTCTTACAAGTGCTAGAAGCCTATTTTCAGGAGAAATATCCAGGCAAATACGCAAAACCCGCATCTGATGAGAAATCAGGACATAGTACTGGAGATTGAAAACGGGAGGAGGGGGGGAGAGGCAGGGCTATTTCATTCTAAACCGTAGCCCTGAACTCAAGTTCAGGGCTACTAGCTTAAGTCCGTTGAAACGGACTAAATTCCTTCTAGTTCAAGTCGGCTTCAGCCCACTTCAGCTATTAGACTAGGAATTTATTCCTAGGCTAATGGGTTGCGAGTGAAGAATGAAATAGCCCTGCTAAGCAACAGTCTGTCTATTGAATGGAGATTGTTTCGTCTACTCCACTGTCGCTTTTAAGTCTTCTAAAAGCTTACTTCTACGTTTTTTAGATATATTATCCCTTGACCAATCGAAAGATCAAATTCATCTGATTGGAAGTCTACGTTATCAAAACTTAGCAGAAAATTTCCAATTTTAAGAGTAGATTTTCCTCCAGATATAGCCTCGGCTTCGTCATCAAGTAATTCCACTACGAGTGATTGATTCTCTAATTTTGAAATAAGCATCGAATTACTCCTGGTAATTTCCCCGATAGTATTTGATTATTTGAATCAAATAATCAAAATTAATTATTAAACATTTGGTACAAATAAATACAAATATGTAACATATTTTAAAAATTAAGTAGGGTGGGCGATGCTGCTCCCCAAGAAAGCGCAAAATCAGGTTTTTAGCTCTAACACCAAGCGTATTGGGATATAACGGATAATTTGTCTATGGAACCAACAGACAAATTATCTGTTACATCCGTTATGCCGTAGGCTATCCGTTGCCCATTCCCTATTGCGCTACCTTGGCTGGTTTGAAATTTCTGGCTTTGTAGAAAGTTTCTAAGCTGTCCTGATCGCCTACATAACGCCAGTGCCAAGGCTCATAACTTACACCTTGAGGATTGTCGTTGGGAAAGGATATCTCAAAGCTGAAACGTGCTGCATTCGCTTGTAGCCACTGAAAAGCTTTCGTTTTGTCAAAGTTGGGATTGACGTTAGTTGCTGGTACTGCCCCATCTCCAATATCCACAGCATAACCTGTGTGATGTTCGCTATAACGAGGGGGAGCACTGACAGCAGCTCGTTCTGCTGCTGACTGATTCCGCTGAGATTTTACACCAAAAAACAACTGTTGTTGGTCTTTTACTGAACGGAAGGCAGAAATTGGCACCAAAATTACACCTTGACTCCGCGCCGCTTCTGCCATGGCCTGATATTTTTGAGCAGCAGCTTTTCGCATTCTGATGCGTCCATCTGCGGAAATTGTTACTAGTTCTGACTCAGGCGCTTCTGAGTAGGAAAAATGCCCCAACAGTGTATCAGCATTTTTATTTTCTGGGTTGACATCATTGCCAGATTGTGATAATGAAGTGGCGGATGCTGAACTAGTCGGGGAAGGGTCTTGGGTGACAGTTTTTTTCGGTGTAGTCACGAAAAACAAAAAACCACTAATGATAGCAAGCAGGACAAATACTGCTACTCCCCCAATGATTAAAAACCTAGGGCGGACACGTACTTTAGGTGCTACATCAGGAGTATCACGTAAAGCTGGCGGAATATCCTCACTCTTTCCGGACGGTGAATTTTGCGGTTTTCCAGAAAACCCCTCATTATTCAAGGGTCAACTCCTGCTTTGATTGAATAGGCATAACAAATTGTAAACTGGAGAAAAAGAAACGCAATAGGCAGCATTTGTATTTCAGGGTGCAGTATTGACAAATCTCCTACAACTCTATGTCAAGCTGGTGGGTTTAGTCCTTTTAGGATTCATTCTGGGACGGAAACTGCCAGCCACAGTTCCCACCCGCTTGGGTCAATTCCTTTTTTGGATTGGTGGACCGATCAGTATTTTAGTCTTTTTACGCAAAGCTGACTTCTCCGGACAAATTTGGATTGCACCTGCGATCGCCATCTTGGCCATTATACTTGGAGGATTATTGGCTTGGGTTGGCATTCAGGCACAAGCTTATTTTACAAACACCGTCCCTCAACAACCGACTCAGGGTAGTTTTATCCTTGCAGCAATGATAGGTAATACAGGTTATTTGGGCTATCCTATCAGCTTAGCAATTGTCGGCAAGGAATACTTTGCTTGGGCGCTATTCTACGATTTGTTGGGGTCAGTCTTCGGATCTAGTATCTTAGCTGTGGCGCTAGGAGCTCATTTTGGCAGTGGTGGTCGGAGTTATTGGCAAATTCCTAGGGCCATCTTCACCAATCCAGCGCTGTGGAGTTACGGCTTTGGCTTGTGGTTTCGAGAAAAAACCCTGACTCCCCTCGTTGAATCTTTCCTCGATAAATTTGCTTGGAGTATAGTGAGCTTATCTCTGATGTTAATTGGAATGCGACTGAGTCAACTTAATTCTTGGCGCAGTCTCCCACGGGCAGGGATCAGCATAGTGATCAAAATGCTGCTAGTTCCCCTGATTTTGGGATCTATTTTACCACTTTTTGGTTTAACTGGTGCAACAGGACAGGTGATTTTGCTGCAAATGGCAATGCCTCCAGCTTTCACCACCCTGGTCATTGCCGAAACCTTTAATTTAGATCGCGACTTTGCTGTTACTGCATTGGCCCTGGGGACTATAGTTTTGCTTGTGACTCTCCCTGTTTGGTTGTGGTTGTTTTAAGTGCAATACCCGTGAATGAAAGCCCTCACAGAAAGCCCCTCTCCCAAATTGGGAGAGGGGTGCCCGTTTAGGGCGGGGTGAGGGCGGGGCGATAATGACAATGAAATAGCCCTGTCTAGCTCCTATTTGAGTTGTGAAAATTAATTTTTTTAAATGAACCGCCAAGACGCCAAGAACGCCAAGAAAAGTAGGATTGCTATATTACTTATGTAAAGAATGATGGAAATAGTAACGCCTAAGACTTCTCGCTGGTTTGTTCGCAGAGACATAGATGGTTTATTTGGGCTGGCTCTTGACAACTTTATTCAAATCTTGTTAATTGTAAATTTATGTCAAGGAGTCCTTGGCTTTTCTCCCTTGTTAGTGTATGGACGGATTTTGCCAGGAATTGCTTTAAGTTTGATTGTGGGCAATTTCTATTACGGTTGGTTAGCCTACCAAAAAGGTCAGCGGGAGCAGCGGGAGGATATAACTGCTTTGCCTTATGGTATCAATACGGTAAGCCTTTTTGCCTATGTATTTCTGGTGATGTTGCCTGTTCAGTTGGCGGCGATCGCAACTGGTGCATCAAGAGAACAGGCTGCTGAACTCGCTTGGGAGGCAGGTTTAGTCGCTTGCTTGGGTTCAGGGTTAATCGAATTAGCTGGGGCATTCATTGGCAATCCTCTGCGCCGCCTTGTTCCCCGTGCGGCAATGCTTTCCACTTTGGGTGGTATTGCCATCACCTTTATTGCCATTGGCTTTCTGTTTCGCACCTTTGCCAATCCCGTAGTGGGTTTAGTTCCCCTCGGCGTTATTTTGATCACCTATTTTGGGCAAGTTCGATTTGCCCTCCCTGGTGGGTTACTGGCAGTTCTGTTGGGAATTGGTCTGGCTTGGGGAACAGGTTTAGTGAGTTGGGATCACACC
Organism: Stigonema ocellatum SAG 48.90 = DSM 106950; assembly: GCA_016903675.1. Taxonomy (GTDB): domain Bacteria; phylum Cyanobacteriota; class Cyanobacteriia; order Cyanobacteriales; family Nostocaceae; genus Stigonema; species Stigonema ocellatum. The sequence continues at coordinate 77,705 of JADQBA010000005.1, read as the reverse complement.
AAGTTTGTCGCTGCAATCCAACCGATAGGAGTTTACTTACCAGGGTTGTGGTTAGGGAAGTTGTGGAACAGCCGCTCAGTATTAGTAGAATATTTCAGTATAATCCTACCAATGGGACTTTTTGGTCTTGTGGGTAGCCTTCAGAATTTAGAGAGTGCTGAAGCTGCTGGAGATGCTTATCCTGCTGGACCATGTCTTGCAGCCACTGGCATTGGCACAATTGTTGCAGCTATTTGTGGTTCTTGTTTCCCAACCACTATTTATATTGGTCACCCTGGATGGAAAGCTTTGGGGGCAAGAGTGGGTTACTCTATGCTCAATGGGGTGATCATGGGTTTGCTCTGTCTGACTGGAACTGTTGCAATACTTGCTTATTTTGTCCCCATTGAAGCTGGGATGGCAATTGTGTTATGGATTGGCATTGTGATTGTGGCTCAAAGCTTTACAGCTACCCCATCTCACCATACCCCAGCAGTTGTTGTAGGTCTGTTACCAGGCATCGCAGGCTGGGGTGCTTTAATTGCTAAAAATGCTCTACGGGCAGCCGGTCTGGGCACCCCGGAAAAACCTTTGACACCAGCCTTGATTTCGCAGTTTAAGCTGAGTGATACGTATATTGACGGTGCTTTTGCCCTAGAACAGGGATTTATTTTTTCCGCCATGATTTTGGCTGCTATGACAGTTTACATTATTGAGCGAGACTTTCGCAAAGCCGCCTATTGTTCTCTAGTCGGTGCTTTACTTTCCTGGGTGGGTCTGATGCATAGCTACCGTTGGACAGTAGCAGATACTGTTGTCAATTTAGGCTTTGGCACTGGAATGCCTTGGGCTGTAGGCTACCTTTTGCTGGCAATTCTCTTTTTCTATACTGAATGGCAAGTACGTCAACATAATTCGTAATTGATAATTCGTAATTCGTAATTGCTTGCTCTGATTTGTAATTTGCCACAACCCTTGTAGAACGCGGGGCGTTCTACGATCAGCGTGATTTTCAAAATTCATCCGCGTGATTCAGCAACGCCGATATTTTTCACATCGCGCTTTTTACTGGTTCGAGTGGTAGCGATAATAGTTGCACCCATCTTTTTGGCCATGGCAATTGCTGCCATGCCGGTGCTACTAGAAGCAGCAGTGATGAGAAGGGTTTGATAGGGCTGCAAGCGACCGAGTTCAGCCAAAGCAAAGTAGCCTTGTGAAATATTGAAGGTATACTGCTGCACCTTGAGTAAAGGAGAAATTTGTTGGGGTGTGAACTAGCCCACGTGTCGGCAGAATTGCTGTTTCTCCAAAGTTGGCATAGTCGCTCGTTGAAGTGACTAAAAAAAAACCGGGTCGTCTAATTGTTCAGATTGATGAGATGTGGTCATATGTAGGGTCAAAAGCGAAAAAGCACTCTTATTTGGCTCGCGATTGACGCCACAACACGAGAAATTGTTGGGGTATACGTCGGCGATCGCTAAGCGCCAATCAGCAGAACAACTTTGGCGATAGCGCAGCGAAGCGCGAGGAACTAGCGTCTCGCTTCCTCCAGTTTACCGTCAATGTGCTTGTTGCTCAGCAGATTTTTGGGAGGCTTATGAACAAGTCTTACCAAGCAAACGCCACCGTTCAGTTGGTAAAGATAGCGGTCATACAAGTTATATTGAACGATTTAATAATACTTTGCGTCAAAGAGTTTCGCGGTTAGTTCGTAAAACATTATCGTTCTCAAAATCGATTGACTTTTCCCTTTGGGGCAATTTGGTATTTCATTCATCATTATAACAACAATTTACGTGCTTAAATCATTACTATGCATCACTACCAAAAAAACCTCCGAAAAACGTCTTTAATTCCATCTAACTTTCGTTGATACCATTTGCTATAGTAGTGTAGGGTGGGCACTGCCCACCAGATCCGGGTTGTGTAGGGCATAGCCCCACCTACGTATATTTCATAACTCAAATATGATTGCTATATCGTATAAATATACTTATAACTTTAGTGGTATACTGCAAACGGCTAAAAAGTATATCTTCGAGAAACCCGGTTTCGCAGAAGTTACCGGGTTTCTGGGCTCGTGCTTATCCGAACCGTATTGGGTGATCATGGTTCTCAATAGTCCTAAAATCAAACCTTGAGTAAGGGCGTATTGCAATACCTACTGCATATCTGACGATTTCTGTCAATACGAAATTTGATGACACAACAAAAATCAACCGAGCGTAATATTACGCAAAAAAGCGCCCCCCTTTGAGGAGAGCCAAGTTACTCATCTACTACAGCTAAAATTATACCAAATTTGTAGATATTGTTAGCATCATAGGGCAATTGTTGCGTTGGCGGTGCTGCCTGTTTCCAGAGTATGATGAATCCGACAACAAAATCAAATGCCATCACCATCACAAAGGCGAAGACCAAAATTTCAATGATGGAAGTGAGGGCTAGTTGCATTTTTCTCTATGCTTACGTGTGGTTGATTTACTCATGCCTAATTCTACTTCTACCATAGCAAGTTAAAAAGACCACTCCCAGTAACTTTGTTGGATTATACGAAGTTGTCTATGATCGTATTATACTGCAAACGGTTAATAGGTAGACTTTTGCTCGCGCCCTCATCCCCTAACCCCGAATCCCTTTTGGGATTCGCTTAACTAGAGTTGAACGAGAGTAACTCCGCCCCCAATACGGTTCGGTTAACGATAATTGTAGTCCGGGTTGAGCGTAAGCGAAACCCAACAAATGCCGATAAATGTTGGGTTTCGTACCTCAAACGCCAGTCGCGCCTTGCGAGGGAAACCAAGAGTGCAGCGCTGGGGACCCAACCTACATGAACTACATGAACCTAAGTTTTTGGCTTAACCGAACCGTATTGACTCCGCCCCTCTCCCAAGAATTGGGAGAGGGGTTGGGGGTGAGGGACAATTGCTGTTGGAGTTCTAGTCGGCGGTATGCCGACTTCAGCTATTAGCCGTGCGTAATAAATTCCTAGGCGTGTGGGTTGCTTCAGCTCAAACGTTGCACAGTTCCGACACCCGTAATTTTACGATTGACTTTCGGGGTACCAATATATTCAACTGATCCAGTACCTTTTAGATTTACGTCGAGTGTCTCCCTAACGTTAACAACCGCATTGCCTGTACCATTAAGATGTACCTTTGCCGCTGTAGTTACCAGCTTTTCACCATCGAAGCTGCCGCATCCAGGCATTTTGAGGTCAAGCTGATTCAAGTTGCCAGATGCCTTGACCTCACCTGTACCGTCTAGGGTAACTACTAAACGATTAGTATTCACCCTTTGAAGATCGGCACTGCCAGATCCGGAAATCCTTACTGCCTGCAAGTCCTTGACCATTATCTTGTAAGTAATCTCCTTTGTGGTACGGATGTTGACGTTGGGCTTGGTACTGATGACCAAATCGCCATTGCGTACCTGTGTTGTGAGTACTGGCAAAATATTATCATCCGCTGTTACCACCAGGGATTCGCTGTTGCCTTGCTCAATGATTAAGTTACCGATAGTTTCCAGTTTTACGGATGAAAATCCTCTCTCGGAACGGGCTTCACTTTTAACTTTGCCAGAACCAATTATCGATTGTAATCCAGATGATACTGAGGATTGAGCGTTTTCTTCAGGTTCAACCTCAGCAGCACGGAAACCATCAAGAATCGTGCTAGCAATAGCTAGAGCATTCGGGCGGTGAGTTTCTGGAAGAATATGCTTAATTTCTGTAGCCAACTCGAATTTTTTCTTGCGGACAATCTGACTAGCAGGAACGTCCTTGATGCTTTCATCCTCAGCGAGGGCGCTCACAACTTCCTGAGTAAGGACTTCAGAAGTGGGAAGAAGAATCAGCACAGATGCAAAGGTTGCCATTATGAATCTACTCCTTAACAAATTTTTACAATTACTCATAAAAATTTAATTTTTTAAAGTCTTCCTGTTGTTTTTATCCTATAAGTTCAACAAGGAATAATCATCCGAAAAACGTCTCGATTCTCACTTGCAACGAAATAGATAGGTCTCCTGGGACTTTCGTTGATGTGATTTGTACGAAAGTCCCTACCCCTGGGTTTGTAGTGAGGACTTTAGTCCTCGTATTTTTGAGGACTAAAGTCCTCACTACGAACATGATACAGTACTAGCTACGGAAAGCTTAAACTTGAGTCTGTAGTATCCAGGGTAGTCCCGCAAAAGTGAAATGCACTCCCCCATGATTCGCGTATTACTGGTAGACGACCAAGCTCTCATCCGAAATGGTATCAAGGCTATGCTAAACTTGGAGCCTGATTTAGACGTAGTGGGAACTGCTGATAATGGTGAAAAAGCTATTGAACAGGTAGAAGCGTTACAACCAGATGTGGTGCTAATGGATATGCGAATGCCTGTGATGGATGGCAGAAGCGCCACCCGTATCATTTCTTCCCGGTTTCCAAATATTAAAGTCATAGTCCTAACGACATTTGATGAGGATCAATATATCACTGATGCAATGCGAGCAGGAGCAAAGGGCTATTTACTGAAAGATATGCCGTCTGAGGAACTGGCACAGGCGATTCGATTTGTCGATAAAGGCTATACCCAGATGGGACCTGGACTGTTGGAAAAGATAATGGCTAAAGTTCCAGATTCAGATCCTGTTAACCCAAAATTAGCACATCAGGAAAGATTGAGCGCTCTGACTAATCGGGAGCGAGATGTATTACGCTTGATTTCTATGGGCGCAACTAACCGCGAAATCGCTCAACAACTTTATATTTCAGAAGGAACAGTTAAAACACATGTCACCCACCTATTTAACCGCCTGAATTTAAAAAACCGAGCGCAACTAGCGATTTATGCTAATTCTGTCTATGGTGGTTAAATGAATAATGGTCGTTTCAGACCTATAGGTAGGGGCGCGGCGGCCTTGCGCCCTTACAAACCGTGTGGTTCATTTGTGTGAAAACTGCTGTAACAGTTGCGCCTTTGCGTCTTTACGCGCGTGCTAATTCATACTTTAAATCAGCAACGCCAAATTTTAATGGTGGGGATGCTGCACACTCATGGGCAATGAGTAATCCCCATAGTTGCGTACCCATGTTGATGGGAACAATCAAGTTGGCTTGCACTTGAAGAGTCTGCAAAAAGTCTTGATGACAAGGACTCAAAGAAGCTGCTAAAATATTGTGATCGTCGCTTCTAGGGCTTGCTGTAAGTGGATTGTAGGCACGATAAACTGCGGATTTGCTCACGCACACTCATTAGTATTTTACCAAGATGGTTTTGACCAGTTTTGTCCTCACCACAACCCCAAAAATAATCGGTTGGGGAGTTTTCTACAAGCCACTGGTCTCCCGTGCTTAAAAGAACTTCTCTGATATCGGCATGAGTCAAAAACTTTTTGAGTACAGCTTCTCCCATGACTGTAATTTTTACCACCTCCCAGTCTGGACGGAGTTGACGCTTGCAATCGCGTCCCAAGGCCGCAGCTATTTCTGGGGTTTCGGCGGCATGAATTAGGGGTATAATCACTGCATCTTTTGTTCCTACAAACTTTTGCGCTTGATAATAATGCTCCACTGTTGACCAGTAAACGTTCTGAACTTTGATTCCATGAACAGAAAAATTGGAAAAACAGCCATAGGGCTGCCAAGCCTTATAAAAGTAAATGGTCATTGGAAAACTTAATATATACTTACTTATAATAGTATTCGCCACAGTATCCGAGAGATCAGCCCGAAGTAAGGAGTCAAACTCCCGCTGCTAGAAGCACGGAGGATTCTCTTAATCGGACCGGAGCGCAAACGGCTGTTCACCTTTGACGGTTGACTGAAAACCAATCCACCTCAACACTCAACAACCAAATAAAAAGCCAGCAGGGGCGGGAGAGCAACAGACCTAATGAGTGTTACTCTTTGTTACAGCTACTGTAATATTTTGAGATGCTAAGGGAATTATGAAAGCAAGAACTTTCATAATTGAGAGTTCCACTGCTTTCAAGAAACATTCTTGAGTGGGGAGTAGGGAGTGGGGAGTGGAAAGACAAAACTCTTAGCAACAAGAAGAATAGTGAGATATGACAGCTTTTGAACATGAGAGTCACAGACAAAAAGCAATATCAAGAGTAATCGCCAACATTCGTGGGTTTCTGGATAGGGACATCATATTCGCAACTGCGGTAACAGAAGTGCGACGGGTTCTAAATACTGATCGGGTTGGGGTATTTTATTTTTATCCAGAGTTGGAATGGGAAGGGGAATTTATCTATGAGGATGCGGGATCGCAATGGAGTTCGGTAATAACATGCAATGCTTCGGAGTTTGCCGGAATATATCAGCTTCGTGAGATTGAAGCAATGGCGGACATCTATCAAGCTATGAAAAGCGATCGCCACATCCATATTTTGGAAAAATTCCAAATACGTGCTAGTATATCAGCCCCCCTGATGAAAGGTCAACAGGTATGGGGATTGCTGTGTATTCATCAGTGTAGTGGTCCCCGGCAATGGGAAGCATCTGAAATAGAGTTTGTGCAAATCATCAGCGAATATTTGGGAGTAGCCTTGCAGCAAGCAGATTACTTGGAACAGGTGAAAGTCCAAGCAGCACAACTGGCACAAGCAACAGTCAGAGAAAAAGCAGCGCAAAGGCAGAAAGTTATAGCCATGACTGTTGAGAAAATTCGTCAGTTCATTGACTTGGAAAGCATTTTCCGCACTAGCACCGAAGAACTCAGGCATCTGCTGAATGCTGACCGCGTAGCTATCTATCGCTTCAATCCAGATTGGAGTGGTGAATTCGTGTTTGAATCTGTAGGAGAAGGCTGGGTTAACCTGATTCAAACACAATGGCCGGAATTGTCTAAAAACATCAACGAATGTACCCTCAAAGATTTAGCTAAACTGGCAACGGCGGACACCAACTTACAAAATACAAAGGGCGGTTGCTTCACAAGAGGCGAAGTATATCGCGTTTGCAATGATATTTATAGTGCGGGGTTTAGCGACTGCTACATCAAAACTTTAGAGCATTTTCAGGTAAGAGCTTATGTCATCATCGCCCTGTATTGCAATCAAAAACTTTGGGGTTTACTAGCGGTGTATCAAAATTCTGAACCTCGTGATTGGCATGAGGATGAGGTAGATTTGCTTGTGCAAATTAGTAACCAATTAGGAGTGGGACTCCAGCAAGCGGAATTACTCGAACAGACTCAGCGTCAAAAACAAGAAATCACACAGACTCTCCGACAATTGCAGCAGACTCAAATCCAGTTGATTCAAAGCGAAAAGATGGCAGGCTTAGGACAGTTAGTTGCTGGGGTAGCACATGAAATTAACAACCCAGTTAATTTCATTTACGGGAACATGACCCACGTTACTGAATACACCGACAAATTGCAGAAATTACTGCATCTTTATCAGCAAAACTATCCCAACCCAACAAAGGAAATTCAACACACAGCAGCAGATCTGGATTTAGACTTCATTATTGATGACCTGCCCAAAATTCTCAATTCAATGATGATAGGGACAGAACGCATCCGTGAATTAGTCCTATCTTTACGCACTTTTTCTCGACTTGACGAAGCGGAAATGAAGTCGGTTAACATCCATCAGGGCATTGACAGCACTCTGTTGATTTTACAACATCGGCTGCATCCAAAGACCAGTTCTCTTGCTATTGAGGTAGTTAAAGAATATGGTGATTTGCCCCAAGTTCAGTGCTATGCAGCCCAGATGAATCAGGTATTTATGAATATTCTCAGTAATGCAATTGATGCCCTGGAAAATCCAGTACGCGCTGCCAAAATAACTGACAATCCTAAAATTTGGATTTATACACAAGTCATAGAAGGGAGTTCCATCCTAATTCGCATTGCCGACAATGGTTGTGGCATTCCAGAGGGTATGCAGGCTCGCATTTTTGAACCTTTCTTTACCACTAAGCAACCAGGTCAAGGTACTGGTTTGGGGTTATCCATTAGCTATCAGATTATTGTAGAAAAACATGGCGGTCAGATCAAGTGTATTTCTGAACCTGGTAACGGCTGTGAGTTCTGGATAACAATTCCCATGACACAGCAAGTTAAGTGAAGTACCCGGCAGCTCATTAGACGCGGCTTCAGGGTAATTCCGTGGAACTTGTTAAAAAATTTATTTCTTGTCCAGACTGACCATCGTTACGATATAAAAGGAAAAGAAGGAAAAGTCTGTCTATGAGGTTGATAATGGAGGCGAAAATCGAGAGAACCCGACATACACCGCTCATTGTTGCTGGAATTGTCCTAGGTATAGGTCTTGGAGGTTTCTTTGATGGCATCGTACTGCATCAAATTCTCCAATGGCATCATATGTTAAGCAGCGTTGTACCGCTGATTTCAGTTTCTAATATAGATTTAAACATGATCTGGGATGGCTTGTTTCATGCCTTCGACTGGGTGATGACTGTGGTTGGAATAGTGTTGCTGTGGCGGGCGGGACAGCATGATGATGTTCCTTGGTCATCAAACATCTTCTTCGGATCTATACTGATGGGTGCTGGATGGTTTAACTTGGTTGAAGGAATAATTGACCACCATATTCTTGGTATCCATCATGTAAAACCAGGACCAAATCAGCTAGTCTGGGATCTGGGATTTCTTGCAAGTGGTGCGCTTCTTATTGCAGTTGGCTGGTTAATCTCACGGCAAGCAATGTCACGGGTGGAACACTAAAGGCTACTTAGAATGCTGCACCGCAAATAGAATCAACAACTCTTGCGGGCTGATTTCTATGTTGTTCTCGACAAAGCAAAATCTGTGCCAGACGTTGCTGATAAAAAAAATGATGAGTATACCAGCCGATAGCTGTACCAAAGATTGTACCGATAATCAAACCAGTAATTAGACTAGAAACAAGATGTTTTCTTTTGATAGAATTTTCTCGGACAAGAGTATCTTCCGTTAACATAAAATTTTCCGTCTTCTGCTTTGTTTTAAATTAGCATGAAAAATGTATTTTTATTAAATATATTTATACCTATCTAAAGGAAGATAAACAAGTTAGAATTTAACTTTATTATACATTAATGAAGTCAAAGACGTGACAGCATTAGAGTGTATCTACTAAATAGGTAACCCTAGATAAACACAGTGTAAAGGGCAGAGCTTTTACTTTTTTGCTTTGTGAGTATCTAGGATTTTTTTATGCTGATTAGCGATCGCTACGGCTAATCAAAAATTCTAAATTATTAAATTGCAGCGCCTGCTTTAGGTTCGGCACCCATTGGCGACACGTAATCACGGAAAAGAGTAATTTGCTGTTCAAAATCTAATGTCGTAATCTTCTTCAACACTGCTTCACCTGCGGAAGAAAGCTGATAGTCAGCAGGCACAGGAATGATAGTAGCGTTTTCCATGCCTTGAGCCAGAAGATACCAGAATAACAGCTTGGTAGTGTCGCTCAGTGAGCCATACATCCGAGTATATTCATTATCTGCCTTATTAATCAAATCACGCTGAAACTGCAACTGTTCTTCGTGGGATTTTTCCTTAATTTGATTGAACAAACCTTCCGCAATTTCTGGGGAAACAGTACTAGCACCAGGGGCAGCAGGTGTAACAGATCTACCCATTTCTTTGTAAATGAACCAAAACAAACCTAGTTGTTCATCTACATTTAAGCTTTGAAAGGCTTTGACATTTTCAAGAATATTTGGATCGCCAGTTTGAGTAGATGTCATAACGAACTCCGATTGCAATTAATGAGCGTCACGATTCACAGTATCGAAATAGTAGTTAATGCTTAACCCTACTGAAGACAGATCTCCTCAAACCAAATAGAAGAAGATAATGGTAAAGAAGGCAGCTATGCTGCTATTACTCCTCCTCTTCGTCCCTTCGCTCTTGATAATCTTCTGATGACTTGGGATCTAACTCCCAGCGACGACCGTCCCGTCGCTCTAAAATGTCATTCGTCTCCAGAAACGCAAAATCGTCCATTTCCAGCCCAACGGCTGCTTCGAGATCTTCTGTCACATTTTGGTCTGGGGTTGCAGAACTACCACCAACAGCTTCATCCCCCACTGCATCCGCATCTTCCCAATATGCATCAACATCGCCGCCAGTTAGTTCGGGACTCGTTTCTGTATACTCCCGCCTCTCATTCCACATTGTTCGTCCACCGATGTTGTATCCAGGCAAATCTTTAACACCAGTTCCGTAAGATTCGGTAATTTCCTGTGGCAAATCACTAGATTGAATCTCGTCATCACTATTTTGCTGTGCTAAATCTTTTTGTTCTGCCATATTACTAGTTCTTACTGCATCCTCACAATAACGCTTTCTTTTTTCAGGGTTGTCCTCCAAAAGATGTATCACCTTAGACAGAAAACAATCTCTCTCCTTAGACTGAAGAGAAGCTAGCAATTGATGCGTAACCTTTTATGTATAAATTCACGCTATAGTCACTTCAAACTCACTTATGAGTTATGAATAGGGAGTTATGAGTTATTTTCTAATAGCTCCTAGCTCATAACTCATAATTCTTTTTTCCTAAATTCTCAGCAGCTTTGATATTTACTTATGAAAATCTATCAATTTAAAAAAGAAAAACTATTTCTTGAGAGCGAAGAAAAATTAGCTACGAATAATTGATAATAGTAGCACATAATAACTACAAGGAAATACAATGACAACCAATAACAAAAATTATCACAAAAAAAAAGTTGCCATCCTCATTGAAAACGATGTAGAGGATGCAGAATTCCAAGTACCATTCAATGGGCTTAAACAAGCGGGAATAGAAGTCGTTGTCCTTGGTTCCCGCACGAACGAAAATTATAAGGGTAAACGTGGCAAGCTTTCCATGCAAGCCGATGGGACCACAACTGAAGCCATAGCGTCTGAATTTGATGCTGTGGTAATTCCTGGTGGTATGGCTCCCGACAAAATGCGGCGCAACCCAAATACAGTACGCTTTGTACAAGAGGCAATGCAGCAAGGAAAATTGGTAGCTGCGGTTTGCCACGGACCACAAGTTTTGATTGAAGGGGACCTGCTTAAAGGTAAACAAGCAACCGGCTTCACCGCTATTCATAAAGACATGATTAATGCAGGTGCCAATTATATAGATGCGCCGCTGGTCATTGACGGGAATTTGATTACGTCGCGTCAACCAGGAGATTTGGCGATTTTCACTACAGCTATTTTGGGTTATCTGGGTTACGGTGGTAAGGATGCAGCTTTGCCAGATGTGAAAGACACAAAAGCTGAATGGTGGAAGTTGGCTGATGCTTGGGGTGGTTCAACTAAGGGTGAGATTGTCAAAGGTTTGAATACAGCCCTTGCTGGTGAGCGTTATTCGCTGGAAGCGTTGGAGAACTACGCCAAAAAAGAATCAGATGAGCAAGTGACATCGCTCTTTCAAGAGATGATTGCTAATAAACAGCATCATATCTCAGTCCTAGAAGGATATCTTAACGAACTACACGAGAAACCTTCTTTGATAGCCAATATTGCTAACCAGTACGCAAAGGTGAAAACCGCCCTCACAGGAAGTGACGACATATATCAATTACGTTCCGCGTTAGGCGACGTGCAGACGGGTATAGGCGATATTGGCAACTTGATTGCGGCCTATACCGACCCAGTATCCACTGCCATTTTCACACAAATCCACAAAGACCTATTGATGTTCGAGCAGCGACTCGTAGACCTGTATCGGGCGCGGACAGGCGCTGGGGTCAAGCCTGCTCAAGTTTATTAACCTTAGGAGATGGAGATAAAGAAGTGGAATATATATCGGGAGATAAACAAAATATTAGTCAGAGTGAAGCTAGTGAAACTGAGCGCTGGACTTCGTTAATTGGCGGTAGTGCAATGGTGTTATTGGGTTTGAAACAACGTTCCCTCCGAGGGGTGTTGACAGCATTGGCTGGTGGCGGTCTGATTTATCAGGGTGCAACTAAGCAAAGCACTATTAAGCAAGCACAGGAAGCAATAGGCATTAATCAACCTATCAAAGTTGAAAAGACGGTAACCATTAATAAACCAGCAGATGAACTTTACCGTTTTTGGCACAACTTTGAAAATCTGCCCACGTTTATGAAGCATCTAAAATTTGTGAAGGTGAGCAACGACAAACGTTCTCACTGGGTGGCAAATGCACCTTTAGGTGGAAGTATGGAATGGGATGCAGATATTATTGAAGACCGGGAAAACGAGTTTATTTCTTGGGCTTCAGTGGAAGGGGCAGATGTTGATAACTCTGGTTTTATCCGCTTTAAAAAAGCACCAGGTGACCGTGGTACTGAAGTCAAGATTGTCATTGAATACAACGCTCCCGGTGGGGCTTTAGCGGCTACTTTTGCTAAACTCTTCGGCGAAGAACCAGAACAACAAATTGGTGATGATTTGCGCCGTTTTAAAATGCTGATGGAAACCGGCGAAATTTCTACAACAGAAGGTCAACCAAAGGGTGAGTAATGGGGAGTGGGGAGTGGGGAATGGGGAGTGGGGAGTGGGGAGTGGGGAATGGGGAATGGGAAGAGATGAAGGAGGATAAAAATTAAAAATGCCAAAAAAATCCAATTTTTAATTGATTCCTTTACCTCATATTTCCAAATCCCCACTCCCTACTCCCCACTCCCGACTCCCCACTCCCTACTCCCCACTCCCTACTCCCCACTCCCTACTCCCCACTCCCTACTCCCTACTCCCCAGTCAAAAGTTCACTTACTCAAATAATCAAATCGCAGAGGTGTTATGAACAAAGTAATTTCTTGGTTAAAGAATGTGCGTGTGCGTCAGATTGTGACAGTTTTTCTGGCAGGATTGACAGTTTTCGTAATGCAGGGTTTTGGCTATGGTAACGCACTGCAAGCGCAAGCTGATACCATCAAATCTTCAGAGGGTATTTACTATAAAGGAGTACCTAATGAGACAGACAATATCAACAACGACAACAACCTAGTTGAAAAAGCCAAAAAGAATCTGAAAGAAACTGCTGATAATGTCCACGAAAACTTCGTTTCTGATAAAGCGGTAAAAACTCCAGAAGGTGTTTATTACAAAGCAACACCTGATGATACAAGCAACATTAACAACGACAGTAACTTCTTTGAACAAGCAAAGCAGAATCTGAAAGAAACTGCTGACAATATCAAAGAAAAGCTCAATCTCGATGAACCACTTCCTCCCAGTACGAAAAAGTTTTTGAGGTCAACTGAAAACACAGTAGAAGAAACTGTTGAGCCAGTGACCGGCACTAAAAAAGGATACTACCAAGAATAAGGAGTGAGGAGTGAGGAGTGAGGAGTGAGGAATTATGAATTATGAATTATGAATTACTAACTCCTAATTCCTAACTCCTAATTCCTAACTCCTAACTTCTAACTCCTAATTCCTCACTCCTAACTCCTCACTCCTAACTTCTAACTCCTAACTCCTAACTCCTCACTCCTAACTCCTAACTCCTAATTCCTAACTCCTAACTCCTAATTCATAACTCCTTTTGAGGAAACCAAAATGCCTGACACAAGCGTAAAAAAAGTAGACTCCGAATATTCTCCTAAAGGTCAACTCGGTCAAAAGTATCTCGCATCGGGCAAAAGTGTCTCAATGCGCCTTTGGGAAAATGAGCAACCAGGTGAACCGAAACAAGCAAAAGCGCGGGAATATGAAACCGTCGGCTACGTGATTAGTGGTCGCGCCGAGTTGCACATTGAAGGTCAATTGGTTTTGCTAGAACCTGGGAGTTCCTGGGTAGTGCCAAAAGAAGCCTCCCATACCTACAAAATCTTGGAACCATTCACAGCTGTTGAAGCGACCAGTCCGCCAGCACAAGTTCACGGACGGGATGAAGATTAATTGTTGCCTAAAGCTGGAAAACTGAAGAATTACGTGCCTCTAGTTGGCAGATGAGGCGATCGCTCATCCGACTATAGCAATCCTCCGCAGATTTGTAAAAATTCACAGTCCAAGAAACCCGGTTTCTTTAAGAAACCGGGTTTCTCCACGTTCACAAATCATTTAGGATCGCTATAGTTACGGAATTATATCATGTTTGTCGAATCACACATAATAAAAGAACCCCACCCCCAGCCCCTCCCCGCAAGCTCTTAGGGGAGACTCTGCTTTCACTTTTAGGCGCAATACCCGTGAATGAATGGAATCAGAGGACAGTAGTCCTGGTATTTCATTCTCATTACCGCCCTCACCCCTAACCCCTCTCCCAATTTGGGAGAGGGGTTAGGGGTGAGGGCTTTCACTCACGGGTATTGCTTTTAGGCGGGGTGGGGTTGTGGGAATTATGGTTAATTTACAAAGGACATGATATTACATTAGGAATTGAAACATTTCAGCGACAATGACTCACCACATTTTAAAAGCCACTAGGGAAACGGTGCATCTGGGTGGTTTCTCCCACCTCTTACAACCAGCACTGACTGTTGACTCTGGCGACACAGTGGACGTAGAAACTTACAGTGGTTACTACGTTTACGACAAAGCGCCACCGTCGTTTCTGACGCCAGAATTTCTCGACATCTGCCAAAATCTCCCACAAGAACGGATAGTTGCCCAAGGACCGCATTTACTGACCGGACCAATTTATGTGCGCTTTGCTGAACCAGGGGATGTTTTAGAAGTACAATTAGCAGCTATTAAACCCAGCTTACCCATTGGCTTCAATGCCATTCGTACAGGTTGGGGAGCGTTACCACATCAGTTTAATCAACCGGCTCTCAGATTCATTCCCCTCAATTTAGAAAATAACATCGCTGAATTTCCTGCTAGCAGCGGTATTAAAATTCCCCTCAAACCCTTTTTTGGTATCCTTGGAGTCGCCACCCCAGAAACATCACGAAATTCAGTTCCTCCTGGTTGCTATGGTGGTAATATCGATAACAGAGAACTGGTGGCAGGTTCTAAGATATTTTTGCCTGTTTATGTCCCTGGAGCTTTATTTTCCATTGGTGATGGACATTCAGCCCAAGGAGATGGTGAAGTTAATGTCACTGCAATTGAAACTTCCATGAACGGTACTATTCACCTAAAACTTCGCAAGGATATGCAACTGACAACACCAATTGCTGAAACAGCCACTGATATCATTACAATGGGGTTTGCCGAAACCTTAGATGAAGCTTTAGAACAGGCTTTAAAAAACATGATTGATTTCCTACAGCGCTTCACAAATTTGTCGCCAGAAGAGGCTTATGTATTGTGTAGTTTAGCTGTTAATTTTCGCATTACTCAAGTTGTCAACAGCCCCCAAAAAGGGGTTCATGGAATGCTACCGAAATTAATTTTCTCAAATTATGAATTATGAATTATGAATTATGAAATCAAATTATCATTTATATTTTTTTGAGACAAAAAATATGTAGTGTAGGGTGGGCACTGCCCACCAGATCCAGATATGGTGGGCAGTGCCCACCCTACGTATATTTCAAAAATCAAATATGATTCTTATATATTCATCCAACTGTTAACTGTCAATCGGTACGGTAGTTTCCTCAAAAAGTATGTCTCTTAGAATACTCTATCGTTGTAGATGGATTCTTTTCTCAGAAATTTATCTTTTACAAAACTTCATTTATTGAAGACTTTTCGGGGAATTTTGTATAATCTAAATCATTATTATCTCACTTTTTAAGTTAATTGGTGGCAAGAGCAAAAAGCTAAAATCAAGCACTTAGCAGATTCTAAACAGAAAAATTTTTGACCGAGTACACCTGATAAATAAACATGGAGCGTCGTAAGTTTCTCAAGTATGCCACTTTAGCAGGATCTGGCTTTACCTTTGCAGGCTGTACTCTGAGGAAATCTAATCCACAGGGTGAGGAGTCTACCCCAGCATCGCCTGTGGTAGCAAATGAACCTCTCAAGGTGGGATTTGTTTATGTGGGATCTGTGACCGATGTTGGGTGGACTCATGCCCATGATTTAGGTCGCCGAGAGATGGAGGCAAATCTTCAAGATAAAGTAAAAACTACTTTTGTTGAAAATGTCAACGAAGGTGCTGATGCTGAGAGAGTGATTCGCCAACTTGCATTAGACGGTAACAAGTTGATTTTCACAACATTCTTTGGCTACATGAACTCGACAATTAAAGTGGCAAAGGACTTTCCCAATATTTTCTTTGAAAACTGTGGCGGCAACAAACGCACTGCCAATGTTGGCACTTATGTGGGGCGATTTGAAGAACCGCGATACTTAACTGGTATGATTGCTGCAAAGATGACGAAATCAAATTTAATTGGTTTTGTTGCGGCATATCCTGTTCCCATAGTTATTCGAGGGATAGATGCCTTTACGCAAGGATTAAGGACAACAAATCCTAAGGCAAAAGTTAGGGTAGTTTGGACGCAAAGTTGGTACGATCCAGTAAAAGAAAGAGACGCAGCCCAAGCTTTGGTTAACTTAGGTGCAGATGTCCTAACGCAACATACCGACTCAGCAGCGGTTATCCTACTGGCAGAGGAAAAAGGCATTTATGCTTTTGGTTATACCATTGATATGAGTCAGTTTGGTGCAAAAGCGCACTTAACATCATCTATTAGTAAGTGGGGCAAATTTTATACAGACAAAGTTCTTGCAGTCATAAATGGTACATGGAAATCTGAAGATATTTGGGATGGCATTGCTCAAGAAATAGTGGATATTTCTCCCCTAAATCCGGTGATTCCTCAAGATGTTCAGCAATTAGTGATGGCAAAGCGCGATGAATTTATACAAGGTACTGCACATCCTTTTGATGGTCCAGTAAAAGACCGAAAGGGTGTGGTGCGAGTTCCAAATGGCAAGGTGTTGGGTCATCGGGAACAAGTGGGGATGGATTGGTATGTTGAGGGGATTGAGGGGATGTTAGTTTTAAACAAGTCAAGTGCGCCTTTGCGTGAAACAAAAAAAACAGGATAAAACAATAGATGATTCGGCTGACTCAGTACTCTCATGGCGGTGGTTGTGGTTGCAAGATTGCTCCCGCCCAATTGCAGGAAATCTTACGGGAGGTTCCCTTAAACCAAGCCCTAGAGCAATTACTAGTGGGCACTCAAACTAGTGACGATGCAGCAGTTTATCAACTCAATGATCACCAAGCCCTGGTATTGACGACAGATTTCTTCATGCCCATTGTCGATGAACCAGTAGATTTTGGGCGGATTGCTGCCACCAACGCCCTGTCTGATGTCTACGCTATGGGCGGGACTCCCATTTTAGCTTTAGCAGTGTTGGGTATGCCAATTAACACCCTCCCAATGGAGGCAATTCAAGGCATCATGCTGGGCGGGGCAGCAGTTTGCCAAGAGGCTGGGATTCCTCTTGCTGGTGGACATTCCATCGATTCCCCGGAACCTATCTTTGGCTTGGTGGCAGCTGGGTTGGTGCATCCCATGCAGGTGCGACGGAATGCCACTGCCAAACCAAAAGACAAGTTGATTTTGACGAAGCCGTTGGGGATTGGGGTTATGACTACCGCCCTCAAGAAAGGTAAATTGACACCAGATGCTTATAAATCGGTATTTCAGGTGATGACGCAGTTGAATAGAGTGGGAGCAACTTTGGCAACCAATCCTGATGTCCACGCCATGACTGATGTTACGGGATTTGGGCTTTTGGGGCATTTACTAGAGGTTTGCCGGGGAAGTGGTGTGAAGGCAGAAATCTCGTTGTCCAAGATTCCGATTCTGCCGGACGCTGTCACTTTGGCATCTCAAGGCATTTTTCCTGGTGCAGCGCAACGTAACTGGGATGGTTATCAGTCTCAGATTCAGCTTCCAGGGAGCGACTCTTTGGCACAGTGGGAAACCCTGCTGCTAGCAGACCCTCAAACCAGTGGAGGGTTGCTGCTTTCTGTCGCACCAGACAGCGTCTCTACTATTTTAGAGCAACTTTTGGCACAGGGGTATGGTTTTTCTACTGTGATTGGTGAGTGTAGTGAAGGGGAGCCTGGAATTGAAATTAAGTCCTAGTTGTGGGGAGTAGGGAGTAGGGAGTGGGGAGTGGGGAGTAGGGAGAGGGGAGTGGGGAGTGGGGAGTGGGATGCTTAGGGGAATTATGGTTAATTTGCTGGGACATGATAGCATACCTTATGCCTTTGTCTAGAAATTAACTTACAGTTTCCAACCCCTTCTAGTCTTTTTCTTTGTCAGTTGTCCTGCTGGTTGTGAGTCCAATTTTTGATCCCAACTCGACAGTTTGGCTCCTCCCCAGGCTTGAATAACAGCATACGGCAACCTCGACTGACCTATGCGGTTAATTGCTAGCAAATTCTTTGACTCGCCAGCAAAACGGTCCTTGAGATCGTTCATTGTCAGCGCTGCTTCATACCCCGCCTCTTGCACTAACGTCTCCGCCCGTTCATCATACTTACCAGCTGGGTAGACGAAATAGCGCATGGGAATACCTAGCTCAGTTTCCAGTATGTGTTTAGACTCCATGACTTCGGTTCTGAGCTGATCATCTGGGAGTGCTGTTAAATCATTTGGGTGAGTGACGCTGTGAGCCATAATGGTTACCAGAGGATTAGCTCCCATCTCCCGCAGCTGATCCCAAGTCACGTGATCTCTGCCAGTATTTTTCCCAACATTTGAGGTATAAATTGCAAAAGCACATGGATAGTTGTACTTTGTCAGTAGTGGAAAGACATATTGATAGGCGCTTTCATATCCATCATCAAAGGTGAGCAGCACTGGTTTTTTCGGTAATGGTAGTCCTGTCCGGAGATGGGTAACTAGCTGATCCACACTAATTGGAGTGACGCCGCTTGACTGGAGCCGTTGCAGATGTTGTTCAAACTCCTCTTGGGTGACATCAAAAAAAACTTGTTTTTTTGGCACAATATCGTGATACATAATTACTGGGACTCTAGCCAATCGCGCTCTCTCATTGATTTCTGGCCAAGGGCTGGGATTCAAGTAGGCTAACAGTTGCTGGCTAGAAACCAACTGACGTTGAGCAGCAGGGAGGGTGTCCATCTCAGATTCACTCCAAGAGTTAAACTGAGTCAGTTCATTGGTTATTTTCTGAATGTTCGCCGTGTAAAGTGACCCTTGATCTGGTTTAAGTTGTGATAGACTATTATTGATCACTTCTGCCATTTTGATCACATTCTCAGCAGTAAGAACATTAGGGTTAGTAACCATCTGACCGTCTGCTTCAGGCTGTTGCATATTAGGAACAGCAATATTATCAATAGCTACTTTAGGTGCTGGATTTACGGTAGTCTGAATCAATCTGCTTAGGCTGGGATCTAGATTGTCTTCAGTGTAAAGAATTAATTTAGCCTGCTCAAGAGCTTGAATATCCTCCGGCTTTGGTTGCTCCTCTTGGGGTTGGGTGTCTCGAGTAGACAAACATTTGAGATCTATAGTATTAACAGCAATTTTCTGGGTTAACCCACAAACAACGGTGTTAGTTGCTACAACCAGAGGACGGTCTGCGATCGCCCCTTCAGGGTTAGATGTGCTACTTGTGCTGGGGCTAGTGCTGTCAGTAGTGGGGACGCTACTAGGAGTTATGGTAGCAGACTCATGTGTTTGATCGACTAGGTTACACCCATCCAACGTAAAAACTAGCAACAGTGAGGTTAATGCCCATATTTGACGTAATCTAGTCGAACAACATTTACGTAGCATCTCTTTTTCCCTAACAAAAGATTATATCCGGGTTTCCAGGTTTAATCTGTTGCCCTTTTTTGGAGAATTGGTTTTAAACCCCAAACTCATCCACCAGTTGCACAGAATCCATTCTGGATTCTAGCGACTGAATCTTGAATTATTTGTTGTTAAAACTTTATTAAAATTAAAAAAATTCATTCCACTTTCAATAAACACAGGGGTGTAGGGGTGTGAGGGTGTAGGGGTGTAGGGGGAAAAAACAGTGTTTCTGTAATGAGTAGCGGGTGGTGCGCCGCCGGTGGGGTGTTCTGAAGAAACACGTGAGTGGGGAGTAGGGGAAGAGGGGGAATGGTGGTGTTTCTGTAATGAGTAGCGGGTGGTTCGCCGCCCGTGGGGCGTGCTCCACCAAACACAGGAGTGGGGAGCACAGCTGGCTGCGCTCAAATTCACGCATTCAAAATTCAAAACAATGCGTGACTTTTGAATGCGTGACTTTTGACGAACCCAAAGGGGGGGGAGTGGGGGAAGAAGGTGTTTCTGTAATGAGTAGAGGGTGGCCGGTCGGTCACTCTGTATTAGCCACTCATTTGGCCTGATTCCTTCAATAACTCAACTTCTTGCTGTGTCAACGGAGGAATTTCTCTGCTAATAATTTGATTACATATATCAACACACTTATTGCAAATATAAAGAGGGATATTTCCCAGTGGTGGACCTGCAATCAGAAGATTAACCTGTTCACTACTTTTGTGACAAAATGAACAGTAAAGCTCTGGCTTGATTTGGGCATTAGTAGTCATTGTCTTAGACTCCTTAAATGAAATAGATTGAATCTGAGCTTGAAGAGGTAGCAATCGCTCTCTGAGTTGATGGCGAGCTTTGTGCAAACGCCCCTTGACTGCACCGACTGAAATATTTAAGCGAACTGCTACTTCTTGTAGACTGAGTTGTTCGTGATAGAACAGCAAGGTTGCTTGACGATTATTGTGAGACAGAGTATCAATTGCTTCTAGTAACGCAGTGCGGAGTTCTTTATGTTCCGCCACTTGCTCAGGAGCGGGTGAATTCTCATCAATCAATAATAACGCATCAGCTAAATCTCCCACCATTGCTTCCAGGGAAAACACGATCACCTTTCGACGGCGCAATTCGTTGCGGCAAATATTCAGCACAATGCCATATAGCCAACTTTTAAAGCGCTTTGGCTGATGAAGTTTCTCCAATGAAAGATAAGCTTGCAACATGGCATCTTGCACAAGATCACTAGCTAAATCTTCATTGCCGAGCATTCGCTCCGCAATGCGTTGCGCCATCGGCTGATAACGTAACACAAGCCGACCAAATGCAGCTTTATCTCCCTGTCGTGCTAAAAAAATTAATTCTGGATCACTTTGCTCTGACACACCTGATTTGCTGAACGACTCTACTTAATAGTGGCAAAGTCAACAGCAAAGGTTACTTGTGACGACAAGCCTGGGGTGAAGTCCGGGATGCTGCGCAAGCGCGATCGCTTGTGTAGTCCTCTTCGACTTTGGAGAGAGTAATTTTTTTGCTAAATCGGACTAATATGAGGTTAGATGTTAGATTATCAAACAAAGCTCAGGTTCAAAGGAGAATGAATTACGCACAACTAGGTCGCCGAATTCGCCTTGCCAGGGAAGAGGCTTTGCTGTCTCAAGATGCTGTGGCACAGCATCTCGAACTGCCGCGTTCTGCTGTGTCTTTGATTGAGAGTGGCAAACGCAAGGTAGACAGTCTGGAACTCGAACGGTTTTCCCGTTTAGTTGGCAAGAGTATTCTGTTTTTTTTTAATGAAGGGTCTAGAGGAGTAGAAGCTAGCAATTTTGAGGAGGATGACCCAACTCAAATCCTTTTGGGTGCCAACCAAGTTGTTGACATATCGCCTGATAGAAAGCAAATTGAGCGGTTTCGTCAGTTTCACCGCAACTTTGGGGATCTAGCTCGAAAGTTGAACCGTATGAGTGAACCTTACTCAAGCGAACCTTTATACAACGTATTTAAGCCTACTCCAGCAGCAGCCAAGTGGATTGCAGCACAAGAACGTGCGCGACTGGGGATTCCAATTTCTAGCCCGATTAGAGATATTTGGGGAATTTTAGAAAGTGAAGGTGTCAGGATTATGGCATGGAATCTTGAAACACCCAAATTAGGAGGATGTTTTATTTTTTCTCATTTTCTTGGTTCCTTCGTTTTAGTAAAAAGAAATCTGGGGGATTCTTCAACCAATAAGTTGAATTTCGTGTTGGCACATGAATATTGCCATCATTTGATTCATCGCCAGCAAAAAGGTATTACCTGCGATCCGAATGGACACTACCGTAAACCAGAAGAATACTTTGCTCAATGGTTTGCTGCTAATTTTCTCATGCCAGAAGAAGCAATAGTTCCACGATTAACTACTTATCTAGAGAATTCTAACGAAGAGATTACTGCTGAAATTGTGATGCATTTGGCATTAGATTTTGGGGTTAGCTATCAAGCAATGCTGTATCGTATGGCTGATAAAAAAGTTGAATTAATTGAAAAAAGTGTTTATCAAGAATTATCCAAAGAAAAACCAAAACAACTACTAGCTAAAATCGGTCGTTCTGTCCCTCCCTTAGAAAAAGTCAATCAATTTCCTGATGAGTACACAGAAATGGCATTTGAGGCATATCGTTTAGACAAAATCAGCTTAAGTAAGTTAGCTGAACTCTTAGAAATTACCTTGGAAGAAGCAAAAAATGAATTGATTACAAGAGACATTCCTATTAATTTGGGTGTCAATTCTGAGTTAGAACTTTTGAGCGACATTGAAAACGCTTAACGATTTAGTGTGAAGATTGAACGGAAAAAATAGTGAAATCAAAAAGTACAGAACCAGAGGGAACGCCAATAATTTTTGATAACACTGTACTGAGTAATTTTGCTCTTGCACAGGTTTTTTATGTCCTCCAAAGGCTCTACGCTGGTAGAGCCTTTGTTGGTAAGGCTGTCCAACGCGAAATCCAAGCAGGAATTAACAGCGCTTCCACATCTGCTAGTTTAAAAAATCGAACTAAACTGCGGGAAATTAATCAAGCTTTAGATGATGGTTGGCTGCAAACACCTCCAGACGAAGTTAACCCTAATGATGATGCTGTTGAGTTACCACTAACCTTAGAGTACAGTCAACGCTTTGGTGCCGGGGAGTCAGAAGCGATGGCTATAGCCCGTAACCGTAATTGGGTTTTTGCTTCTGATGATGGTGCAGCCAGAAATTTTGCTAAACAACGGGGTATTCGCTTAACAGGAACTTTAGGGATTCTCATCAAAGCTGTGAAAAACAAAATTCTCTGTTTGTCTGTTGCTGATGCCATTCACGCGCAGATGATTGATGAAGGTTATCGTTCTCCCTTGTCCTACGACAATGGCATTTCAAGCTATCTCAATCCATAATACTTAATGCGCAGGCGGGCATTGTTCGTGTAGCCTCAGGTAATACGAAATACGAATTACGAAGTTATTAACGATTATGCATAATTTGCTTGGCGATCGCACTCACTTGTTGTGTCCAAGGATGATCGGGGTAGCGTAGGGCGAAAATATCACTGCTACCCAGATGAAACATCTCTTCACACACAGGCAGAATACCAGCTACAGTTGTGCTGTAAGTTGAGGCTACCTGTTGCCGTAAAGCCGCGAAGTTTAAAGTTGGTAGTGCCTTATTGACTACCAGCATGATGTTAGGAACATCTAACTTGCGAGCAACATCTATAGCTACAGCAGTACCTTGGTAATCCTGGGAGTCTGGACGTAAGACAACGACCAAGATATGAGAAATGATGATGGAGAGCAGAGTTTCTTCATTAATCCCAGGGTGAGTGTCAATGAACAGGTAGTCCAGTTTCAAACGGCGACTTAGATCGCGGAAGCCATCGTTGAGTAAGCGCTCTATAAGATGGGTTTCAAAATCATCAGCTTTATCCCGTAAATTTGTCGGGTTAAGTGTGGCGTCTTTGTAAAGGAAATTTGAATATTCTTTGCTTTTGCGTAGAGTCTCAAACACCTCTCTAGCAGCAAAGGTTGGTATTGTTTCTGGAACGAACCTTGCTTGGTTTTTCAGGTTAGGCTCTAACAGATTATTTAAGTGGTTATCATTATAACTTCTCACTGAGTTTACCATTTCAATAAGAATCTGTCCTTGATAGTTTATTTCATCTTTGGCTTTCTGTTCTAATGCCTGGGATAAAGCAAACCCACTAAATAAGATACTGCCTATAAAAACTAGAGACAGCAGCAATGTAAATTTGGTAGCAAGCTTAAAATTATCTAACATTTTTTAATTTACGGTTTGGGTACAAAGTTCAAGGAAGGAGGCGCTACTGAGTATATAGAAATCATATTTGATTGTTGAAATATACGTAGGGTAGGCACTGCCCACCATTACCCGGATCTGGTGGGCAGTGCCCACCCTACACTACTTAAAATTTTTCATGAATGATTTAGGATTCCTATATAGCAGCAATCCTCCGCAGATTTATAAACATCTCTCCCAAGTCCTCCAAGTCTTCAAAGTCCCCTTTGTTCGGATCTCCTGCACGGATTCCTATATAGCAGTCCTAAATGAGAGCGTGAAATTTCGGATACAGGCTGTTCAACGTTGACTGTCAACTGTTAACAGTCAACAGTCAACACTGACCTCATCAATACCTATTTTGAATCTTTTGCATCCCTTAAGCACAAAAAACCAAAACTTCAAGACTTTTGTCGGAGTTTTGGGTTCTATCTCCAACGAAAGTCAGAGAAGGATTTACTTGTTTGGTCAACGAAAGTTGCACGCAGATTAGCAATACCCGATAAAATTAGATAGACAAATGGCGTTGTGTTTATTCGCGCCAAACTACTTAAGTATGTTAAAAAACTTAAAAATTGGCACTAAGTTTAGCTTTCTTTTAAGCGTAGTTTTCATCATCAGTATTACAGTGAGTGGTGGTGCCTTATCAGTCATACTTCAACAAATGGCGCAAAATGAAGTGGCTTCTGAAGCAAAGATTCTCATCCAAACAATAAATTCTGTAAGAGATTATACACAAGAACACATAAATCCCCTCTTGACACCTAGATTAGACACACAATCTGCATTCATTCCAGAAATAGTCCCTGCTTTCTCTGCTACAGAGGTGTTGACAAATTTACGGAAAAACCCAGAATATAAAAATTTTCTTTATAAAGAAGCAACACTGAATCCAACTAATTTGCGGGATCAAGCTGATGTCTTTGAAGCTAAACTAGTGGAACGCTTTCGCAATGACTCCAAGACGAAAGAAATTACTGGCTTTCGCACTATTGCTCAAAGCAAGGTATTTTACATTGCGCGACCACTAGCTATTACACAACAGAGTTGTCTTCGATGCCATTCTACACCGGAACAGGCTCCTAAAAGTCAGTTGGCAACTTATGGCACAAAAAATGGTTTTGGTTGGAAACTCAATGATATTATCACTGCTCAAGTAATTTCTGTTCCTTCTGAAGATGTTTTTGACATTGCTCATAAAAATTGGTCTTTGTTTATGGGACTTTTAATTGTTATCTTTTTCATCGTAATTCTCTTCATTAACTTCTTCATCAAAAAATCTGTGATTCATCGGATTAATAAAATACAAAAAATAGCTCAAGAAGTTAGTATTGGTAATATGAGTGCTAATTTTGAGGACAAATCTCATGATGAGATTGGTAGTTTAGCAATAGCATTTAATCGGATGAAATATAGTTTAGAGATAGCCTTGAAGCTGCTAAAAGAACAGGAAAATTAATGGGAGAATTTAAGAAAGTAGTAAGAATTCAGAATACAGAATCCAGGAGTCAGAATAATCAAGACCTACGCACTCACAATCAACGGTAGGAGTGATATTTCCCTAACTATTCTGACTCCTGACTCCTGACTCCTGAATTCTTACAGAAAGTAAGCGCAGTTGAAATTTCAAAGCTGTTTGCGATTCAGGAATTTGTGCCGCCAACATACTCACAAGTTTTGCTCTAGACATTTGCCGAGAAGATCTGACCGCTTCCTTGACAAGCAAAGAAGCCATTGGACCAATTAACTCAGCCAAATCTTCCTCGCATTGGCGTATAAAGCTTTCGGTAATAGCTTGGGATTGTTGATATTGTAAATTATCTGACCTACTTTTAGGCTTAATTGTAGATTCCTCTAACAGAGGTGTTGCTCTTTTCTTCAACTCAAGTTGTTGAGGAACAGGAACGTGTTGCACTAAATTATCGATTAATTCTTTGTAACTGGACGCTGATGCTGCAACTTGTCGTATTAATGTAGGGGCTACTGCACCTACGAGTTCTATAAGAATATTTTCCAGGTAGCTGTACTGTTCTGGGGAGAGGACTAAGCAAGGCTTGGTTTTTTTTGCCCGCGCCTTTTTCAGGATCGCCAAACTCAATTCTTTTTCTGGTTCTTTTTGTTCCCCAACACTCAGCTTTGCTAAGGAAAGCTCAACAGTTATCTTACAGCCACATCCAGGCTTAGTTTCAATATTTAAGTCGCCTTTTAATGCTGCTACCCGTTCTCTCATTCCTTGAATTCCAAACCCACTTTTTTTTTGCGACAACGTGAACCCTTTGCCATTGTCAAGGATGATGAGGGACAAATTCATTGGGGTGGTAGTCAGATGAATCTGAACTTCTGTAGCTTGTGCATATTTGGAAATGTTTGTCAAGGCTTCTTGCACAATCCTGTAGATAGTCATGACTACTGTGTTGGGCAAAGGAGCAGACAAGCTAATTTTGGTAGAAGGTAACACACCAGTAGCGGAATAAAAATTTTCCACTAGAGAATTAATGAGTGCTTCTGGTGACTGCTCTAGAGGCTGATTCTCTCGCATATTGCTGACAGATTGACGCACCTCCTTGATGGCAATATTTCCCAGCTGTTGGGCTTCTGCTAGAAACTGTCTGGCTTGGGCGGGGTCGAGATGCCAAAGTTTGAGCGCAGTTTGCAACTGAATGTTGAGAGTCGTCAGCGCATTGCCCAACGAATCATGAATTTCACGGGCAATGCGGTTACGTTCTTCCAGTGCTGCTCGGTCTTCTATTTGTAGGATATACTGCCGTAACTGCTCATGGACAGTTGATAGGTCGGTGTTATACTCAGCTACCACGGGATTCACCTATTTCATTTTATACATTGCCTCAGTTACAATATGTAACTCTAGCCATTTTTGCTGGGATATATATTTTAATTGTGCCTTAATTGTGCGACAGGAATCCTGAAACTACACCGTAAGCATAAAAATTCACCATAATACTCAAATAAAATACTGTAAAACCATAGGATTAGTGTACTATATAAAAAGTGAGCTTGAAAAGTCGGCTTCATAGACCTGAATTGCTGACCGTGATGCCAGAAATGAAAAATGCTAGAAGACGCTCAAGGACTTGAAGTAACAACAGACTCAACAGCGGCGATCGCTGCGATCAACCGCTTTATCGATGAAGCCCTCAGTTACGGCCAAGATGCAGAAGCCGCTATTTTCCAAGGGATTGCGGCAGACCCAACCTGTGCAATGATTCATGCTTATGCAGCAGCCCATTTCCTCTCATTGGAAAATGCTCTCGCCTGGAAGAAAGCCAAGAGGCATTTGCAAGCAGCCCAAGAGCATTTAGAACAGATAACAAACCGAGAACGGTTATATGTACAGGCGATCGCGGCTTGGTCTGCGGGAGCAATTGACCAGGCGATTGTATTACACGAGGTAATTGCCCACAACTTTCCCCGTGACCTAATTTCAGTTCAACAGGGACAGTATCACTACTTTTATTTGGGAGACAAACAAAGATTGCTCAAAATTGCACAAAAGGTTCTGCCTGCTAATCGGGAAAATCATTACCTGTACGGCATGGTGGCGTTTGGTTTGGAACAGTGCCATCAGCTGACAGAAGCAGAAGCAATGGGTCGAACAGCAATCTCCATGAATCGCTATGACCCTTGGGCGCATCACGCTGTGGCACATGTAATGGAAACTGAGGGACGAGTGGATGATGGTATTGCCTGGATGGAGAGTCTTGCTGACACTTGGGAAAACTGTAACTCTATGCTTTATACACACAACTGGTGGCATGTTGCACTCTATTACCTTGAGCTTGGCAACGAACAGAAGGTTTTAGCACTTTATGATACTCGTGTTTGGGGTCGCGCTCAGAAGGACTCTTCTAAAGATCAGGTGGGGGCAATTGCACTGTTGTTACGGCTAGAGTTGCAAGGGATTGATGTAGGCGATCGCTGGCAAAAGTTAAGTACTTATCTTCTGCCTCGACTCCATGAACACGCATTAGCCTTTCAAGACTTGCATTACCTCTATGCACTAGCTAGAGGAGGACATAGGGACTGGGTAACTCAGATGCAGTTAAGCATGCAGAAACACGCTGAAACCGTCAACCCCTACCAACAACAGAATTGGTCTACTGTTGCGATTCCGGCTGCTAAAGCCATGGTTGCCCACGCCTACGGTGACTGGTCAACTGCGATCGCTCTTTTAAAACCTCTATTGCCACAATTGCATAAGATTGGTGGTAGTCATGCTCAACGAGTTTTGTTTGAGCGAGTTTACCTAGATGCTTTATCGCGAAACCAAAATCAGAGTTACTTTTCAACGGTGAGTTACTGACCAAGAACGACCCAGTACATCGTAGTCTTCCAACTTCACTGTTGCAAAACGCTGAACTCCTACTTGTGTCATGACAGCTTGTAGTTCTGCATCTGGTTGAAGCAGGGTCAACTGAAGCTGCTGAATCAGGGATTCCCCAAGATGCTGGGCTACCACTAAGGGTGGCATGGGCGATGGTCCGAGTACCTCTACGACTCGCAAATGAGAGGACAAATCGGGAAAGTCTCGTAGTTCCTGCTCCAATACAATACTGTCAATTGCTGCACAGTCCATCAGCCCGTCAGCCACCCACCGAATCGAACGCTGGTGATATCCTGATTGTACGACCTGACCAAAAAAGTTTTTGGGATGTCCGCTAGAAATCAACCGATGGTGTAGCATATTATAACCACTGTTAGAGCCAGGGTCGTTGTAGCAGAGCGTTTTACCCTCCAAATCTTCCAAACAGGTGACATTGCTGGCAGCATTCACAATGACATCTGAAAAGTAAATGGGAAGGTTTTGATAGCGTGATGCCTGCATGACTGGAGCAACAAGGGTCTGCAACTGGTTAGGCACAACCCGACAATAACGAATCAGCGGTAATCCACAAATAAATGCTAGGTCCAATTGGTCTTGTAATAGCATCGGGTCATCTAGGGGATCGCATTCACCTTGGATGAGTTGTGTTTCCACCCCCAGAACACGATCTAGATAAGTTAAAACTGCTTGATAGAACCCAAACCAATTGGGAGCCAGGTAGGACATAACATGCAGCTTTTTTGACATAGCCAAAAGTGGAAATTGTGGCAAACTACTTTTTATACTTGAGATTCAATTTCAAGCATAAAGCAAGACTTGGTCATTATTTTTGTAGTATTTTTGGTTAAAGTCTGTATTTTGGTCAAACCAATGAAACTGCTTTTGAATCAAGAATTTAACTGGAAAAAATATTTTCAGTGGCTATTTCTGCCACTAATGATCATAACCATAGCTTCTGGGCTGTTTATGCCACCCGTTTTAGCGACAGGTGTCTATCAAATACCCAACATCGCACCAGGCGATCGCACCTGGGTTGTGGATCAAGGTGAAGTTATCAGCCGGCTGAATGAAGCGAAGATTAATAGTACCTTCGAGGACTTGGCAAAGCAAACTGGAAACGAAGTCAGAATTGTTACTATCCGGAGACTTGACTACGGAGAAACCCCAGAGAGCTTCACCAAAGCATTATTTGAAAAATGGTTCCCCACAAAAGAAGCCCAAGCAAATCAAACCATATTAATGATTGATACTGTTACCAACGGTACCGCCATTATAACTGGTGAGAAAGTAAAGTCTTTAATGACAGACGAAATTGCTAAAAGTGTAGCTTCAGAAACCATAACGGCACCGTTGAGGGATGGTAACAAATATAACCAAGCATTTTTAGATGCGAGCGATCGCATTGTCGCCGTGCTATCTGGTCAACCCGACCCAGGACCGCCAAAAATCATCGAAAAAGTACAGGTAGAAGGCACCTTTAAAAAAGCATCAGAAACCGACAGAGGTAATGCTACAGCCTGGGTCATCGGACTTTTAATTGCCGCCACCATCATCCCGATGGCGACTTACTACATTTACTTAGTCTTTCAACCATCAGCAGGGAGTGGGGAGTAGGGAGTGGGGGAGTGGGGAGTGGGGGAGTGGGGGAGTGGGGGAGTGGGGGAGTGGGGAGTAGGGAGTAGGGAGTGGGGAGTAGGGAGTGGGGCAATGAAAATTTGTTTCCCCATTCCCCATTCCCCATTCCCCATTCCCCATTCCCCATTCCCCAATTCAATCCTGGACATACTCAACTCCAGTCAGGAGGGCCAACTCAGCGCGGACAAATTCCCGACCTAAATAGGCTGCATGGTCTAACAAAGTCACAGGACAGGGATCTTGTTCTTCAAAAATTTTCACACACAGTTGTTTTGCAGTTTTCCCACTAAACAAAGTTATGTGAGTGCGTTCCACCTTTAAGCGTGCCGGGATCACCTTCCCTGTTTCTGGATCCACAGCTAAACCACGCTCATCAATCACATTTGTGAAATGCTTGGCACAAATTAATCCCTCCTCCCGATTCAAGTAAATAATGAAATACCCACCAGGGTCAAGGTCAATGTGACGCCCAGAAAGCTTTTCATCAATTGCTGCCAAATCTTCAACCGTCAAAGCCATAATCACCATAGAGATCAACTTTCTTACTGAGGTTTTTCACCCCTTCTCAAGTGTAATTATCCCTCTGTTCCTTGGCGCTCTTTGTGTGGCAGTTGCTTCAAGCCGGGGAACCCTTTCGCCTGTCGGAGGTGGGGGAAACCCCCAAGACCGCACTGCTTCACCAACGCACTGCCTTGTCTTGGCGGTTCCATTTCCTCAATCACCCTTCTGACTAAAGGGCAATTCAGCATTAATACCGTCAATTTCCTGCTGTTCTAGCTCATTCACCTCACTAATATAATGTTGTAAAATTTGTGCCAAACGACTATTGTAGAAACGGTGCAAACTGTGATTGGGGGTAGCAGGAAAACCACGGCGTTTTTTGTGGCGTCCACCAGCACCAGGGTCAAAAATTTGGATGCCATGAGCGATCGCCCACTCAATGGGTGTGTAATAACAAGCATCAAAATGCAAACAATCAATTTCCTGAAAACTACCCCAATAACGCCCATACAACCTGTCGTCTTTAACCAGACAAAAAGACATTCCTACGGGTTGGCTATTATCCTGCTCACTGTATGCCCCGAAAAACAACACCCGATGACGATAATGGGTATGTAGTCCCTCAAAAAACCCTTGTGTCAGGTACTTACTGCCCCACCAGCCAAATTTATCACAGGTATCCGCATAAAATTGGTACATCAAAGGAAACAATGACTTGGGAATTTCATCACCAAATAGCGGTTGCAGTCGCAAAGCTGCTTTTTCCACTGCTTTACGTTCACGCTTAATATTGCGACGCTGGTTGGCGTTGAATACTGTTAAATAGTCATCAAAAGTTTTAAACCCAACATTTTTCCAAATGAAGCTATGGTGCAACCAACTTGTGAAGCCGTGACGTTCCAAGACGGGACGCCATTCGGGATCGACGTAAAGAAAATTACAGCCAGATATGCGGTGCTTTAAGCAGAAAGCATCAATTTCATGCACCATCATTGCTGTGATCTCCTCTTCATCTTCCCCTGGGGCAATCAAAAACCGATAGCCTTCAACAGGAGTAAATGGCGACATCCCCAGCATTTTCGGGTAATATTCTACGCCGATGCGT
Organism: Stigonema ocellatum SAG 48.90 = DSM 106950; assembly: GCA_016903675.1. Taxonomy (GTDB): domain Bacteria; phylum Cyanobacteriota; class Cyanobacteriia; order Cyanobacteriales; family Nostocaceae; genus Stigonema; species Stigonema ocellatum. The sequence continues at coordinate 46,227 of JADQBA010000005.1, read as the reverse complement.
TGCGCTAGCTCTGCCCACTGGTGATCAAACACAAATTCGCCATAACTATGTCCTTTGAGGTAAAGTGGGGCAGCAGCAATTAGAGTTCTATCCCGCCATATGGTCAAGTGATTTGGCAACCAGCCAGTTTTAGCTGTGGCACTCTGGGAAGTTTCGAGGATATTCAGCCACTCCCACTCTAAAAACGGGGTTTTTAATGGCAATGCCAAAGCATCCCACGCATCTTGGGGTACTTCGGCGATTTTCTTAATCCAGGCGACTGAATAGTGAGGCTTTAGTTGTTCCACCATTTGAGGCTTTTGAGATACAAAAGTTAGCAAAAGCTTTATTAAGCCTAATCTAATCTGAAGAGCGTTGCAGCCGGTAATATAGGAATACCTCTTGCTCAATGGTATGAACTTCAACCAGTTGCAACCGGGGAGCCAACTGGGGTAAAAATCCTCTGCCTTCCACTGGTGTGGGTGCGGTAGAACCGCCTAAAATCAAGGGGCACACGGTCAACCAAAATTCATCTACTAAATCTGATTCCAGCATGGAGGCGATCAAGGTCCCGCCTCCAAGTACCGCTAAGCGTGTTATACCCAAAGTTGTGAGATGTTGTAAAGTGGCATGAATGTCAATTGTTCCCGTTGGTGTTTCAAAAACCAAAATATGCTCAAATTCTCGGCGTCCTTGCCAAAAAAGCGATCCTGCTGTTGTGGTGAGCAACCAGCGGTTGATTTGCTGCTGAAAGAAACGAATTTCCGGATTTAGCTTAGCCGAGCTTGTAATTACTATATGGACTGGTTGGGGAGGCTTACCCAGCCGTGTTCGATGTTGTAGCAGTGTTGGATCTGATACGGTAAGTGTAGTGCCGTAGGCACCCAGAGTAAGAGCACCGAATAAAACAGCATCAGCAAGAGCGATTTGTTTTTCCAGGTGTTGCCGATCAGCCTTTGAGCCAAACCGCGCAGGCGATCGCCTAAAATCTGCTATCTTGCCATCTGCACTCATTGCCAAAACTACTGTGGTATGAGGACGATGTTGCACCATGAGGTTAGTTTGATGATATAGCAATCCTAAATGATTTATAAACACATCTCCCTCCTCCCCCTCCTCCCCCTCCTCTTCCTTGTCCCCTCTGTTGAGATCTCAAATACGATTGCTATAGAAGGGGCGGGAGATTATAACTCCGACCGTAAATTGTTGAATAAGTGACTTTTGACAAACACTGGAGAGCTACTAGTTGCTTTAATTATTTGTATACCGTACCTTTTTTTTCCCATTAAAATATTTTATATTTTTAATCAGGAATTTTTATGATGCAATCACTTTATCTGATTTAATCACATATCCTTGCTGTTGTGGTTGGCACATACCAAGAGAGACTGCCGATGGCTAAACCCCGTCAATCATCCTTTCGTCGGATCTTAGTGTCGAGAATATTGCTTCTGTCAGTCCCAGTCTTATTGATAGGGGAGATTGTAGCCTTTAAGAAGGCACGCTCTAGCCTATTGGAAACTGCCCGTCAAAACTTAACAGAAAACGCCATCATCAAGGGGGAAAATATTGTAGATGCCATCGCTGCCCTAAAAACTAACTTGCTAAATGCAAGCCAAACAAAGATCATCAAGTCGGGTTCGCCTGAGGAAGTGCAACAATTTCTCAGTCAGCTAGCGCAACAGATGCCAAAGCAAATCGAGTGCGTACAACTGACAAATTTGGACACCGGTAACATAATTGCTACTACTTGTGAAGACCAACCAATTAACGATCCCCAATTACGTTTCCCTAAAGGCGGGGTTGAGGCTGAGACAATATTACCTCCAACTACGGGAATAACTGGTAAAAGCGATACACGAAATGAACTGCAATTACGCTTATCGGCTCCAGTCTACGATCGCTGGGGGGAATTGCGTTATGCTTTGAGTTTTCAAGTGGCATTATTGCATGAGAGAACAAAACATAAGCTTGGTGTGCTAACAGGCTCTACATTAGTCATCGCTGAGGATGGAACAATTTTGGCACACCCACTTGCCAGTCGCATCGGAACTAATATCGAACAACATGCAGATGCATCCCAACTAAAAAAAATTGTCAAAACTGCGATCTCGGGGCAACAATATTTTCTACATTTCTTTTTTGAAAAAGAGGGAGAAAAATTGCTGGCTGGCTATACCGCTATCGATGGTCCTATGACAAAAGGAAAGCAGCAAAAATGGGTCATCTTAGCTGTTACAAGTCTGGACAATGCTCTTTATGGTCTTAGGGACATCAAACTCATCCTCATAGTTCTGACAGTTGGCTTGATCGGCGCGAGTTTGTTGGCGTCTCTGTATGTAGCGAGATACCTAGCACGTCCTGTGGAAGAATTGCGCGACTACGCTTTAAATCTTCACTTGAGCCAATCAGCAGCACCAGTTCCTCACAACTTCCAAATCCGAGAATTCAATCAACTGGCACAAGCACTAGACCAAATGGTTGACCGACTAAAAGCTTGGGCAGAAGAACTGGAAATAGCCTGGAAAGAAGCAAAAGGCGCTAACCAAGTTAAAAGTCAATTTTTGGCTACAACTTCCCATGAGTTGAGAAACCCTTTACACATTATTATTAACTGTGTTCGCTTAGTTCGAGATGGCATGTGTGATGACCGGGAAGAAGAAATGGAGTTCCTCAAGCGTGCCGATGAAACAGCGATTCACTTGCTCAGCATTATTAATGATTTACTCGATATTTCTAAGATAGAAGCAGGTAAGCTTTCAGTATCATTAGAAATTATTGATATCCAAAAAGTACTTAAGGATGTCATTAATTTACAATCAGTTAATGTTCAACAAAAAGGATTGCAGTTGAATATTCCCCAGATGAACGAGCCGATAATGGTTAATGCTGACGCAGCAAAGCTAAAGCAGGTGCTAATTAACATCATCGGCAACGCAATTAAGTTCACTGAAGAGGGAAGCATCACTATTACTATAGAAATTCAACAAATTGATGGCAAATCTCAGGTGATTGTTAAAGTCAAAGATACAGGTGTGGGCATTGATCCTGCCCAGCAGCAAAAACTATTTCGCCCTTTTGTGATGGTGGAGGAGCCAAACACACGCAAGTTTGGTGGTACAGGACTGGGACTGGCGATTTCACGGAACTTAATTGAACTCATGAACGGTAGCATTACACTTGAAAGTGCTGGTGTTAACGAAGGCACGACTATTGCGATTACTTTGCCTTTAATTGATGTCTCGATGTTACCTACCCTAGAGGATCAAGAAAGTTCACTTAATCTTGGAGTTACCTCTCCCTCTGTTGATGAGGGTACAAGGGGAATCGAGGAAGGAGATGAAGTAGAGGAAAATGTCCCCACACCCATACTTACGCGCATCCCCGTATCTAAATTGCATATTTATTAGTTATACACCGGGGTCCCTGGCACTTAGACTCTGTGGGGGAATAAATTCCCCGTCAGCTATGCTGCTATTACTGAATATCTATTTTTTCCTCGAGCGCATCTTGAATGACTGGGGGAAGATTGGAAAGAAAGTCATAATCTGTCATTTCTTCCAGGCGGTCAACACTAACTCTATAGGCTTTCCAATCCGGGTTTATACCCTGTTGGTTAGGTACGTTTACAGCAATAACGCGAGTGTTAGCGGTGACACCACTGATCCCAGCCCCAGGACGGTCTAGGATCACAACAATCTTCCAAACTGTCAGAGGAATCGTCACAATGCCATTGAGAGGTTTGCCTTGACTGTCAAGAGGTCCAGCAATGATATAGAGTTCTTTCCCAAGGTTTACCAGTTCTCGACAATAGCTTTCCAACCCTTCCCAAGTATGCCGATTGTTATCCGGTGTTTGAGGTATCATGTTGGTCATCAAGAAGGTAGAAGCGTTATCCTCTGCATTCAGAGTGCGATCACCAGAAGGGACAACATGACCTTTATCGTAGCCAGACCCACTGTAAACACTAGGAGTGATCCGTTTCCATCCAGGAGGAAGGCTTTCATCGGCGCGGAAGTTATTCTGACGCTGTACACTCCCCAACCATGACTTGTTAAGCTGCCAGCTTGCCCAATTAACAGTTCCTGTGCTTCTATTATATGACAGCGCATATTGCGGCTTAAGCATCAGGTAGTTATCAGCATCGGCAACACTTTGTGTAGCATCGCTAGGATTTCCCAACATGATATGAACACTCGCAGGTCGCGCTGGCTTTTGTGTTGTTGGCAACCTCTGGGTGAATCGAGAACATGCTACTAGCAATATGAGCACGACGACCGTAGCAGCTAAAGACCGAAGGCGATTAAAAAATTCAGTTTTCCTCATTATCAGCGTGCGGGGGTGTAAGGGAATAGGGGTGTGGGGGTGTGGGGGTGTAAGGGAATAGGGGTGTGGGGGTGTAAGGGTGTAAGGGTGTAAGGGAAATTATATTTGAAATTATTCCCCTATTCCCCTATTCCCCTATTCCCCTACACCCCTACACCCCTACACCCCTACACCCCTACACCCCTACACCCCTACATCCCTATTTCCAGACATTCCTCGCAAATGTGAAGCTTTCATTATTTCTCACAAAGATTTGGCATATGGGAGATATTTTTTGCCTCTTGGGTAGTACAATTGTTCTATACATCAACGACCATGCCATAACAGCGCCAATAAGCCCAAGAATAGTTTGCAACTTGCGACTTAAGGAGCTGCTAGCCATTGGGCTAAGACTCGTATCGCCTTTTAAAAAGACCCTATTATAAGGTCAATACTATAATGACACAAGTGCAGGGTAAAATTGCAGCCCCAATTCACAAACAAGCAAGTCCTCAAGCTAAGTTTGAGCAACACACTGAAGAACAAACTGACGTTAAGACCATTATTGCCCAAAATTTTTCCTTCCAAACCCTCGCTGATGCCACCGAGACAATTCTGTATCATGCCTTCTGGTTAGCCAACGAAAAACGGAAGCGCTCACCGAAGGAGTACAGAAAGCTACTGTTTGACCAAGGCTGGAAGGGCGAGGAGAAAAAATACCTCAAACTCGCCGCAGCGTTTCAAAAGTTCTCGCCTGAGGATTTGGCGGAAATTGAGCCAAGAACCATATATCAGCTAGCAGAGAACAGCAAAAAGTACCAGTTAGTCATAGACAGGCTACTCGACTTAACTGATATTACCCAAGAAGCTGTGCGGCAACTAATCACCCAAGAGCGTAAACCAAGAAGAATTCCAAAACCTGAGAAGCCAAGTATTTGGCGGCGGACAAACAATGGTGGGAGATACTGCCAGATTCCACCCATCCATGAACCCGATGAGCGGACTGGAACGACCCTACAAAAGATGATGGATGAAGAGGGATATAGCGCCCAGCACATCGTAGCAGAAGCGATCGCCCTGAGGCAGGCATATAAGGAAGGGCAATTAGTGTCGGTAAATTGCAATGCTTCATAGCTAACAGTTATGGGTCAATTAACATTCGATCACAGACTCCCCCTCTAGTACTCTGTCAACCCATCATTTCTCGGTTGACAGAGTACTATGTCGGTTTTGTTTTTCTAAAGCCTAGGGCAAAGCAGAAGGCTACTTAAGGATTAGCGTGGGTGTGTTGTTTAAATCTGGAAAGAAGCGCAGATAACCCTGTATCATTTTTCCTAACTCTAATGGCTGATTGGCACTACACCAGCAACAGTCATCGATGTCTATTCCTTGGCTTTTCATACGTACAATGTAGTAGCTTTTTTCCTCACTATGAGTTGCTACAACGCGAAAATTTTCATACACGAAGGGATATTCTGCCTGCGTAGTCATGTTGATTAGTGTATAATAAAATGGATGGATGTTGTAATTGATTTTCCGTACTGATTTTTAGCGCTAAATATTATTCCCTAAGGTATAAAATTAGCACTAAATACATGTACCCAAAGGCAACATTTTAGTCTATACATGCCTTAAAAAGCAATAGCGTGACTTATACCAGGTTCGGTTGATTGCTTACCATAAAAACCTTTGGTGCGTCCCCGTGTCACCGCGAAGGAGTGCCTCAGTCCTGATAATAAGTATTCAACCCAATATGATATTACAATTGTTAAGGTTGACGCACGGAAAAACCTAGACTTAATTGAATATACTGATTTTCTTTACCTGAATCACCTGACCGAGTCTTAGTCTCTACCTTCCTTAAACTGATATCTCGCCGCATTTCAGAAATTTCTAACTCTTGAGTACTAGACGCCAACCAGTACTGAAATACTTGAAAGCGACCATCGTTAGGGCTAACCACCTGATAAACTCGCGCCCGGTTGGAACTTTTGCCTTGACGACCGATACACTTAATTCCGTAGCCAATTTTATCTAATAAGCGTTTAACAATAGTAATGGGAGTCGCATTTTGTGCCAGTCCAATCCCCAAAGCAGTTTTGATGGCAGCACGGTTAGAAAGTGCGAGTACAGCCATTGCTTTTAGGTCTTCATCTGTGTTTTTTAACTCTCGTTGGGATTGCAGCAGCAGTGGAATTCCCAAGAGTTCCATTGTTCCCACAGCAACTCCCAATTGAGAGCGGTTAAAGTCAGGTAAAAAGATACTACCATTTCCTGACTCAATAAGTTGGCGTGCCAAAGCCGCATCTCGCCCTGCCAAATTTTCCCGTCCTAGGGTGAGAAAATAGTGCAGTAGGAGCTTGGGATACCAGCCTGAGTCATCTTTGACCACAAGTTGAGGCGTAACCGGCATACCATAGCGTAGCTTTAACTCGTGCTTGCGGAACGAACGTCGCTCAACGATTTTCTTCACCAACCGTTTTTGCAGTGCGGAATAATCCTGAGTACTGATGTCTGCGGCAGTGGCGATCGCCTCACACTCAGCTTGATAGTTTTGGTTTCTCACCGCAGATATCGTTGCTGTGAGAGAACTTGTTTGTAATGTCCTATCCTCTGTCACCTCTTCTCGATTTTCTTTTGCTGTCTGTTCCTTGGCGACAACTTCAATGATTTGATGACCTTCATGACGCAGAGAAGCCAGCACCGATTCTCGGTACTCAAGCATAGAAGCATTATGCCGGACAGCCATCTTTGCCCAGCAAAGCAAAGATTCTGCCTGAAAGCCCACCTCAATATCATCGAGTGCATCAAAGTCAGATTGTTGTAGCAATCGGATATTAGTCTGAGTGAGACTATGACCATTCGTGAGCAATGAGGGAATTGAAGTTGAGCCATTGCCAACTCGATTAAAACCAGAGGTAGCTATCCAAAGGAATCGTGGCAGATTTTCCCGGATACGCCCTAACGCTTGACGGACTGAGTTTTCACTTTGGACTCCTTGAGCAATACCCCACACAGAGGTGAAGTGTCCCCGCAGTTCAATGCTGATTCCTGTTTCAATGACCGGACTTGCTAGTATAATGTCATAATTAGCCAAAACTTTATCTAAGGTAGTGACACATCCGTAAGCTGGATGTGTCGGCTCCGCGAGAGATTCCGAGTCAATGCGGAGTATTTTTGCACTGGGAAATTGCTGTTGTAGGTACGCTTCGAGAGTGCAAGTACTCCACTGGCTTTTGAGTTTCTGTGCAGAAAGACAGACAAAGGGTTTTCCACCTTCGCCTATGTGCTTTTCCAAGTCTTGTAGCAATTTTTCGGGTGTGGTGTCTGTATAGTTATATACTTGCCAAGATTCTGTCGCGTTGGGTTTCCAATTATTATGAATAATAAAGGGTTTGACAGGAACTCCGGATAAAGAAACTAGATAATCTAGTGAGACATCACTCAAGTCAGCATCCGCCACGAAGACCTGACCGTCACCGCCCAAAACATTCTGCATGAGGGTCTTCAACGACTTGAGGATAGCAACCCGATTGCTAGTACAGGTGCTAGAATCTAATCCGTGCCAGAGAACCTGTTCGACTTCATCAATAATCACGACTCCATCCGACCAGTTGATAGCCTGAAAGTGAGCTTGCGAAGTGGGATGAAGGGAATCAAGACAAAGACCGTATCCTAATAATGCGCCTTCTGGATTGTCCTTGACTTCAGTAATATAGTTGATTCCAAAGCGCTGACATAGAGCCTCTACCAATCGTACCCGATGACCAATCACCAAGACCCACTGCTGACGGGCTAGGGCTTGTTCAACAATGCTTTCTAAAAACTGGGTCTTGCCGGTGCCTTTGGGAGATTTAATGCCAATTAGTTTAGCAGGCTCTGGAATAGAAAGTTCTCCTAGATAGCGACGATTCACTTGTAAATCAGGAAGATAAGTGAGTCGCATCAAAGCTTGGGCTTTCCAGGTATCAAGGGGAACTGCTGTTTGGTAGGCTGTATCAAATGCAACTTCGCCGTGAGCGGCTATCAGGTCATCGACTCCTTTACCGAGTTCTGAATTCCAAGTGATGACCTTGACAGAACAACTCTGCTGTGATATGAGAAATCCCAACTGTCGGATAGCAGCGCTCACAGCTTTGATGGTACTTGGTTTGGTGTCTTGGTCGAAGGCGATATAGATGGATCTGCCTGAGGAAGCCAATTTCGATAATTGGGGGATGAGGCGGGACTTACCAATGCGGTTTCCGTTTTCGTCCCGTGGTACGCGGTAGCCACCATATATTCCTGGTAAGGCGATCGCCGCATAACCAGCTGTGAGCAATGACCCTGCTTTTTTGGCTCCTTCAGTAATGCACAAGGGAATTTCAGGGTGAGCCATCAACCAATGCCAAAAACCGTGGTCGGGTTGGTTGCGATCCATCTGTTCGGGCTGCAAGGGGATTTTGTAGCGAAGGGCGATGCGTTGCCAAAGATGGAGAGGGACTCGCAGGGCAAACAGTCCAGTGGGTGCTAGGGGGGGATGTTCATATTTAATCAGCTTCCCAGTGTCACCATTACGACGCGGTTGGCTGGGCTTGAAACAGCCCCAGAGGTCTTCGCTTCCTGTGATCAGGTCAATCCCAGAACACCACCAGCCTCCCTGTTCTGTGTGTTCATAGCGCTTGAGGATGTTGAGATTCACTCTACCATCATTTCGTCGCGGGAGCGCATCTGCGTATAGTAAATAGTCCAATGGGCATGAGCCATTTAGGGGTACAACGTTCAGACTAGTCAGCTGATCATCGACGCAGCTATTGCCCCACTCTTGGAGATAATTCACAGTACTATCGGATACAAAGTAAGTCATGAGGCTCTAGCTAAAATACACTCAATATATAGTAGTTGTAGTTGGGTTTTTTCAACCTACTCGTCAGGAACACCCTACTGACTACCTTTGCTTGACAGCAGATTGAATGGGTCTTGATCCAGAAGCGATTTCTCACCACGGACATTAGCACTCCAACACATGGTTAACACCACCCATTTACGAAACCTCCATCAATTCCATACATTTCTTTGAAAGTTCGTCTGCCATTGACACAGATTCTACATCAATACATATAAATCCAAGACGCTCAACATTCTCCCTCATGCGTTTATTGTAGAATAGGGTACGGTCCAGAAACTTTTGAATTAGGTGCTTTTCATCCTCACCTACGTTATAAAAATTACTTTCACGCTTGATTCGGTTTCGGAAGAGTTGGTCGCTAGCCGTAAGCCAAATCGCTTTAACACCATTTTCGCCAACTAAATTCGCTACAAATCCTGGCCATAACGCAGAACCTTCAAGTATAAGGCATTCCGTTGATAAATCAGACGCATGAGAATGAACAATAGCCTCGACCTGTGGCAGCACATTTTTCTCATAATGCGACAATACATCTAAAAAAAGAGCGTCGCCAGACAGAGTCCGATAATGTTCTGCTACGTACTCTGGAATAGCCTTTCCATTTGCACCCACCCAAGGACGTCCGGGATGCCGAGCGAGTTTGTCCGTAGAACGATAACTCCAACCAAGCTTCGCAGCCATTGATCGACCAAGGGTCGATTTGCCTGCATGAGAGGAGCCGCCAATTAGAATCACTCGTGTTTCATTGATTAATTTATTCATAAACCTTATCTGACGGTTGTGTTGCAAAAAATTAAAGGCACGCTAGATGTAGCAGGTTAAAGGTCAAAACTTTTCCAACAAACCCCTACATATATCTGACTTTTCACGTCAAGTCCTGTAAGGCTTATGGAAAGATAGTTCTGGCTTAAGTCTACGGCATCCGCTACAGTAGTAGTGTTGCAAAAACTGGTGTGGTCTGGTAGAATTAGTATTTGGACTTACTGGCGAGGTTACCGATACCCGCTCCATGAACTCCAAGTCTCTTTTTTGCTAACTAATTATGGAAATTGCCACACACATCACCATAAATCCTCACATTCATCATGGTGCTACAGTTATCACAGGAACACGACTGCCTGTGTCTATTGTTATTGGTTCCCTAGCAGGGGGAATGAACAAAGAAGAAGTTATGCAGGAATATGAATTAACACTAGAGCAAGTGGAAGCAGCACTAGCGTATGCAGCCGACTTAGTGTCGAAAACATCTGTTGTGCCTTTAACAGGAGTTTAAGGCTTGAATTTTCTCGTTGATGAAAATATGCCGAGAACTCTAGCGGCAAAGATTACAGCAATCGGTTTTACAGTAGAGGATGTACGTGATATTGGTCTGCAAGGACGACCTGATAACGAAGTTTTTGAAGCAGCGATTTCCTCTGACGCAATTATTATTACCCGTGACCGAGGTTTTGCTATAGAAAAGAACTGGCCAGATAACTTTACAACCGGAGTAATTTTTGTCAATCTGCCAGACAATACAGTTGCCAGTGTCATAAATGAGAAGATTACAGAACTATTAGCACAAAGACTGCCTGTGTCTCTGATTGGCGCTATAACTTTTGTCGAACTCCGTCGTGCTTTATCTCGTACTGTGCGACGTAGAGAGTAAGTTCTACTTTTTTGACGACCCCGTAGTAGTGTCGTCGTGATTCGGCCTATACCGATTACACTGTTGAGGATGATGTGGAGCAAAGAGCGTCAAATCTCGTTGAAAGTCATGCAAAAAAAAGAATTCCAAGCGCCAATACGCGCTATGGAATCAATACGTTAAACAATCTACTCAGCATTACATTCAATTTGATAACGCGCAACTTGGGTTAAGTTCTATAGCGCTACTCAAAACCTGGGCAAACTTAAGGATTTAGCCCTTAAGGACAGGAGAGCCGATAGCGCAAGGCTTTTTATGGATATGAGGGGTCACGAGTACCTGCACAGTATCAAACTTCTTAGAAGTCGTTGTTTGCCGTAGCGTGCCGTGCAAAAGACAGTTAGTCTTTACCTGTTTGATACCAGGGGAATAAAATTTGTGGCGATTAAAACCACCACAAATATTAATCTGACAAGCTACCCGCGTCCAAGCTCCCGACTTCAATTTGTCCTCCGGCTTCTTGAAGTAAGAATCAAGGCGGTTAGGTAATCTTTCAGTCCGATTCTGACCACGACGCGCTATCACCATCCCAGCGGCGCACCCAGAATTCAGACCGTAAGCTGCCATGTATTTTGTCACCCCAATAACTGAGGTGTAGGCAGGTTTAACTTTAATCAGTTCTATCCCAGATTTGATACATCTAGACTCAATCATCTGGGTAAACTGACTGTAACACATAGAAGAAAGCATTCTGGCATACTTCTTGCCCTTGGACTTCATGGATGCTTTCTTTTGAGCAAAATCTAAATCTTCAATGACTACAGGAACGTTGTACTCTGACGCAATCTTGACTACTTGAAATACCACTTTCCCGATGATGTCTTCTGTTTGTACAGAGCGCTTATCCTGAACATTAATCTTGATGGAACCGTGGCGCTTTAAGTTACCATGACGGTCTATCAAAGCCCAATCAATGCTGCCTGGGTTAAAGTCTATTCCTAACGCACCGTTTTCTAAGGATGACTGTATTACTGGGTCTACAGTTTCAAGTGTTGCGTTAACATAAAACTCCCCATCTTTGTTAACTACTTCGTAGGTAACTGGCTGCTTGCTACCGTTCCTAGATGTTTCCTTTTTCTCTCCATCATTACCTTTACGGGTAGAGATGCGTTTTACTGGCTCTATTGTTGCCAACAACCACTCTTGACCGTAGGCGAAACTAATATTATGAAGGATAACAGTGTCACCGTACTTTGCTCTCAACTTGGGGGTGACAGTGATGGTTAAGGTACGCAGATTAGCATCATATCTAACCAGTTGATTACCACCCTGATAGTTCTTGGAGCCTATGAAGAAAGAACGTGCCGAACGCGATGCTTGCCAATCTTCCAGCCATTCTTGCTTGTTGTTGTAGCCATTCTCTTCCAGCCTATATTGCTTCTCAAATAACTTGGAAGACCCAAAAGTTACGGTGAATTTTCCGGTAGCTCTTGACTCTTTAAGATGTAAGATTTTGGCATCAAGCTTATTAATTTTCTGTTGTTTAAAGTGAATCTTCCTTTTGAGTTTTTTGACGGTTGATTCCTGCCCAGAAACAACAGCTTTATTAAGCTTAAATTCTAACTTCTTGATTGTCCTACGAATCTCCTTAATTCTTTCGTAGTTATCCTCTATGTAAAGGTCTGCTAATTCAACCTGAGAAGCGTAGGTGGCAGATGCTTTATTGTAAACATTCTTCGCTTCTGAGTTAGACATCCCAAAGCGCTTTTCTAGCTCTTTACAGATGGTTTTTTCTAACTCAGACTCTTTGGTTTCTGTCTTTCCAATCCGGTTACGTAGCGAGAAAGCTGTCCGGGTAGCTTGTCCAAAAACCACCCCGTACTCTTGCAGGTAATCTAGTGCTGCTTTATTTTGAATGGTACTAGTTGCTGTTGTTTGGATAGTTATAACGGACAAGCTCTATCACCTCCTTCATTCGTTTATTTTGCTAAGCTTACTGTTATTATACAGCTATATTATAAGTCAATTTCGTAAGTTTATGATATTTTTTTAGCACTTTTATCTAATTCCTCAATCAAAGACTTATTTTGATGACGCATTGTCCCCTAAAAATTTAGGGCGACGCACTTTTCAAAAAAATGAGTTTGCCCTGGGGGCATAACAGATCGTCTTCCCTTCACGCTAGTCACGTGCCTAAAAGTTTAGCAACGTCGTATCTTCTGTGTCCTCCCGTAGTGCGATCTGCAACAATTTTCCCCTCTTCTTTCCACCGTCTCAAAGTTTCTGGGTGAACACCCAATAAATCACTCGCTTCCTGTGTCGAAATCTTAGGCATAGTTCATTTGTACTTAACTATACCTAGATTAACCTAAGATTAAGTTGTGCAGTGCTCACCCGATCGCCCAAAAGGGGCTGCTCTTAAGCGCGATCGCTCTCCTGGTTCTGCTGCGTGTTAACTCCTAAGATACACATTTTAGAACCCTTATACAGCAAGGCTTTCAGAAAGTGAAGAAAAATGTGTATCTTTCATATGTTGCTAGTGGCGATCGCCGCTAGTCGGAGGCTCATATCTTGCACCTACACCCTAGAAGGGTCAGGCTACACAAACAAAGCCTGCCAACTCCTGCTTAAAAAACCGATTTTACGTTTTATTGACAAAAATGTATGTTTATTGAAATAACAAAATTTCAGTATTAACACGTTGGTGCAAGATATGAGTTGATCGGTCATTATGATTTAACTAGTCGTGAAAACCGAATTTACAGCTTTTTTATTTATTAATAATATGAAACTAAAGCAAGGAGTTAAATCCTTAATCACTCAAACTTATCCAAGGGAGAATCAATTATGATAGTTCGTTACAACCCATGGCAAGAATTCAACTCTATTCAACGCCAAATGAACCGTTTGTTTGATGACGCTTTATCACCACTCACAGAACTTGAAAAAGGTAATGGTAAATTTCCGGCTGCTGAACTCCATGAAACAGCAGATGCTGTTCACTTGAAGCTAGAAGTGCCAGGGATCGAAGCTAAAGATTTGGATGTACAAGTGACAGAGAATGCTGTTGCTATCACTGGTGAACGGAAGTCTGAAACTAAAACTGAGGATAAAGGTCGTACTGTGACTGAATTCCACTATGGCAAGTTCCAACGGGTCATTCCTTTACCTGCTCGCATTCAAAATACCAGCGTTACCGCAGAATACAAAGACGGCATTTTGAATTTGACACTGCCTAAAGCTCAAGAAGAAAAGAACAAAGTTGTCAAAGTTAATCTAGCGTAAGTTGCTGCCTAATTGGTAGTTACGTGAGTTTTCTTTGCATGTTTGTTGACTAAAAAAACAAAGCCTCTCGAAAGAGAGGCTTTACTATACAACTAGTTTGATTTATGAAAAAAATTAAGTATTGTAGGGTGTGTTTGACGGAACGTCGTAACGCACCAAGCCCTTATAAAACTTCAACTCTACTTTGTCGCTGACCCCACTTCTGCTGCTTGTGAGCGATCGCCTGAAATTTTCTTTCTTTCCGCTTACACACAAATTAGCTATTTTGTCAATCAGTAAGTCCTGTGTGTATGAATTATAAATTATGAATTATCTTGACTTATAGTGTTTTTTTCGGTTATAGTCAATTTTTTATTTCCATAGGATGTGTGCTCGCTATACCGAACATCGGTACAAGCCCCTAGGTCAAGTTGTGAAGGGAAATACTGTTATGTCATCTGAGGCAATTACTACTGTGATTAAGATGATGGAGTCTTTGCCTGAAGTCGTACAAGCCAAAGTTGTAGAGCATCTGAGAGAGTATCTTGAGGATCTGCAAGACGAACTTCAATGGGACGAGTCATTTAAGAAAACTCAACAACAACTCAAAGCAGCAGCCCAACGTGCTAAGCAAGAGATTAGGGAAGGACTTGCTCAACCAATGGACTATGACAAGTTATGAAGTCCGCAACCCTTCCCTCTTTTTGGGAAGCATATCAATCCCTTAACTCACAGATAAAACTGACATCTTGCACCTTCGATAGGGAGGTTTGGTGGGCAGTGCCCACCCTACACAATAATCAGGGTTTTAGGCTGCTTTTTTTGCAATAAGATGATGGTGCAAGATATGAGCTAACTCCGCGCCTCCCAATACTGCGTAGGATTTGCAAAAATTAGAAACCCGGTTTCGCCAAAGTTACCGGGTTTCTGGCACCTCACTGGCACCTCAAGAATTCAAAACCTACGCAGTATTGTCCTAACTCCTAACTCCGCGCCTCCCTGCACTAGTTCCACCCGATGGCTGAAGCACCAGCTATTGCTGAAGCAACGAGGGAAACCAAAGCTGTATTAAATAACCACCAAGCAGCACCGGCAACAGCTTTCTTAGTTTCTTCAGCTTGCTTTTGAGCTTGCTGTTTCAGTGCATCCAGGCGTCTTTGGGTTTCCTTCTGAATGCGTTCGGCGCGGTGCAGCACACTATCTCGCGCTGCTTCAATTTGGTCAATAATTTTGTTAGCTTGCTCCTCAGAAATATCCTCACGAGAGCTAAGAATGGCAACTAGGGTTCCACGATCAAATTGAGTGAGGCGATCGCGCAACGCATCAAATCCGGCTTGCGGATCGTCAAACAATTTGGCAAAGTCTTGCTGAATGCCTTCTGCGTTCAGTTCCGGACGATTCAGCGAGTTGAGAGAGTCACGGATAGAGCCAAAAATGCTATCCACCACCGATTGTACCCTTTGCTGGATCTGCTGAAATTGTTCCACAATGGAGTTGCGAACAGACTCAATTTGATCCACAATCCGGTTAGCTTCCTCTTCACTGATATCCTCACGCTGGGACAGCAAAGCCACAAGGGTAGAACGGTCGAACTTGGAGGCGCGATCGCCCAAAGAAGTCACTCCAGCGCGGGGAGAAGACAGTAACAATTGCAAATCCCGCTTAATACCTTCTGGGTTAAGCTCTTCTTTGTTAGTGTTGCGCAAGTAGTCTTCCAAAGAAGCTTCAAAATTCTTGACCTGTTCAGTTGCACGGTTTGCCAAGCGTCGCGGCGCTCCCACAATACTAGCAAAGGTTTGTTGTACAGAGTCTATGATTTGATTAACCTGCTCTTCACTCAAGTCTCCCCGTTGGGTTAGGAGTTTGACCAAAGTTTCTCGATCTACTTGAGACAGGCGATCGCGTAGTGCATCAGCACCCTCTTGAGGATTCTCCAGCAATTTAGTCAAATCTCGCTGAATGCCTTCTGGATTCAGTTCTTCTAACTTGGTATTGCGGAGATATTCTGTAATCGCACTCGTAGTTTGCTCGTACTGCTGTTTCGCCTGGTCTGCGACTTTCTGAGGTGCTTGTAAAATGTTATTTCGTACCGATTCGAGTTGGTCGAGGGTTTGGTTGACTTGCTCCTCACTCAAATCTTGACGCTGACTCAGTAATTGCACCAGGGTATCGCGGTCAAATTGCGATAGACGAGAGCGTAAGAGACTTATTCCAGCTTGGGGGTCTTCCAGCAAGACTTTAAAATCGCGCTTGATACCTTCAGGATTGAGTTCTTCTTTGCTGGTATTGCGGAGATATTCTTCTACCTTTTGACGCAGTTCATCAGCTTTGGCTCTTGCTTGCTCTTGCAGTTCTTTAGCCCGATTCAACACATTATCACGGGTGCCTTCGAGTTGACCAACAATATTGTTAGCCTCCTCTTCACTGATATCTTGACGTTGCTGGAGCAATTGCACCAAGGTATCACGGTCAAATTCCTTGAAGCGATCGCTTAAACTTTCAAAACCTGCTTCTGGGTCTTCCAACAACTTTCCAAAATCCCGTGTTATACCTTCTGGGTTGAGTTCTTCTTTCCCAGTAGAACGCAGATAATCTTCGATGCGCGTGCGGAGATTTTGTGATTTCTCCTGTGCTTCCGCCTGCTGTACAGTGTTTAACACTTCAGTGCGATCGCTTTCCAACTGTTCAGCAATTTCCTTTATCCTCGCTTCGCTGAGGTCGCCCCGCTGTTTCAACAAATTAGTAAAATACTCAGAGTTGAGTTCTTCTAATTCTCGTCTCACATTTGCGGGATTTGCCTGTTGGTCAAAGATGACGTCTTTGAATTCCTCTTTGATGGTGATGGAGTTGAAATGCCAGGGGAAAGAATTCAGTATGTAGTCTTCTACATCTCCCTTAATAGTATTTTGGGAGGGCGTTGATAATTTTTCAGTTATTTGTTCAGTTGCTTTACTTGTCAGTTCTTTCAGTTGCGAAGTAATTTTCTCCACATCTAAATCCTGAACTTTTTCTTTCAGCTTTTGCAACTGAGGTTTAATTTTTTCAACATCAACATTTCCAATGTTGACTCTGTTGAGAACTGCTGGGACAGCAGCGCCTAAGCCATATCTAACAACTTGCTGTATCACACCATTGTTCTGCTTACCGTTGCTGACTCCGGCTGTCACTATTTCCTGAAGACGTTCACTTAATTTTTCTGAATTCAAATCTTCGGGAGTTGCTGAGTTGAGAAACTCAATCACTTGCTCTGTAGGATTTTGCCCATTGACAACTTGCTTCCAAGCAGCTTCAAGTTGGTCAGCAATTTTATTAATATCTTCTTGCGAGAAATTTGTACGATTGCTGATTAAATCCACAAATGTCTGGCGATTGACATTTTTTAGCACATCGCTATCAACGATAGATTGCAAATCTACATCACCCAGCAGCTTGTCAAATTGACGGCGAATTTCTTTGACATCCAGTTGCGGTAATTGTAGAGAAGCAACAGAACTCTGTAGTGTATTACGGATAGTTTCTGGGTCAAACCCCGAGGTTAGTTCGCGACGGACAGCGGCTGTAATTTCCTCAGCAGTAGAAACCGCCTGGTTTTTCGCTGCATTCGCCCCTATTGCAGCAGTTGCTGTACCCATCAGTCCTTGAAAGCCAGAAGTAGCAGTGCTGACGACAGAACCAATCAACGAACCTACTGCTGATGAACCCACCCACACTAGTACTGAGAAGTAGGTAGACCAGATGACTACACCAATAATTGCTCCCTGAAGCGTACTCTCAATTAAGCTCAGTTTCACCGCTAGAAAACAAGCACTGAATAATGCAAGAGTTGCAGTCACAAGTGCCCAAATACCAGCTGAGGTTTCAACTTTGCGAATCGTTCCGCCCAAGCTTTCTGAGGAATCATCTCCTGAGTTATTCCCCAAAGAAGAGATTCCTACAGCGACAGAGAAGTTTGTTAATAGTAATTGGAAGGCAAATGCCATCACAACACCAGCAAGCAAGGCTACAAAAAATTGTGGTCCAGAAAATATCAATGATGCTTCTTCTGGAGTCACAATTTCTTGCGCCGCTATTTGAGCAAATTCTATACTTGAAAACATCGTTTTTTCCTCTCATTAAAGTTTGTAGTTGCTAAGGGCGCCCTTAGCAACTACGAGCGTTAAACAGTATTAACCAATACGGTTCGGATAAGCACCCAGACAGAAACCGGGTTTCGCAGAAGTTACCCGGTTTCTCCGTTCCCCAACTACCCCTAACCGAACCGTATTGCAGTGTTATCTATGATGACCAAACCATTTAGAGGCGACCGCACCCAAAGCTGCTCCTATGAGCGGGTTGCTAAGAAACTTGACAATAGCTGGTTGCTCCGCCATGACTTCTTGAAAGATGTCGGGGTGGTTGTGATAGGTGAAAGCTGCGAGTTTGATGAGATCATCAGCAGTTATGTGATTGGGGTTGTGGGTGGAAAGACCCAACTGTTGTTCTAGATGGCGATCGTCCAAACCTCTTTGCTTTAAGTGCTTGAAAAAGGAACGAGCGACATCATCCCGTTCATTTGGTTTGATCTGGGCGATCGCTTTTTGGAGTTCAGGCTCCATCTGGGTGGGAGAGATGGTGTCGTGATTTAAAGACCGACTAAACAACTGGCGACGTTCTTCATGGGATGAACGCTGAGAAAAATCGTCAAAGTTCTGATATTCCTTTGCTGGGTCAGATGAGACGTTATCGAGGGATTCCGTATTACCTTGAGCCAAATCTTTCAGAATTTGACGTTTATATTCTTCGCTACTACTCATGTTTGTAATCTCCTTATTTGAACTCTGAGTTTATTGAACCGCCTCAAATTGAGAATTTATTGGTACTTAATCTGTTGGGACTGAGTGTCATACTCAGCCGTCAAAATCAGTTTTTTGTCAGGAGCATATACCAAAATTGTTAAGTCCTGGTTAGGGAAATTGCGGCGAAAACCTTCAGCCAGGGAATGCGCTAGGGGTTGCACATCATTAGGACGAACTTGTGGCGTAATCACAACACCTAACTTGTTGTTGTCACGCACGTAAGCATCCTGAACCAGTCCTTTAGCTGTTTGCAAAACCCAATTACCAAAATCCTGTCCAGATTCGCTGTTACCGAGTTCCAGTTGAGCATACTCTGAGCCGCGACTAATGACTGGTAGATTACTGGTTGGTTGTTTAGCCTGAACTGTACCACTACAGGCGGCTGTTGTAGTCAGGACTAAAATCAAGACCACAGCTGCTAAAATTTTGCGAAGCTGCTGAATTACACTCACTTTCATCTCCTTAAATAGCTAGTTGGTTAATTAATGATTTTGCTTATCCAGAATTTGGAAGCTCATCTTTGTCAACACTGGGGACTGTGCCAACTGCTTATTAGCTTCTTGCATATAGACACCCATTCTCTTGATGTCATTACCCTGAATAATATGGTGGTATTCAGGGTCGAGAATGCTAATTTTGTGGAGTGGCATTATCCGGTTCCTCAAAATTTTGTCTTTATATATATAATGTAGAAAGTGAGTCATTATGAGTCTTCTTCCCAAAGAATGACTTACAATAATTGTTGGATATAAGTAATTCGGCGTGAGTAAACACAACTTTCTGTTAGGGCTGTTAGTATGGGCGTAAGGCATTGCGCCTGTTGTTAGTAGGGGCGCAATACCTTGCGCCATTAAAGTAGTTAGTTGGTTTTAAGACAATACGCTTGGTTTTAAGGGTAGTTGGTAAGAATTTAAAACGTGTAGAGACGCGAAATTTTACGTCTCTACATTGCCCTCCTGATAACGGTTTTGGTCTTAACTGAACCGTATTGGGTTTTAAGAAACTAAACGTTTATTTACATACTTGTGTAAATTTGAGCCAACCTACTGAAAAATCAGAAATAAGACTGAATAATTTTTCTTTTAAGGTAGGGATTAAAAGCCTGAAATTACAGAGAAAGATCGAGGGCATATTAACAACTAAATTTCTCGTTTTTACTTGTCGTTTTACTTCCCTTGATTTATTTTATCTGACTTTAGATATTAAAAAATATTCCTAATGAAAGATAAAATCGGTGTGTAATTGTGTATTGACCAAAAGAGCATAGCCGTTGAGTTTGCTCCATATTTTCAAAGCTTTGGTTACTACAGCAGTGCTAAATGATTCGTGAACGTGGAGAAACCCGGTTTCTTTAAGAAACCGGGTTTCTGACGCTCTTAATTTTCACCTATCTAATAGGATTGCTATATAGCAGTCCTCCGCAGATTTCCTCTCAAGAGGGACGACTTGGGAGACAAGGAGGACTTGGTAGACAAGGAAGAGGTGTTCGGATCTCCTGCACGGACTGCTATATAGGAATCATATTTGATTGTTGAAATATACGTAGTTAGGGCTAGTAGCTCTACCAGATCCGGGTTTTGTAGGGCATAGCCTAGGCTATAGTCTGTAATTTTGACTACAAAATTACATGTGCTTGCCCTGCGATTATCAAGTGAACCCCTTGGTGGGTGAAGATAGTAGTGTGTCATTTCAAAAAAATGGTAAAGTTATGGAACCCGAACTACAACAGCAAGAACAAATCAACGTCACTAAGAGCGAAAGTGTGACAGTACTTAAAGTCTTAGAGCCTGGAACTTTGGCAACGCTACCGCCTGCTACTGCACCTGATGACCAAAAGCAACAAATTGGTAGAAAAGTTTCTAACTTTTTAGAGCAGCTGCCTACATACTTAGGGACGTTCTTCCAAGAATACAAGCTGCCGATTATTAGCTTTGGTCTGCTTGTGACGGGGGTGACTGCACTCAGGATATCGCTGGCGCTGCTGAATGCATTGAATGATGTTCCGTTGTTACCCCCAACGTTTAAGTTAATTGGAATCGTTTACACGACCTGGTTTACTTTGCGCTATCTCGTGAAAGCTTCTACTCGACAAGAGTTAGCCGCAGAACTTGGCTGGACTAAAAAAGAAATTATGGAAGGAAAGATTTCTGATTCATTGGATGAGTGAGCCGGGTGAATAAACACAATTATCTGTTAAAGGCTGGAGCGTTGTTAGTACGGGTGCAATACCTTGGGCTTGTACATTTCGTTACAGAAGATTAAGCATCTGCCGTGCGCCGTGTACGATACGCTCCACCCTTCGGGTCTCCTCGAACACCCGAAAGAAGATGAGGTATCGACCGTAGGTTGCCATTCGTCAGAATTTAAGAGGGTTTGGTATCGTTAGCATCCAGGGGAACACTCCTTTGATCTCCCCATTGTTTAACAATTCTGGCTCCTGTATTCTGACGGATGTATTTTTACCATATTTACTACTACCAGTTGATTATTAACCTGTTACCAATGATCTATCATTGATTCATAAATAAACAACCCCAAAACCGAATAAGCTTTGGGGTTGTTTACTGATTGTGTGACTGTAACTGAACTCAGTGTAGAGCAGTTGCGAGCGGGTGTATCAATTTCTCTGTGTTAACAGATTCCTTAATAACTCGATAACACAAGGAACAGTTGCAATTTAAAACCAGGCAGGTGAAGGGGTTAACTACGCAGCTTCAAACTTCCACTTTTGGCCGTCCGTTTGATTTTTAGTGTACTGTTGAATATTGCCTTTATCAACAAGGCTACCACCAGCTACCTCTAAAACTTTGCCGCTATTTTTGTTGACGAGGTAGAAATAGCCATCTCCCGCATCTTCTAACTTCCATTTCTGGTCATTAGCGTTAGCAGTTTTTGTCCACTGAATACCATTGGCTCCGTCAGCAGTGTTGCCAGTTACACCACCAGCTACACCAACAACCTTATTACTTTTTTTGGAAACTAGGAAGTAAGAGCCATCCCCTGCGTCTTCTAACGCCCATTTTTGCTGATCAACATCTGCTTTTGAAAACTGTTGGATGTTGGCTCCATCAGCAGTACTAGCACCTTCCACATCTACAACTTTACCGCTCTTTTTGTTGGTAAGGTAGTAGTATTTCCCAGGAATAGGAAGTGGTGTCTGAGCAGTTGTTGAAGATGTCTGAGATCCAGCAGCGGAACCTGTTGCTGTGAAAGGCTCAATGCCAATCCAATTGACATGCCATTTCTGACTATTGACGTATTCTGGAGTCAGTTTTTGGGTGTCATTCTCCGTTGTGAGATATATACGAAAGCCTTTTGCAGTAGCATCATGAACAGCGCTAATTCCAGTGAGTTTCCAATGGTTACTGGTGCCTAAAAGTGAAGTTACATATATTGGTGTTTGAGCAAATTGGGCAGCACTAGTGTCAACATCTACATAAACACTATAGTCAGTATATTGCTGCCAATTGGTTGCACCTGGCTGAGTTCTTCCAGATGCAATCTTGCTGAGGGTCAATACGGTGCTAACAGTGCCTGGAGTAGAGGTTGTACCTGCAACGGGAATGGGAGAGGTAGTTTGAGCAAAGGCATTGGGAGTTACGAAGAAAAAAGTACTGACAAACAAAAGTGCTGCCAGAACAAATGAACTGAGCTTTTTCATGAGTTTATACTGTTGAAATATGTTGACAAATCTGAGGACAGAAGGAACTGTCGAAAAATCTTCTCCCTCTTCTTCTCCTTCACCTTCACCAGACGCACTCGCGTTCGGGAACGCTGCACGAACAAAGACATACTCGTGCTTAAGGTGGATGCTTAGTGTCCACTGAAAGGAGAAGAATATATTTCGCCTTTGTAGGCGTAAAAGTAGCAAGCCTGTAACCAGCCGCAACGCAGAGTCTAAAACCCTTATAGAAGAAGACAGGGAGTCGCTTTAGATGTATATCATCAGCGCACTCAACTTTTATTAGTATTTCAAGATTTTGATGGAAATGCAAGGACAGTTAAGAGAGTTAATCAAAAAAATCTACTGATATTTAGGGACATTTAAGACGTGTAGAGCCAAGTTTCAAGGTGGCGCTTGATCAGCTGGATGTGCTTATGTCCAGCAAATTAGTTAAAATTCCCGCATCTCGTTTTCAAAACTCCGAAAACTGGCAATTGGACGGTGCCGGATCGTTGGCGAATCGGCTGGCGATCCAAGCTGTAAAGTCGGCCTCCGCAGCCGGCAACAGGGACCGATGCTCCTAGGAGTTTTTCCCTCCAGCTTTTTATTCGGATAAGGCGATTGCGCAGAGCGCAGCCTCACAACTAACAACTAACAACCCTAACTGATAGTTGTGTTTATTTACGCTGACTTACTGAGTTGCTTTTCAAAGTAAGCACGGTAGAGTTCACAGCGGGGAAAAATGCACGAGCCTTCATAACCAATCAATCCCAGACTGTCGAGCTTGTAAACGTCAATGGGATCGAAATCAATGCTTTGCTTTGCTCCCACAATTTTAGTATATGCCTTTACCAGATCGGGTCTTTGTTGCAGTATTACCCAATGTCTCCACAAATGATAACGATAAATGCCGCCATTGGCAATGGCTTCTTGTAGCAGTTCAGGTAGAGTGATTTCCTGAGAATAAAGATAATGCAGAGCAATCCGAATCAGAGCAGGATGACCGCCTACGAGTGAGATAAGTTGGGCGGATTCCTTTCCAGGACTCCAGTCTAGCCCGTACTGCCAAGCTAATTCTTCTACCTGTTGCTGGGTAAATTCTGGCAGACGGATAGGTAGTCCAATATTAAACGGGGAGCAGTTGATATCCTGGGTGACATACACTTCTGTGGAGTAAACCACCACTAGCCTCAACTTCTGCCAGTTAGCATCATGTCGTGCTTCTTCGTACCACGATCGCAACAAAGGGAAAAACTCGCTCTTCAGTTGAGGATACTCAAACAAGCAGTCAACCTCTTCTAACACGAGAACTATCGGACTTTTGATTTGCTTGAACAAGTAGTTTTTAAAGTATAAACTACAACTTAACTTACTGCCAATTTCCCCATCCCAGTTGGCATCGAGATTGGGTTCAATGCCTAATTCTTTTGCTACTCTCCTGCAAAAACAACGCAAAAACAGGGTTAAATCACTCAGGTGGAACAAATCGATTTGGTGACAATCCAATTTTACTGTATGGTAATCCTGCTGTTGAGCCTTGGCTAACAGCCGCAGCACTAGAGAACTTTTACCCATCTCTCTTGGTGCGTGAATCTGGATAACACAGCCTGGTTGAGTGATTTCCTGATAGACTACTTTCTCAATAGGTGGACGTTCAATATAGAGCGGAGAATCCAGGGAGACAGGACCATGCGGGTAGAAGCAAATATATTTAGATTTATCAACCGTTCCCTTAACGTCGGAGTCAGCTATTAATTGAGACGAATATATCTCTTCTTTGTCCAAACTTTGTGAGAAAGTTTCAGTAGTTTCATGGTCATCTGCCTCATCCCCGATCGTATAATCCTCTGAGTATAATTCCAGATTGAAGGCGCTAAAGCACAATTTGAGCGTTTTTTGATCAACACTTGCATTTAAAGACCATAGCCGACCGAGGGTTTTGGTAGAAACTTTTACGCGATCGCTTAGCTCTTCTAGGGTGAAGCGTGAGCCATTGTTCTCAACCATCTCCACAGCTAGAATTGCTGCTTGTAAACGCTGTACCCCTACATTGGTCAGCAAAACACCCCGTCTTCGTCTGGTTTTCGTCTGTCTCATGTTGCTAAGTGTACTAAGTGTACTCTTTTTTTCTGCGAACATTTTATTCTTATTCATAACTACTGTATACTGACCGAAAGTCGTATAGCGCATTATGTTCATCTAGATAGATGTTTTTACATCTTCACTATTCCTTCAAGAAAAATTGAAACAGGTAGCATTAAGCAGGTTGTTAGCTGTTAGTTGCAACCCCAGATAAGACAGTGAAGACATTAGAATCAGCTTTTACGGGTTACGAGAATCATTGGAACAGAAAATCGGTATCAGGCATATTACATAAGCGATACAACAATATTTAGACGCTCAAAACCCTTGTTTTCCAGGAATGTACTGGCACTGCTCAGGTGGTAATTGTGGGTCGGGGATCAATACTGCGTAGGTTTTGCGAAAATAAGAAACCCGGTTTCGTAAAAGTTACCGGGTTTCTGGCACCTCAACTATCGTTAACCGACAAGTATTGGGTCGGGGATCATTTTTTAAGTTTTTGAAATGCTTCAATAATTGGTCATTCTACCAGCCATAAAACTCTTAACGCAGTTTTTACATTGCTAACGCTGTATAGATACTTATTCTTCATAAAAAATTCATAAAAAAAGTTATAAATTCCTCGTACTGTTTTTAACAGGATAAGTTTTCGATTTCCACTTTACAGCAAAAACTTTTTCCTCAGTGGGCATGACTGCAAATATGAGTTTGCAGGCATACCATAGTCATATTTCAGATAACCTTATCAGCCGAAAAGGAAGAATTTTGTCATGAGAATTTTTAAGACTTTCACCACCTTAACAGTTGGAGTTCTCTCAGTATTGAGTATTTCCACCGTTATGAATTTACACAAGGCTAACGCCCAAGCAGCAGCAGATAATGAGCAAGCACTTTGCCGCAAATCAGTCACAGGTACATACCTGATCACACTGACAAATGCAAGTGGAAACTTTGCCTCCCGCTCGCTGATCACTTTGACGGCAGAGGGTAACTTTATCTTCAATGATTCAAACCAAGGTGGTATCTCAGGGATATTCAATCCTTTTACCACTGGTCAAGGGACTTGGAAGTGTACTGGAAAGAAAGAAGTCGCTGCTAGAGCGCTTGACTTTTCTTTGTCAGATCAAGGAGGAACAGGCATTGCTCGCAATGATTATAAAGCAACATTTAATACACGGACAAACACAGTAACAGGGACAATCAATCTTCAGTTCTTCGATCTACAGGCAGATCCTTTAGAAGGTGATATTCAGAGTGGAACTATAACCTTCACAGGACAGCGTGTCACTGCCAAGTAAGGTGTAATACTTCCTTCACTTTGGAATTTGAATTTTAGGTGTTGCTGGATAGTTGTATGAATTAATCTTTCATACGACTATCTAGGAACTCCCTCTTCCATATGAATCTTGTCCAAATCAATATTTTGCATTTAATAGGGAAATATCATAATATCTGGTTGGAGAATAAAGCGTGCGTGTGCAATTGCTCTAGTCTGCCTGACGTTGGGCGTGGTACGGACTAATGCTCAGGATAAAAACCATGAAAAGACGAAACCTTGTCTGACAGAATGTACCCCGCGCCTAGGCATTGTCTCAGCGTTCGGTCAGGAGGCAGATATCCTGCTGGCACAAACCACTAACAAGAGTAAATATATTATCAACGGCAATATCTTTACGACTGGGCTACTAAAAGGTAATCGTATAGTGATTAAAGAGCGCTAAAACCCCCAGTGCATCAGACATTAGGGGGTTCACCATTTGATATCATGTCCGGCTAATCACTTACGATTAAAAATTCCCCGCGTCCGGTGCGTCTCTCCATCTCCGTGTCATTCTTATAGCAAGTATTTAGGCGGACTTGATATGACTAGCTATGTTGAGGTTTGACAAGATTGGACCTTAACTGCTGAAGCGCTGACTAGCCAGAAGATGTTTAGCAGAAGATAAAGATTTGTATATTTTAGCAACAAAAATGTTGTTTAAGTTCTCACCTGAGTTCTAATCAGTAACAGCATTTCAGTCTCTAAAGACTATGGAAACCCGGTCTGTGGTAACTTCTTTAGCGCTATAAGTTTTGAGACAATCAGAAACGATTTCAAAACCAAGCACTCATAGTCCACTTATTATCTGATATAGTTCGTTTGATTCAGAGGGAGAACACATTCATGAAATTGGCTTACTGGATGTATGCAGGTCCCGCCCACATTGGCACTTTGCGGGTCGCCAGTTCCTTTAAAAATGTTCATGCTATTATGCACGCGCCACTGGGCGATGACTACTTCAACGTCATGCGCTCTATGCTTGAGCGTGAAAGGAACTTCACTCCAGTAACAACAAGCGTCGTTGACCGCAACGTTTTGGCACGCGGGTCCCAGGAAAAGGTGGTGGACAACATCACCCGCAAAGACACTGAGGAACATCCAGACCTCATTGTGTTAACTCCCACCTGCACCTCTAGCATTTTGCAAGAAGACCTGCAAAACTTTGTGGAACGGGCGCAGATGGACGCGAAGTCCGATGTCATGCTAGCGGACGTGAACCACTACCGCGTCAACGAGCTGCAAGCTGCCGATCGCACCTTGCATCAAATCGTCCAATACTACATTGAGAAAGCTCGCAAGAAGGGCGACCTTCCACAAGGCAAAACCGAAAAGCCCTCTGTCAATATCATCGGTATTTCCACCCTTGGTTTCCACAACCAGCACGACTGCACAGAACTCAAGCGGCTGATGGCTTCCTTAGGCATTGAGGTCAATGTCGTCATCCCCGAAGGCGCTTCGGTTCACGAGTTGAAGAACCTCCCCCGTGCCTGGTTTAACCTGGTGCCATACCGAGAACTCGGCTTAATGGCTGCGAGTTACCTAGAACAAGAATTCGGGACTCCCTATGTAAATATTACACCAATGGGTGTAGTAGAAACAGCACGTTGTATCCGTAAAATACAGCAGATCATTAACGCTCAAGGTGCTAACGTTGAGTACGACGACTTCATAAACGAACAAACCTTGCATGTATCACAAGCTGCATGGTTTTCTCGTTCCATTGACTGTCAGAACTTGACCGGCAAGAAAGCTGTGGTGTTTGGCGACAACACCCACGCTGCTGCTATGACCAAGATTCTGGCACGGGAAATGGGGATTCACGTCGTTTGGGCTGGAACTTACTGCAAATACGATGCTGATTGGTTCCGCGAACAAGTCAGCGAATACTGTGATGAAGTGCTGATCACAGAGGATCATGGTCAGATTGGGGATGCGATCGCACGCGTCGAACCCTCTGCGATTTTCGGTACCCAAATGGAACGCCACGTCGGTAAGCGTCTCGATATCCCTTGTGGTGTCATTGCTGCACCCATCCATATCCAGAACTTCCCCATTGGTTACAAGCCATTCATGGGTTACGAAGGTACTAACCAAATTACAGATTTGGTCTACAATTCCTTCACCTTAGGAATGGAAGACCACCTGCTAGAAATCTTCGGTGGACACGACACCAAAGACGTGATTACTAAGGGAATTTCTGCTGGTTCTGACCTCGGTTGGAATAAAGAAGCCCAAGCAGAATTGAACAAAATTCCTGGATTTGTGCGCGGTAAAGTCAAGCGCAATACCGAGAAATTCGCACGCGATCGCAATATCAATGTCATCACCTTGGAAGTGATGTACGCCGCGAAGGAATCTGTTGGGGCGTAATTAGCTCTCAGCTTCAAACCTGGTCTAATATGAGTTATGGAGCAACGGGGTTTCTTGCACATTGAATTTTTACAAATCAAATAGGATTGTGCCGTGTTCTCCTAATTCTCCATTAGACATCTCCAGAAACGATGTAGGGGCGTATTGCAATACGCCCTTCCACCTACCTATAGTACGGGCGTATTGCAATACGCCCGTAAGTCTCAAGATATTAGGCATTTTTGGGAGCCATTAGACATAGTCGTGAAAATTAATTATGCGTCATTGAAACCCTTGACCAGACGCGATCTGGCACTTCGTGCCGCAACCAGAGGCTAATGGTCATTGTTTTTCACGACTATGTCTATTGTAGTCATGCTTTGTTGGGAGATTTTCAAAGAACACTACGAGACTTGAACCAAGCCTTGCAACGACAGCCGTATTGGGCTTCAGCATAAATGGTTCGGGCTGATATCTACAGTAATTTGGGGGATACTCAACGAGCAATTGCAGATTGTCAGCAATCCGCCAACTAATTGTTTCTTTTGCCTGAGTCACCAGTAGAAGTTGAAGATTCGTACTTTTGGAGAACCCTGTCAATCTGGTGAGTCACGTGATTTATTCTCTGTTTAATTGTGTCAAAGTCAATAGTCGCCCAAATACTCACGTAATCTGGCTTTTTCTTCTTTTTATTCATAATTTGCCTCCAAGGTCAAAATATCTTAATATATCTACATTATTTAGCAGCCTCACTTCTTAAGCTACTTTCTTTAGATATACAAGTAGATATACATAATGTTTGCTTAATAATTGACCTCGGAGGTCTACTCTTTCGACGGCCTTGCTGATCTTGCCGTATGAATCCGAGTGTAGAGACGCGCCTCTGGTTGCAGCACGAAGAGCCAGATCGCGACGGGAAACCAGAATCAAAATAGCACCAGCAATTGGAGGTCCGAGTGGTTCCGCCACCGCCACCAAAGCGCTACCAATGGGTTCTAAGAATAACCCCCCGCTATAATACGCTACACCAGAACCATTAGGAGAAATCTTCAATTGCTGAAAATGTCCTCCTAAAAGGAGTGCAGCTAAGCCGTGACCCATTTCATGAAACCACTTTGCCAGTCTGGTTTTTGTAGGGCATAGCCCCGCCTACACTACTTAATCTTTTTCACAAATGATTCAGGATTCCTATATTTTTTTACCCTAAATTGCTACACACTTTACCTCGTAAGCTTTTCAGAGTATTTTGTCGCCCCATCTGGCAATTAGCCGGATTTGATCTTATCCGGAATAAATGAAAACTCCCGTGTAGTAACTTCTTGTAAGACAAAGACAGTTCAGCAGAGACCACCAGAGCAAATTAATCAAAAAGCAGGTGACAAACCTCTAATGAACTTAACACAAACATATCAAATAAATTTCTTTGTACTTCAAGACTATCTTAGCAAAAAAAATCACTCAATCAAATCATCACGGAGAACTGATTATGTCTTTAATTAACTCTCGTCTAAGCGCTGCTTTAGTTGGATTGGCTTTGGTATCTGTGCCATTGGTGGGTACAAAACCAGCCAAAGCCGACACCGTAGTCATCAAGCAACGTAAGACCGTTACTCTGCGCGACTTGAACACAGGAGCCACTATTCGGCACAGCGTCGAAAAAGCGGTCGTTCGGCAAACTTATCAACCACGCTTTGTAGTCGTCAGTAAAAGTAAGACAACAACTGTGCGCAACTTGAACACAGGAGCCATGATTCGGCGAAGAGTCGAGATTCGATACTGAGGTCGTTCGGCAAATTTATCGACCACGCTTACGGGTGTATCCAGTGAGGGAATTATTGAGATTATCTCCTAATAAAAACAAGTATTATCAACGCGATAACAGGGCTATGATGCTTATTTTGTCTGCATCCTAGCTCTTTTTGTCGCCCCGTCAGATATTTTGGTTGTTATTAATATACTAGTGGGGTTTCAAACGAACATGATATAATGAATGCCGAAGATTTTTTTCATCGGGGATTAAGCAAAAATCTCCAAGGAGACTATCAAGGAGCAATTGAAGATTACACCCAATCACTAAAGCTCAATCCTCAGAATGCCGAAGCCTACTACAACCGAGGTAGTATTCTGAGTCATGAACTGAAAGATTATCTAGGGGCGATTGAAGACTTTAATCAGGCAATAGGAATTAATCCCAATCTCGCGGAAGCCTATTGTCATCGGGCTAATGCTCGTTACTTTTTAGAAGATTATCAAGGAGCAATTGCAGATCACAATCAAGCATTACAAATTAATCCCAACCAGGCAGAATTTTACCAAAGCCGGGGTAGCGCCTACCTAGCTCTAGGAGATTTTCATCAAGCTATTGTAGATTATCACAAAGCAATCCACATTAATCCGCAATTAGCTGCTTATATCAATTTTGATATCGCCAATGCCTACCATAACCAAGGTCTTGCTCGTTGTGACCAAGGGGATTATCAAGGAGGGATGGAAGATTTTAACCAAGCGTTGCAGTTCAATCCCCAATTAGTAGGAGTCTACAGCAATCGAGGTAATGTTCGCCAAATCTTAGGAGACTTGGAGGGAGCGATCGCCGATCATAATCAGGCATTACAGCTAGATCCAAACCTCATCGAGGGCTACCATAACCGAGGTAATGCTCACTATGCTCTTGGAGACTATCACAGAGCCATAGCAGATTACAACCGGACTCTTGAGATGGATCAGAGCTTTGCCGTAGCTTATTATAACCGAGGTCTTGTGCGTTCTTACCTGAAAGAATATCAGCTCGCTATTGCCGACTATAACCAAGCAATACAGTTTAATCCTGATGATGAGCAAGCATACTACCAGCGGGGATTTATCCGTGGGAATTTAGGAGACTACCAAGCAGCGATCGCCGATTATGACCAAGCATTGCAGCTTAATCCATATTTGACTCTAGTCTACGGCTTTCGGGCTAATGCTCGCCGCCAACTAGGAGATTATCAAGGAGCAATTGCCGATTGTAATCAATTACTGCAACTTCATCCCTATTATGCTCTTGGGTATTGCGATCGCGCTAGTACTCGTCGCAGTTTGGGAGACTATCAAGGAGCAATCGCAGATTATAACACGGCATTAGAAATTAACTCCAATTTAGCAGAAGCCTACTATGGTCGAGCAATTGTTCGTGATGCTCTCAAAGACTTTCCTGGAGCAATAGCAGATAATAATCAGGCAATAGAGAGAGATCCTAACTTTTCTCAAGCATACTGCAATCGTGGTAATGCCCGTCGCTGTCTGGGAGACGAACAAGGTGCTATAGCGGATTACAATCAAGCATTGGAGCTAAATCCCAATTTTATGGAAGCTTATTATAACCGAGGTTCTACCCGCTATGCTTTAGAAGACTATCAAGGTGCTATTGATGATTATACCCAAGCTTTGCGGATTAATCCCAAGTCTGTAGCAGTTTACAGCGATCGCGGTAATGCTCGCTACGCCCTTCAAGATTATTTGGGAGCAATTACAGATTACGATCAGGCAATTACCCTCGACCCAAGCTGTGCTGAAGATTGGTATAATCGGGGTCGTAGTCATGCTTTGTTGGGAGACTTTCAAAAAGCGCTGTCAGACTTGAACCAAGCCTTGCAGCGACAGCCGTATTGGCCTTCAGCATATATCCTTCGGGCTGATATTTACAATAATTTGGGGGATGCTCAAAAAGTGATCGGGGATTTTGACTCATTTAATTTAGATGAATAAGGAATTAACAGATGATGAACTGCGTCAACAAATTACTCAAGTGGCAAGTCGCTTTCAGATGTTTGAATGCGTTCTTTGTTCCCAAGCAATAAAAGAGTTTTTAATCATGAGAGGAATTCCCGGAAAAGAA
The DNA here is from genome assembly GCA_016903675.1 of Stigonema ocellatum SAG 48.90 = DSM 106950. Lineage (GTDB taxonomy): Bacteria > Cyanobacteriota > Cyanobacteriia > Cyanobacteriales > Nostocaceae > Stigonema > Stigonema ocellatum. Next base: position 14,036 of record JADQBA010000005.1, on the reverse strand, counting down.
ATCAAACTCTATACCGGACGTTCAACAGGTAAATACGGAAATATCTACCATGATGGACTTAAACGTAATATCGCTACAAATGGTCGTCATGAAGGAATAGCTTTGTCCATGGGAAGAGAAGAAATTGTTTTTGACAATATTCATCCCGAAGGAATTTACCGAGAGGAATGGATGTCTAATTTTTATTGCTTATCCATTGACTTAGGAGGTGGATTTGAGGTAATAGAGATAGAATTTAAGTACGAACAGACTTAATAAAAACCAGACGGTACTAAGTTGGAGATTAATTATGACTGGATTTTACGAATTGATAGAGAAGATAAAGCAAAGACCAGCTTTATATCTGGGTAAGAAGTCAATTAGCAATCTACAAGTTTTTTTAGATGCCTACACATTCGCTCGTCGGGAATTGGGTGTTTCTCCGACAGAAGAAGAACAAGAGTTTGAAAAATTACAAGACTGGATAGAGCAGCGTTTTCAACAGTACAATACTCAATCATGGTCGCGCATTATTCTTTTTTATTCTGAAGATGAAAGTGATGCTTTGAATAGATTTTTTGAATTATTTGAAGAATTCTTGCAAGTGAAAAGACATTCAGAAAAAGTGCAGACAATACTAGGTAAGTCCGAAAAAATTTATGAACAAGAGGGAGAGAAAGATATTTATGTGGATTTGGAAGCGCAACAACAAAGATAATATAGTATGAAAACAAACTATGGATATTAAGTAGGTAAGTGGAAATAAACCTAAAGTTCAAAACCGACAGTTTTGAGGAAGATTAAGCAGAACGATATGCAATACGGAGACTTTGTACTAGAATGACCAGGGATGCTATGGCCATCAAACCACCCCAAAACCAGTAAGGTAAAAATAACAGATGCTGTATTTGGGCTGAGTCAGAATGCAAACCAGGTCCTGCTGAGGAACTAAATAGATAATCGAGTTGAAGGTAGGTACTCACACAAGCTTGTACGCCCAGAAATTGAATGGCAAACCCTTGTAACCACCGGTTAGCTCCCAGAGCAATACCAAGGATAATGAAACCTAGGAGGGGAATTGCAACTAATCCAAAGAGCGATCGCACCCAAATGAGTGTAGAAACAATTAAAAAACCCCCGAGAATTTTTAAACTCAAGGTAGCCGTCTTAAAACTACGCGAAGCCAGAATCAAAATAGCACCAGCAATTGGTGGTCCGAGTGGTCCTGCCGCCGCCACCAAGGCACTACCAATTGGTCCTAAGAATAACCCCCCGCTATAATACGCTACACCAGAACCATTAGGAGAAATCTTCAATTGCTGAAAATCTCCTCCTAAAAGGAGTGCAGCTAAGCCGTGACCCATTTCGTGAAACCACGTAGCCAGAATTGTAAATGGGTATAAAATGTAATTGCCGAATGGAACGTGCCATAACAAAATGGTAGCGATCGCCGCTGCAATTAGCCAGGTAAGACCCATCCGGTCATCTACGAACAATGTTCCCTCGAACAGGGGGGCTTTATGGGGATACTTCATCTCTCGGGTGATTCCCGTGGAATCGACGGTACTAAGTCATTTATAGCATTTTTAGTAGGGGTGTAGGGGGATAGGGGACCCCACATTCCGCACCCCTATTCAGCTAAGAAAGTTGAAACAGAAATGTTACCAAATCTCCCTTACCCAGACTGATGCGATCGCCTGGTCGCAGACGGTGTCGGTTACCTGGCAATAGCGGCAAATTGTTAATGTATGTGCCATTGGAACTTCCTGCATCTTCGATATAGTAAGCGTCTCCCTCAACGCGAATATCTGCATGAATCCGCGAGACAATTTCTGAGTTGGGAAAACCAGAAACATCCACATCTGGGGGAATACGGTCATTTAGCTTGCCGATATGAATGACAGAAAGATTTTGCGGCAATTCTAAGAGCTTGTCGCTTTGAACGTGGACTAGTCGTGCTGTTACCTGCTGCAATTGAGTTCTCGAAGCAGTGACAGGTGGTGTTGGGCTTTGTTCCTCTGAACTCACAGGTTGAGTTTCGACATCTGGTGCTGAGGGGGTGTGTTGAACGAAAGCTACCTCAGGGTCGGGAACTGACATCTGTGTTGGTGGTAACAGTGAATTGTCAGGAGAGTTGTGGTTAACAGATCCACTCGTTACTACAGTTTCTGAGTGTACAAGTGGGTCAGGGTTAACTAGGGGCGGTACTTCCAAAGGGATGTCGGGTGCGACAGTTGCAGCAACGGTAGTAGGAGTAGTTGTACGCAAGTTATAACCACATTGACCACAGAAAGCTGCATCTGCTTGCACGGTAGCCCCACAGCTTGGACAGTTAGTAGTAGCTGGTAACGGGGTATAGCAAGCTTCACACTGGACAGCGCCGTCTGGGTTTAAGTGATTGCAGTTAGGGCAGACGATCATGGAGTTAAGCCTTTATTGAAGATCAGCATAAAATAGCGCGCTGCAAGCAGAGGGGTATATCTATTAAAAATTAAAAATGAGAAATCCCAATTTTTAATTTTGAATTTGTAGGTCACTACCAGCCGCTGCATCCACTAGCCACCAAAGTTCTCCTTGGGGTTGAATTAAGCGGGATGGGTAGGTGAATTCATCTGCCACTGGTGCGAATACTTGATCTAAAGCTGGTCTTTTGTTTGCACCTGCAACTACAAACATAACGCAGCTAGCAGCGTTGATGAATGGGTATGTGAAGGTTAGGCGGGGGTTTCCGTCTTTGTTACCCACAGTAATCAGGCGATCGCTTACTTTTAATGCTTCCGTATGGGGAAACAACGATGCGGTGTGTGCATCATCACCCATTCCTAGCAAAATCACATCTATTGAGGGAAACTCTCCGGGTGAAGAGTGAAAAAATTCTTGCAGATGCTGTTCATATTTAGCAGCAGCATCTGCTGGATCAGTATCCGAGGTTGGCATCGGGTGGATGTTAGCCCAAGGGATGTCAACGTGATCTAGCCAAGCACGACACGCCATGAGTTGATTACTGTCTGGATGATCTGGTGTGACGTAACGTTCATCCCCCCAAAACACATGAATTTTCTCCCAGGGCAGTTTTTGAGTTGCGATCGCTTCGTACAACGGCTTGGGTGTGCTACCGCCAGATAGGGCAATAGTAAATCGCCCCTGCTGTTGAATAGCAGTTTCCACTTTAGATAGGATCAATAAGAGCGATCGTGCAGTCAGGGCTTTGTGATCCGGTAGTACTTCAACCTTTTTGTTCATCGCTTAACCATCACCTCGGCAGCTTCCAGGAATACAATAGCGAAATTATGACTATTTATCTTTTTAACTTTTGAAACTTTTAAGGAATGGGGAGTGGGGAATGGGGAATGGGGAGTGGGGAATGGGGAATGGGGAATGGGGGATGGGGAGTGGGGAGTGGGGAATGGGGAATAGGGAATGGGGAGTGGGGAGTGGGGAATGGGGAGTGGGGAGTGGGGAGTGGGGAGTGGGGAATGGGGAATAGGGAATGGGGAATGGGGAATGGGGAGTGGGGAATGGGGAGTGGGGAGTGGGGAATAAATATTATACTTGTTCGTTTACTCATACTCCCTACTCCCTACTTCCTACTCCCTACTCCCCACTCCCTACTCCCCACTCCCCACTCCCTACTCCCCACTCCCCACTCCCCACTCCCTACTCCCTACTCCCCACTCCCCACTCCCTACTCCCTACTCCCCACTCCCCACTTTGATGGCTTCTTGCTGGGCAAATAACAATTGCTGAATTCCTTTTTCCGCACAATCTAGGAGTTCATTCAACTGTGTACGGCTAAAACTGCCTTCTTCAGCTGTTCCCTGAACTTCAATGATCCCTAGATTTTGATTCATGACTACGTTGAAATCTACTGTAGCGGCAACGTCCTCAACGTAGTTCAAATCCAAAAATGGCTGACCCTCCAATAAACCTACGGAAATTGCTGCTACCTGTCCGATCAGAGGCGATCGCGCTAAAACTCCCTGCTGCAATAACTTAGAAATTGCTAGGGCTAGGGCTACAAACCCGCCTGTAATCGCTGTAGTCCTAGTTCCAGCATCTGCCTGTAACACATCGGCATCCACATTTAGGGTGTATTCTCCCAGCGCCTCAAAGTCTAGCGCTGCCCGTAAGCTACGTCCAATGAGACGTTGAATTTCTTGAGTTCGTCCAGACAATTTTAAAAATTCCCGTTCTTGTCGTTGCTGAGTCGCAGATGGTAGCATTCTATACTCAGCAGTTAACCAACCTTTGCCAGTTCCTTCAAGAAAGTGAGGTACTTTTTGAGTAACGCTGACGGTACAAAGTACTTGAGTATCGCCACATTTTGCGAGAACGGAACCAAGAGCAAAGCTGGTGAAGCCTTGCTGAAAGCTAATGGGACGGAGTTCGTAGGGTTGCCGACCGTCAGAGCGCTGCCAAGCCATTGGGATTGCCTCAAAATTTCATATAGAATACCTTGAACTACCAAGTCTAAGCTACGCTATAGACTCGGAGTCTATTGGATCACTCCGCAAGCATCCAGTTTTCAGGTCATTGACCGTCTTATTTGCTGGTTCCTCGGCTCACCTGTCCATGCAAGTGATTTCTCCTTTGACGTATTTGAGGCGTAAATTCCGGTCTGACCAACCGTACTTTTGACGAATTGAAACCTTCAAGTTCAATCCCTTTGTTACCAATGTTATTGCCGGCGTTGTTATCGGCGTCCGAAAAGTATCCGCACTCTGAGCAGATATACTTTTCTCCATCACGGCTAGATGCATCTACATGGTGACATGCTGAACATTCTTGGCTTGTGTGATGCGCCGCAACAACAACATGTTTCTTTCCTCGCTTCTTGGACTGGTGTGCAATTTTCTGGCGCAGCTGATACCATGCCGCATCTTTATGTCGTTTACAACGTCTACAACGTATGATAGGTAATGTTTTGACGATGTTGACATTTTCCACAACGTTACCCCTTGCCAGGAACTTTCTACAACGATATCATGATAGGCTTTAGGCTACAAGTCACCGTCAGTTGCCCCCACCAAAAGGGGTAAATTTTGGTTTTAGTGGCTCAAAACCTTGGTATGCGGTTGGTTCAAGTGTCACTGACTTGCTTGCAGTTACAACCAACATGTAACCGCCGCTAGTACCGTTAATAGAACCCACTACAACCATTTTGAAATCGTAAATAAAAGCTTATAAACTACTGAATAATTAAGGTATTCAGGGGTTGAAACTGCTGTATAATGTTTTTACAACTAAATATGCGCCCCTAAGTAGGTGTTGGTAGCACCTACTTAGGCACGACTTCACCTCCCGTAAACGAGCTACGAAAGGAGCAGTATCATTATGTCAAAAAATCAGACTCAATTACAATCTTCTCAACTAACCCAAAATATTTCCATCCCTTCAAACTGGTCACTACCGCGCTTCTCTTTTGGTGAGTTAGTTAAGTGGAAGTGGAATTTCAACGGCTTGACCTACGAATATCAAGGAGTAGTTGTAGGTCTTTATTATTCGAGTGACCCAATATTAGGTGAGGTTGGTTGGGAGTATAGTATCCAACTAATTTATAATTTCAATCGTCTAAATCACCCAATAGTTTCAGACATAGAAACTCTGCACGAATCTCTGTTAGAAGCTTGTTAGTAACGCCATTAGTTCCATAGCCCCATTATAGAATGGGGCTCTCTTGTTGAGTTTACACAATATTAAGTCAGAGAAAAATGACACACTCTAATCAAGAATTAAACCAGTCACAGTTACCTCAAAATCCTGTTCAATGGTCAGAAAGTAAATATCGAGAAATGATCGGTCAGTTAATTGGATATTGGCAGCAAGATGTATGGCATTCAAGAGAAAATCCTTTAAAAGACAATAAGAGTTTCAACCCTGGAATTAGCTTATGTTTTGAAAACTGCCCAGAGTTTATTAAAACAGAAATTAAATTTGTTTGTTACCAAAAGGCGACTACACAAGAATGGAGTACATTAACTCTTCACACTTATGCTTCTTATATTAATCGTATATGTAAGTGGTTGTCTGAAAGAAATAGCTCATTTAAATCTTTAATTGAGCAAGACTTAAATGAATGGTTATTGTCTTTAAGAACATACTTAGTAGGGGAAAAACAGTATTTTAAAGGTCAATTTAAGCAGATAACCGGAAATGGTAAGATTGAGTTACGTGAAAGAGAAGACAAATGTATTTATATTTTTACTCAAATTTATAAAACAATTTTAGATTTATTTGACCACAGAAATGAATATGAAAAAGATGTTTGGGATTTACGTAAATTAGGTTTTACTAATACATATGTAAATACATCCCGTCAACACATTCTAGATTTCACAGAAATAAAATTTATTTGGCTGCGTCAAGCAACTAAAAAATTTATAAAGTACAAGTTAACTTTGGTTAGTTCTTCCTGCTGTCATCATAAGCTATTAGCAATTGAAAAATTTTCCCAGTTTTTATTTAATAATTATTCGGAAATTCAGTCCAACGAAATAAATAGAAACCTGATTCTGGAATATCTTAGCTATATTGCTAATTTAGAGATAGGTAGTTCCTATCGTCATAAAATGATAGCTGGTTTAAGAGAGTTTTTACAACTTTGTTTTAGAGAAGAGTGGCTTAATGTCACAGGAAATCAAGTAATCTACGATGATGACCTTCCTAAATATAAGCGTAATTACAACCCAGACTATATTCCTGAAGAAGTCATACAGAAAATTTTGCAGGACTTAGATGAAGTTAAAAATATAGTTTACAGAAGAATGTTTTTAATTCTTATAGAATGTGGAATGAGAATTAGTGAATTATGCCACATAAGATTTGACTGTTTGAAACAAAATAATCAAGGCGATTACTTTCTTTTGTATCATCAGTTTAAAATGAAGAAGGATATCTCGATTCCTGTCTCCCAAGAAGTGAAAAGTATTATTCAAGCACAGCAAGAAGATGTTAAAAAAAATCAAGGTGATAATTGTCCATACCTTTTTCCTTCAAACCACTATAAAAACAAGTTAAAAGCTATCTCTGCTAGACCTTTTTGTAATTCTTTAAAGAAATTAATATACGAAAAGGATATTCGAGATATAAATGGTCAACTGTGGAACTTTCACTCACACCAATGTCGCCATACAGTCGGCACACGAATGATCAACAACGGAGTACCACAGCACATTATTCAGCGATATTTAGGGCATGAATCACCAACCATGACTCAGGTCTATGCTCATATCCATGATGAAACACTCAGAAAAGAAGTTGAAAAGTATCATGAATCAAGAGTAGTTAATTTTCAGGGTGAAGTAGCTGAATTAGACGAAACAGTACTTTCTAGTAATGACGACTTGGAATGGTTTAAGAAGAATGTACAAGCTAGAGCCTTGGAGCATGGATATTGTGCTAGACCTAAGGTTTTAGGTGATTGCAATATCCCAGGTTTTGATGGATGCTACAACTGCCCCCACTGGAGAACTAATAAAAACTTCCTGCCCATCCTCAAAGACACATTAGAACGTACTAATAGTATCTTACAGAAAGCTCAAAACCTTGGATGGCAACTACAAATTAACAAGAATATCCCTGTTAAAGATAATTTAGAAAAGGTCATTCAGGCATTAGAGAGCGATGAAACACCGTAATAAACATCAAAACAAAGTCTGGATCATCCCTAGGAACTTCGTCATAGTGGATAAAGATAACCCCGATATCTGGACGATTGTACCTAACCCCTACTGGGAGAATCGTCAACCAGGTCAAGACACTACCTCAAAACAAAGCTAAATACTCTCCCCCCAATACGATAAAGCCCGGTTGTAATCACCGGGCTTTATCGTTGGATTTTCTTCCTTGTATACGTTGTTGATTAAATAGCATAATTGCTTCTATAGCGTTTGAAAATGCCCAGAATTTTCAACGCTGTTGTTGTTGTTTATATGAATATTTTAATAAGAGATAAGCATCTGATATAGCATCATTCAAACCTGCTTTTGCTGCCTGCCCATTCTTGATGTAGTTACCATTCTCGTCAACCTTGGGTTTGCAGCGCTTTTTCATTCCTGAGACATTTAGGTCTTCAAGTACGTTCATATCAGCAAAGCCCACAAAGGATTTTGCAACTTTATTCTGATAATCATCGCGTCTACGAGCAATTGTCTGATGAAGTTTCGCAACCTTGACAATCGCCTTTTTACGATTCTTGGAACCAGCTTTCTTTCTGGAAATACGGCGTTGCCTAATCTTGAGCTTACGACTTTCTGACTTTTTGAACCGTGGGTTTTCGTACTGGACTTGCCCAGACGTACTAAGCAATTTCTTCACTCCCATGTCCCCACCAACAACTGTCTTAATTTCATCATTGGTGATGATAGGTACATCTGGAATTGAATCATCCTTGACAAGGATTGACACGTAAAACCCATCCGCCTCCCTCGTGACAGTTGTCTTGCCAATCTTTATCCCGTCCCACCATTGGCGAGAGTTGTAAAACTTGACCCAGCCCAGACCTGGTAAATATACCTTGAAATTTTCTAACTCAACTTTAACTGAACCTGGATCAAACTCAAAACCCTGATTGTGGGGGCGAGTGTAGCTAGGATATCCGCCTTCACCCCTAAAGAACTTCTGGAATCCTTTATCTACATTGTCCACTGCTTTTTGCAGGACAAAAGCGTTGACTGTCGCTAACTCAGGCTTTTCCTTTTTGAGCTTTGGTAGGAACGACATTTGCATTTCTGGACTAGAGCGTCTGATTGATGTTTTTCCCGATTCTTTTTTGGGAGAACCCTCACCCTCAGCCTTCTGCTTTCTTGGTCTAGCACGTTTCTCGTCTCCAGTCTTCCAAGGTTCACCCAACGAGACATTGCGGTTCACTGAACAAGACAATCCAGAACTTATGGCTTCAAAGCTTTCTCCTAGTTCCGGGTACTGTGCTTTCAGGGTTAAGTCAGAACGTAAGGCAGACACTGTGTAAGTCTGTCTATTGTGCAATGCACTATAATCCCCCATGACAAAATGCCTGTGATGGGTGAACTCCCTATCTCCGATCATCCTGTTTTTTACATAGCTAGTCTTGGTTTGCCAGTCAATCAACTGCTCAAGAGTTGCTTGATTGAGATTTAATTTGAATCTAAAAGTTGTCTGCAAATATTTCACCTCCTTATTTTCTGCTTTAATGTAAGTATACATCCATATACAACTAATTGCAATGGTATTCAAAAAAAATAACGAATATGGCTCAAAACCTTTAGGGGAAAAGCCTATGGACTCTAGACCCCTCTGCTTCCGGTTGGAAACAGAGATAAAGGAGCAACTTAGAGCTATCCCTGATTGGCAGCAGAAGTTGAGAGACGCTCTACCCGACCTAATCTCTCAGTGGACAGAGTTAGGAGAAACATCGGACGCCGCCGACCTCGACTAGCTGTGCATATCATTCATCTGCGCGTTCAGCGTACCTCTGTTTCTCCACGCCATTCACCTACGCGTAGGGGCGTATTGCAATACGCCCCTACGTTATGGGCGCAGCACTCTGGCTGGTTCCAGGTAGAAGGGGAATTATGAATTATGAATTATGAATTATGAATTATGAATTAATTTGTCCCACAACCGCTACAAACTATTGAACTTTTTTATGTCCACAGAGGAGAGTCATAATATTTTGCTGTACCATCTCTGGGTACTGGTCGCCGTTGATAGTTAACAGGCGGCGGTGATGATCGTAATACTCGAGAACGGGAACGGTGCGATCGTAGAATAACTCTATACGGCGCTGCACAATTTCCGGTTGGTCATCTGGGAGAAAACGCCCGAGGGAACGGGTAACCATAACCGCTTGCGGTACTTGTAAATAGAGCGCCCAGTCTAACTTTTGCCCCAAATCATCCAGCAAAAAATCCAATTCCTCGGCTTGGAAGACAGCACGGGGATAGCCATCTAACACCCAACCACCGTTAACATCGGGTTGTGTAAGACGAGAACGGATGAATTCAATGATCATTTCGTTTGGGGCTAACTCCCCTGTTTTTACATATGGCTGTGGGTGGCGACTTGGATCAATATGGTTTGCAATTACTTCCCATAAAATTTTACCTGTAGAAATCAGAGGAATATCAAACTGTCTGCAAAGCCTTTGTGCTTGGGTGCTTTTACCCGATCCTGAACCCCCCAGAATCACCAATCTCACAAAAATTCACTCCTCATCCTGCTGTCACAATCACCATCCAAAACTGTTTCGCCCAACCAAGAGGAAAATCTAACATCGCAACATTTTCAACTAGGGGTTCCAGTATTTTTGATTGATTTGAACTACTGGTTTTATGTTCTAATTTTTACCATTACTTTCCTACAAAAAACGAAAATTTAAATCTCATTAACTCTTGACTTAACCACAAATGTAGTGTTACACCAAGAATAAATTTGTCAAATTCACTACAGGTTGTTAAAAAGCGCTTGATAGCGCACTATAGTTAGCTCCTAATGATTATACGTAAATATCCTTAAAATAAATGTATTTTTATAAACATTATTATAGAGTGCTTAGCTAGAAACCCCAAGGGTAAATTTGACCCTCAGCTTACCATACTCAGGTGAACGGCTAGTACAAGTTTTCACTAGCTCTGAACGTATTTTTTTTACTAGTTCATCCACCTGTGTAATTTCTGGTATTTCATCTTTTCCTGGCAACAAGTACCGAGCAGAAGTCAACCAAGGAGCAGATTATGAAATTTATCCCAGAGCAACTATACGACCAACTGGAACTACGTGAAGCCTTCCGACGTACCCTGGAGGCAGGGAAGCGAATCGTCATTCTCTTTACCAAAGATGAGGATAAAGTAGAATTTATTCATACCATCGCCAAGATTACAGCATCGCGTGGGAGATTGGTCGGCGGAGCCGTTGGTGCAGCCGTTGCTGGAGCCGTTGGTGGTGCCGCTGCTGTTCCGCTGGGAATAGCAATCGGCGCGATCATTGGCAATATTGTAGGATACGCCTTAGGAGTCTGGCTCGCGCACTTCATTTATAGGATTTCACAGGGAAGGAGGATTAAGACCAAGGAGTTATTTTCGTGGTTTGGACTCCGCAAGAATCGGGTTCAGCTTGCCCTCGAAGCGTAACTCAACAGGAGCCGAACAAAGTGGTGCACGCCGACACTTGATCGATGCTGGTGACAAGCCCTGCGGGCAAGGCAGCTATGCTGGAGGCAGCTATGCTGAAGGTGGGTATAACGGGCAGTCACTCATAAAACTGCTTTTCTGCCTGGTGATCCGACTTTTTTTTTACGTCTAACTCAGGTAATAGAAGTAGCCACAGCTAAAGCCCACAAAACAAGCTACTTTCACGGTATGCTAGTTATTTGGTTTAAATGACTGTCAAGTTGTGATAAAGAACGATATCTGGATTACAAAAATGGCTTATAAGGGAATGATTTCCCCCTTTGAGCCTAGCCTAATCCGAGAAATAAAAGAAATAAAAGCAGACGTTGCTGCACCATCACGCCGTGTGATCAGCTATGGTTTGTCTTCTTATGGATACGATATACGCTTGTCCCCAGTGGAGTTTCGCATTTTTCGCCATATTCCTGGAACTGTGGTTGATCCAAAAAACTTTAATCCACAGAATCTGGAACCAACACCACTACATACCGATGGTAATGACAGTTACTTTATTCTACCCGCCCACTCCTACGGTCTGGGAGTTGCTCTAGAAAGGCTGGATGTTCCCAATAATATTACAGTAATTTGTATTGGAAAATCAACTTACGCACGTTGTGGTATAATCGCAAACTTAACACCAGCAGAAGCAGCGTGGCGGGGTCATCTTACTTTGGAGTTTTCCAATTCTTCCAGCGCTGATTGTCGTATCTACGCCAATGAAGGTGTCGTGCAACTGCTATTTTTAGAAGGGGAACCCTGCGCTATTAGTTATGAAGCTCGTCAGGGTAAATATCAGGATCAGCCAGAGATTGTGACGCTAGCTAGAGTATGAGTTTTATTGAGTTTTGGGAAGAGTCGCTGACTGAACAGGAGGGCTGTTTGCTACAGCCTTTTATGACTAATTTGGATAAATCTGTCTTTGGTCTGATGAATTTACCTGAAGTAGTCAAAGGTGCGTTATTCTCACGTTATAGTCGCAGTGATAAAAGTTTACGTCGTATACTTCTTGATGAATTTATAAAAGCACCAGAATGCCGCTTCGCGAGTATTGTCGGTGAAGCTGCCAATAATGGGGATCAGTTGGTGGCGATTCAACAAGCAGAGGCATTTTACGATCGCGTCTTAATAGGTTATGGCGATGACTCAGTGGCAGAACTAGGAGGCGCACACATTGCCTGTGAGGGAATTAGTAATATTGCTTCCATTGCCCTTGTAGACAGTCGTTTGGGACTTTCCCCATTAGAGAAGTCAACAAGATATGTGCCGTTTAACCGAAAAATTAATGGACGCTACCGCTACCATCGGGAATCGTCAATTATGGCATCAAGCCACTTTTCGCGTTATGAGGCAACATTAGACAATTTATTCGACACCTACACGGCATTAATCGATCCTCTGTTAAGTTGGGTGCAAGCTACGACCCCCCAAGATACCACAACCTCTGTTCGAGCATATAACAGTGCAACAAGAGCTAAAACTTTGGATTTGTTGCGTGGGTTATTGCCAATGGCTACTCTTACTAATGTTGGTTTGTTTGGCAATGGACGCGCCTTTGAATATTTGCTAGTAAAGCTTGCTACCTCTGGTCATGAAGAAGTTCGTGCCCTTGGGTATGTTATGCAACAAGAACTGGATAAAATCATACCTTCATTTGTCAAGCGTGCAAAAACTGAACGGGGTTTGAAGGCAGTGCAGTACCTTCAAACAAATTGTGAACGCACAGAATTGCTCGCACAAAAACTTTTAAAGCCGACCGAAAAGCATAGTGCGATGCCGCGAAGCGCGGCTTGCCCCGAAGATCTCGCACAGCAACACAGGGCACCATCAACTGTTCAATTAGTTGAGTACGACCCGGATGGAGAGGTAAAGGTTGTTGCAGCCATCCTGTATCCTCACACTGAGATTACTTTGAATAATATCAAAGAATACGTCGCTGGTTTATCAACTACAGAGAGAGTAGAGATTATCAGCACTTATGTAGGCGATCGCGAGTCGCGGTTCCATCGACCCGGACGAGCTTTTGAAGAAACCTACTACACATTTGATATACTCGCTGATATTGGTGCCTATCGTGACCTGCATCGACATCGCGTTCTTACACAACAACGCCAACACTACAGTGTTCGTCATGGGTATGTAGTTCCAATAGAACTAGAAGAAGCAAAACTAGCCGAAACTTACCGCAAGGCTTTGGACTATGCAGCCGAAACTACCGAGTTGATTGCCTCACACTTGCCGGATGCAGCGCAGTACGTCGTACCCTTCGCTTATCGGATGCGTTGGCGAATTAAGTTGAACCTTCGTGAAGCTTATCACCTGATTGAATTACGAAGTTCACGACAAGGACATCCTTCCTACCGCGTTATTGCCCAAGAAATGTATCGACAAATGAGTGCAGTTCACCCAGCATTGGTAGCTAACATGCATTTTGTAGACCTTAATGACTATAATTTAGAGCGATTAGCCGCAGAGCAACGAATTGATATGAAATTAAGGTGACCGAATAATTCGTAATTCGTAATGACGCTCGAGTACTCGCTAACGTTACGCTAACGTAATTCGTAATTAAAAATTTCTGAATTATGAATTAATTAATAATTATAGCAGTTCTCGTTTGAGTCACATACAGAACGCCCTCACCCCGCCCAAGGCTTGCACCCCTCTCCCAAATTGGGAGAGGGGTTGGGGGTGAGGGCCGATCTCACTCCTCGTGTATGGGATTCAACTGAGAACCGCTATAATTCGGCGTTGCTGAATCAAGATATGAATTGTGAAAATCACGATTTTGTAGAGACGCGATTAATCGCGTCTCTACGAGGGTTATGGAAAATTATAAATTTGTAACTAAACGTAATTTATTCTCGTTATTCAGGTTGGGTAATTCAGTTTTTTAGTATGCTTAATAAGAAT
>JADQBA010000176.1 GCA_016903675.1 Stigonema ocellatum SAG 48.90 = DSM 106950 | reverse complement strand
TTTCCGCCTGTTGTTTGCTAAAATGTTGTTAATTGAGACATATGATCCAAAAATATTTGTTAAGGATTTGCTTAATAAATTTTTTTCTGCTAATCAGCAGAAAAATCCCTTGGTGGATTCGGGGTGTGGGGGTGTGGGGGTGTGGGGGTTGTCTCGTTCCCAGGCTCTGCCTGGGAATGATCTCTCTCGGAGGCGCAGCCTCCTGGTTTGACGGGAGGCTGCGCCTCCCAAAAAAGCATTACAAGGCAGAGCCTTGTAACGAGAGATGATGCATAATTAGTTCTTTTTGTCAATGCGTAAGTCATAGTATTTTAGATTTCCATATATAAATCTAGGGGCTTGTACCAGAGTCGATGTAACTGTTTGCCCCTACACCCCCACACCCCTACACCCCCACACCCTTTCTTTGCTATAATCTGTGTATCTTTTTTTAGCAACGACAGCAATAAAATCGCCCTCACCTCTGTGAATCTAGTGATTTATTATGGAATTCCTGATTTTTTCTGACAGAGATGGTTAACTAAAATCCTAAAATCTATGATGAACAACATCCAAGAGTGCCGGAGATGCTCAAGTGGTTAGTACATTGGCTGAAAAAGTTTTGGCAGTTTTCTTTTGGTAGAAAGCAGAATCCTTCTCTAAACCTAGAAATACAGAAGATAGTACAACCACCACCAGAACTCACAAACTCCGATCTGGAATATTTGTTTACTCAGCTGTTGGAAGGCGTGCATCAAGCACGAGGACAACACTGGGCATTGAAGTATCTCGAACGCATGGAAAATCGGATCAGCACTCAGCGCTGGATAGATTGGCTACTGGACTTTGGTGAAAAATTGCTCATGTCACCCGCGCCGAATATTCAGTTAGCAATGCGGATGATGCAGCTGGGTGAACTTGAAATTGGGAAAATTGGAGAACTTGCCTATGAGATCGGGACAAGCCTGTTAACACGAAACTTAGGCGAACCGCAACATGATAATCATCGGCAAGATGCAGAAAGTCCAGTCCTTGCAGCGCTTTTCAACCCTGTAGAAAAAGAGTTGACCCGTACAGGTGAACCGCAACATGAGAATCACAGACAACAGACCAAAACTGTAACGCCTGTGGGGGGGGGAGAAGGGATATTAGGGGAACTGCTATGGGAGTATGATGAACTAGATACCGAAACCACAAAGCCTGTACCTGCTTGGACACCCCTAGAGGAAGAGGGGGAGCAAGGGTGGATAGAACAAAGTGTGGAAGCACTATCTCAATCGACTCAATTGGATGAGTCTTTGGCTTCTTTACAGCCAAACGTAGCTGTCACCTTGGATGAGTTGTTTGTGAGACTAGAACAGAGTAGCGATTTAGCCCAACAACTTGCTTATGAACTGGGAATGGAAGCGATATCGCAATCCCAAACTCCTGTAGAACGTTCACAAGCATGGTTTTACCTAGGCCTTCAGCAAGCTAAGACTGGGGAATTATCTAAAGCAATCACATCTTACGACAAAGCCATAGAAATCAACCCAGACTCATACGAATATTGGTTTAACCGGGGGTTGGCACTGTTTTATCTGGGAAATGTTACAGAGGCGATAGCATCTTACGACAAAGCAATTGAGAGTAAACCCAACTTCTACAAAGGGTGGTATAATCGCGGCGGAGCCTTGGGTGAATTAGGACGCTTTGAAGATGCCATCGCCTCCTTCGATAAAGCTATAGAAATTAAGTTCGACTACTACCAAGCTTGGTCTAGCCGAGGTTTAGCACTGCTGAAGTTAGGGTGTCCAGAAGATGCAATTTCCAGTTATGACCAAGCACTGCTTCTGCAACCAGAAGACCAAGAAAACTGGTATTATCGGGGAATGGCGCTGGTTGTTGGTGGACGAAAGGATGATGCCATCGCCTCCTACGAAAAAGCTATAGAAATCCAACCAGACTTCCACTTAGCTTGGTATAACCGAGGTGTAGAACTGTCTAATTTGGGGCGTCTAGAAGATGCTATCGCCTCTTTCCAGCAAGCCCTGGAAATCTACTCCGACCTCCAAGAAGGTTGGTATGCTTTGGGGAGTGCCCAGGATAAATTAGGACGATGGGATTCGGCGATGGCATCTTACAACCACGCCATCCAAATCAACCCCGACTTCGTAGAAGTGTTGATAGATCAGGGGGTGCTACTGGCTTCTTTAGGACGTTGGCATGATGCTATCTCATCCTGGGAGAAAGCGCTTGAAATTAAACCCGACTTATATCTAGCCTGGTTCAACCAAGCTGTAGCGTTGGAAAATCTAGGACGCCGTGAAGAGGCGATCGCCTCCTACGAAAAATCCCTTGAAATCAACCCCGACTTCCACTTAGCTTGGTACAACCGAGGTGTGGCGCTATTTTATTTGGGAAGCTTTGAAGAATCCATCGCCTCTTATGACAAGGCTTTGCAAATCCAACTTGACTACTGGGAAGCTTGGATTGGTCGAGGAACAGCAGCAGGAAGTGCAGTTATTAACTATGATGGAACAAATCCTGGTTTAAGCGATCGCGGTTATGAAGGCAAATTAGCCAGTTATGAAGAAGGATTGAAATATGTTCACCAAGACACTCACCCAGAAGGGTGGGGTAGATTGCATCTCTTACTTGGTAATGCTTACTACGACCGAGGAAAAAAGCATCCCACACCCTTCTATTATTGGCAGCAAGCTGTTGCTGAGTACTATCAAGCACGAGTAACTCTCACACCAGAAGCTTTTGCTGAGTTGCACCTAGAAGTTTTGCTACACCTCATCACAACTTTGTTAGGTTTGGGAGAAACCGACCTAGCACAAGAATTTCACCAACTCGCCACAGATTTATTACGATGCTTGCTGAGTGAACCAAATCGCACCGATGACAGCAAAAAAGCTATGGCGCTGAAATTTGCAGGTTTTGAACAATTAGCAGTTGATATAGCTGTGCAGTGTGGTGAGTTAGCGCAAGCCTTGGAAATTGCAGAACACGGCAAAAATGCTTGTTTATATTGGCTGCTTTTTGGTTGGAGTGATGAGATTGTCTCACCCAACTATGCCTCAATTCAACAACTGCTCAATTCCACAACTGCTATTATTTACTGGCATATCAGCCCAAGCACCTTACGCACCTTCATCCTCAAATACAATTCCCCAGAACCTATCCCCGTCTTTACACCTGTACGAAATGTCTCCGCCATTGATGAAATGCCTTTACCCGAAGCGGTAAAAGCTAGGGTGGAATTTGAAGATTGGCTGGAAGATTGGAATCAACAATATCACGATTATCGTAGCCAACCTCAAGATACACAAAACAAAAGCCAGCATTCCTGGCGAGATGACATGGAACAGAGGCTATTAAACCTGAAAAATATCCTCAAAATTGCTGCGATCGTCGAGGAACTCGACGATATTACCCAACTCATTTTAATTCCCCATCGTGACTTGCACAGATTTCCTCTACACGCCCTTTTCCAAGAAGAGAGAATTGACAACGATAACGACTACCAAGATGAACCTTGGGAGAGGCAAAGTGTCAAGTCTAATTTCACATTTACTTATTTGCCTAGCGCCCAATTAGGGTTGTCTCTAAAGTCCGAACCCCTATGGCAGATCCACAAACAGTCATTACTAAGTGTCGAACATCCCAACACTACAGGTTATCCCCCACTGAAACTGAAACTTGCCAAACTTGAAACTGAAGCTATCAGCCACATGTTCCCTACTGTCAAACGCATTCAAGGGTCAAAAGCTACTAAAAAGCAGGTAGAAAATTATTTATCTGATAATTATAATATATTTCATTTTAACGGATATGGAATCAATAATTTTAGTAATCCTCAACAATCAAAATTAACATTAGCAGGTGGCGAGCAACTAACTATAGAAGAAATTTGCCGTCTTCAAATAGCAAATTATTACCTTGTTACCCTCTCGGCTTGCGAAAGCCCCATAACTGGTAGTCAAACTATCACCACCGAATACGTGGGTTTGGTCAGTGCTTTTCTCTTTCAGGGAGTTTCCCATATATTAAGCACCCTGTGGACTGTAGACTCAGCAGCCAGTGCGTTGGTGATGATAGAATTTTACCGACAAATTCAGCAAACTCAATCGGCAGCTAGTGCTTTGTTGACAGCAACGGAATGGCTGAGAGAAGTCACTGCTAGTGAACTCAAAAAATGGTATGTAGATTTACTGCATGAAATGCCGCAAGAAGGATTAAGAATTAGAACACATTTAGCTACAGAATTGTATAGAATTAGCAAAATGCCACCAGATAAAAAGCTATATAATCATCCTTATTATTGGGCAGGATTTACGATTGCTGGTAGACAGAGTTAGGAGGCGCGGAGTTAGGAGGCGCGGAGTTAGGGGTAGAGTAGGTACCCCTGTTAAGGTGAACATTTGTACTAACCATTTAATAAGGGTAGGACCAGCCCTTTCAAGGTGCAAGTCGTAAGAGTTGGATTTCCTTCTCCCAAGGGGAGACGCTGCGCGAACGTGTTCTTCGCGTCTTGCCTTCGGCACGCCTGACGGCGAACGTGGTTCAAAAAGATTTTTAAACCGCGAAGACACGTTCGCGCAGGGTGTCGTAGACAAGCCTGTCCCTTAGGACAAGGTCTTGTTTACTCGCAAACCGCCAGAAGATTACCTAAAAAAAACCGCTCCTGAGCCAAGGAAGCCAAGGTTTAAGACCGCTTTAAAACTAGAAATATTAACCCGTTGCATTAAATCTAGCAACTGCTGGGTGAAGTCAATTTGATTTTTGACTGAAGCCACAGATAATTAATTAGTATATCGAGTCATAGAGTAATTATGCGTCTCATTTCTCGACGGAGATTTTTCCATTTTGCTGGGTCTACTTTAGCAACCTTAGGGTTAAGCCAGTATAACTTTCTACAACAGGCTGAAAGCTACGGAAAAGTTTTGGAATAATTTAAATGCTGATGACGCAGTTTCAAACTCCAGATGTCAAGCACGAGGAAAATTGGATACGTTTAGTAATGCTCGCTTACGTACAACTCTGGGCTGCAAAAGATTTAGCTTCACATTTACCTAGACCGAGTAAGCGTTATTTAAAACCTCACAATAATAAAATTGTAACTCCAAGTGTAGTGCAACGCGATTTTCAAACAATTATTTCAGAGACTGGAAAACCGGGACATTCTCCCAAACCCCGTGGAAATTCACGGGGTTTGGGTGGTTGGTCATTCTCAACCAAAACGATCTAAGCATCCTGTGGTCAAGAAGCAGTCAAAATCAACACCTAATAAACAAAAAGCCGAGTAAATTTTCTTAGGCATTAGGGGTTTAACTCTGTTTCACTCAGTTTGAAAAATAACTAGGGTAATTTCTGATGTCTAGTTTCTTGGTTCGCAATTTAACATCGCGAACAAAATTCTTTTTGTCCAAAGTCCAATACTCCTTTAGGCGGATGTGATTTGCTTCTCTCGGAGTGATAATCCTACAGACACAGTGGTTGTAGAACTCATGAGCAAGCCAATTCATATTCTCCTCCAAACTAGGATTCCCACAACAGAAGACGATTGGGACATCAAACGATACTCCTCCTACATCAGTATCTGGCTTCGCTCACCGACCAGTTACACATCAAAAATCACAACTTAGGAGATAGGAGAACCCAATGGGCGCTGAATTACAGAAACCGTTAATCGCTTCAAATACGCCCCTATCCGGCAACTTTCCCATTACGTTAACCATCAACGGCACAGAACACACCGTTTACATTGAACCGCGAGTCACCTTACTGGATATACTACGAGAACGGCTGGGGTTAACAGGTACAAAGAAAGGGTGCAATCATGGTCAGTGCGGCGCTTGCACTGTACTGGTCAATGGGCAGCGAATCAACTCCTGCCTGACATTGGCAGTGATGCATGTATGTCAAGCGATCACGACCATCGAAGGTCTTGCCAATGATAATGAACTACATCCTCTGCAAGCAGCGTTCATCGAACACGATGCCTTTCAGTGCGGCTATTGCACCTCTGGGCAAATTTGCTCTGCCATCGGGTTATTCAACGAAGGACACGCCCAAACCGATGCAGAAGTGCAAGAATTGATGAGCGGCAATCTCTGTCGCTGTGGTGCTTATCCCAATATTCTGGCGGCAATTCAGGATGTTCGTACTCAAATGAGCGTTGAGGCACCAGGCGAACCCGTCAAGGCGTGCTATCCGCCTGTGATCAGCTTTGATGAGTGAGGGTAACGCGCATGAATCCATTCAGTTATGTGTTAGCGACGGAATATCAGACGGCTCAGGCAGCCATTTTGGATCGCCCAGCTGCTAAATTTATCGCGGGGGGCACCAACCTACTCGATTTAATGAAAGAAGGAGTCGAAACGCCACCGCAACTTGTTGACATCAATCGGTTGCCATTAGAGCAGATCGAAATTCAAGCCGATGGCAGCATGCGATTAGGAGCGCTATCGCGCAACAGCAATGTGGCTTATCACCCCACGATTCAAGCTCGCTATCCGGTTCTGTCGGAAGCAATTCTCTCAGGTGCGTCGCCGCAGCTTCGCAACATGGCAACCACAGCCGGTAACTTGATGCAGCGCACGCGCTGTTATTACTTTAACGATTCGACTGTCCCCTGTAACAAGCGGGTTCCGGGTTCCGGCTGTCCGGCAATTTCAGGCTTTAACCGGATTCACTCCATTCTTGGAACAAGTGAACAATGTATCGCCACGCATCCCTCTGATATGTGCGTGGCACTTGTGGCGCTGGATGCGATAGTTCATATTCAAGGCTCAGCCAGAAACCGCACTATTCCCCTTACTGATTTTCATCACTTACCCAGAGAGACACCGCATCTCGAAACGGTCTTAGAACCTGGAGAACTGATCACCGCTGTTGAAATTCCAGTATTGCCCTTTGCTGCACGATCGCATTATCTCAAAGTCCGCGATCGTAACTCTTATGCCTTTGCGTTAGTTTCAGCCGCTGTTGCCCTTGAGATTCAAAACAACAAAATTAGTGCAGCGCGAGTGGCGTTCGGTGGCGTCGCCACGAAACCCTGGCGCGATCAAGCTGTCGAGCATCGTTTAGTGGGTGCAGATCCAACCGAGGAGACGTTCAGAGCGGCGGCTGAGATCGCAGTGCGGGATGCGGTTCCCCAACGATTCAATGCTTTTAAAATTGAATTGACCAAACGTACCTTAGTTCGTGCATTAACCCAGGTTGTCGCAATGCCAGGAGAAACCTTATGAGCAGTATCATTGGTCAACCCATTAGTCGTGTTGATGGTGTTCTTAAAGTAACAGGTGGTGCCCGTTATTCTTCAGATATTCCTCTCGCAAATCTAGCACATGCTGTGGTGCTGCACAGCACCATCGCAAAAGGACGTATCACCCAGATCAACACCACTGCGGCAGAACAGGCACCCGGTGTGCTGGGAATTGTCACGCATCTCAACGCGCCTAAACTGCATTCGATCTCTTTTGCGCAACCTGGACAGCCGCCATCGGCAGTAGGGCGATCACTGCCAATTCTACAAGACCTGGTAATCCACTTTAGTGGTCAGCAAATTGGTGTTGTGATTGCAGAAACACTAGAGCAGGCAGAGTATGCAGCGACGCTGGTACAAGTTACCTACGCCGAAGAATCGCCCATTACCAATCTGCATACCGTCCTAGAGCAAGCGTTCTATCCTGACAAGACTGACGCTTTAGGTCAACCCCTAGAAACAAAGCGCGGCGATTTAGAAACTGGATGGGCAGCCGCTGATGTGCAAATTGACCAAAGTTACACCACTTCTACCAATAATCACAATCCGCTTGCACCCTTTGCCTCCATCGCGGTTTGGGAAGGCGAAAAACTCACGGTTTATGATGCGAGTCAGTGGGTGCAGAATGTGCGGCTGGTACTAGCGGCAACGCTGGGGATTGCAATCTCCAATGTACGTGTGGTTTCTCAGTTTGTTGGCGGTGCCTTTGGCTGTGGATTGCGAGCCTGGCCCCATGTGACGCTGGCAGCGATCGCCGCTCGTCATGTCCATAGAGCCGTCAAACTCGTACTAACTCGTCAGCAGATGTACACCTTCGTGGGCTATCGACCGCAAACTGTGCAGCATCTGCGTCTAGGAGCTACCCGAGATGGCAAATTAACTGCTATAGTTCACGACAACCTCTCGCCGACCTCACCATTTGACGAATTTGTGGAAAGCACCACCAACAACTCGCGGGTGCTTTACGCTTGCCCAAATGTTGCAACCACTCATCGTCTAGTACGGGTGAATGCCGGAACACCAACCTATATGCGTGCCCCTGGTGAATCAGTTGGTACTTTTGCTTTAGAATCCGCGATGGATGAACTTGCTTATGCACTAGAGCTTGACCCAATCGAACTCCGCCTCCGTAACTATGCCGAAACCAATCCCGAAACAGGATTGCCTTGGTCGAGTAAATCACTGCGGCAGTGCTATCAAATTGGTGCAGAGCGATTTGGTTGGTCAAACCGCGATCAAAAACCGCACTCAATGCGTCGAGGCAATACTTTAATTGGGTTGGGAGTCGCCAGTGCCATGTATCCTGTCTACCGCTTGCCCGCCTCGGCAATGGCTCGAATCGCCGTGGATGGCAGTGTGTTAGTCCAAAGCAGCGTCACCGATATTAGTCCTGGCACCTATACGGTGATGACCCAAGTCGCTGCTGAAACCCTTGGCTTGCCCATTTCGCAGGTGCGGTTTGAGTTGGGGGATACGGATATGCCAGAAGCTCCCTTGCAAGGCGGTTCAATGGCAATGGCAAGCGTGGGGTCAGCTGTCCAAGCGGCGGCTTTGGCACTGCGTGGCAAGATTTTGGGATTGGCGATCGCCGATGAACACTCACCGCTTCAGGGTGTAAACAAAGAGGATGTGATCGCCATGGAGGGGCGACTGTGTTTGCAGCACGACCACTCCATCGGCGAAACCTATAGTGAAATTCTGATGCGAAACCAAATGACGCAACTTGAAGCACAAAGCAGTTCAATGCCCGGTGAAGAAAGGCAACAGTATTCCATGTATAGCTTTGGGGCGCAGTTTGCCCAGGTGCATATCGACATCGATTTAGGTATGATGCGAGTGGCCCGATTCTTAGGTGTTTACGGTGCAGGGCGAATTATTAATGCTAAAACTGCCCGTTCTCAAATGATTGGCGGCATCATTGGTGGTGTTGGGCAGGCGCTAGAGGAAGAAACCGTGATGGACGAAACCAACGGGCGGATTATTAATGCTAATTTTGGCGAGTATCATGTTCCGGTACAGGCTGACATTGGAAAGTTAGAACACATTTTTGTCGATGAACACGATCCACACGTGAATCCCCTTGGAGTTAAAGGCATCGGGGAACTTGGTCTTGTCGGAGTAGCAGCAGCGATCGCCAATGCTGTGTATCACGCCACCGGAAAACGGGTTCGCAATCTGCCGATTACTTTAGATAAAGTACTTTAAGCGTCACCCCAAAATTAATCATAAATCACTAAATTAGAGTTTACAGTTATACTCTACGCGGCTAAGACATAGACTTTTGTGAAGTACCTACGCTAACTACGAGCCAGAAGCGTCTCAGACCTCAAGGCTCATTTAGTGTTAGCCACAAAATATAGGCGAAAAGCATTTACAGCAGAAATGCTAGATAGGTTAACAGAAATACTGAAAGAGTTCTTGCCTAAATGGGATTGCGAACTGATTGAATTCAATGGAGAGTTTGATCACGTTCACTTGTTATTTAGGTATACTCCTCAGACAAACTTGCCAAAATTTATTAATAACTTGAAATCAGTTACCAGTCGATATCTAAGAAAGGAGTTTGCGGAACATCTCAGCCAGCATTATTGGAAAGATGTCTTTTGGAATGGCTCCTACCTCACTGCAACGCGCGAGCGGCGTAACGGTCGAAACATTGAAGAAATATGTCGAATCTCAATCGCGTCCTGATTAACAAATACTCATATGTCCTCCGATTTCGTCTGGCTGTGCCAAACATTAATCGGAGGACTATTCGTATTTGTTCCATTATTCATAAGAGCACTGACTGCTAAAAGCAGTACAGTGTGGGACTTCTAACGGGAAGAGTTAAAGGATTGAAAATCGAGAGTTAACAAGCTATCCAGCTTTTCCTTTTTATCAGTGTTGGCAGTGGCAATACAGTTGGCGATCGCTATCTTAAATTCGGAAAACTCTGCATAATACTTCGAGTATAAGCACTCATTTCTAACAAAACGCCAAAGAATCTCAACAAAATTTATAACCTCAGATTACCTGTTGAACTAGTTACCATGAGCGCCTGTAAAACCGGATTGGGGCAAAATGTCCAGGGAGAAGGTTTGATAGGGTTGACAAGAGGCTTTATGTATGCTGGGGCAAAGCGTGTCCTTGTCAGTTTATGCAGTTTCAGAGGGAACAGGGAACTCTTAACGCTTAACAGGGTATCCCACGGCTTAAGCCGTGGGATTGAAACAAGGACGTAGAATTTCAAAGCGCCTAAGAAGCGTGAAAAACATATTTTTTTATAAGTGGGCTTGGGACCCACAACTGAAGTTTTTTTTGTTTCATATTCACTGGTTCGAGTTCACTGGTTCGAGTTCCCTGTTTTTTGTGAATGATTCGACGACAGCGACTCTCATGCAGAATTTTTACCAAAAAATGTTGCAACAACATCAAAATCCCGTAGCTGCAATCCGCGCTGCACAGTTAGAGATGTGGAAATCTGGGAAAGCTCCCTATTTCTGGGGGGCTTTTACGCTGCAAGGTGAATGGCAATGAGGTGATACCAATCCGCGCATCTTAGCGTAACTGTCAAAATCGGGAGTAGGGAGTGGGGAGTAGGGAGTGGGGAATAGGGAAAATTGTGTTTCTTTCATAGGTTGCGATCCACCCAGCGCGATAGTTAGAGGCTCATATAGTATTGTGCAAGATATTTTTCCCTCTTCCCCCCCTCCCCACCTCTCCCCCTCCTCCAACTCGTGTTTCTTAAAAGGTTAGTGCGGCATAACGTCGTCGAGTTTGAGTTGCAAGTTTGGGAAGAGGTGAGAGGTAATAGCATCTCCTAAGCGATATCGTTGCTGTTGGTATGCGCCTTTAATCAGTTGACAGACGGTAAAGGTGGGTTGTTTTGGATTACCGATGAATTCCTTGCCACCCAAACCACGAAAGTCTACAATCCAATATTCTGGGATTTCAAGAAAAGCATATTCTTCTACTTTTCTTGCATAGTCGTCTTGCCAATTGGTACTGACAACTTCGGCAACAAGCTTAATTGTACTGCCATTACAGATAATAGGTTCTTTTTGCCAAAGCGGTTCCTGGTTAAGTTCTGCTTCATCTAGAACAATTACATCTGGACGTAATGCTGTAGCTTCAGCAGCGGGCGGTTTAATTAGACAATTTTTTGGAATCAGCCAGTTAAAATGAGAACGAAAAATTTCGACATAGATTCTACCAGCAATACTTCCTGCAATTGCTTCGTGGGGTCCTGTGGGTTCCATGTCACGTAGTTCTCCGTCAATGAGTTCGTAGCGGGGATTATCTCCATATTCGGTAAGAAATTGCTCGAAAGTTAGGAGTTTGGGAGGAGTGTAGGTCATAGGGCATATTTTGAGGAAAGGCTGCGCTATTTTATTATCAGCTAGGGGTGTAGGGGTGTGGGGATGTGGGGGTGTGGGGGTGTAGGGGAAAATGGGTTCAAGATGCGACGGAGAATGAACATATACGGATTCGATTGTATACTTTACGAGAAAAAGGAGCAAAGCAATATACATTTATGAGCAATCAAGAAAAAACTACATCTATACCTGGTATGTCTTTGTCAGAACGAGACCCTGAATTTATTCAGTCATTCATGCCGGTGTGGGAATGGTTGTACCGCTACTACTTTCGCGTAAAAACAGATGGTTGGCATCATATCCCGGCGGAGGGAAAGGTATTGCTGGTTGGCTCTCACAATGGAGGGATGGCTTCTCCTGATACTACAATGATGATGTACGATTGGTTCTGTCGATTTGGAACTAAACGTCTGGTGTATGGTTTGTTACACCCCTACGCTTGGAAAGTAAGTCCAGAACTTGCTAACCTGGCTCAGAAAGCTGGAGCTATTACAGCACACCCAAAAGCAGCCAGTGCTGCATTTGACATCGGTGCTAGTGTTCTGGTGTATCCTGGAGGACAATATGATATGTTTCGTCCTCACAGTCAGCGCTATGAGATTCAGTTGGCTGGTCGAAAAGGCTTTATCAAGCTAGCATTAAGCAAAGAAGTTCCCATCATTCCCATGATTTCTGTGGGCGCTCATGATACCTTGATTGTTTTAGGTGATTGCTATGAACTGGTAAAACAGTTAAATGAGTGGGGATTGCCGTGGTTATACCAGGTAGATCCAGGGGTATTCCCCATATATCTAGGTTTACCTTGGGGTTTGTCCATTGGTCCTCTACCCAATATTCCTCTCCCTGTACAGATTCACACTCGTGTCTGTACCCCTATTGTTTTTGAACGTTATGGCAAAGAAGCAGCTAGCGATCGCAACTACGTAAATTTTTGTTATCACCTCGTTCAGACACAAATGCAGCAAGAGTTAGATCGTTTGAAAATAGACGCAGGGATGCACTGACTTTCAAGAAACACAGGGGAGTGGGGGAGTGGGGCAGTGGGGGAGTGGGGCAGTGGGGGAGTGGGGGAGTGGGGGAGTGGGGCAGTGGGGGACTTTCAAGAAAGACATGGAGTTAGGAGTTGGGAGTTAGGAGTTAGGAGTGGCGTTTCTTCTCTAGAATTCATAATTCATAATTCATAATTCATAATTCTAATAGGGGATGCAACTGAGAACTGATGTATTGTAAAATGGCAAGTTTTGCCGCAGAATAATTTGCGGATTTTGTTGAGTATCAACAATAACTAAAATGTTGCTGACTTGCTCTTTCATCCAGCCTAAAAAGCCAGGCGATCGCTCCTGAGTCGAGTTTAAGATAAATATGTAATTATCCTGTTTTTGGAGCAACCAATTTCTAGCATCACCTCGAATAGCTATTTCCAACGGCAGCTTTTCATCCAATTGAATTCTATTATTCTGACTGTTTATCTTTACTAAATAAGACTCTCCTATCTGACTAATAATTGCCCAAGCTGGTGATATTTTGGTGGTATTGAGAATTTTGAAGCTCTCTAGTTCACCTCTACTACTTGGTGTGGTACTGTTCCTGACTGGATACAGAATTTGTAACCCGAGTCTTTCTATTCCTTGAGCAATAGGAAAAATATGTGCCTTTTGGCGATAATTCCCTTGACCAAAACTAGACTGAATGACAACCCATTGCCCTAGTTCAGGGTTTATCCACTGTCTGTCTAAATGAGGATAGACATCTTGAATTTCCCAAGTTCTAGTAATGTGAAGTTTTTTATCAGCATTTATAGTGACTTGAAAAATAAAGGTAGACAATGTAGTATTCTCAAGCAAATAAACTACATTTTCATGGACAAAAATATCATGAGCATTTTTCTTTTCTGAACCCAACCAATTTTGAGTAACGAGTTGAACACGGTCAAGGATTTCCAAATTCCGTTCAAGCAAAATCAGCGAACCCTCAGCAGCAATCAAAAGATGTTCACCGTCTGTGCCTATAGCACCAATCCGTCCAAAGGATTTACTCAAAGAGTTACCCATTGAACGCTGTGGTAATAACGAGGTAGGAGCATCAAGCCGCACTAATAATGATTTTTTTTGCTCATTGAGACCAATAAAGATATAATCATCAAGGGCAACCATTTGTGGCAGCAACTGATAGCGTTGAGCTTTGACAAGAGCCTTGATTTCGACTTTCTCCTGGACTTCGTAGCCTGATTTTGAAGGGATGTACACTAGATTACAAAGCCTGTCTTGTGAAAGGAGAATGAGTCCATGCAGCGGAGTTGTCATGTATAGGCTGTTGAGTGGCAACGGATTCGAGCTTCACTCTACAATAGCTCCATCCTGGATAGTGTCTGACAGAATTTGCCAAATTTTTATAACATTGAGCACGCTTACCCCATTGCCATCAAGTGTATCAGCCGAATTGCGGCGGGGAACCACTTGCAGCAGGCAAGACAGTGCTAAGGCAGGGGTAGGTAAACAATGCGATCTTGATATTCATTAGCCTTAGACGCAAGGGCAACTAAAATTAATTCTTCTAAATTTTCGCCAACGCTTAAATTGGGATTCAGGATAAAAATTCCTGTTACATGGCGATTTTGTGCAATGTGATCCTTCAAGTGTACTGGCATCGAAGTCCGGTTATTTGTTACCAGTACGAAATTATGATCTTCACACCAGCAAAGAATTTCTGGATCGAGTGTGCTTTTTGGTGGCGTTTCAGGTTCGCCCACTACCTTGATGACGATATCAGGTTCTCGCTGTCTAATTTGATTGGGATAGAGAGGATTTACATTTTCATCAATTAGATATTTCAGACTCATTTACTTGTTTGTTGGCTTTTCTTTCTGCTCTCAGTTGCTGGAGCTTTTCGGAAACTGGAGGGGGATTAAGCCGCTGTTCTTCCCTCATTCTGTGACCGTGTTCTATCCAGTTTTTCATGTATTCACTGATCTTGTTTTTGTTTTGTAGGTAGTAAAGAATTGTGGCATAAACTTGTTCTAGGGTCAGTGATGTATAAGTTTGTGCAATTTCCTCTGGAGTGCGACCGCGATCAATGTATTCATAAAGGATAGTTTCAATTCCGATTCTTGAACCTTTGAGCCGAATATCACCAGGAGTGAGAAAGTTAAAATAATCCATTAGTTGCGTTGTTGACATAGTTTTTCCCAATGCTAGTACCGCTACGCGAAAGTCAAAAGTTAATAGGACTTACGCAAGTGGCACATTTTTTGCTGTAGGGTGTGTGACGCTTGAAGAAATCTTCTACGAAGATCAGGGACTCGTGGCGTCACGCACCATTTTTAAATTGTGACAGCATCGTAAGTCCTGGTTAAAAAAGGAACCACGTCGCTTCTCCCAAGGGGAGACGCTGCGCGAACGCTCCGAAGGGGCTGACCTGGCTGACATTTTAGCATATGTGGGTTCACCACCCTTTTGGGTTCATGAACCGGACTTTGCAACGCTACAGTAAGAGAACGTCCCACTCCCGTAAGGACGAGGTAACCCCGACCCTACCCACTCCCTATGTCAAGAGCAAAATACCCCCCACAGCAAACTGACCCTCCCCGCTCTCCCAGAGAAACCCTGCCTACCATGTACGATCTACCTAGCGAAGATCCAAAGGAGCCAGGTTTGCCGGACGAGTTTCATGATCTACAACCCCAACTGCTGAGTGCTACCTTCCGTCCACAGGACTACCCACCCGATCAGGTATTCACCGCTAGTGACCTCAACCTCTACTATGACGTTCGCCATCCCCTGTGGTACAAGCGTCCAGATTGGTTTGGTGTGGTGGGAGTTCCTCGACTGTATGACAACAATGACCTCCGCCTAAGCTATGTTATTTGGCAAGAAGGGGTTAGACCCACAGTCATTGTAGAATTACTTTCTCCAGGTACTGCTGATGAAGATTTGGGGCTGAGCGATCGCCAAGCTGATGAACCTCCCATTAAATGGGAAGTCTACGAACGTATCTTAGCTGTCCCTTACTATGTTGTGTTTGACCGCTACACAGACCAGTTAAGAGCTTTTACCTTGGTTTCAGGTTTTTACCAACAGTTAACCCTAGAACAACCGAAGATTTGGATACCCGTGCTGGGTATAGGTTTGGGCTTATGGCAGGGTGAATATCAAGAAATTGACCGTCAATGGCTACGCTGGTATGACGCAAAGGGTAACTGGATTTCCACAGATGGGGAAGAAAAGATACTAGCTCAGCAGCAGGCAGAAACTGAACGCCAGCGAGCAGAAAAAGCAGAAGCACGGGCTGCTGCGTTGGCTCAGCGACTGAGAGAGTTAGGTATTAATCCTGATGAGTTGGGGTGAAAAAGTGTCGCTTGTGCCGAGAGTTCAACCTGAAATGCCATGTTTGTTCCGCATCGCTGTTTCAAAATCCCCCACATAATACTTTCTCCATTTTCTCCATTTGCCTGCACCAATAATACGAATGCTTTGCTGCCGTAACGTAAACCTCACTGTCAGAATACCTTTTGGGGTCTTACCTATACAGAAAAACCGCTCTTCGTCTAATCAAGTGCAGCTCGTCATTAATAATGATGCGGTCTATATCGTAAAACGGCGATCGCCCTTGATGCTCAGCAACAAATTTCTAACATGCTCCAGCCACCAACAAGCTATTCTGCTCCTGAGGATAAGCAATCCAAGTTACAGGCTGAAACTGAATTTTCTTCAACTGCTTTTGGTGATATTTTACATCCCCAACGGCATTAGTATCGAGGAATAAGGGGCACAACAAGCTAACTACCGGAAATTTCCGGTAGTTAGCTTGGTTTTATCTCAGAGCTTATGATCAAGCGGGTTTTACTGAGAGCGCGATTTTTCTGACAGTGTCCACATCCAACTCTAGGGATTCAGCAATCTGCTCAATGCTTAACCCTAGCTTCATTAGTCTGGGAATCATCTCTAGCTTAGTCTTGAGAATACCCTCCTCAACACCTTCTTCTTTTGCTTCGCGGTAAAATCTGGTATTTTTCAACGAATCTATATTTAGCATAGCTGCTATTTCCGGCTCTTCAGTACTTGTTATGCTAAATTAACAACTTGGTAGAGGGAACTCTTAACAGGGAACGGGGAACAGAGAACAAGGAAAGAAGGGAAGAAGGGAAGAGGGACTATGATTCTAGCTTCTTAATCAGAGCAATAATCATTCGACTCCCTCAAAGTAAAGAAATAAGGTTCTTCAATATACTAAAACGGGGGTTTTTCAATACTTGTTATGCCAAATTATTAGTAATGCGTCTTAAAGAAGATTAAAGTTATGTATAAAAAAGTTACAACAAGCACTGTACCGATTGACATGTGAAGAAT
>JADQBA010000174.1 GCA_016903675.1 Stigonema ocellatum SAG 48.90 = DSM 106950 | reverse complement strand
TTTCACTTCGCCAATTCCAGGCAGGTAAGCGGTAGCGTAATTCTTGCGAATATGACGCAGGATGACACGACCCGGCTTGTACTCAAAAGAATCTAGTCGTCGCAGGAACTGCGGGAAACCTCTACCCTGCTTCCAAAAGTTGGCGTAGGCTGTGTCCAATTTGGCAATGTTGCGCTGCAATACACATGAATCAATGACCGCAAAGCTATCCAAGGATTGCCTTAATTGGGACGTAACTTTCATCTGAATGCCAGAGGCCCAATCCCACTCACGCCTAGTCCCGATAACTTCCTTTGTTGTCTTATCCTTAACTTTGGATTGCTTGGTCGCTAGATCTAAATTTTCAGGGATGACACCATGCTTGAGGACTGGGCAAGTTAGGGGACAACAAGAACCTACTTCAATCCTTGAGTCTAAATCACAGTAGGCTCCATAGGCATAAGCGATAGGAGTATCAATATTTTGATTGTTAGCGTCGAATCCGTCTATCCGTTCTCTTAAAGCATAATTACGATGTTTTCGCAACGTTACCAACCAATCTTCAAGAGTTTCCTCTTGGCCAGGGTTGGGTAACATTTTGAAATTCCATCGCACTTGCATACTTGCTTGCTTATGATCGATTATGTACCTTTGATGAAAATACCATATACTTAAAAGCTAGATAGCGCCAGTCTTTTTTATGAAGAAATTTAAATTTAATAACAATGTCGTGTATTCATGTAAGTATCACGTTGTCTGGACTTCCATTGTATCGACGTAGCGTCCTCAAGGATGGAGTAGATTTAAGGCTTAAAGAGCATAAGCGAGCAAATAGCGCTCGTAAATACAGGTCGAGCTCATTGAGATGGAAATAATGCTATTTGCACGTTCATCTACTCATTGAAGTAGATCCCCAGTTTGGTATCCATAGAGCAGTTAAGCGGTTCAAAGGCGCAATCATCTTGGTATCTCAGACGCTTATTTTCCACAACATAATAACATAGGGAATGTTAGCGGGACGTATTGACGCGAAGGGTTAGCTCCCAAACCTGGATTGGCTAAAGAAAGGACTAGATGAAACGTAGACCGATAATTTAAGGAAAACGTTGGTCATGCGAACAAGTCTCTTGGACTGAGGCTGTAATTGCCCAGCCTAAAGGGGAATGCAATACTCCAAAATGTCCGCTTATGCTCAAGACGGTGATTAAGGTCGGTCAATTCCTGAAAACGGGTTATGAATGGGATTTTTGGGGATCTCCAAGTTACCCACAGGAAGCTTAGAGCCGGATGCGGTTAAAATTGCACGTCCGGTTCACCAAGGAGAGGTGCGCCGCAGCAATGCGGACATCGACTCTAACGCGGCAATAATGCTAGCGAATCCTGGAAGAACTTACCCAGCAATGGTTTGAGAGCGCATGTCACCCCAAGAGAGATTGCAGGAAGTTAACGTTGTTAAAGTTCATTGCTTTTCCATGTCATTTGTGAGATGATGAAATACGTATACAACAGTAAAACAATCAGAAAATAGTACTTTGTTTGGAATTTGCATTCAAACCAGCGAATTTCTGAAACTTTTCTGTTTAATTAAAGCCAAAACCTTGTGCTGCGAAAATACATAAAGTTATGTCTCAGCCTCATTACGGTATTTGGATTCCAGTTTACGGTAATTGTGGTGCGATGAATCATCCAATTGAACCTCGCGATGCTAGCTACATAAGAGCAAAGACACTCATACAGTTAGCAGAAGAATACGGGTTTACCAATGCTCTCATCGCTGAACACATTATCAATCCAAGAAATCAAGAATTTGACCAGCTAGAGACTTGGACTGCTGCTGCATCTCTTGCTGAAGTCACTAACTCCATTGAAATCATCGCTGCTGTAAAGCCTTTGCTGTTTCATCCAGTCGTCTTAGCCAAGATGGCATTAGGTATCGATGCTATCAGCAATGGGCGTTTTGCAGTTAACCTTGTAAGTGGATGGTTTATGCCGGAATTACAAAAGTCCGGCATATCTTTTCTACCCCACGATGAACGTTATCGCTATTCTCAAGAGTGGATCAAGGTAGTAAAGGAACTGTGGAGTGGGGAACGAGTCAATTTTCAAGGAAAATACTTTCAGATCAATGATTTGTGTTTACGTCCGCATTCAGTAGCACAACCTCATCCCCGCGTTTATCTGGGTGGTGAGTCGGAATCCGCTAAGGATCTAGCAGCACTAGAAGCAGATGTATTTTTCCTGAATGGTCGTCCTTTGGAAGTCGTGCGTGAAGCGATCGCCGATATGAGAAAGCGAGTTCGGAAGAAACCCAAACCCCTAAGCTTTGCGCTGTCAGCATTTGTCATTGCGCGATCGACTCAAGCACAAGCACAAGCAGAATATGAATATTTACTCGAACTTACCAAAACTGACGACAGAAGCGAACTTTTGAAAGGTATTGAACCGGAAGTTGTCATGTTCAAAAACATGGCGAAATACCCTGGTGTGGGAAGTAACGGTGGCACCGCAGCAGGCTTAGTTGGCAGCTATGACACCGTAGCTGCACGTCTAACAGATTTTGTAGAAGTAGGCATTGATACTTTTATGCTACAATTTCAACCTTTTGCTACTGAGATGAAACGCTTTTCTCAAGAGGTAATACCGCGAGTGCGTTCTCTAGAACTGATAAATTAACATTCAAAACAACATTTTAGATTTTTCTAACCAAGGCTGAATATGACTGCAACATTGACTCGTCCTGCTTGGACACCTGAATTGGAAATTCAAATTATTGACAGACTGATTGATCAACATGCTCCGCACTTCCCCAAAACTCGCTTGCATACATCTCGACCCCTTGATACACAAGAAGAATTAGAAAACTTCTGTCGCTTCCGTATAGGTGGTGCAGCTCACGACCTTTACATCGTGCAAGTTTGTGGTAAGATAATCGACCAAATCTCTGACCCAGAACTCCAACTATTTTTGAGCCGCCAAATTGGTGATGATGGAGCGCATGCCCAATTTACCCGTCACCGTGTATGGGCATTATCAGGACACGATCCCATTGACAAAATAAAGCAGGAAGCGCAAAATCATGCTCGATTTATGGGAGATTTACCCATTCGCAACTGGCTAGGGTTTATGGCGTTTGAGTTGCACTACGAACTTCATATCGTTGCTCAGCTAATTTTGAATAGTCGCACCACCACAATTATTGACCCAGAAACGTCGGAATTTGCCAATAAAACAATCTTGCCTGATGAAGCAGTTCACCGTCTAGGAGTCTTGGCTTGGTGGCAAAGTATGTATGAGCAAGCCTCACCAGCACAGAAAGACGACATTGCAGCACAGCTTTTGGAACTGGACGAAGAAGCACAACAGCGACGCAACCCTTATCTCAAAGAGTATTGGCAAATTATCCACCGCGCCACAGGTGCTGAAATTGAAGGTCTAGGAGCAGTTTATGACGCTTGGCGGCAAGAGGTACTTGCTTATTTTCTAAATATTTCTATTGCCAATCTTCCCAAACTCGTAAGCGTAAGCGAGTGAGCGAGAGTTGACCGCTACTTTGTTAGTTAGATTTGGTTTGGATCGCACTGCGCAGAACACTGGCTGTATAATTTACTGGAGATTATATTAGCGCAAAAATTCATGAGTGATATTTTAGAAGAAGTTTTATCAGCCAACCGAAATTATGCAGAAACTTTCGGAGACAAAGGCAATCTGGCTATGCCACCGAAACGCCGTTTCGCAATTTTGACCTGCATGGATGCCCGCCTCGATCCTGCTCAATTTGCCGGATTGGTCGAAGGAGATGCCCACGTTATCCGCAATGCAGGTGGACGTGCTAGTGATGATGCCATTCGCTCTCTGGTGATTTCCTACAAACTTTTAGGGACTCGCGAGTGGTTTGTCATTCACCACACTAATTGTGGCATGGAAACTTTCACTAACCACATTATCAGCGATTTACTCAAAAGCAGCCTAAATACAGCTCATATTGATGAAACTGGTTGGCACGATGTTGGCTCTGGTTCTGGTTCAAACGAAGGCTCATATATTAATTGGTTGACAATTAACGACCTTCCTAAAAGCGTCTACGAAGACGTGTTGCGTATTCGCTTGCACCCCTTAGTGCCATCTCAAATTCCTATTTATGGCTATATCTACGATGTAAAAACCGGCAAACTAATTGAGGTTCCTGAGGCAATTGAAGTTGGCAAAGCTAACTTTGCTTGAGAATTAATCGACAACCTGAAAGGTAAGTTCTAGATATGACTTTCACGCAGGCTTGCTTTCTCTTTCTCATTGCCTGGATTAGTGGAGTTTTGAATTCGGTTGCTGGTGGCGGAGGTTTGATTATTTTCCCGGCTCTGATGTTGGCAGGTCTACCATCTATTAGCGCTAACGCTACAAGTACGATCGCCTCATGGCCTGGGCTTGTTGCTGGCGTAAGTGCATATTACAAAGAATTGCAGCCACATCTACATCTGTTTTTGCTTTTTAGCAGCGTTAGTTTTATGGGTGGGTTGCTTGGCGCGATGTTGTTGCTTCACACCCCAACAACCATATTTGATCATCTCGTCCCATATTTGTTACTGTTTGCGACACTATTATTCACCTTCAGCAATTCCCTCACAGAACGGTTGAACATCACTTTTGGAAAAGCAAACAAAGACACAAGACATTCGCTACTTAAAGCGTTGGTCATCTATTTTTTTGTTGCCATTTATGGAGGATTTTACGGCTTAGGCATTACTTTTTTGATGTTAGCTGTAATGGGAATGCTAGGGATGAAAAATATTCACGAAATGAATGCCCTCAAGACGCTGTTGATGTCTTGCATCGACAGCTTTGCGGCAGTTACTTTTATTCTTGCTGGAGTTGTGGCATGGCCGCAAGCAGTTTTGATGATGTTGGGTACAGTTATTGGTGGTTACAGCGGAGCATACTATAGCCGTCAACTAGAGCCACGATTCGTAAGGCGTTTTGTCACTGTCATTGCTTGGGGAATAACTTGCTACTTCTTCCTCTTTCGGGATAATTAATTAAGGGGAAATGTTTCAACACGGTTGATTATTCATTAATTGATATCCCAAATATAATGCTCGCTATTACTAGAGGGTCGGCAACCTTCTACGAAAATGCAATATAATTAGTAAATTATTGCAACCGTGGCGAGATAAAAATGATAGACAAGTACCAAGATTTTCTAACTCAAAACAATCTTATTTCTCGTGGCTGGAAAAAATCAGAGATAGAGGGATATTTAATAAAACCAGATTTTGAAATGAGATACCGAGGGTCTGGATTTTACTACAAATCGCACCTCTATGATATAGAGACAGTTGCAAAAGTAGAAGCTCAAAATAAGATGGAATTGGGTAGTCCTTTGGTGAATACTAGGCACAATTATGTATTCTGGGAAGATTTGTACAATGAGGGATGGACAGAGACGCAACTTAAAACTTTACTCCCTACGCCAACACTAATAAGAAACTGGGATGCGGGAACGGCAACCGCAACACTTAAAGTCTGGAACAAAAACGAAATATCTCATGAATTAGCTTTTGCTGTTTCTAGTTCAGACAAAGAAAAATCTCTGGCACGCCGCAAGAAGATGGCAGAGAGTAAACTCGCAACAGCACGCGCAGAAAAAGCTAAGGAACTGGAAATTATAAAAGCTGCGCAAAACAAAAGCGAGGAAGATTTCCTCAAAGCGATCGCCCAAAATAATCCTCAGTATTTTTTGAAATATATTGGCAACGACAATCGAGTGGTCGTTATCTCAGAACGACATGGGCTAGAAATAAAAAATGCTGCGGCGGATCTAGGTTTCACCACCAATACCCACAGTAATAAGTTTGGCAATCATTGGAGTTTTGGCAGTGCAGAGAAGCGCGATTTATTCGCAATGGAACTTGTTGATTATTTGGCGCGATCGCGTGGACTGATCAAAGATGATGACGATGAGGCGATCGCCGCTTAGCCCTGATGATGCACACAAAAAAGGGCGTTGCTGATTTAAAGTATGACAGGACTACGCAAAGGCGCAAAGACGCAAAGAATCGTTGCTTAATCATCTCGAAAAATGTCAATTCATAGTCCGATTCAGCAATGCCCAAAAAAGACTCAGAGGATTAATCTTCTGGGTCTTTTTTGTGGTATATTTTTCGCATTATCCCCACCGCAACAAGCGCGATCGCCCCACAGCCAAATCTCCGCACACTCTATTTAAGTTTAACTTATAACTACTGAGTCTCTGTTTAATGCTGTGATAGTAAAGAAGGTAGTTGGTACATCGAGTCAAAGATTTGCGCTCCACATTCTTCAAGTAGAAAAGCCTCACTTGAATTAGCGTAACCTAAGACCTTCATCCCAGCAGCAACAGCTGCACGCACACCCAAAACGCTGTCTTCTACAACAGTACAATATCGAGCTTGAAATCCCATATTTTTAGCTGCATGTAAGAATAAGTCGGGTGCAGGTTTCCAGCTTCCAATTTCATACGAGCTAAAGATACGTCCTTCAAATCGAGGCAGCAAGTTAGTAACACGCAGAGCTAACTTAATTTTTTCCATCGGCCCACTGGAAGCAACACAAATAGGTAAATTAATTTTGTCAAGAGCTGCCTCTATCCCTTCGACACAAAACAATTCACGCTCGAATGCCTCAGCAGTACGGGCACGAAGCCTGCTCACAAAATCTGGTGGCATCATTCTTCCCAGCCTTTGCTCAATGACAGCAACACAATCAGCCATTTTGCAGCCCTTGAATAATAAAATAGCTTCCTCAAGCTCCAGTGTCAGTCCGAATTCGGCAACAAATTCGACAAGAATTCGATTGCCCAATGTCTCGCTGTCTACCAACACTCCGTCACAGTCAAAAATAACCAGTCCTGTTTGCACTTGTATTCAAAGTTTAAGATCAACTGCGGAATTTGTATGCTATTCACATTAACATTAATGTAGCAATCCTAAATTCAAGATGTGATTGCGCTATCTTCCCACAGCCCGAAGAGGGCGATTGCTGCTGTTCAAAGAACTTTCCTAATCGTCATAAAAATATCCTGGTATGCGGGAAACTCATGTATGCGCGGCTTGAGAGGGAAGCGACTCAGGCGACTTTAGCCGCCTTGGTCTTTCTTCTCTCTTGATTGCTCCGAAGAGCCTTCCCTTACGGGAGTAAAGTTAGCCTTGCCAAAGTTATCGGTCGGTACTATCCGGGTGACACTGGTGTTAACTCTATATAAACCTGTTTAATCACCCAGTTCTAGAGCTTGAAACTGGCTTCGTATCTCAAGGTAGGTACTTTAACACTTGCCGATAACGTAGTACTCAGGGTACTTAAGCTTCTTCAGCTAGTGTGGCTTCCGATCTGTAGCTACTAGCAAGCTAGAGAGCTACAGTGTCTTCAGACCTGAGTCGCTAACGTTCAAGTCGTTTACCCAAACTAATGACATCGTCAACAATATACCCCAAATGTTTATAGAACTCAATAACTTGGTTGTTTTCTGAGCGCACGAGCAAATTAATCTTAGGGCAACCCGCTTCACGCAGTCGCCGCTCTACTTGTACCATCATGGCTCGTCCTAATCCTTTTCGTTGATAATCCGGGGCAACCGCAAGATAATTAATCCAACCACGATGCCCTTCATATCCTGCCATCACCGTCGCTACAAGCTCTTGCTCTACTAGACCGACAAGAAAAAGATCAGGTTGAACAGATAGCTTACGCTCTATGTCCTTGTTCGGATCATTCCACGGGCGAATTAGCCCGCATTCCTCCCACAACCTAATGACTGCGAACTTATCAGGCAGTTGAAAAGGGCGAATTTCCATATAGGTCATTAAACTCATTTTCTTAGTACAACGCTTGATTTTTAGAAGCTCATATGACATACTCACTAAAATACACTAATAATGTAAAGTTATCGTACTTAGGTAGAATCATGACTAAATCAAAAGAAAATTTCTATATTTTATTATGCAAAGAAAAGAACTTATAAAAATTATTGTCAACGAAATTAGGAAATTAGAATTGGAGCATCCTGTTAGAGTAGGCGTGAGTGGGATTACAGCTTCAGGAAAAAGTACATTAGCGCAAGAAATCGCTTTAGAAATTGTTAACCGAGGCTATCCGTGTATTAAGGCATCTATTGATGATTTTCATCACCCAAAAAAACTGCGCTATTCACAAGCTCTAAGTTTAGCCGATGCCTATTATGAAAATGCTCATGATTACGATGCACTTATAGAACGTCTATTAAAGCCTTTGGGTAAAGGAGGTAATTTGATTTACCAAACCCAGTCTCTTGACTTAGAAACAGATATTCCCATAAATCCTGAGCCAAAAGTTGCGGCTATAAATAGCATTTTGGTTGTTGATGGCACTTTCTTATTTAAGGAAAAGCTAAATGATTATTGGGATTTTCGCATTTTTGTTGATACTGACTTTCAGATTGCTTTAAAACGAGGTATTCAACGAGATAAAGCACGTCTTGGAGGAGAGTTAGCAACCAAACAAAGATATTTAGAGCGCTATCATAAGGCATCAATAATGTATATAAATGACTGTGACCCGATTTCAAAAGCTCAAGTTATAGTTAGTAATAATGATTTCAATTCTCCAGAATTGATGCTTTAAAAAAAAAGTTAAAAATTTATTTGCCAACATTATTAAAAAATACGATGAATGAATCACCTAAAAATATATACAAATTTGCTGCTGCTTGGGAACAGGAATCCATTGTATTTGGGGCTTCCAAGCCTGGTTACTCCCATCAAAAAGTGCTTGATTGGGTTAATTTTATGCAACATAAAAATATCAAACGAGTTTGCTGTCTTCTTCCCGAAGAGCAACTAGATCCCTACACCAATCTTTTAGGAATATATCAACAAGAATTTGGTAGCAAACATGTTTGTTGGGCACCAGTTAAAGATTTCCATCTCTGTGATCTAGAAACACTCACACAGAAAATACTTCCTTTTTTAATAACCGCAGAGAAACAAAGTGAGAAAGTAGTTGTACACTGTTCTGGTGGTATTGGTCGTACTGGTCATGTGCTAGCTGCATGGTTAGTGAGTGTAAGGGGATTTTCCAATAAAGACGCGATCGCCGCCGTTAAAAGAACAGGTAGAAATCCTTATGAAGCTGTGATTGCATCTGTGTTTACTCTAAGAAATCCCTTTCAAATTGCCAAAGAACTTAATTCACTTTTAAATGACTGCCGCCTAGCGTACACGACGAGTGTAGGAGGCGGTAAAACCAGTGCTGAATGAAACATTTATGTTAGCTGCTTTAGCTATAAGCACAGAGGCGTTGCCAGAATGTTTGCCCAATCCACCAGTAGGCTGCGTGATTGTAAATGTAGATACTGAACAGATAGTTGCAAAAGGATACACGTGACTAACTTCTAGAAGCCACCATCCATAAATTTCTTGCTGTTATACGATAAAGCGATAGATTTAGTGTAAAATACTTGAAAAATCCTACAACTCCATCTTCTCTCTTATATATCAACAGCCTTTAAGAGCAAATTTTGAAACCTTTTCGAGATGAAAATCAAACGAACTTCTTGGGTTAATCTGGCAGCAGTGTCAGCTGTTGTTCTTGCCAACGTCTTGGTCGTGGTCAAGAATGTGGAAGGCAATGCGTCAAACCAACTATTAAACGTATCGTATGACCCAACCCGAGAACTCTATCTCAGTCTGAACCAGCAATTTACTGCAAAATACGAAAAAGAAACTGGAAAGCATCTAAAAATCAAGCAGTCACATAATGGGTCTTCTTACCAAAGTCGTTCGGTGATCGACGGGAGTGCGCCAGCAGATGTCGTCACTCTGGGTCTTTATTCGGACGTTGACGCGCTACGCAAACAGAAGCTTATCCCAGAGGGTTGGTCCAAGCGGCTACCGAATAACTCACAACCGTATTCCTCTACCATCATCTTTGTAGTGCGCAAAGACAATCCGAAAAAGATTCGGGATTGGTCGGATTTGATTAGTCCGGGGGTCGAAATTATTACACCAGAGCCAAAAAGCTCTGGCAATGGCAAACTAAGCGCTTTGGCTGCTTGGGGTTCAGTCATCAACCGAGGTGGTACTGAAGCTGAAGCATTAGCCTTTCTCAAGTCATTCTATGAACACACTTTGGTACTCGATGCCGGCGCACGCGCTTCAGCAACGAATTTTGCTGTCGAAAAAATCGGTGATGTACACATAACTTGGGAAAACGAAGCCATTAGGGAAGTAGCTGAAGCAAAGGGCGAACTCGAAATTGTCTATCCCCCGGTTAGTATTTTGGCCCAACCTTATGTGGCTTGGGTTGATACTAATATCACTCATCACAAAACTGAGGCTGCTGCTAAAGCTTATTTGCAATTCCTTTTTACCAATCAGGCACAGGAAACTATCGCAAAATTCGGCTATCGTCCAATTAACCCAGATATTTTACGTCAATACAGTACTCAGTTTCCCCAGATTCAACTGTTCCCGATCACACTCATAGCGAAGGACTGGGACGATGCCAAACAGAAATTTTTCGCTGACAACGGCATTATCGACTTAGTCTATAAACCAAAAGCAAAGTGAAGCTCGCCATCGGAGTATGACCGAATAATTCGTAGTTTATCATTCGGAATTAGCAATGTATTTTTTGAAAAATTATTTTAACTATAGCTGGGACAAAGGTCGCAGCGATTTGATCGCTGCCTTGACTGTAGCAGCGATCGCCTTGCCACAAAGTATGGCATATGCACTCATCGCTGGGGTAGATCCACGCTTTGGTCTGTATTCGGCGATTTTTGTGACAGCCATTGCTTCCATCTTCGGCTCGTCCTCCCATCTCGTGAATGGGCCGACTAGTGCTATATCGCTTGTTGTTTTTAGCACCTTAGCTTTCATTGAACCTGATGCCCGACTCGACGCTTATGAAGCCATGTTTTTGCTGGGTATCATGGTCGGCACAATCCAAATTGCGATCGCCGTTTTTAAGTTAGGAGACTTAACACGCTACATCTCCGAGTCAGTAATTCTCGGCTTTATGACTGGTGCAGCCATTCTGTTAGCGGTTGGTCAAATTGGCAATTCACTCGGTATTCGCGACAAGGGAACAGCTCATCAACAGATATTCTATCGCCTGTGGTTAACACTGACTGGAGGAACCCCCAACTATAAAGCGCTTACCATCACAGTTTTGACGGTTGTGCTTGCTTTCGCTTTGCGACAATTGGTGCGCAAGTACAGGCTACCACAAATGGACATGCTGGTTGTTCTAGTGTTCGTGTCCATCCTCGCTTATTTATTTGGGTGGTCTGTACCTGGCGTCGGCGCTAAAACAGCAGTTGCGGTGGCTGGAACTGTGCCTGCAAGTTTACCTTTGCCCCATATCCCTGAGATTAAGTTTGCCTGGATACCAGCAATGTCAAGTGGCGCATTAGCTATTGCTTTTCTTGGTTTGCTCGAAGCACTAGCAATTGCTAAATCTATTGCTAACCAAACAGGTCAATCGCTTGATTACAACCGTCAATGCATGGCTGAAGGACTTGCGAATCTGGGTGGTGGTTTCTTGCAATGCTTGCCCGGATCTGGCTCTTTGACTCGCTCAGCGATCAATTACCAGGCTGGGGCAATGACCAGGTTTTCAGGTATTTTGGCGGCACTAGTCGTTGCTGTGGCACTACTAGCGTTGGCTCCATTGACGAAATACATTCCCAAAGCTGGACTTGCTGGTTTGCTGATCATGACTGCTGCCCGTTTGATTGACCTCAAGCGGTTGCGCTATACCTTTCGGGCTTCTAATTTTGATGCAATTCTGGTTGCAATCACGACATTTACAGCACTTTTCATTGGCGTTGAATACTCGATTTTGACAGGTGTTGCCTTGTCAATTCTCCTGTTTGTGCCGCGTGCGGCTAAACTCAAAGCCGCCGAACTCGTTGTTAGCAACGAAGGAATCGTGCGTGAACGACTGATTTCTGATCCGCCTTGCACTTCTATCATCTTGTTTGACCTTGAAGGTGAGATATTTTTTGGTGCCGCACCAGAACTTGATCGTTATCTCGACAATCTGAAAAAACGTGCGATCGCATCAGAAATTCATTATATTGTCTTGCGCCTCAAGCGTGTACGCAACCCAGACATCGTTTGTATAGAGCGGCTAG
Source organism: Stigonema ocellatum SAG 48.90 = DSM 106950 (assembly GCA_016903675.1). Lineage (GTDB taxonomy): Bacteria > Cyanobacteriota > Cyanobacteriia > Cyanobacteriales > Nostocaceae > Stigonema > Stigonema ocellatum. Next base: position 4,987 of record JADQBA010000174.1, on the reverse strand, counting down.
AACACTTCCTGCACGATGCCAAAAAGCTTGGTATCGTGGTGCTGCTTGCTGGTGTCCGCCCCGACTTATTTCAAGCTTTAAGCAATATTGATTTTGAAAAGTGGTTTCCACGAGACCGTATTTTTCTAGAAAAAGAGGAGGATGATACGGATTCAGCCACCCTTAAAGCCGTCCGCCACGCTTACACTATGTTGGGTGACAACGCCAATACTTGTGAACATTGCGCCACTATCGAAGATAACGATCCGCGCAAGGCATCGCTTTATTATTTGATTTGATGTTTTAACACGAAAGGCTTCGGGCAGACGCTAGTCTTAATAACTAGGGTTGCCACCTGTAATCCTGGAATTGTAAAACCATCACCACGTCCATTTCTACGAGACGAAGCAAGCAATGGCAGATAACATCATTCAAGAACAAATTACATACTATGAAGCTCGATCTAGCGAATATGATGAATGGTTCTACAGAGTTGGACGCTATGACCGGGGGAAGGAAATAAACGGGCGTTGGTTCAATGAAGTTGCTGTAGTCAAAAGGGCATTGTACCAAATTGGGTCAGTAGAAAATATTTTGGAGTTAGCCTGTGGAACAGGTATTTGGACGCAGGAGCTTCTAAAGATTGGTAACAAAATTACAGCACTTGACGCTTCGCAAGAAATGATTGAAATTAATCACGCAAAAGTTAGTGCTGCTAACGTAGACTATAGACAAGTTGATTTATTCCTATGGGAACCAGATGCCGAATATGATTTAGTATTTTTCTCTTTTTGGCTATCTCATGTCCCACCAACGTTACTCGACTCTTTTTTGAAAAAAGTCTACAGATCTGTTCGCATAGGTGGACAAGTGTTTATAATAGACTCGCGCTTTGAACCCACATCGACTGCAAAAAATCATGTTCTGGAAAACGATAGGAATATTCAGATAATCAGAAAGTTAAATGATGGTCAAGAATTTACGATATTCAAGATTTTTTATCAACGGTCACAACTGTTAGAAAAACTGACACAAGTAGGGTTTAATGCTGATGTAAATGAGACAGATGACTATTTTATTTATGCTCGTGGACTTAAAGCCTCTCCATTACGTTGATTTGCATTCAGTACAAACTAAGTTATGGGGATATTGTCACGAGGAAAATAACCTTAGCAAATCCTTCGTTTTCTTAACAAAACTTCATCATGATGCTTCGCTGGTTTTGACGTAGTTAGCTGGTCACCTTCCTCAACAAGATGATTGCCCTAAGGTCATCACTTACGCTGCACTCATGAACCAATTCCTCGTAATCGACCCCATATAACCCAGCCAAAATAGCCGCACGCTCCGCTCATACTGCCCATCAATAATTAGCCGTGCAACTGTGACTCGTGGGTTAGTTCCGACATGAGAAAAACTGGAGACGGGACGGACAACCGTTTCGGTAAAACTGCCACGGCAAGGATAATAAAAATGTTTGATCTAAATCCGAAATGCTGAAATTCGATATTGTAGCTCTATATATAGCCGTCCGAGTGTTATTTTTAAGCTTACTCCCTTCCCGGTCTAAGATTACCTATTTGAATGAACCGCAAAGACGCGAAGTACACGAAGAAAGAACAGAAGAACATCGGTAATCTTGTAGCGGTTCGGGAGTAATCACTCATAGGAGTAAAAAGAATGCTTACAAAACAAGAAAGGCAAAATGCTGATGGAACATGGACCGTCTTTGTATTACTCCCTTCAGATAATTTCGGTAATAGTCAAGTTGGAGTGGGGAGAATTATTAAATCTATTGGCGAAACTAAAGAAGAAGCTCATATAAACTTTAATGATGAGCATAAAGCATGGAAAAAAATTTTATAATATTTAACACTAAATAATGAATCTGTTGCGAAAAAAATGCCCATCTACAGAGAGCGCTCCGCTGGTTCATACCAGATCAAAACTTTTAACTACCTCAAACCCTTCTGAGTCCGATGAGTGGTTGCCTGGTCTAAAGCTAAAGAGTGTTTGCATACCAGCAGACTCAGCAGCCCTTAACTCAGAGGTTACATCTGAAATAAATAGAATCTTCTGAGGCAACACACCAATAGTTTGAGCAATTTTACGATAACTATCTGGTTCTTTTTTTGCTCCTATTTTGGTATCAAAATAACCGCTGAGAAAGCCTGTTAAATCTCCCACCTCTGTATACTGAAATAGAAGTTGTTGGGAAAGCACACTTCCTGATGAAAAAATAAATAACTGCTTCCCTGCCCTCGTCCAACGTTCAAAAGCAGGTTTAACATCAGAGAAGATGGGCGATCGCAACTTCCCATCCCGATAACCTTGCTCCCAAATTTTTCCTTGCAACGATTTAAGTCCTGTGGATTTGCGATCAACCTCAATTAAGTAATGGATATAAGGAACTACCCCAGTCGTTAAATTATCGTTCCACTCTGGTATCGAAATACCCTGAGTGCGATCGGCTTCATATTCCAGCCGCAAAAGTTTCAAATCAGCTTCCACCGATAGCGAATGATGATGGGTTTGGAGAAATGCCTCCACATTGTCTTTAGCAAAAGGAAACAACACGCCGAAAACATATTCTACTGAGGTTGTAGTACCTTCAATATCTAACAGAATCACATCAGATTGATGGGAAAAGTACTCAGTCATAATCGCTACTGGCTCGTGGTAGGTTTTTATAGATCACTCATATGCAACTAAAAACGTCACACTGGTCTTTTATGAAACACTCTGGGGCGATCGCTACGAGTTACTAGCAGACCAGCGTGACGATGAACTCAGTGCTTACAATTCCTGCCATACGCGCTTAACTTCTACATGACCTTTTCCAACCACAACTTTGTATATGTCTGGATTTGTCAAACTCTGCCACTCATTAAAACCTATATTTTCGTTGAAATGTTTTAATAGAAGCGTCATTAATTGACCATGAGTAGCGATAAGTGTGACCTTGGCATCATGCAGGAAAATTTCATCAGCCACAGCAACTACCCTTTGCATTGCGGCACGACTTGATTCACCACCGACCAAACATAAATCGAGATCATCGAAAGTTTGGCGTAGCCATTCAAGCCAATCAGGAAGCATTTTTGTACTGAGTACTCTTTCCTTTAGCCTGTCATCAAGCTCAATGGTCATGCCTAGCTTGGACGCAACAGGTGTGATAGATTGATACGCTCTGAGAAAAGGACTAGAGACAATGCGTTCCACTGAAACTCTCGAAAAAAATTCTGAGAGTAGAGTAGCCTGTAGTTGACCCTCTTCTGTAAGTGGGGCATCAGGCTGCTGTCCCGACGATTGACAGTGCCTAACTAAATATAAGATTTTAACCGTGCTGTAGGGTAGTTCATATCTCATAATCAATCTTCTATTTCTGCTATTGTACTAATTATAGATACAATTTTGGAATTCGTTTGTAGTTGCGCTTTAGCGCTAAAGCGCAACTACAAACGTAGTATAAGTGTTCATCCGAAAATGATATTAAATGTGTAGATAATTGATGATTTCGTCGGCGTTGTAGTGAAACAATTGAGCAGGAAATTGTATGTAGGCTTATGTACGATCGCTTGCTTTTTCTTCCTGTTTGTGCGATATTCCTCTCTAACATCTGTAAAATACTGTAAAATGATAAATATAAAGTAGATTTAGGCTATCGAGAAACCAGTAGTTAGAGTCCTAGATTTTGAACGAGGAAATTTAACATGACAGAAGTTACAATCTACAGTGCTATTGTTTGTCCCTTTGCCCACAGATCGCGCTTAGCTTTACTAGAAAAGGGTGTTGACTTCGATTTGGTTGAAATTGATTTGCAGAACAAACCACCCGGATTTACAAATATATCTCCCTACGGTAAAGTTCCTGCTATCAAACATGGTGAACAGCGCGTTTGGGAATCGGCAATTATTAACGAATACCTAGAGGAAGTATTCCCCAATCCATCTCTGCTACCAAAAGAGCCAATACTGAGGGCACAAGCCAGAATTTGGATTGATTTTGCCAACACTCGGTTTGTCCCAGCATACTCTAGTTTGCTACGTTCTCCAGATTCCGAACAACAAAAAGCTGCTGCACTTGAATTACAGAATCATTTGCAATTTATCGAAAATGAAGCTTTGGCAAAATTATCTGGAGATGGTCCATACTGGTTTGGTAACTCTATCAGTCTTGTTGATCTCACCTATTATCCTTGGTTTGAGCGCTGGGCTACTATTGAAGAATACCGAAATTTTCAAATACCATCTGAATTAACTCGCTTACAGCGTTGGCGTCAGGCAGTAAGTCAGCGAGAGTCGGTGCTGGCGATCGCTAACTCTAAAGAATTTTACTTACAACGCTATGCCAGATTTGCACCTGTTCCTGTTAGCGTGAATTAGCAAATGAATTGGGTGTAGGGGGTAGGGTGTGCCTCATATCTTACACCATCATCTTATTGCAAAAAAAGCAGCCTGAAACCCTGATTATTGCGTAGGGTGGGCACTGCCCACCAACCCTCCCTATCGAAGGTGTAAGATGTCAGGTACCTGGATTGATCACTTGTGATCAATCCAGACCCAGTGCAATGCGCGTGGAAGTAAGGAAGATATTTCTCCCCCCTCTCCCCCCTCTCCCCCCTCCCCTACATCATTTGTTCGTAGTTGCGCTTTAGCGCTAAAGAGCGCTAAAGCGCAACTACGAACCCTAGTTATATACGGGATTTTATTTTGCTCCTTGTGCTATCTCTGTAGTCTGTACTTGGTCTAGTTCTGGTAACTTTTGTCCCAAAATCATCACTATGACCATCATTAATAAACTTGTGACCATAATCATGCTCACCACATTTGGATCATCGAAGTTACTCGTCCCTCTTAACAATGCGGCGGCAAAATTTCGTTGAGCAGTTCCTACTCCTAGCACTCTTTGAGTGTCAATACCAGGACCACCTAAAAGATAACCCACAGTAAAGGAAAACACAACAAAAATAGCACAAACAAAAATTACACCTGTTTTCAATAAAAAA
>JADQBA010000337.1 GCA_016903675.1 Stigonema ocellatum SAG 48.90 = DSM 106950 | reverse complement strand
ACAAACTAATTATCCACTGACTTTAGTTGCAGTTCCTGGGGATGAGTTGTTAGTTAAGATTAGTTACGATACTGTTCGTTTTGAAGAAGATACGATTAAGCGGATGCTAGGACATCTGCAAACCATTTTCTCCGCAATTGTGGAAAATCCGCAACAAACTGTGGGTGAAATACCCCTGTTGAGTGCAGCGGAACGCCATCAATTGTTGGTGGAGTGGAATGATACGGAGTCTGAATACCTGACTGATAAATGTATTCATGAGTTGTTTTCTCAACAGGTGGAATTAACACCGGATGCGATCGCACTAGTTTTTGAAGACGAACAACTAACGTACTCTCAATTAAACACCCGTGCGAACACAATTGCACATCACCTCCAGTCACAAGGTGTCAAACCAGATGTGTTGGTGGGTTTGTGTGTAAAGAGATCGCCTTTAATGGTGGTGGGGTTGTTGGGTATCCTCAAAGCCGGTGGAACTTACCTACCACTAGACCCAGCCTACCCAATTGAACGCTTGCGCTTCATGATAAAAGATGCACAAGTAGCATTAGTGTTGACTCAACAAAACTTACTAGACTTACTTTCAGAACAGACTGTACCGATTGTCTGCTTGGACAATGAGGACTTTTTCTTTCGCGAACAAAGCCCTCTAAATCCCATCAGTCAAGTGACACCTGACCACCTAGCTTATGTGATGTATACATCAGGTTCCACAGGTACACCAAAAGGCGTTCCCATTTCCCATCATTCACTCGCTACTCATTGTCAGCATATTCAAAAATATTATGGGATTGATTCAACTGACCGAGTCCTCCAGTTTACTTCACTCAACTTTGATCCTTCCCTAGAACAGATTTTTACCACCCTGATTGCTGGTGCGACGCTGTTTGTCCGAGACACAAAGGTCTGGACAGCAGCACAGTTCACTGAGAAATTATTGGCAAATCGGCTTTCTGTGATTAATCTTCCGCCAGCCTACTGGCAGCAATTGATTCAACATTGGGTAAATCAAAGAGAGCAAATGTTGAACCACCAACTAAAACTGGTAATTGTCGGTGGAGAGGAAATGCCTCCCCAAGCGCTGCGATTGTGGAATCAATCGCCTGTTAATGGTGTGCGGCTGCTGAATGTTTATGGTCCTACCGAAGCAACAATCATCGCTACCTGCTTTGAAATTTCTGGGCCATTTTTACAACTTCCTCTTGTACACAATATTCCCATTGGTCGTCCTCTAGCCAATCGCAAAGTCTATATTTTAGATACTGATGGAAACCCAGTGCCCATTGGTGTCCCAGGAGAGTTGCATCTTGGTGGTTTTGGTCTATCAAGAGGCTACCTTCATCAGAAAGAACTGAGTCAAGAAAAATTCCTGACTGACCCTTTTAGCAACAAACCAGGTTCACGTTTGTACAAAACAGGGGACTTGGCACGTTATTTAAGTGACGGTAATATTGAATACCTTGGACGCATTGATAATCAGGTGAAAATTCGGGGCTTCCGCATCGAGTTGGGAGAAATCGAAGCTGTCCTCAATACCCACCCCCAAATCCAACAAGCTGTAGTTATTGCCACAGAGGAAGTCAGTGGGAACAAACGCCTAGTAGGCTATGCAGTTCTTCGGGATGAAACACTCAGCACCAACCAACTGCGTGAATTCCTTCAACAGAAGCTACCAGAATACATGGTGCCTGCTGCCTTTGTGACTTTAGACACCCTACCGTTAACACCCAACGGTAAAATAGACTTTAAAGCACTACCAGCACCGGATGGTGTTTCGCGCTCAACTGAATACGTAGAACCACGTACAGCTATAGAAGAAGTTTTAACCAACATTTGGCAACAACTGCTGCTGAAAGAAAAAGTCAGCATCCACGACAACTTCTTTGAAATCGGTGGTGATTCCATCCTGAGTATTCAAGTAGTTTCTCGTGCGAAAGACTCAGGAGTACAAATCACTCCCAAACAAATATTCCTTTATCAAACCATCGCCGAACTAGCCAGGGTTGCCAATACAACAGTGAGTGCGCAGTGTAAACAAGGTCTAGTGACTGGAGTTGCACCCCTAACACCAATTCAACACTGGTTTAAAGCACAAAATCGGGAAGATGCACATCATTATAACCAATCAGTGTTATTGCAGATTCCCAATAATCTACAAAGTGAATTCATCGAAATCGCCTGGAAAAAATTAATAGAGCATCACGATGCGCTGCGTTTACGATTCACATCAGATGAACACAAACAAATAAACGGTGGCAAAGATGATAAAGTACCATTTGCTGTAGTAGATTTATCATCAACTCCCAGACTCTCACAACCAGAAGCCATAGAAAAAATTGCTACAAGTTATCAAGCCAGTTTAAATCTGTCAACAGGACCGATAATGCAAGTGGTGATGTTTAATTTGGGTAGTGAAAGTGATGCACGGTTACTAATTATTATTCATCACCTAGCAGTAGATGGTGTAAGTTGGCGAATTTTATTATCAGACCTAGAAATAATTTATCAACAATTAATTGCTCAAAAACCTATTGAGCTAGGTGCCAAAACAACAGCATTTATTGATTGGGCAGAGAAATTAAACAAATATGCACAATCAGAAACACTAAAACTTGAGTTAGACTATTGGCTGAACCAACCTTGGTCTTTGACAACACCAATACCATTAGATTATGCTCAAATTCAACAAGAAAATACAGTTGGTAGTGCTGCTACTGTGTCAGTGAAATTGAGTCCAGAAGAAACCCAGACTCTGCTATTGTCAGTAAACGAGGCTTACAACACACAAATAAACGATATATTACTAACTGCATTAGTAAAAGTATTAGCAGAGTGGACGCTCAATTCAACGGTACTAATTGACTTAGAAGGACATGGCAGAGAAGAACTATTTTTAGATGTAGACTTATCACGGACGGTAGGTTGGTTTACCAGTGTGTTTCCAGTATTATTGCAACTCCCAAAAATAAACCAACCAGCATCGGTTATCAAGTCAATAAAAGAACAATTACGAGCAATTCCCAATCGTGGGATTGGCTACGGCATTTTGCGTTACTTGTGTGAGTGGACTACTGTTCATGAAAAACTACAGACAATTCCGACTTCAGAAATAGGTTTTAACTACCTAGGACAATTTGACCAAGTACAATCACAAACTGGTTGGAAATTTGCGCCTGAATCTACTGGAACTAACCAAAGTTTAAAGCAAAGTCGTGACCATCTATTGGATATTAATGCTCTGGTGGTAGAAGGTGAATTACAAATTAATTGGACTTACAGTAGTCATGTTCATACT
>JADQBA010000093.1 GCA_016903675.1 Stigonema ocellatum SAG 48.90 = DSM 106950 | reverse complement strand
CACTGGCGAAAGATGAACGTGAATTGTAGATCGAGTAAAGCATTTTGCCGCCACAGTGCAATTGATCCAAAGAAAAGACAATGCTTCCACGCGATTGCACACGTTATGCATAATCTAGTCTTTTTGTACAGTGCGTAAGTCCTAAATTCGTACGTTTTATAGCGGTTCTCGTTAACCGCCGAATTCCCATTGTATCTTTTTATGTCGTGGCACACTCTATTCCTTACCGAGCAAGGGTTGAGGAATTTTTCTTCTGGTAAGTATTGTTGACAGCAATCCAGTTACTAGCAATAGGCATTCGCCAACCAGTACCAAAGGCGCGATCAGTGATTTTCAATCCAGGAGGTGCTTGTCGCCGCTTAAATTCTGCACGCGCTACCATCTGAATAACTCGTTCTACAACCTTAGGATCATGAGCTGCGGCGACAATTTGTGCTGCTGATTGGTAGTTGTTAATCAGGCGTTGCAAAATGTCGTCTAAAATATCGTAGGGTGGCAACGAGTCTTGATCCACTTGACCTGGTTTGAGTTCAGCGCTAGGTGCTTTGGTAATGACGTTTTGCGGGATGATTTCAGTGGGGATCGCTTGCGGTTTTAACAGTCCTGAGAGGGAAGGGTGATTGTTTAACCAACGACATAGAGAATAAACTCGGGTTTTGGGAACGTCAGAGATCGCTGCTAATCCCCCATTCATATCACCATAGAGGGTGCAATAACCAACAGCCATTTCTGACTTATTACCAGTAGATAGGAGGAGATAGCCGAATTTGTTAGAAATTGCCATCAATAAATTACCCCTAATTCGGGATTGAATATTCTCCTCCGTCAACCCAAATTCTGTTCCTGCAAACAACTCGGCTAAGGTTTTGTCATAGCCTTGCATTAACTCCCCTATGGGTAAGGTAGTCGTTTTGATACCGAGATTTTGCGCCAATGCTAAAGCATCGCTGATAGAATGGTCAGAACTGTGGGGAGAAGGCATGAGGACACCGAAGACATTTTCTTTACCTAGTGCTGCTGTGGCGATCGCCGCCACCAATGAAGAATCTACCCCACCACTCAAACCCAGCACCACCTTAGAAAAGCTAGATTTACGGATGTAATCTCCCAGTCCCAAAACCAAAGCGTGCCAAATTTCCTCATCTTCTGAATCAAACGTTGGTACTACAGAACCCATAGGCAAATTTTGCTGTACCTCATCAAATTCAACTATCTGTAAATCTGTTTTAAAAGCTCTTAGGCGACACACTATTTCACCCTGACTATTTAAGGCAAAACTACAGCCATCAAAAATTAAGTCATCATTTCCCCCTATCTGGTTAGCATAGATAATCGGTTGCCGAAAACGTACCGCACTGTGCTTCAGCATTGTTTCTCGAAACCGCTGCTTGCTAACAGTATAGGGCGAAGCCGACAAATTCAGCGTCAAATCTACACCCAGAATTGCCAAATCAGCAATAGGATTAGTGGTGTAACTACGTTTGCCCCAAAACTCCTCATCATTCCATAAATCTTCACAAATAGTGACACCAATATTGAGATTATCTAGAGTGAAATAATTTGCTTGCAAACCTGGTTCAAAATAGCGGTTTTCGTCAAACACATCGTAAGTAGGCAAAAGCCGCTTGTGAAAAACTCGCTGCACTGACCCTTGCTCTAACAAAGCAATACTATTAAATAAAGGTTTACTACCAGTCAAGTGCGCCTTTAAATTCTCCTCAACTGTTCCTACCAACACAGCTAACTTTGGCGGCAAATCTCTTGCCAATTGTCGCAATGTAATGTCCATAGACTGCACAAAACCGGGATTTAATAATAAATCCCGTGGAGGATAGCCACACAAAGAAAGTTCTGGAGTCAACAACAAACGCGCACCCTTTGTTACTGCCCAGTGTGCTGCATTTAGAATGTTTTGGGCATTTTTAGGCAAATCACCAATTGTGGGATTTAGTTGAGCGATCGCAATCTTCATCTTTAAAATTTTATATTTTGAATTAAGGCTACATTAAATAAAAACCAAAGGTTTATTTTTAAACGGAGCAAAAGCCTCCGCATCAAACCGATATAAACTAGCTGGACGACCAGCACCCCGCGACACCTTAATTCCGGTATCGCACAAAAAACCCAACTTTAGCAGACGTGCCCGAAAATTAGAATAATCAGAGAAATTTTCTCCTAAAACCGTAGTGTAAAGTTGATATAAATCATTCAAAGTAAACACTTCTGGCAACACATCAAAAGCCACTGGACTATACTCCAACTTATTTTGCAACCGCCTGTGTCCATACGCAAGAATTTCATTATGGTCAAAAGCTAATTGCGGCACATCCTTTACCGGATACCAAGCTATTCCCGTGACTTTATCAGTAATCAACTCTGCTTCCTCAAACCGTACCAGGGCAAAGTAACTCACTGATAGATAACGCACACCATAACAATCAGATGCTTCTCGCGGATCGCGTAATGGACCACCAAAAGTATACAATTGCTCCAAATATAAATTGTTAACGCGAATTTTCTCTGCCAAGATGCGATATGCAGCATCTTCTAGAGACTCCCCCTGACGTACTAAAGTACCAGGAAGGCTCCAATGATCTTGAAATGGTTCCTGTCGTCGCATCACTAATAGAACGAGCAGCCGATTCAGCGTGGTATCCACAGAAAAAATTACATTATCAACACCGACCTTAAAATCAGCTAAAGGTTGTTGATTTAGCACATCTGTAATCTTTCTTTGGTTGTATCCTGGCATTTATACAAATGCTCTCTATGAATATAAGCCACTACAGGGGGCGTTAAAGCATGGGGATCACCATTTTGACGATACTCTGTGGAAGAAACTTCAGGTCCGATGAAATGGGCGATCGCAATCTCCCCTCCCAACTTGCGCACTCTCTCCAAACTCAACTCATCTATTGCATATCCTGGTCGCGGCACCACCAATAATTGCACCTGCTGCAACAAATCTTCAAAACGATACCAACGCGGTAACTGAGTGAGCAAATCTGAACCGATCACCAACGTGAACTCAACATCATTTCCCCAACGAACTTTTGCTTTCTCCACAGTTTCCAGTGTTCTAAAACTACTCAATTCCTGCTCCAACCCAATATTCTGCCGTAGCGAATCAAGATTTGCAATCAACAATCGCAGCATTGCCACCCGATGCTCTAAAGGTGTTTGATGTGACTTAAATGGATTATCCGCCGCCCAAACCGCCACCCAATCATAACATTCAGACAACCCGCTAATAATCGCCTGATGCCCAGCAGTCGGCGGATCAGCACTCGTACCAAACAAAGCAACTCTCATCATATTCCTTTGCGTCCTTCGCGCCTTGGCGGTTCGTTTCTTTTCTCCGTCTCCTCAGTCAAATCTTTCAACTTAGCCGAAATCTCCACCCCCACCTGTACAGGACTCACTAGCTGTCTCACCTCCTGGGGCAAACTTGCAACCGTTGCAGCGGTACGTTGACGAATTTCCGCCAAACTCTCTAGTGATTGTACCCGTTTCCCTTCTTTCAGGAAAAGCTGCAATAAAGGTTGTCCTCCATGAGGACTCTCCGAAGCCAACGCCAAACAGTCTGCTTTCAACTGACCTCCCTCAAACGAGCGAAAAATCTGCTTGCGCCCTGGATAAGTCCCCTTCCCACTGGAGTGTTTCATCACTGGGATACCATCAACCTCCACCAGTTTATAAACTCCATTCATAGCCGAACCCGTAACCAGTCGCGTTCCCAGCCCATAACCATCAATCTGGGCCCCTGCGGCTTTTAACCTTGCAATTTCCCACTCATCCAAATCGCCACTAGCAAAAATTGGCACACTCGGAAGAAGCGATCGCACCTGTTTTGACAAAGACACCAAATCACCTGAGTCCAACCTTACCCCAGCCAATTCCATTTCCCCTGAACTTACCTTAAGAGCCAACCGCTCAGCAGCAGCAATGGTATCGTAAGTATCAATCAACAACGAAGCACCCGGAAAATAGCGATGGAACGCTGTGAAAGCTTGGTCTTCACTTCCTTGCATTGCTGACAGTGCCATAATCAAAGCGTGAGCCATAGTACCACTAGGTTTCTCCCCAAGTTGTAGCGCAGCTAACACATTCGATGTAGCATCTAAACCTGCTGCCAAAGCCGCCCGCGCTGCCCATAAAGAAGCTTGGGGACTAAAAGCCCTTCTCGTCCCAAATTCCAGCAGCGTTGCTTGGGGACCTGCCACATCGCGCAGTCGAGAAGCCCGTGTAGCAATCAAGCTTTGATAATTCAGGGTATTGAGCAGATAAGTTTCCACCAGTTGCCCTTGCCAAAGCTCTGCTTCCACCCGCAACAATGGCTCAGAAGCAAACACTGCTGTCCCCTCTGGTACTGCCCAAACATCGCCTGTAAAACTTCCCTCAGCTAGCACTGACCAAAAGCGATCGGGCGCATTGGCAAAAATTCCCGTTGCTTGCAAAGCCTCTATCTGAGACTCACTAAAGCGAAATTTTTCCAGGTATTCCAACGCCTGTGCCAACCCCATAGCAATTAAATAGCCAAAACCCTCTGGCAAGCGCCTGACAAATAACTCAAAGCTTGCCTGTCGTTTTTCCAGACCTTCACCTATATAACAAGCTGCCATTGTTAACTCGTAAAGGTCAGTCAGCAGACTGTAGTCAATAGCAGAGAGCGTTAGTTCCTGGTTCTCATTTGTATATCCGACTTGAGGGAAAATTGTCATCAAACAGCGCCCTTACAAGAATGCCTGTTTTTATGGTAGGTTTTACCATAAATAATGTCAAGCACTCAAAGGAGGAATGGGGAGTGGGGAATGGGGAGTAGGGAGTGGGGAGTAGGGAGTAGGGAGTGGGGAGTAGGGAGTAGGGGAAGAGGATGTTTTATGCTGACTTCCCATTCGCTTCCCCATTCCCCATTCCCCACTCCCCATTCCCCATTCCCCACTCCCCATTCCCCACTCCCCATTCCCCATTCCCCACTCCCCACTCCCCATTCCCCACTCCCCATTCCCCATTCCTCATGGTTCAAAATCAGCCTTTAATCCTGACTCAGGAAGAAGAGATCATCCAAATGTATCCCCGTCCCCCAATCCTCACAAGTTTCCTAGCAGGTTGGAAGGGTATAACTTTTGGATATATGTGTCAACCTGCTTTTGAACTTCCTGAGGTTTGCACACCTAGGTGGCACGGAGTGGGAATTTTTACTCATGGAGAGCGGGTGATCTATGCTGACCGGAAAATCGATGGACGGTGGCGGCGTGATGCGGTGGTGGGAGGTGATATAGTTGTTACACCAGTTAATGTGAGGCATCAGGCTTCTTGGGAATCAGAAGGAGACTTTATCCTAATGGGTATTGAACCTGATGTGTTTGCTTGCACTGTGGACGAAGCGGCAGAACCAAAGCAGGTTGAGATTATACCACATTTTGCCACACCTGACCCTCTGGTTTACCAAATTGGAATTGCTCTCAAAAATACTTTAGAAAATAATCCCTTCGGTAGTCGTCTGTATGCAGAGACGATGGTAGCAGCTTTATCAGTGCATTTAATGCAACATTACTCTACGCGAAAACCGAAATTCCAGGAGTATACAGGCGGTTTACCAAGGCGTAAGTTGCAGCGATTGATGGAGTATATTAACGAACATCTAGACAAAAATTTAGGTTTAAGTGAACTGGCGGCGCTGGTGCAAATGAGTCCGCATTATTTTTCCCAACTTTTTAAACAATCTACAGGGATGACACCGCATCAATATGTGATTCGCCGCCGGGTGGAACGTGCCAAGGAATTAATTTTGCAGGGAGAAATGACCATGGCAGAAATTGCCCACAATGTTGGTTTTGCTAACCAAAGTCATTTGAATTTGCACTTTAAGCGTCTGCTTGGTGTAACTCCTAAAAAAATTCTGCAAAAATAACCAGAATTTATAAAAAATCGGAAGAATCTGCAAGACAGCAGCCTGGGAATTTTCCATGTTTATAAGTAGAGCTTGAAGGATTGTTAATATGAGAATGCTAGAAACCAAAACCGAACCGATGGTGATCAACATGGGTCCCCATCACCCCGCTATGCATGGGTGCTTCCGATTGATAGTCACCCTAGATGGGGAAGATGTGATGGATTGCGAACCAGTTTTGGGTTACCTGCATCGGGGTATGGAAAAGATTGCAGAAAATCGTACCAATATTATGTTCATCCCCTATGTCAGTCGTTGGGACTACTACGGTGGGATGTTCAACGAAGCAGTCACGGTCAACGCTGTAGAAAAATTGGCTGATATTCAAGTGCCTAAACGTGCTAGCTACATCCGGGTGATTATGTTAGAGCTTACCCGGATTTCTAACCATTTACTATGGCTTGGACCTTTCTTGACTGACGTGGGGTGTGGGTCTCCTTTTTTTTATACTATGCGCGATCGCGAAATGATTCTCGACCTGTTTGAAGCCACCACAGGTTATCGTATGATCAACAACAATTATTTCCGCATTGGTGGGGTTGCTGCGGATCTCCCCTATGGTTGGGTAGATAAATGTGAAGACTTTTGTCACTACTTTCCACCCAAAGTCGATGAATATGAAAAGTTAATCAATGATAACCCCATTTTTCGCCGACGAGTTGAGGGAATGGGCACACTCAGCCGCACAGAAGCAATTAATTGGGGGATTTCCGGTCCTATGCTGCGTGCATCTGGGGTGAAGTGGGATTTACGTCATGTTGACCACTACGAATGCTACGATGATTTTGACTGGGAGGTGCAGTGGGACGTAGCGGGAGATTGCCTTGCTCGTTATCTAGTAAGGTTGGGAGAGATGCGGGAGTCAGTCAAGATTATCAAACAGGCGCTCAAAGGTTTACCAGGTGGTTCCTACGAGAACTTGGAAGCCAAACGCATGGTATCGGGGACTAAGTCTGAGTGGAACGGGTTTGATTACCAGTTTATTGCTAAGAAGATTGCACCGACTTTTAAAATTCCCCAAGGGGAACTCTATACACGGGTTGAATCAGGGAGAGGCGAACTGGGAATTTACCTGATTGGCAATGAAAATATTTTTCCTTGGCGTTGGAAGATTCGCCCTGCTGATTTTAACAATCTTCAAGTTCTGCCGCAACTCATCCGTGGTAGAAAAGTCGCTGATATCTTTGTCATTCTAGCGAGCATCGATATCGTTATGGGGTCTGTAGATCGTTGAGCCAAGGTTGTGATTCACAAAGTGTCTAGCTATTTTGGGTTGGGAGCAGGGAGCATAATGAATTACTAGCGTTGCTGATTTAAAGTATGAATTAGCCTCACGCTTTACTCCTAGGCGCAAAGAATCGTTGTTTAATCATGTCGAAAAATGTCAATTTATACTCCGATTCAGCAACGCCGAATTACTCATCTCTGGACAATGAACTGAAATATGAAGATTTGGGTTCGCGATCGCCATGCAAGACTATTGGCAAATGCATCACTGTCGAGATGAATACCTGTTCAAGCTAAAACGTTTAAAATTTTCTTGTTAAGCTAGTCAGGATGGTAACACAAATACACCCTTGATATAATCGTTAGCTTGGTGGTCAGTGGTAAAGGCTTGGGACAGTGCTTCAAGAGAATGATAACGATGGGTAATCCATGAAGCTACCTCTATCTGCTTGGCTTCAATTAAGCTCATTGATCTACGGTAGGTTAATGGGCGTCCGTCTGTATCGAATCCACCTGACGCGCCAACAGCAGCAACCAGCGTCGGTTCTATGAACTGTAAATTGTTCAGTACACTTAAATCTATGCCTGCATGACCTAATCCGTAAAGTAGTACTGTGGATTGTTTGCGAATCAAACTGGGGATGGATGTAAAGACAGAACCAGATCCACATGCATCGATTAAATACTCCACAAGCCGTCCATCAGTCTTCTCCTGCACCACTTCTACCAAATCAGATGCATTGGGGTCTAGAGCCTCGGCACCGAAACGTACTGCTAACTCGCGCTTGCGTGGATTTGGCTCGACGACTAGAAGCAGGCCGTCATAGCCAAGGACATTTCGCAGGTACTGAGTAAATATCAAACCCGCAGGTCCAGCGCCAAAAATCAAACAAGACCTTACCCGGCGATCGCGATCATCAGCATTAATTGCATAACGTGTCACAGAACGTGCCACCATGTCTGAGGCGTGAACGATACAACCAAGGGGTTCTATGAGAACGGCCTCCACATTGTCCAAGTCTGAATTAATGCGGATAGCATTGACGGCAGGAATCGTCACATATTCTGCAAATCCCCCTGGTAAACCAGTAATGCCGAGTTCGTGGTAATTTAGGCATTGATGTGAATCGCCAGTGGCACAGTATTCGCAAAGTGATTGATGCAAACGACTAATGCAGTTTAACCCTTGGTCTAGAACTACGCGATCGCCTACGCGCAAATCTTCAACTCTTGACCCTACCTCTTCAACCACACCAACGATTTCATGACCTAGAATCTGAGGTTGTTCTCGCAGGGAAATAGGCCTTCCCCGTTTGTCGGTATTATAGTTAGATTGCCCAGAAAAAATGTGAAAGTCCGTGCCGCACAATCCCACTGCCGACACGCGCACTTTTACATCGTGTGTCCCTACGAAGTGTGGCGGCACCTGACGTAACTCTAGCTGACCTATGTCGCACAATACCAGCGCTCGCATAGTTAAAGCTCCAATGAATTTTGACGCTTCTAAGTGTATCCCTCTCTACACTACTCCATTCGTGACACGTAATTTTCCTTAAAAATTAACAAAATCTGAGGTACACAAGATACATTTGTACTGATTTTTCAGAGCCTGGATGAATGATCGGTTTAAATATTAAGCTGTAGTCTTAAACTTGGATGCAAGAGTGGGATGGCTGACGGCAAACTGCTACTCCCGAACCGGTCTAAGATTACCTATTTTAACGAACCACGAAGACGCGAAGTACACGAAGAAAGAGGAGAAGAAGATCGGTAATCTTGTGGCGGGAAGGGAGTAAGATCTCCTATAGACCAAAACTGTGAGCGGGAGTGTTGGCAACATTTGTCTCAATGCTCGTTGATTGCCTTGGCAAGAGCATTGAGTAATGTTTGAAGTTCGTGTGCTGTTGCTTTGTCTGTAACCTCGCCTAAGTTATTCAGTTTGGCAGAGACACCGCTCACTTTAATGGTTGCCTCTTCAACAATCACAGCAGTCATAACTTTAAGCGTCTGCACAAGCGAGGCGTGTGCCTTTTCACCACCATCAGGTGCAGGAGAAGCACTTATGACAGCAGTTGGTTTATTAACAAACTCACCCGAAGACACAACCCAGTCGAGGGCGTTTTTGAGAAATCCGGGCACACCGTGTGCGTATTCGGGTGTACATATAAGTACACCATCAGCTGCATGGATCTCAAAGCGCCAATCCTGAACCGCATTCGGGGCGTTGTCGGTGTCCAGTTCGGGATTGAAGTGTGGGAGATTGCCCAACCCATCATAGATAAAGATATCCATGTTATCGGGTGCTAACCCAATCGCTGCGTGCAGCAGAGCTGTATTGAACGATTTGGCGCGAAGACTGCCGGATATGGCTAAAATTTTGATCATAGTGTTCAGCGAGCCGAGAGCCAGGTAATAGATGGTAGGTAGTAGGGGCTACTTGCAATACGCCCCTACGGGGGAATAGGGTAATGAATATATGATTGACCATATTACCAGCACATTAGTAGTACAAAACTGATACAACTGCTTATAAAAGTGTTTTTGAACGCATAATTAATTTTCACGACTATGTCTATAGGACTAGCCCTTTCAAGGTGCAAGTCGTAAGATTTGGATTTCCTTCGTGTTCTTCGCGTCTTCGTGGTTCAAAATGATTTTTAAACCGCGAAGGCACGAAGAACACGAAGGTCAAATGTCGAAAATTGGGCATGATTTTTCCAATTTTTCACCCACCTTGAAAGGGCTAGTCCTAGTCTATTAAAAATAGAGCTATTTTTTATTAAAGGTCGTGACCAAACATGAAAGGAAAGTTATTACCCATGGAAGTTAACAACGTCATTATGAACTTTGGCGGCGTTGTACTTGCATTGCTCATCATTGCAGGAGTTATGCAGGGTAAAGCGATCGCTCTTCCGGTTCCCACACCATCCGAGAAGGGAGAGTCAATATCGTCTCATCAACGGCTTTGGGTTGTCACCGGAGGTCAGACAGGGGTTGACAGAGCCGCACTCGATACGGCTCTGTCACTTTTGTTACCAGTTCGTGGATGGTGTCCAAAGGGGCGGCTTGCAGAGGATGGAAAGATACCATCTGTTTACCCGCTACAAGAGACGACGAGTACGGATTATGCGGTGCGCACTGAGTGGAACGTTCGAGATTCAGACGGGACGCTTGTCCTAGCATATGGACCACTTGAAGGAGGAACAAAGCTGACTGCTGACCTGGCGCATAAGTATGATCGCCCTGTCCTCATCATTGACGCGCTGTCGTTCAGTAGAAATGACGTTGCTCGTTTCTGGAGTTGGATACGTACGCACAACATTCGCATTTTGAACGTTGCAGGTCCACGAGAGAGTGCACGACCGGGTGTTATTTACAATCGTGCCCGAGACGTTCTCAAGCAGCTCTTGGAGTCGTAATATCATGTCCGGTTAAAGACTTATAAGAAAGACGGGAGTGAGGAGTAGGGAGTAGGGAGTGGGGGAACTCGGGGCCCCCAAAGCGTGATTAGGGGGAAGAGGGGGAATGGTGGTGTTGGTGATATGAAAGTGCCGCACCTTTGTGAGGTATTTTTTCACCCATTGGGATGCACCCAGGGCACCAGCAGTTTTGTTGGGCATAGCCCCACCTACTTAAAATTTTTCACAAATCATTTAGGATTGCTCTAGTTGTGTTTATTCACGCTGACTTACTTAAATCCAGATTTTTTATAGTAAGTTCAGAAATTTCTCAGCAAAAACTCAGGAACAACATGGATGCTAGTAAACAGGTGGGAAGATAACTGTGATTGCCACCCCACTCACCATTGAGATGAGTAAATTTTGGCTTTTTCTGATTTTTACTGGGAGTCTTAATTGATGCTTATCCTTGATAATAAGATGTATGAAGAAAGCTCAGAAAATGATTTGCAAGAGATATCTTATCCGAGAATTATCTACAAAAAATTCAAACAAAAAGCCCAAGACCTAATAATAGAAGCTTTGTTTAGCAATGAGGAATTGATATTTATAAAAAACGAAACCCAATCTTTTCCAGATGATGTAGAAATTACTGAGATAATCGATTGTATTGCGATACAACTTGGACTTTCTGCGTCATGGAAGTTCATCACCAAAAACATAGGTCTTTGTGTGTTGCTTATTAAAATTGACAAGCACAGCACGTCACTTGAACCAGATGAGGAATGCTATAACTGTAAATCTTGGGACTATTACACATCCTGATTTGTTTATAGAGGTTTTCAACGAAGAGGCAGGGGGAAGGCATTCGTGATAGGTTAAGACTAAATAACTTTTGTCAATTCGTAATTATCCTTAAAATTGAACGAAATATGAGGTATTCAATTCACTTTTGTACTGTTTTTTCAGAGCCTGAATGAATGATCGGTTTAAATATTAAGCGTAGGCGTAGCCCAACCTAGGCATCGCGGGAGCGAAAATTGTGTTTTCAACCCATATTTTTGCGCGTAATTTAAGCACTATTACTTATTGACAAATTGTTCATGACCTTAACCTATCACTGATGGGGGGAAGGGGGCTTTCTAGCAGCGGGAAATGACCCGTCTCAACAATTTTTTAGTACTCATTCTCCTAATGAATCTGTTCAAAATTACCTGCTAGACCCCAACAATTTGCTGCTGCTTGCCACTGCTGAACACGCTGGAAAAGTTTTGCGGCAATCTCCCAATCCTCTAATTGTTCAAAAATTTCCTAAAAAAACCGTGTCAAACTCTAACCCTTTAGCTTCCTCAATTGTAAACACCAAAGTAGAATCAAAAACTCCACGCAGATTTTCTCTTTGTGGATTTGTTCTTACCAAAATAGCATCACCTGGATGCAGAGTTTCTAGTATTGATTCAAGCTGCTGAGAAGAAGCTGCTACTATGCGAGTCAGTTCGCCATAGTTGCTAATAGCTTGAGCGGTTTCAGGCTCATTATCGGATAAGAGTTGAAGGCGGGGAAATCCCGCCCCTACAGTGGAACACCAACATAGGTACTCGTTGATGCAGCAGTGGCGAAACTGTTTATAGCGGTTTTCAATTGGGTGTGAGTCAAAAAGCCTAAAATATGTAGAGGTTCTCACATATATAGAGATTGCTTCATGACTCAGAATCAAGAACCGAGCAAATTGCACACCTCTGAAACAGAACCGCGTCTTGGAAAATCTTCCCGTCACCGTCAGGCTGATTTGCCCAAACTAGCTTTTGTATTCTCTGGCATTGGAGCACAATGGTGGGCGATGGGGCGTCATCTGTGGTCTTCGGAAACTGTGTTTCGGGAAGTCATCAATCGATGTGATAATTTACTGCGGTTCCATACAACGAGTTGGTCATTGTGTGAGGAACTGACAGCATCGAAGGAGCGATCGCGTATTAATGAAACCCAAATTGCCCAGCCTGCTATCTTTGCCGTGCAAGTAGCTTTAGCTGCCTTGTGGCGTTCTTGGGGAATTTATCCAGATACTGTGGTGGGTCACAGTGTCGGCGAGGTAGCAGCTGCTTATGTAGCTGGAGTTCTGAGTCTAGAAGACGCTATCTCGGTCATTTTCCATCGCAGCCGCATCCAAGCGCGTGGTGCTGGTCAAGGTAAGATGTTAGCGATCGCACTGTCAAAAGAAGAGGTTGAGCATATCATAGTGGGCTACTCAGAGCAAGTTTGTATTGCAGCCATCAACAGCCCCAAGGCAATCACCCTCTCAGGGGATAACATTGCCCTTACAGAAATTGCTCAATTTTTGGCACACAGACAGATTTTTTCCCGATTTTTGCGGGTAGATGTACCTTATCATAGCCCGAAGATGGAGCCATTAAAAATAGAATTGGTAGAATCTCTGCAAGCAATTAGTCCTCAACCAGCTACCACTCCCATTTTCTCCACAGTCACAGGTCAGCAAGTCTCAGGTCCAGAATTGGATGCCGCCTACTGGGTGCAAAATATGCGGAATCCGGTGCAGTTTGCAGCCGCAGTGAATGGACTGATTCACGCAGGTCATGATATATTCCTTGAGATCAGTGCGCATCCTGTTTTGAGCAGTTCAATTTCTGAATGCCTTGCTCAAGCCAATAAAGTCGGAACAGTGCTTCCGTCCCTACGGCGTCAAGATTCGGAACTAACCACTATGATAGCGTCTTTGAGTCAACTGAAAATATTGGGTGTAGGGGTGTAGGTGAATAATTTCCCTTACACCCTTACACCCCTACGAAGAATAATTCATCCCCAAATTCAGCAATGCCACAAATTAAAGTATTGCAAATCTTTATCAACAAATATTGCAGAGAGTGTCAATATGTTGAGAGTTAGGGGCAGCCGAAAATATCAGAACTAAACTAGGTATAGTAATAAAAAAGAGAGTTGAGATTATGGCTATTTCTCGGATGCTTGCCAGGATCACCCAATATATTTCTGAAGCGGTAATGCGAATTTTTGCTCCTAATGATGATGCTTATCCTTTCATAGGCGTGCAACCCTTTACTGGTAAGCCTTATCACAAGGGAACAACCGAAATTTGGTAGATAATAAGTCAATTAAAATGAAAGTCAGTGGATTAAGATGTTTTAAGCCACCGACTTTTGTATTTTTCCTTGATAAAATCTGATGTATAGCATTCCTAAATCATTGGTGAACGTAGAGAAACCCGGTTTCTCTAAGAAACCGGGTTTCTGAACCTTGAGGTCTTCGGATCTCAAATAGGATTGCTATAGAAGCGGACAAATATTAGCCAATAGTTAAGATTTTTCCCAAAGCATGGTCATGATTGTCTAAAACTCTCTTCACCAAACTCTTCGTGGTATGCTTTGTTTATAGGCTATGCCTTCCTCTCAGCAGAAATCTGCTTAGATTTTCCATTCACTGCGTAAGTCCTAATTCAGCCAAAGTCTCACAGTAGGCATTCTTTAGCTTTGCTAGGAGACAAGAAATTAGGAGTATGAATTAATGTTTTGGAAGTTCTTAGTTAGTGTTTTACTGTTGCCCAGTTGCCTCGGATTTGAGATAGCAGCAGCATCCATCAAAAATGAGGTTCAGACGTTGTCAAAGTCTGAGGAATTAACATTGCCAATGCAACAGACAGAGGCAAATCAAGATGTGGTAAATTCCTCACTGTTTTCGGACAGAGAATACTCTTCAATTCCGCGAGATCAGCAAGCTGTTAGTAGGGAACTCAAGCACACAGAATACCAACAGCCTTACCTGATAGCTCATCGGTATCATCATGGAGGCTGTTTGCAAGGCGGCCACAGGTATTACCTTCGCGGGTATTACTATCCTGAGTATACCAGTTACCATCGGCATTATCACCATAGGAATGTCTACTACCGTTATAGGAACTACTATCCCCAGTATTACCGTCATGGATATTATCATCAGCCATATTACCATCATAATGGCTACTACCGTCACGGGGATTACCATCATAATGGCTACTCGTATTAAAGAGTAATTACACTCATGACCAGCCCTTCGGGCGGCTCTGGGCAGAGGGCAAAAAGAGGAAACTTAAAACCCGCGTTGTAGACATTCAGGCTGGTCTTGCCAAAATGCAGGCAGAATATCACCCCAGCCTGGGCAATTGTTCCAATGAGGTGCTCTCCACGGAAAAGGGGGAAGTACTACCTAGGTCAGCGTCAATAAATTATCATTTGGTTCGTAGTTGCGCTACCCTTGCGGGAAGCCACTGACGCGGGAGTACCCGCTACCGCAACGCTTACGTGTCTACAGCGTGCTAAAGCGCAACTACAAACCTTTCATGTCATTTTACAAAAAGTTCTTTTATACTAAAAGTAGTATATTTAAGATTAGGCTACTGGGTGCAAACGCCTTGGTGTACCTAAAGACACAACCAGTGGGTCTGCTTCGAGTTGGTGTAAATCTTTTTCTGTAATTGTTGCTGTCAACAGATTGGGTGAAATCTGAGCGCGAACATCAACAAAGCTTGGTATATAACCAGGTTCAGCCACTTTAATAGTAACTGCCATGGAATTTTCGCGGCGTTCTTTCATCTGCGCCAAACTTGCTAGGTTTGGTTCTACTTTGCGCGGTCCGCTGTCTGACGATTTAATTAAGTGTAAATTTTTTCGTGTCATAACTGCAACAAGTTTATTACATAGTATGTGGTTATTGTGTGCGACTTCGCAAGAGAGCATATTTTATGCCCAACGCTATCATATCATATCGATTGCACTGCTAACAGTGCCGCGCTGGCATCTATCGCTCCGTAACCGTAGCGTTCTCTCTCACTAGGCTGGGGAAAGTTCTTCTTAGTACTGGCTGCCAAGATGTTACGAATCTGGTCGATAGTAAGTCTTAGGTTGCGGTTATGAGCTTCGGCAAGTATTAGTGCTATGACTCCAGTTACTACCGGGGCAGCCATGCTTGTACCCGACATCCGTGTTGTTTGAGTGCCCGTGCGGGAATTTGCTGCCCAAATGTGGTGACCTGGCGCAATGAAGTCTGGTTTTTGCCGCCCGTCTCGCGTTGGACCAGAACTGGAGAAATATGACAAAGGCTTGTTAATTTTGGTAGCATTATAGGAACCAACTACAATGCTCTTATATCCGCAGGCGATAGTATTGAGTGTGTGCGTCTTGTCGTGGGGGGGAACGAAACGGGTCTGACTCTCTTCCTCTCGCTCGATCCAGGCGTGAAATTTTCCATGGCTTACGTGAACTCCGTTGAGGCGCAGTTTCCAGATACCTCCTGGTAAATCCGGTTCCATAAAGACGCAAATGACATTGTCTCCATTATTGGGATCTGACTTGCGGTGGGCAAAGAACACGATAGCTTTTTCATCATCGTCGAGCACTTGGCCGCTTTCTCCTAGAGAGATCTGACCAAGACTCATACCATCTGGAGAGAGAATTTCTAATTGGAATTGATCTTGCCCACTGTACCAGACCTCGATCTCTTTCTGCTTTGGGTTATGCTTGGGGATTTCCCACTGTAGGTCAAAGTAACCATCCTGTGTCACCATCCCAGAGGCATGAATCCCTGTATCGTAAGAGTTGGCTGCGGCGATGACTATAGCTCGGTTAGGCTTTGCTGTTACTAAAGCATCGATGCCCTGTTCCACTAGAGTTGTACCATCATGAGGACCACCATTTAACCCAAGGCTAAGATTAATGACACAGGGGCGATCGCCAGCAAGCTCGAAAATATACGCCATCGCTTCCAGCAGTAATACTGTGTCGCCAAAGCACTCATGTACAGCCCTTTCACCGTTCTCCACAATTGAGTCTACTTCACGCCAAGAGGGTTGGACAAACACGATATCAGATGCCGGGGCTACGCCTGGAATACCGTTGCCTTGTCCATTGCCAACAGCAATATCCATAACATGAGTGCCGTGGGCGCTAGATCCTGGTTCGTATCCTAAAACTGCATAGGGATTACTTGCCTGAAGGGCTTGGTTAATATCATCCTGCTTGTATTCTTTACCATAACCGTAGGGACTGTTATGACTGGAGTTGCCATCTTGGTTCCAGAAAGCCAGCAGCCTTGTGGAACCATCAGGATGACGAAAATTTTTGTGGGCGAAGTCGCAACCGTTGTCAATAATGCCAATCACCACACCATGTCCCTGTTTTCCAGTGGCATTTTGGGGCAAGAGGTCAATCCTAGCAGCAATTTCCTCTAGGGTAGTGTTGAGTGTTGGTTTCAGTGTTTGCGCTGCCTTTAAGCTGACAACGCAGGGGGACTGCTTGATTTGCGTTAATCGGGAAACCGGTACTCTGGCTGTGACAATTCGCTCACCAATGGGTGTACTGCCCAGATCTGCACCTGGGTACACCTCGTTGATCGACAGCCATTCTTCAAGGTTATTTACCTTGGCAATAACTGCAACCTCTCCCGCCTTAGTTGACGCGGTTGCAACAGTAGTCATTCCCCGGCTTTTGCGTTCAAGTAGTCTTTGCAGTCGAGGGTCAATGTCAGCAAAGATATCTGTCGGTTCAAATTGTAGTTGCATGGAATAAAGCGGAAAACATGAATTTAAGCCTGTAGATGTATTTACAGGCTCTGATCGCCAAATTTCGGAAGATGAGTCACACTCACGGAAAGAGGCAGGTCATCGAGAGCATTTGAGAGATAAAAGGCAAGAATACCCGTAGAACGATTTGAAAGTGAACAGAGCACATATGTTGCTACGTAACCGTTCAGGGGACCTGACTCCCCTGCTTAACCGAACCCATTCACCAATAGCTGAGTTAAAACAAAAGCTAAGGCTGCACTACCTAAAGGAACTGTCAAATTGTCAATACCCACAACTGAAATAGTTTCTAAGCCAGTAGCGACAAATGCCACTGCTAGTGATATCACCCAAGTTTGCCAGATGTTACCTAGGACACCTAATAAAATTAAAATACTGATAAAATAGCTAACAAGAGCCATCGCCAGGGAGCCTTCCCAGCTTTTTTCCCTTCCTAAAAGTTTATACTTATGCTTACCAAATCGCTGCCCAATCAGTGCTGCTAGTCCATCCCCCCATGCCATGACCAAAATTCCTAGTACTGCGTACTGGGGTTGTTGCAAGTGCCAGAAACAGGCAACTAAAACACCGATACTCACGGAATAGAAAAATGTTCCGTAACTTTTGCGTCCCACGCTATTAATTCCAGGAAGAATTGGAAACCTATAGGATAATAAAGTAACAGCACTCGCTAATATTGAAGCTGTAATACCTACACTTGCAGGTATATCTAACCACCAAGCAAGCAATATCACATTGCCAGTACCAATATGAACTATCTTCCGCACAATTTCTGGATCGTCTTTAGCAACACGATTCACCCCCCATGCAATCAGGAGGATGAGGGACACCCAAGCTGCTACGCTGGTAATTTGCAGCCATAAAGAGGGAATTGACTCTAAATCGGGAAATGAACTCAGCAAAGAAGTAACTATATGGAAAATTTTCACCTTTGTTATCACTTTATTGCATTTGGGCGACTGCAATGAAACTATTGAAAATATTATTGATTTGGCTGATTCAGTTCTACCGGATGTTTATTTCGCCCCTGCTTCTCCCTAGTTGTCGTTTTCAACCAACTTGTTCTATGTATGCCATCCAAGCAATTGAACGATTTGGAGTCTGGCGCGGTAGTTGGTTGGCAATTCGCCGCATCTTACGCTGTCATCCATTTCATCCAGGGGGCTACGATCCAGTACCGGAGGAGGGGGGGAGGGGGAGTGGAGGAGAGGGGGAGTGGGGAGTGGGGAATGGGGAGTGGGGAATGGGGAGTGGGGAATGGGGAATGGGGAGTTTTTTAATAACCAGCAACCAGCAACCAACAACCAACAACCAACAACCAACAATCAACAATCAACAATCAACAAATTCTGAATGAGACCTTATCATCATGTGCCAATTGTCGAGTGTGGTGAACAGTTAGTGGAGATTCCTTTAAAACTGTTTGCTGTAGAATCTCCCCATCCTTATGAAAAATTAGGTGCGCCTTATGGGGAAAACTCGCCTTATTTTCTCCGGGAAAGCGTTGTTGAAAGTTTGATAGAAGCCCAAGACTATCTGCAACTGCTGCGTCCTGACTGGCTTATCCAGATCTTTGATGCTTATCGCCCTGTTGCGGTGCAGCAGTTTATGGTTGATTACACTTTTGCTGAAGCTGTGCGGATGGCTGGACTGACCGAATCTGAAATGTCAGAAACACAACGCCAAGTTATCTGGGAGGAGGTTTATAAAATTTGGGCTGAACCTAGTCTAGACGAAAAGACTCCACCTCCCCATAGTACGGGTGCTGCTGTAGATGTGACGCTGGTAGATAATACAGGGGCAATAGTGAATATGGGTTCAGCAATTGATGAACTTTCTCCAGCATCGCTTCCTGACTACTTTGCCAATAGTTTGCAGCCACAGGCGCAGCAATATGATGCTAATCGCCAGTTGTTGTGTGATGTTATGGAAAAAGCTGGATTTAAACGTCATCCTGGAGAGTGGTGGCACTTCTGTTTTGGAGACCAAATGTGGGCTTGGCTGTATAATGAAGCACAACCAGGTAATCCTGTTGTCGCACGCTATGGACGCCTGATGTCGGTTAGTTAGGAATACCCGACAGGCGGCTTACTCCAGCCGTTATGAATGGAACAAACACCCCATTCTCTCGTACGGGCGGGGTTACCCCGCCCCTACTCCCGTGTTTCTTGAGAACACCCCACGGGCGGCAAGCCACCCCCTATGAATGAAACAAACACGAATTCCCCCTACACCCCTACACCCTCACACCCCTACACAGAAAGTGTTTCAAAGGATCACCATTCCCCCTCTTCCCCCTCTTCCCCCTCTTCCCCCCACTCCCCACTCCCCACTCCCTACTCCCCACACAAAGTGTTTCTTGAAAGCGATCGCCCCTACTCATCTTTACGCATCTTGAGGATTTAGCTCTATTAACTCCTCTGTGGTATAGGTTCCCACTGGACTCCAAATTAGATAGGGGATGAGTAACAGTGCCGCCAGTTTAGACGTGGGCAAAACGGAAAGTGTAAGCAGCACACCTAGGATAACACCAGCTGACCCAATGATTTCTCCAACTCTCAGACTGCGCCACCTCAGCATGAGTGGTATATAGGCGACGGTAATGATTTCCAGCAGGAGGTAGAAACCCATTAATATCCAGGTGGTTAAGCCTCCTGGATTTTTTTGCCAGACAATGTTGGCGGAAGCGACACCGCATATAAAAATAAAAGTCCAGATGAACGGGATCAGAGGCTCAAAAACCAGCCATTTGGGACGACTTAACCTTGCAAACCACTTGACATCACGCGGCGTGATGAAGAAACTACCAATAGCAACAAAGAAAGTTATCGCCCCAATCACCATCCACGATTGAATCATCTCGATCACCCTTTTTCGTGTATTTTGTCAAGTCCTACACGGCAATTTTGGCAATTTAAGGTATGAGTTTAATCAGCCACAGGTTTGAATCTTAGGGTTCCCCCCACTTTCTACTCCGTCTTACTCCGCAGCAGCTTGTGCCATTTGACATTTCTTACACAAACCAAAAAACTCCAAGGTGTGGTAAAAAATCTTAAACTTATGGCTAGTTTGCAACTGAGTTTCTAGGTCATGGACGGGGCATTGATTAAATTGAATGGAGATACCACATTGTAGGCAGGTCATATGGTGCTTATCTTGCTGCGCTAAGCTATAGAGAGCTTCACCGTTAGCCAATGTCCGAACTTGCAGTAAGCCTTCAAGTTTTAAGGCTTCCAAAGAGCGGTAAACTGTTGCTAATCCCATGCTCTGGTTGCGGTTACGGAGTTCCACGTAGATATCTTGCGCTGAAACACCTTGTCTGATAGTTTTAAACAGGTGTAAAATACGCTCTTGACTGCGGGTGCGTACGGCTCTCATAGACAATTTTTTGAAAATATATATTATATAGTTGAAACTTTTAGCCTGACTATTTTCTAGCTTAACGTTGATTCCTGTGAAATCTTATTGTCACTTAGCTCCAATAGAAAGATATAGTATGAGCGTAGCAGGATTCAGCAAAAGCCAGTGCAAAGAAAGTTTCAAGCCAAAATTTTTGTGACGCTTCGTCCGTCAGTCCTCGACCCTGCTGGTGTAGCAGTGCAATCTGGGTTGAAGCAGTTGGGATACGATAACGTTGAGCAGGTGCGGATTGGTAAGTACATTGAAATGACTCTCACCTCACCTGATGAAAGTACAGCGCGTCAGAAACTAGATCGGATGTGTGACCAAATGCTAGCCAATCCCGTCATTGAAAATTATCGCTTTGATGTGATTGAGGTGGAATCACAGACGGGAGTTTTATGAGGGGAGAGGGAAGAGAGGAGTTAGGAGTTAGGAGTTAGGAGTGGGGAGTTACTCCCGAACCGGTCTAAGATTACCTATTTTAACGAACCACGAAGACGCGAAGTACACGAAGAAAGAGGAGAACAAGAGAAGAAGATCGGTAATCTTGTGGCGGGAAGGGAGTAGGAGTTAAAAGTGGGGAGTGGGGAGTTTTGTCGATATCGCTGAGTAGGTTATTCCTTACTTGCTAATGGGAAATAAAAATTAAGAAATGACTATTGACAAATGATGAAATTTGGGGTTGTTGTATTTCCGGGTTCTAATTGCGATCGCGATGTTGCTTATGTGACAAGAGATTTGCTCATGCAACCAACTCGCATGGTTTGGCATCAAGAAACTGATATTTCCGATTTGGATGTGGTGATTCTACCTGGTGGCTTTAGCTTCGGGGATTATTTGCGTTGCGGCGCGATCGCTCGTTTTTCTCCCATTATGGGTCAAGTTATAGAACATGCACAAAAGGGTAAGTTTGTCCTCGGTATTTGTAATGGTTTTCAGGTATTAACTGAGGCTGGACTTTTACCTGGGGCATTGGTGAGAAATCGGGATTTGCATTTTATCTGCGATCGCATAGGAGTGAAAGTCGAGAACACGGATGTACCTTGGACTCAAGGTTATGCAACTGGTGAAATCATTACGTTGCCTATTGCCCATGGAGAAGGTCAATTTTACGCTGATGAAACAACATTATCAGAAATTGAAGATAACGGTCAAGTCGTATTCCGCTATGAAGGGGAGAATCCCAACGGCTCACTCAACAACATCGCCGGGATTTGCAATCCTACAGGCAATGTATTGGGAATGATGCCGCACCCAGAAAGAGCGTCAGATCCCATGCTGGGCGGTAGCGATGGATTGAAGTTGTTTCAGGGATTGTTAGAGACAATGGCGGCGTTTGTGTAGCTGCTGCGCTAGGATAAGAAAACTGTCTACCAGGTAGCGTGTTATCTGCTTAAATGAGTCATCAAATCAAGGATTATGATCCCAGCGGTGTAGGTAAAATAAATGGCAACCTCTTTGGTTTGCCGTTCGATTACTCCTCAGCAAACCTGATTGTCTTTCCCGTGCCATGGGAAGTCACTGTTTCCTATGGCGCAGGTACTGCCAATGGACCACAACAGATTCTGGATGCTTCGCCTCAACTGGATTTGTTCGATTTCGATCATCCTGATGGATGGAAACAGGGAATTTTCATGGTGGAAATTCCCCAAGATATTTTAGAGAAGAACAAATACTATCGCGCCTGTGCAGCAAAAATTATCGAACGACTAGCGCAAGGTCAACCACTGACAGATACACCAGATTTAACACCTGTCCTGACAGAAATTAATCAAGCTTGTCAACAGGTTAATCAATGGCTGTTTAATCAGTGTCAGGAAGCAATTAACAATGGTAAGCGAGTCGCAGTCATCGGTGGGGATCACAGTTCACCCTTAGGTTATTTCCAAGCGTTAGCAGCTAAATACCCAAACTATGGCATTTTGCACATTGACGCACATGCGGATTTACGCAATGCCTATGAGGGATTTGAGTTTTCCCATGCATCTATCATGTTCAATGCCATAAAGCTACCACAAATTTCTAAGTTAGTGCAGGTAGGCTTACGCGATATTTCTCATGATGAAGTGCAAATGATTAACCAATCTAATGGTAGGATTGTTGCTTACTACGACCCAGCCATTAAACAAGAGCTTTTTGAAGGAAAAACTTGGATTGAGTTATGTCGAGAAATTATCAATCATTTACCTGAATGGGTTTACATTAGCTTTGATGTAGATGGTCTAGATCCAAAACTTTGTCCGAGTACAGGAACTCCGGTTCCAGGCGGACTCGAATTGGAGCAAACTTTTTGTTTGTTCCGTGAATTGGTCAAGAGTGGTCGAAAAATTATTGGCTTTGATATTTGCGAAGTTGGTGATGCTGAGTGGGATGGCAATGTAGGTGCGCGGATTGTCTACAAGCTAGCAAATTTCATGGATTTATCTCAAAAGCTTGGTTTGTGATAATTTGTTCGTAGTGAGGACTTTAGTCCTCGCATTTTTGAGGACTAAAGTCCTCACTACAAACCGGTAAGGTAATGACAAACTCAGTTCCCTGACCAAGTGTAGAATTCACCGTGAGAGTTCCATGGTGCTTTTCCACGATAATTTGGCGTGCGATCGCCAGCCCTAAACCTGTTCCTTTCCCTACAGGTTTAGTACTAAATGAATGGTCAAATATTTTTTGTTTGACTTGTTCATTCATCCCAATTCCGTTATCAGCTATAGCAACATGAACTTGGTTATTACCAACTGAAGTGGTGATGGTAATTCGGTTAGGATTGGCTTTAATCTCCTCCAAACTACGTCGAATATTCGATTCTTCTAATGCATCAATAGCATTGGCGATAATATTCATAAAGACTTGATTTAATTGCCCAGGAAAACATAGAATTTCAGGTAAATCACCGTAGTTTGTATTCACTTCAATTGCTGGGCGTTGTTCATTAGCTTTAAGACGATGTTTGAGAATGAGAATTGTGCTATCAATGCCAGAGTGGATATTAAATGGCACTTTGTAATCTTTGTCATCACGGGAGAAAGTGCGGAGACTGGTGCTGATATTTGTTAGGCGATCGCATGCCATTGCCATAGCATCAATCATTTTAGGCAAATCATCTAAGCTATAATCTAAGTCAATTTTTTTAGCGTGTTCAATCATTTCATCACTTGGACTTGGTAGAATTTTTTGATATAGCTTCAAGTGTTCAAAAATATCTGCGATGATGGGTTTAGTTTGTTCAAGACTAGCAGAAATAAAGCCCAAAGGGTTATTCATTTCATGAGCAACCCCTGCAACTAAATTACCTAAAGCAGACATTTTCTCACTTTGAACTAACTGAAGTTGGGTGTGCTGGAGATGCTGAAGTATTTGTTCAAGTTGGGTTGTTTTTTGGTGTAGCTGTTGAGCATTCTCTTGAGATTTTTCATAAAGTTGAGCATTTTCCAGAGATATTGCGGCTTGGGAAGACAAAAGGTGAATAACACTGAGGCGATCGCTCGTAAACACTCCGGTAGTTAGTTGATTTTCTAAGTAAATAATACCTACCAAATATCTTTGATTAATAATTGGGGTACATAATACACTCTGGGGTTGATATTCCAACATATATTTGTCAATCACCCCAGGAATTTCCGTTTTACAATTATCGATAACTACTGTTTGTTCAGTGTTTTTGACGTAATTGATAATATTGATGGGAATATCTTGACAATTGTCTAACGATTGTGGAATGAGGTTAGTTTGTATTTCCTCATGATTAAGTAGGGTAATTGCTCTAACTTGCCAATTATCTGCTTGGCGAAGAATTAATATAGATTTTTTGGCCCCAGAGTTTTCAAGGATAATACGGGTGAGACTGGTAATGAGTTGATCTGTTTGTAGGGAACTGGAAATAGCTTGAGAAGATTTTAGTACGCTTGTAAAATCTAGAACATCAAAAATATTGTTGCTACTAGTGCTAGAAGTAGCAGTAGATAAGAAAGTCTGACTCAAGGCAATAGTTTCTAAGGGGTTAAAATTAATTTGTTGCGGTTGCAGAATAGGTTGCAACAGTTTGGGATAGAGTTTTGCTAAAGCATCGGTTTTGGCTTTTGCTCCCCAACGACCGTAGCAGTAGTACGCTTCTTGCATATATGTTTGGGCAATTTTTTGTTTACCCCAGTCGAGGTAGAATTTGGCACAGAGTTCGTTGCTTAGTCCTTCTTCTTGGATGTAACCATTTTCTTTAGCAAAAAAAATCGCCAAGTCATAATTTTTCATTGCTTCTAAATATTGACCTAGAACTCGATCTCGTTCTGCTTCTACTAGATAAAATTTGTGTAGATGATTCGATGGATTACAACTTGTCCATTCCTGCATATTTTTCTGATTGGCTGTAACTTGTCGCCGGATATTTTCTTGCTCAGATTTAGGATAGCTAGGCAAAACAGATAACCAAGTCAGAGAAGCATAAAAATTGAACACAGGAATATTGAACGATCCTTTTCCGCCAGAGGAATAATGTTTTGCACGTTCGATATACTCAAGCGCTAGCTCAAATTCTTGAAACAAATAACACAGCATTAACTTAGTAAAAAAGAAATTCCATAATCCTGTTTTGTCATCTGTCTGCTGAAATCGTGCTAAAAATTCCTGTTCTTTGTTTACTTCGCCAAACAATAAAAATGGACATGCTGTTTCACCGAGTAAGTTCAAAATTGTCTGTCGGTATACTTCATTGTAGTTGTTCTGCGTTTGTTGATTAATTTTTTCCAATACCTTGCTGTAGCCTGTCATTTCTTGTTCTAGCTTGGATAATTCACAACCCATCAAATAAGCGTGGAAGCTGTGAGTATAAGCTGCGTAGCCTAAGTCTATTAAATTTCCACTTTCCCAACCACTACAGTAAGCATTTTGTAGCAACTTTAAGGTTTCTCTGACATGAACTTTCCAATGAACTACAAAAGTAGAGATGACAACTAATACTCTGGCTTCAATCTTTTTATCTTTGAATTTAGATAATAAATCCAAAGCCAATTGACCAAATTCGTAGCCCTGATTAATATCACCAGCAACACCACAAAGAAATAATCCGTAGCAAGAGTAGCCTAATGGAGAAATAGGTCCATTTCCATAAGTCATTGACAAATTCATCTCCATCATGGTTATTAATGAATTGAGATTTGGTTTTGTGAAATGAGCAGGGATAGCTATTTCTTGGAGAATTTCCATCACTGCCAAAATTTGAGGGTTTGTCATCTCTGGCAGATTTAGTAGCTCAGCAGGTTTCTTACTACCTAGAAGAGCCTGTGTTTCTTGCACCATTTGTGTAACATCTTCTAAATCTGGTGATGCAGGGAGATATATCTCAAATTGCTTTAATATCGTCAATCCAGCATTGATAGCTTCGAGTAAATGACCCTGTGAAGTGTAGGCATTAATTCTCACTCCATACACTTTGACTGTATCCAATGCTGTTTTTACGTGTTGCACTACCACTTCTGCAAGGCTTTCCATCTCATCTATATCACTATTAAGATAGGCTGCTTCCGTTGCTTCTACATACAATTCCAGCGTCAGGTTATACTGACTTTGCCAGCGATCGCTTGCTAATAGATTGCGCCCAATAGCAAAGTATTTAACCGCCGCACTATAAGCAGTAGAATTTTTAGCTTTACGCCCAGCTATTAAATTTAACTTTGCTAATTCCTCTCGCTCTTTTGGTTGCTCAACTAATTCGACAGCAACATTGATTTGATTAACAATCTCAAAAATTCGTTCTTCTTGTTCACTCTCAGATGTATTGTTCAGTAACTGTTGACCAATTCTATGATGAGTTATTTTCTTTTCCTCATCTGGGATCAGAGAATAAGCAGCTTGTTGGACGCGATCATGTAAAAACTTGTAATTTGTTGACGGTTGACGGTTGATTGTTGACTGTGAACCATGACAATCTTGATAAAACTTATAAACATCACTAAGCGGTAAAATCAACCCTTGCTGTAAAGCTTTCCACAAATAAGCTGCTACTTCTACCTCTGAGTTTTCTGAAACAATAGCCAAAGTTGCTAAATCAAACTCATTGCCTATACAAGCTGCTAATTTTAATATATTTTGAGTTGATACTGGCAGTTTTCGTAATTGAAATGCCAGAAAAGCCACAACATCATTTGTAACTGCTTGCTGAGTCACTTGTGTAATATCACATTCCCAACAGCCTAACTCAAAGTTAAATTGAATAAGTTTATCTTGATGTAATGCTTTGAGAAACTGTGTAACGAAAAATGGATTACCTTCAGTTTTCTGAAATACCAGATGAGAAAGACTCCATGCTAAATCCTCTGTACATTTAAGTGTGTCAGCAACTAACTGATTTAATTGCACTCGACTCAGTGGTGCTAAAGTAATCCTATTAGTCTTTGCTTGTGTTTTTTTGATTTCATTCAAAGTCAACATCAATGGATGTGCTTGACTAACTTCATTATCACGATACGCACCAATTAAAAAAAGATGCCCTGTATTAGCCATGAATAACTGAATCAACTTCAGCGATCCTGAATCTGCCCATTGCAAATCATCTAGAAACATCACTAATGGATGTTTAGCACTCGTAAAAACTTGGGTAAATTTTTGGAATAATAAATTAAATCTATTTTGTAACTCAGTTCCTGATAATTCTGGAACAGATGGTTGTTGACCAATAATTCTTTCTAATTCTGGGATGACTTCAATAATTACCCGTCCATTTTCCCCAAGAGCTTCTAATAACTTACTTTTCCACTTTTGGATTTGAACATCACTTTCTGTGAGCAATTGCCCCATTAAATCTCGAAATGCTTGCACAAATGCACTAAAAGGAATATTTCGCTGAAATTGGTCAAACTTCCCTTTGATAAAATAACCGCGTTGCCTTACTATCGGTTTATGCACTTCGTTGATAAGTGCTGTTTTTCCAATACCAGAAAAACCAGCTACCAGCATCATTTCAGTTGCACCATTACTGACTCTCTCAAATGCTTGTAGTAGATTTTTTATTTCAGCTTCTCTTCCATAAAGTTTCTCAGGGATGATAAAGCGATCACACACATCCCTTCGTGCAATCTCAAACCCCTCAATTTTACCAGTTTCTTGTATCTGATCCCAACAATTTTCTAAATCGAATTTCAATCCTAATGGACTTTGATAGCGGTCTTCGGCATTTTTCGCCATCAATTTGCTAACAATCGCTGAGAGTACAGACGGGATTTGTGGGTTTATTTCGTGTACTAAGGGGGCTGGTTTAGCAATATGATGATGTACCAACTCCATTAGGTCGTTTGATTTAAAAGGTAATTCACCTGTAAGTAACTCATAAAAAGTTACACCCAATGAATAGAAGTCAGTTCGGTAATCAATCCCCCGATTCATTCTACCTGTTTGTTCTGGAGAAATATATCCAAGCGTGCCTTCTAATACATTCGGACTGATTAACGCTTGGGCTTCTCTTGGCAGCAAAGATGCAATACTAAAGTCAATTAATTTAACTTGCTTTGTCTGGGGATTAATTAAAATATTGCTGGGTTTAATATCCTTATGAATAATCTGATTGCGGTAGAGTATTTCTAAGGCATTGGATAAAGCAAGAGCTATGGGTAAAAATTCTTGTAGAAACTTTGTCTGTAATGTTTCTTGACAGGTGAAATAACCCTTCAAAGCAATTCCCCCAAAATCTTCCATTACCAATGCGTAACCATTTTGGTAGGTTTCTAGGCTATAGGTTTGGATGATGAGCGGTGAGTGAAGATTTTTGGCGACGGTGTACTGATTGCGAAATGGCACCAGTTCAGCGAAACTAGGATAAGGATTTTTCAGCAGTTTAATGACTACAGGTAATGAGTCAGTTTGTCTAACCCCGCGATAAAGCAAAGTTCTAGAACCAGAGTAGAGTTCTTCTCTGAGGTGATATCCGGCAATACTCACTTGGTCTATCATTTTACCATCCAATCTTAGCCACTTCATTTAGTTTTCCCAAACCGCGCCAACAATATCAAGTTTTTTACATTTTTGTTTAAGTAAGTCGGCACAAATAAATAAAGGTTTGTAGTTGCGCTTCAGCGCCCTAGATATGAGCGCTGAAGCGCAACTACAAGCCTTTACATTATATTTGGTAATACCACTTAGAAAGCTTGTAAATACTACTCATACGGCATTCGTGCCAGTAAACAATAATATTGCTTTTGTCAATTAGAAAATATACTGAAAAATCAGGAAAATTCCATGTATCAAACTAAGCTTTGTACTGGTGTTTCAGGAAAAAGATAAATGTTCAGCACAAAGATTACTCCCGAACCGCCAGAAGATTACCTAGGACCAGCCCTTTCAAGGTGCAAGTCTTTGGACTTAGTTCTTCTTCGCGTTCTTCTCCCAAGGGGAGACGCTGCGCGAACGTGCCTTCGTGGTTCAAAAATCTTTTTAAACCGCGAAGGCACGAAGAACGCGTTCGCGCAGCGTCTCCCCTTGGGAGAAGGAAATCCAAGTCTTACGACTTGCACTCTTTCTGGTGCGCCCTCGGCGTCTGGAGCGGTTTTATTATCATTCAGATGCTACAGGATTTGATATGACAGGACTCTCCTCCGGACTCCTGCTAAAGGTTTTAGGCAACTCTACCCCAAGTATGATGCTTCTGGTGATCGTGAACATTGAGTAGGCCAACCACAGGATATGATTACTGTGAAAATGCAAACTACACACAGCCACAGGCGCAAATCCTAACAAAACGCCAATCAAGGTGGAGTTGCGCAGGATATCCACTTGTGCAAGCCCTGCGAAGTACCCATCCAGACTGAAAGCAATGGAAGCAGTTACCAGTATGGGAAGTAACCAGAAAACATAGATTTTGATTGGCTCTATGACTTCGTTGTGGTTGGTTAATAGACCAAATATAGTCTGAGGGAAGAGGATAGATGCTCCAGCAAAGGTTAGACCCATAAGCACTTCCGTTACAACTACAACTTGTAGTAGAGGCTTAAACCGATGCTCCTCTCCCTGACCCTTGAAATTTCCGCTGAAAGTTTCAGCAGCGAATGCTATTCCCTCAAAAAAGAAAAAGCTGAGAAGTATAACTTGCATAAGTAAGGCGTTTTGTGCTAAGATGATTGTCCCTTTCGCAGAACTTAAGTCGTTGAACAGGATTAACGGGAACATTTCACCTATGCTCCAGAGAAATATATTGCCGTTTAGGGTAAAAGTGGCTTTCAAGGCTGGCAAGTCCCAAAGCTGTGACCCTACGGCTCGTACTTCTTGCCAGGAAATTTCTTGGCTGACCAAAATTATTCCCACCAACAACTCCAGACTTTGAGCTATAATCTGAGACAGTCCAGCCCCCGTACTTGCCCAACCCCACCGGACAATCAATAGGTAGTTTAGCAGGACGTTAGCGCCATTCCACATTAGAGATAACAGCAACACTTTGCCACTTTGTTCTCGTCCAAGAAGCCAACCGACAAGGACAGCATTGAGCAAAAAAGCAGGTGTCCCCCAAATACAGATATTGAAATAGGCAACAGCAGAAGCTCTCACTTCTGGATTGGCACCTGTCAGTGCAAACCCCAGTTCTCGCAGAGGATATTGCAAAATTACCAGAAGTGTGCCTAGCGCTAGGGCTATTAAGCCATTGCGCAGTCCCACGAGTAGCATCGCTTCTCGGTCATTTCGTCCCACAGCTTGTGCTGTGACACCAGTGGTTCCCATCCGTAAAAAGGAGAAACTATAGTAGATGAAATCAAACAAGGTCGCTGCTAAGGTAACTCCAGCCAAATGATGGATATCATCTAAACGACCCAAGAAAGCCAAACTGATGGTTCCTGCCAAGGGGATCATGATATTGGAGAGAACATTGACGATCGCCAGATGGAAAAAGCGATCAAGAAAGTCATACTGACTCAGCAGGGAATGGTGCTTAAACAACTTGACAAACAAAGATAGTATCAAATTCACAACGTTTTTGTTAAAGTCGTTAGGTTAACTAACCTAAAACACATATTCATTGCACAATCAAGAGATGAGGGTGGTTGACGGTTGACAGTCAGCAGTTAACAGTCAACGGTCTATACAATTAAATGTGCAAGTTAAATGTGGAACAATGTCAGTAACCCCGGTCTGAAGACACGTAGCTCTCTAGCAAGTCTAGAAGTTCCAAATCCCAAGCCACACTAGCTGAAGAAGCTTAAGTACCCTGAGTACTACGTTATCGGTAAGCGTTTAAGTTCCTACCTTGAGATGCGACGCCAGTTTCAAGCCCTAGAACTGGGTGATTAAAAAGGTTTATATAGGGTTAACACCAGTGTCATCCAGAGAGTACCGACCGATAACATTAGCAAGGCGAACATTACTCCCCATCGGGAAGGCTCGAATGAGCAAAACCATTATGCGTACAGGGCGAAAAACTTGAGGTGGTAATTGTCCCGCCGAAAGTACATTACAACAGTACACCGAGTTGAGTAACCCCAAGGCGGTAATGGAAGACCAAATGCAAAGCCGCCCTAGAAGGGCGGGGTTTCAGACCCAATTTTTCGATGAAAATAATCGGCAAGGAGGCAGCATGGCACGAGTAATGATAGTTGGATCTGGTGGGGTTGGGAACGTTGTTGCGCACAAATGCGCTGCACAAGAAGAGTTTTCAGAGATTCTTCTGGCAAGTCGGACTATCGACAAGTCCAATCGTATTGCTGAACGTATTGGGAAAGCGAAAGTGAAGACAGCCGCCCTTGATGCAGATAATGTAGATAATACCGTCAAACTCCTCAAAGAGTTTCGCCCTGATATCCTGATTAATGTGGCACTTCCGTATCAAGATTTAGCGCTGATGGATGCGTGTCTTGAGGTAGGAGTTAACTATCTCGACACTGCAAACTACGAGCCTCCTGACGAGGCAAAATTTGAATATAGTTGGCAGTGGAAATATCACGATCGCTACAAAAACGCGGGAATAACCGCTATTCTCGGATGCGGTTTTGATCCTGGGGTGACGGGAGTTTTCACAGCCTATGCCCTCAAGCACCATTTTGATGAGATTCACTACCTCGATATTGTGGATTGCAACGCCGGAAATCATGGGCAACTATTTGCAACCAATTTTAACATGGAGATCAACATCCGTGAAATCACGCAAGAAGGTAAATATTATGAGGATGGCGCTTGGGTAGAAGTACCGGCTCTTTCGATTCATCGTCCAGTCCCTTATCCGGAAATAGGTCCAAGAGAGTCCTATCTTCTCTATCACGAAGAGCTTGAATCTCTTGTCAAGCATATTCCAACCCTGAAAAGAGCGCGTTTTTGGATGACCTTTTCAGAGAGCTACATTACCTATCTTCAAGTCCTTCAGAATGTTGGTCTGACGCGCATTGATCCGGTTGATTATGAAGGAACAAAAATAGTACCACTGAAGTTCCTCAAAACCCTCCTCCCAGATCCCTCATCTCTTGCAGAAAATTATACCGGACAAACATCCATTGGCTGTCATATTCGTGGGATCAAGGATGGAAAAGAGCGCAGGTACTACGTGTACAACAACTGTGACCACACAAAGGCATATCAAGAAGTTGGCGCACAGGCAATTTCTTACACCACAGGTGTTCCGGCGGTGATCGGTGCGCTGATGGTGGTTAATGGACTGTGGAAACAGCCAGGAGTGTTTAATGTAGAACAGTGCGATCCTGACCCGTTTATGAAGCTGCTTGGACCTCTTGGTCTTCCATGGCATGAAGTCATCGATCAAGCATCACCATTCGAGGAGAACCTACCATGAAAACTTCTCCTCCCCACTCCCCACTCCCTCCTGGGGTTGAAACCCCAGGCTATCCCCACTCCCCATTTACCATCCCATCGCCTTGTTTCGTGTTGGAAGAGGCGCTTCTTGAAGAAAACCTAGCGGTTTTTGAACGAGTGCAGCACTCAGCGCCTGTACGAGTGCTTCTCGCTCTCAAGGGGTTCTCTCTGTTTCATAGCTTTCCGCTGATCCGAAAGACACTTCGGGGTGCGTCAGCAAGTTCGCTTTGGGAAGCGCAACTGGCTGTGGAGAAATTTGGCGGGGAACTTCATGTGTATTCTCCCGCGTACCGTGATGAGGATATGGGTTGGATTCTGGCTAATGCTTCTCATATCACGTTTAACTCTGTCAGTCAGTGGGAACGATTTCGTCCGCTGATTGGGCGATCGCCTTCTCCACCATCGGTAGGACTTCGTATCAACCCCCAGTACTCACCGGTTGAAACCGCACTCTATAATCCTTGTCAACCTTCTACCCGTCTTGGTATTTCTCCAGAGTATCTTGGTAATTTGTTGCCCGAGGGGGTAGAGGGTTTCTTGTCCCACAATTTATGTGAGAGTGATTCCTATGCGTTGGAAAAAACCCTCATAAATATAGAACACTTTTTTGGGCATTTTCTGCCGCAGCTAAAGTGGCTGAATCTTGGCGGAGGTCATTTGATGACTCGTCAAGGGTATGATGTTGAACATGCCATTAAGGTTCTCAAGGAGTTTCACAATCGTCACCCCCATATTGAGCTCATCCTTGAGCCGGGTGCTGCAATCGTGTGGGAAACCGGATTTTTGCTGAGTACTGTTCTCGACATCATTCCCACCTCTGATGTGACGAATGTCATGTTGGATGTGTCGTTTACCGCTCATATGCCCGATTGTTTAGAAATGCCCTATAAGCCTGTGATTCGAGGAGCGCATGAACCACAGCAGGGGGAGAAAGTTTATCGCATGGGTGGCTCAAGTTGTTTAGCAGGGGATTTTCTTGGTGATTATGCTTTCTCGGAGGATTTGTCGGTGGGCGATCGCATTATCTTTGAGGACATGATGCACTATACTATGGTGAAGAGTAGCATGTTTAACGGTGTAGTGCATCCATCCATCGGTGTGCTTAAGAAAGACGGCACATTTGAGATGTGGCGGCAATTTTCTTATGAAGACTATCGAGCAAGACTTGGCTAATGAAGTCTATCGTTCGTTCGTAGTTGCGCTTCAGCGCTCTTAGCAACTACGAACTAAAACGCTACCAATTCATGAAACACTCTACTAAGGAACACAGGGGTGTAGGGGTGTGAGGGTGTAGGGGTGTGGGGGAAAAATGTGTTTCTTTCATATGTTGCGATCACATCCGAGGCGATCGCTGGAGGCTCATATCTTGCACCAATGCCTTGTTGCGAAAACAAAACCTAAAAAGCTTATTATTTCGTAGGGTGGGCACTGCCCACCAGCCTTCCCACAAGGGAGGTGCTTGATGTGAGGATAGCGCTGTTTTATGACTCTGGGTAGAGAATAATCTCATAAAACCCCGACACAGGTGCGGCTAAACAATATGATTCAACGGTTTCAGCCAGGATTCCCCTTCTTCTAAAGGAGGGGAGGAATGGCGAGGAAAAAATGTTGCGTCCCTTGACATATGTTTGGTGCGAACCAAACGAGGGAGAGGGACAGCGACATTTTTTCCAACTTCGATCAGGAAACACATAGCCTAGAACTCCTTTGAAGCAATCGGACATTTTTAGGTTCAAACTGCCCAATGCGCGACCAATTATGGTCATAGACCGATACATTTTTTTGTTTTTGGGTATCAGTCCACCCACCTATCCATCCTCGAATAACCTCCCCTTTTCTCCAGGTTTGAACGTAGTCACCAGACCGGAAGCCAAAAGGTGTGATAGTTCCACCCTGGCGCTTAAGAATGCCACCTTTGGAGTAGTTTTCTTGGTGAAGTTTGCGGCGGAACAATTTAGGGCGAGTTAAGACAATGAATGGTGTGACAGTACATACACATTCTCCTACCCATTCGTGCCCGTGGGTGTTATTTGTATGGAATGATTGGTATTGGATAAAATAACTAGCGGCGAGAGCTATCGCGTCATTAGCGTGAGTCTCTTGAGCCTGTCTAGATTTGTCCTTTTTATCTTTGACAAGTCCTAAACAGTCGCGATATTTACTAGTGGACAAGGAGTCAACCTCTACGACAGGTGCTATCTTAGATGCTTGTGATCTAAACCATTCTTGACCAACAGTTACAGGTGAAATCCCAAAACCGTTTTTCTTGGTGTTACCACCACAAGCCTCATCCCTGATTTCTGAGATTGGCAACAGTTTCGCCATCTCGTTCAGGATTCTTAGCTCCATCTGTCGGTTAGACCTCACGCTGGGCGGAAGTTTCTTTTTACGTCTATTGTCGAACCGCTTTTGCCTGTGGTTGCGTATTTGAAAAGGCTTTGAGCGGTCAATTCTTTGACCCCTACGAGTTCTTCTTAATTCGGCTCGTTTTGCCATCTTTCCGGTCACAGATTGACGATCTAGGGTCTGATTTTTCATACCTTGGTTCTTGGACTTATAAAACCCTGGCAAGCAAGCATGAAATAATGCAATCGTTGCAAGCTTAGTCTGAAACGCAATCCCAGTAAAACATTTACCTCTATCAACTCCAGCAACAATTGGTTGCGTGTCGTAACCTGATGGAGAGTGAGTTAATTGAACGTAAAAAACTCCTAACTTATTTCTTTTTGGTGTTGCCTTTCCGAGTAGTATCCACTTACGGGCTCTGGCTGGTGTGGTAGGCATCAATGGTCTGCCCTTTTGGTCTACTACTGGTACTCGTGTTGATTGATTGGTTTTGGTATTCATGGAGATAATCCAATAAATGTTTTTAGGCGTCGCCGCCTGTCCCTTAGCACAATGCCCTGAGCGTATCTCTCATTCACAACTGAGCCAGACAGAGGTACAAACGAGGGAAATATTTGTACGTGTCGCCTCACGGCATCTCGGCGTGCTAACCAACTATTACTTTGCGTATTATGAGCCTAGCTTAGCTAGGTTTTCCGCAAGCCCCGCCCTCCGTAGGGCGGGGTAGTTGACGGTTAATTCCCATCGTGATACTATAGCGGATTTCAACGGGTGAGGTATACCTAATTGTAGGGGCGCAAGGCCTTGCGCCCCTACCAAAGAACTACTGACTCGCAAACCGCTATAATTAGTCAGAATCATAAGAAACGATTTCAGCCCTTAATCCAGTCAACTTCCTGCATGATCCCAGATTTTCAAGAATATCTAAAATCTGTGTGTAATGCTTACCAACATTGGCGGGAACTCTACACCATTACAGATGTTGAAGGGCGTAAAACAGCACAGCGTCAAAACTCACCATCACCGTTTGATTTTGGCTTAGTGGTGGAAACGGTGTCTCCAAAGCAGGCCGATAGAGGTGACACGCAGGAGACAACAGAACGCTTACCAGTGCAGGAAGGGTTACGTAAATATGCTGAAGATCATGTGTTACTTGTAGGAAAACCAGGTTCAGGCAAATCTACAGCGTTAGCGCGGCTGTTGTTGGAAGAGGCAGAAGAAACAAAATCCCTAGGCGGTTCGGGGTGCATACCCGTACTGCTGGAGTTGCGGCAATACAAAACTTCGGTGCTGGATTTGATTCGAGATTTTTTACGACGGCATCGATTACCTCTAGATATGGCAAAAATTGAATCATTGCTGGATGATGGGCAATTTTTGCTGCTTGTCGATGGGGTGAACGAGTTACCCAATGAAGAGGCAGGGCGAGATTTAAAAAGTTTTCGGCAGAATAACCCCACAACCCCAATGATTTTCACCACGCGAGATTTGGGGGTAGGAGGCGATTTGGGAATTGAGAAAAAGCTGGAAATGCA
The DNA here is from genome assembly GCA_016903675.1 of Stigonema ocellatum SAG 48.90 = DSM 106950. GTDB lineage: Bacteria > Cyanobacteriota > Cyanobacteriia > Cyanobacteriales > Nostocaceae > Stigonema > Stigonema ocellatum. The sequence goes on along the minus strand of JADQBA010000093.1, from coordinate 1,086 downwards.
ACCCCTGACAGAAGAACAGATGCAGCAGTTTATCCGCGCCTATTTGCCCGAACAAGGTGAGGAAATGCTACAGCGGTTAGGTGGAAGGTTGCGCGAGTTCGGGCAAACGCCGTTGCTGCTGTGGATGCTGTGTAAGTTATTTGAACAAACAAGGGATGTACCGCCGAATTTAGGTTTAGTGTTTCGCCGCTTTGCCCAAAGCTATGACGGCAACATCAAAGATGATGTTCCAGTTTCTGAGAAGTTGCGCTGCTGGTGGAAGGAGTCATTGAAGCATTTGGCTTTCACTATGATGCAGGGAGAAACGCCGGAAGAATTGCGAGTCATCATTGATAGGTTTGAAGCGGAAGAAACTTTGACGAAATTTCTTGAAAGGAAAGTTGATTATCCTCCTAGTCGAGCCAAAGAATTGCTAGATGATTTACTCAAGCATCATTTAATCCAAGTTACTAGCAATGACAAAATAGAGTTTCGCCATCAGCTGCTTCAGGAATACTACGCTGCTGAATGTCTACTCCAGAAGCTTCCCGATATTATTGATCAGGAATTGAAACGGGATTATCTGAATTATTTAAAGTGGACAGAACCTTTAGCGCTTATGTTAGCTTTAGTGGAGAAAGAAGCGCAGGCAGTACGGGTAGTGAAGTTAGCCATAGAGGTGGATTTGGCGTTAGGAGCGAGGTTAGCAGGAGAGGTAAATCCAAAGTTTCAGAAAAAAACAGTTGATTTAATTCTAGGGTTAGAGATTTCTCAATTGCTCAAGATTGAGTTTTTGAAGAGCACCCGCTCTGGGTACGGAGTCGCCTTTTTAATTAATGGGTTACAAGATGAAGATTCTTCTGTGCGTACTCGTGCAGCATATGCATTAAGAGAAATCAAAGATACCCAGGCGGTAGCAGCATTGATTCAAGCTTTGAATCATGAAGATTCTCATGTGCGTACTCGTGCAGCATATGCATTAGGAGAAATCAAAGATATCCAGGCGGTAGCAGCATTAATTCAAGCTTTGAATGATGAAGATTCTCATGTGCGTACTCGTGCAGCATATGCATTAGGAGAAATCAAAGATACCCAGGCGGTAGCAGC
>JADQBA010000045.1 GCA_016903675.1 Stigonema ocellatum SAG 48.90 = DSM 106950 | reverse complement strand
TCGAACCCGTCTTTCCGTTCTCTTAAAGCATAATTACGATGTTTTCGCAACGTCACCAACCAATCCTCAAGAGTCGCCTCTTGGGATTGGTTGGGTAACATTTTGAAATTCCACCGCACTTGCATACTTGCTTGATTCCTTCGATTATGTGTCTTTAATGAAAATACTATATACTTAAAGGCTAGATAGCGCAAGTCTTTTTTATGAAGAAATTTAAATCTAATAACAATGTCGTGTATTCATGCAAGTATCACGTTGTCTGGACTTCCATTGTATCGGCGTAGCGTCCTCAAGGATGGAGTAGATTTACGGCTTAAAGAGCATAAGCGAGCAAATAGCGCTCGTAAATACGGGTCGAGATCATTGTGATGGAAATAATGCTATTTGCACGTTCATCTACTCATTGAAGTAGATCCCCAGTTTGGTATCCATAGGGCAGTTAAGCGGTTCAAAGGCGCAATCATCTTGGTATCTCAGGCGCTTATTTTCCACAACTCAAATCAAAACGAACGACACTGTGGACTAACTCTTACTTTGTGTCTACCGTTGGAGGCGCACATGCCAGATATCGTTAAGCTGTACATTCAAAATCATAGAGTTACTTGACGGGGACTGAAGTCCCCTACGCACTTACCCCATGTCCTACGCTGTGGGGCTTGCGTGCTATGACTTTCGGTCAAGTTGGCACTCGCATTTGGAACGTTGGCTTTAACGACCAACTGCACAGGGACAACCAACTCATCACAAACAGTTGCTCAAGTCAGTAATAGACAAAGGATGGCGGCAACCGGAAATCTTAAAATTGATGGCTCTAGTACGGTCTATCCGATAACACAGGCGATCGCTGAAGCCTTTAAGGCACAGCAGGACGCTAAGGCAAAGGTTAGCGTTAATATTTCTGGCACAACTGGAGGTTTTGAAAAATTTTGTGCTGGACAGACAGACATCTCTAATGCTTCACGACCAATTTTAAAAGCAGAGGCGGAATGTGGGTTTAAACTCAGCCACGAAATTAACAATCAGCGTCAACAGTGAACGCTTAGGTGAGTCGATGATTTCCAAATGAACATCTTGTTCGATCTTTTCCCATTGGCTTTGTAGTTTGTCTCGATCTGTGTGACCAATGTCTACATGGACGGCGGCAATTTATAAGGCAATGCTGTGGGCGTATTTGAGTGCCTCTAGCGTTCCCTTATGAAGATCACCAACGACAACAACAGCCGTAGGCGGGAGAAACTCTGGCGAGGAACCAGGAGTAAAATTTTCTAATTCTTCATCCCTGACAAAGATATATATAGATTTAAAATCACCTAAAAGATAGATGCTTAATGAAAATAAACCGATTAAAATGTAACCAAGTTTAAATATTTACAGTAGTAAATTAGGGGCGAGATCAAATAACTCAAGAGACTTTCAAGTCAGAGACGCACCAGACCCCCAGACGCGGTGACGCGGAGTCAATTGATGGGGATTGAACCCCAACCTAGTTGGGGCAACGCAGTAGTTATTGGGGTCTTAAACCCTTGGGGCTGACGGACAAGACACGACTAAGACGAGGCTCTCCGCGTCTGGTGCGTCTGGTGTGTCTCTACGCCCCGTGTCTGTTCGATAAATCTGGGGCTATACAATTACTGATATGTCCAAATCAAAACATTCATCAAACAAAGTTTCCACTTCTGCTCAAGACACAGCCATTGCAGAAAGTAAAAAGACCAAGAAAGCTGCTCAGGAAGCAACAACCTCGGTTGCCAAACAGATGACACCAGAAACACTTCTGGTGGATAATCCGCCACCAAAACCTAATTATCCCCACTATCGGGTAAAACCGGGAGAGGCAATCACCTTAGCCGACTTTGACCCGAATGCTTGCGAAGATTACGAAAACAAGAAAGATGTCGATAAGGAACTCGAACAGCAGCTTGAGCGCCTTAAGGATTTACAACAACGCCTATATGCCGAGAACCAGCGCAGCCTACTGATTGTGCTGCAAGCTATTGACACTGGTGGCAAGGACGGCACTATCAAACACGTGTTTAGTGGTATAAATCCCCAAGGCTGTCAGGTCTGGTCGTTCAAGACCCCTAGTACAGAGGAAGCTAACCACGACTTTCTTTGGCGCTATCACCAACGGACGCCACAGCGTGGGATGATCGCAATTTTTAACCGCTCACACTACGAAGACGTATTAATTGTGCGCGTGAAAAAGTTGGTATCAGAGGACGATTGGCGGAAGCGCTATCAAATAATTAATGAGTTCGAGCATATGCTCACTCTTAATAAAACAACAGTGATTAAGTTTTTTCTCCACATCTCCAAAGACGAACAAAAACAGCGATTAGAAAGTCGGCTGGCGAATCCAGATAAGCGCTGGAAGTTTTCCAGCAACGATATCAAAGAGCGTCTACTGTGGAATGACTATCAAGTAGCTTTTGAGGATGCGATCAACAACTGCTCGACCACCTACGCTCCGTGGTACGTTGTGCCTGGGAATAAAAAGTGGTATCGCAATCTGGTTATTGCCCGGACTATTGCAGATACCTTGGAGGCGATGAACCCCCAATACCCAGCACCAGAGGAGGGCTTAGAGAACATTGTCATCCCCGATTGATTTCGCCTAAGGGTGAGGCTAAAATGTTTGAGGCGTTAGCTAAATATCAAATCAATATTCAAATGATTGCCACCTCAGAAATCAAAATTAGCTGTGTGGTGGCACAAGAGGAAGGTGTTAAGGCAATACATGCCGTTCACTCTGCCTTTGGTCTTGCTGGTAGACAAAAAATCCAGATAGCAGGGTAGACATAAATTGCAGAACGATTAACCCAGCCTTGAAAGATTATTGCTTTTAATCACCTCTACGATCGCGCTTATTAGTTCCATTGGCTCTACTGGCTTGGCAATATGCCTTTGAAATCCTGCTGCTAAAACCCGTTTTTGAGTAGTCTCTGCTGCATAAGCCGTCAGGGCAATTGCGGGAATGTTCCCACCTTGCTCTTCTGGCATAGCTCGCAATTGCTGAATCAAATTATAACCATCTACACCAGGCATTCCTAAGTCACTCAAGAGCAAATCTGGCTGACACTCGCTGATGGTTGCAAGAGCCTCAACTGCTGATGTTGTAGCCGTCACCTTTGCCCCATACTCTTGTAATAAAAACACAAGAAAATCTCGCGTGTCAGCCTCATCCTCAACAATCAGTATCCTGATTCCAGCTAGAGATGAAGTGGGAAAATTTTCCTCATCTTGTGTTGTCTGCCTTTCCCCTTGTCCTACTCTCTGTTTCATCAAGGGCAGACTGACACTAAAAGTTGCTCCTTGTCCTTCTCCTGGACTATCTGCTGTCACAGTGCCGCCATGTAATTCTATTAAGTAGCGAACTATTGACAATCCTAGCCCTAATCCCCCAAATTTCCTAGTGGTGCCGGTATCCGCCTGCCGGAAAGATTCAAATACGTAGGGCAGAAACTCCGGACTAATACCTTTACCAGTGTCACTAACGCGAATTTTTACCTGAGAATCTATTTGCTCTAGGGACACTTCGACCAGTCCATCGGTTGGTGTAAACTTGACACTGTTAGAAAGCAAATTCCAAACTATCTGCTGAAGACGATTTGCATCACCACAAACTAGTCCTACATGCTTATCTAGTTTTAGGTTGATATGGATAGATTTTGCTTCTGCTGCCAAGCTCACAGTTTCCAATGCTGCGTAAATAATAAGTTTTAGATCAATCCCTTGCCAATTGAGGCTCACCTTGCCCCGAAGAATGCAGGAGATATCTAGTAGGTCTTCAATCAGTCGCACTTGTAGTTCGGCATTTCTTTCGATATTTTCTATAGCTCGCAGAGTAGATGCTTCATCCAACTTCTGTTGCTTTAGCAGCTTTACCCAACCCAAAATAGGGCTCAAGGGAGTGCGAAGTTCATGGGACAAAACCGCCAGAAACTCATCTTTAATGCGATTAGCTGCCTCAGCTGTCTGTTGTGCTCGTTGACGTTCTTGGGCTTCTGCCAAGGCGCGATCGCGCATAGTTCTATATTCTTGAACTCTAAATGTTAAATCTGTTACGTCTTGAAGAGATAAAATCGCGTAAAAGCCTACTCCATCCAACGCAGGTACAGAAGTAACAGTTGTATGCTGGATGCGATATCTTCCTTGCGGTAACGGAGCAGGAATGATATATTGATGTAGTTGAGAAGAAAATACTGTTGGCGATCCACCACTGAAAATTTGCAGCAGACGGTTAATGTACTTGGGTTGATTAAAATGGGGAAAATGCTCACTAATCTTAGTCCCCAAAATCTTACTTTTGGGTATTTGAGTCCATTCTTCCAGACAGCAGTTCCAAAATAACACAACCAAGTCTGATTGGAGAATACACACTCCTAAAGGAACATGGTCGAAAAGACTAAATTTTTCCTGAGCCTGAATAACATTGTCCATTATCAAACCAAGTTGATTGTATAATTTGTGTCTTGGTGTTCTTTTCCTCCTACATTCCGCCCTTGGCTTACCACGGTGCCCTCCTAGTAGTCTGGCAACCGAATGAAAGCTTGGTTTGTGATGATTTGTTCGTAGTGAGGACTTCAGTCCTCGTATTTTTGAGGACTTTAGTCCTCACTACAAACCCATCAAAGTTGACTTGCCAGACTACTAGGGTATGGCATTCAGGAGAAGGGATTTCCCCTTTAGTATAGCATTATAGGAGCATAGCTGCCTTTGTTGTTATTTTTTTTCATACTTCCACCTCTAATTCATGATTAATAGCTTCTATTAAGGCATCAAAAGAATGCATTTCAAAAATTAAAATTATTTCTCCTATAATTTCTAAATTTTCAATAGCAAAACTTGCTTGAGCCAACATATAAATTTTTTCTACATTAAGATTATCTTTGAACAACAAATTTTCTATACAATCCTCTAAGTACATGGGTACATAATAATTTAGATGCTGCTTTATGAGATTGCTAATGGAACCCATCACAGCGTTAATCACAATATTACCGATTTCATTTAACGTTCCGATTTTCACAGCATCAAGGTCAGGTGTTCCCGGCTGTTCTCCGGTAAGAATAGCAACCAGTGTTGCGGCGCTTTCTGTAGGAAAAATTAAATTCGCATTTCCACAAAATGAACCTGTAAATCTGAGCCGTACAGCAGCAAAACTACCTTCACTAAAACGTTTAGCTAATTCTTGCTTCAACTCTACGGCGTTGAATACATTCACAAATGGAACCGACAAAATAATTCGGGATTCAACCATCTCATTCAGTAAACTCGCTGCTCTACCAACTCCAATATTAATGAGTTCTTGTAAAGCATCGATTTGGTCTTTTGTTAGCTGTTGCATGAGATAGTCTACTCCTTAAAAAATATCATCCTTGTTCTTTCCCGAATGAGTCTTTTTCCACTGGTAAGGAAGTCAATACTTGTCGAACAGCCTGACGTACTTCGTTTTCTTTTACAGGCTTATTTATAAATCCAGTAGCACCCAGTTCTATACTAAGATTACGGGTAGATTCTTGAATATCTGCTGTAATGATGATTGTAGGAATTTTGATTCCTTCTTTTTTTAAGTTCTGAAGAAATTCAAATCCGTCGCAATCAGGCATTAAAATATCTGTCAAAACACAGTCTGGCTGATGGTTGCGAATTATCTCTAACCCCTCTCTGCCATTAATTGCTTCCAAAATTTCATAACCATCGGCTTGCAAAAATTTGCGGATCATTCTCCGCGAAAATGCTGCATCGTCGATAATCAAAATAGACACCATTTTTTTACTCTTTTTTTGCTGATAATTTCTCTTGAGAAGGCAGCGGTATCTCTTGGTAGAGGGCACTTTTTCCTGAAAATCCGTTGATTGTTTCGTTTTTAATTTAAAATTTTTGATTATTAATAGCAATGAAATCTTATGATTTAAACTTAATGTTATTCTCCTAATTTATTTTATAGGATTCCTCCGCAAATTTTTGAAGCACACGTAGGGTGGGCAGTGCCCACCAATACCCAGAAATGGTGGGCACTGCCCACCCTACTTAAGATTTTTTACAAATGATTATTGCAACAGCCGGATAGAATGCAAATGCGTGCAATACATGGAATGTTAGCCATGTCAATAGCATGTAAGATGCACCTGCCCTGACCATTGAGGCATTTTATTATTTTTTTATATACACTTTATGTAAAGTATCATGAATTGTATAATTTGAACATCCATCTTTAGGAATATTTTATCAGTGGCTATATTTGGCTTAGCATTAGCATAGATAAAGACAAATTTTCTTGTGCCCATAGCATGAATTTAGTAGAGATTAACGATGATGATGATGATGTAAAGGCTTTCTTAGAAGAGAGCTACGAGAATCTTGCCCAGATAGAACGGGATATTATTGATTTAGAGAAAAATTCTACCGATAGAGAAATTTTAGTTCGCATTTATCGCTCGATTCATACTATTAAAGGTAACTGTGGCTTTTTACCCTTTCCAAAGCTAGAATCAGTCGCTCATGCAGGTGAAAGCTTGCTTGGTCGTTTGCGCGATGGGACTTTGGTTGTAAATCGTGAAATCACTACAGCTTTGCTGCAAACCTTAGATACCATCCTGCTGATTCTCAATCATATTGAAGAGGAAGGCAAAGAGGGCGATCGCGATTATTCTGAATTAATAGAGAACTTGAATCAATTGCAAGTCCAGAATGATGCTTGTAATAAAGAGCAAGTCTCAGAAAAACAGGCAAATAATTATATCACGACTGAACAGCCAAGCTCACAAGAAATTAATCAAGTGCAAGAAGTTGTACCTGAGACAACCAGAGACGATACATTATCAGAAACTTCCATCAGAGTCAATGTCAAACTGCTGGATTGGCTAATGAACTTAGTTGGAGAATTAGTTTTAGCTCGCAACCAGTTCTTACAAATTGCCAATGGTTTTGAGGATACAGCCTTTACTACTACCTGTCAACGGCTCAACTTCATTACTAGTGAGTTGCAATCCGTAGTGATGAAAACCCGGATGCAACCCATTAGTAGTATCTGGCAAAAATTTTATCGCCTAGCTCGGGACTTAGCGATCGCCTGCGGTAAACAAGTACAATTAGAAATACAAGGAGCAGAAACCGAGCTAGACAAAAGTATTATAGAGGCAATCAAAGACCCACTCACCCATTTAGTACGTAATTGCATTGACCACGGTATTGAAACACCACAACAGCGAACTGCTATTGGTAAGCCAGTCGTAGGAAGACTGTTATTGCAATCCTTTCATCACAACGGCAAAGTGAATATTCAGATTAGTGATGATGGACGTGGTATTAATCTAGAACAACTCAAACAAAAAGCGCAGCAACTAGGACTGATTAGTTCTATAAAAGCAGCTTCCTTAAGTGAAACCGAAGCACTGAATTTGATTTTCTTACCAGGTTTGTCAACAGCTTCCCAAGTAACCAACCTTTCCGGGCGCGGTATGGGGATGGATGTATTCAAAACCAACATCGAGAAAATCAATGGTACGGTAGAGGTTCACAGCCAACTAGGAAAGGGTACCACATTCCAAATCAAAATTCCTCTGACTTTGGCAATTATCCCAGCATTGATTGTAAACAGTGGCGGCAATCGCTATGCAATTCCCCAAAGTAGCATACAAGAGCTAGTTCGCCTAGAAGGATCGCAAGCTGAAGCCATTGAAACACTTTATGACGTACCTGTGTTGAGGCTGCGGGAAAAGCTTTTAGCCTTGGTATACCTAAATCAGATATTCCAAATCCAGGATAGACCTGCACAGGAAAAGGATGAAAATCTTTCTTTCCCCACTCCCTATTTTCAAGACAAAGTCGCAGACGAGAAAACTATATATATAGTTGTCATTGAAGCCGAAGACTACCGTTTTGGTTTAGTCGTAGACGCAATTGATGATACTCAAGATATTGTAGTCAAACCTTTAGGAAGACAATTAAAGCATATTACCGTTTTTTCTGGAGCAACCATTCTGGGTGACGGTAAAGTAGCACTAATTATCGACGCCATTAATCTCGCAAACTCTGCTGGAATAACATTGCTTCTTCAGAAGCAATTGTCTGATACCACAACAGTAGAAGACCTTGAGAAAGAAGACCGGCAGATGGTATTACTGTTTCTAGGACCGCAAGGCGCACGCATGGGTATTCCCCTAACCTTTGCTTCCCGCCTTGAAGAATTTCCCCGTTCTGTTGTGGAAAAGGTAGGAAATCAATACGTGGTGCAGTATCGAGATACGATTTTGTCTTTAATAGACCTGCATACTGTATTTTCTAGTCACAGTCAGGGATTCACATTACACTCGCAGAACCCCTCCCTGCAAGGGGGAAGTGGGGATAAAAATCAGGGTGGCGTAGCCGGGGAGGGGTTTTTCACTGAAGATGACACCATACAAGTCGTCGTAGTTTCTTTAAAGGAAGAACAACTTATTGGGTTAGTCGTAGATTGCATTCTTGATATTGTAGAAGAACGATTGGAGAGAAAAGGAATAGCTAGTAGACTAGGTGTAAATTCACTTGCTGTTATCCAAGGTCAAGTCACTGAAATGATAGATGTAGAAAATGTAATTCGGATTGCGAATCCTTATTTGTTTGAATTATCTGGTTAGTTATTATAGCGATTTTTTTTAACGAACCGCCAAGACGCCCCTGTTCGCCAAGAAAAGAAAGAGAGGTTTTTACGAATGATTTAGGAGTGCTATAGTGAGAATTTTTATGACTACCTATCTACTTATTGCTCAATAAAAATCATGGCTGGAAGACAGTTTTGCACATTTTTTGTCAATAAAATTTACTTTGGCATTGATGTCCTACAGGTTCAAGAAGTGATTCGCTTTCAAGAAATAACTTATGTGCCGTTGGCACCTCTAGATATTTGTGGGTTAATTAACTTGCGTGGACAAATTGTTACTGTTATTGATTTACAGCGTAGGTTAGAAATGAGGCATTCAGGAATATCCCCTGCTTCTGTAGTAAATTCGGAGGGTGAATCACTAGGTTACAACGTCATTGTGCATACCGACTCAGAAATAGTTGGGTTGTTGGTTGATGATATTGGCGATGTTTTAGAGTGTAGAGAAGAAAATTTTGAACCTCCACCCGCCACACTTAAAGGAAAAATCCGCGAGTCTCTACAGGCAGCATATAAACTAGAAGAGGGATTTTTACTTATTTTAAATATCGAGAAAATTCTTGAATAAAAACCATACAATTAATTCAAGAAAATTTTATAATTATACAACCACCCCTTTCAAGGTGAAGCGTAAAAGTGAAGTTTTTCTACTCACTCGGGGAGACACCATGCAAAAGTGGTTTAAAAATTTTTTTGAACCACGAAGGCGCGAAGAACACGAATGAAATTTGCACCTTGAAAGGGCTGCTCGTAAATTAATACAAAATTGCACAAATCAGAAAAAATCCGCGTTCATACACGCTGAACCTGCGTAAAAAAAGCAAAAAAAAGTTTTGGAGACTAGTTAAATGTATACAACAGAACCTCAATTACAACCACTATTACAAGCACTAAAAGCTGCCAAAAGCGGTGACTTTTCTGTAAGATTATCTGTTGAGAATAACGGTTTAGGTGAAATAGCTGAAAATTTTAATGAATTAATGAATTTCAACGAAAAATTAGCCAAGGAAATTCTTGAAATTAGCAGAGAAGTAGGCGAAGAAGGAAAACTAAATGAACGTCTTAAAAAAGACACAAAAAACGGCTTATGGGCAACGAGCATAGATGCTATTAATAGCTTAATTGAAAACCTGACAAAACCCACGATAGAAGCAGAACGGGTGCTGAGTGCGATCGCTCAAGGTGATTTATCCCAAAAAATGGCTTTGGCGGCTGACAGTAAACCTTTGGGTGGTGAACTTTTGCATTTTGGCAATATTGTCAATTCCTTGGTTGATCAACTTAATTTGTTTGCCACTGAGGCAACGCGGGTAGCTCGTGAGTTAGGTACAGAGAGCAAATTTGGCACTCATGCCATTGTTGAAGGATCGGCAGGTATCTGGAAAGAACTGATAGATAATCTGAACCAGATGTCGGCCAAGCTAACAGAACAAATTAGAAGCATTGCTGAGATTATGCTAGCAGTATCTCAGGGAGATTTATCAAAACAAATTTTGGCAGAAAATGCTGGCGAGTTCCAAGCAGTCAGTGAAAGCGTTAATTTGATGATTGCCAATGTGACGGCTTCGATTAAACAAATTGCTGAGGTAGCAACAACGGTGGCTTCTGCTTCTGAAGAATTAACGGTGGTGAGTCGAGAGATGAATCAAACTGCTGAACAGACAGCCGAACAGGCTACAGCAGTCTCAGCGTCTGCCGAACAAGTCAGTCAGAATACTATATCAGTAGCCACTGCTGTAGAACAGATGAGCGTCAGCATCAAGGAAATTGCCAAGAATGCTGCGCAGGGAGCTAAGGTGGCTACTGATGCAGTTAAGACAGCCAACAGCACAAATGAGACAATTACTAAGCTTGGTCAAAGCAGTATAGAAATTGGCAAAGTTATTAAGGTTATTACCTCTATTGCCCAGCAGACTAATTTGCTCGCTTTGAATGCTACTATTGAAGCTGCACGTGCGGGCGATGCGGGTAGGGGTTTTGCCGTTGTTGCTAGTGAAGTGAAAGAATTAGCCAAGCAGACAGCCAGGGCGACTGAGGATATTAGCCAGAAAATTGAAGCAATTCAAACTGATACAAAGAATTCAGTTACAGCAATTACTCAGATTTCTGAGGTGATTAACCAGATTAACGATATCCAAAATACCATCGCTAGTGCCGTTGAGGAGCAAACTATAACTACCAATGAAATCTCGCGTAACGTTTCTGAAGCAGCAAAGGCGACTGCTGATATTGCCAAGAACATTGGCATAATGGCGATTAATGCGCAAAATACTACCACTGGTGCTGGTAATTCATCTGGGGCTGCAAGTGAATTGTCGCACATGGCAGTGAATTTGCAGAAAGTCGTTAGCAAATTTAAATACTAAATGGCAAAAATTCGCGTACTCATTGTCGATGATGCGGTAGTAGTCCGCAGTCGAGTTTCTAAAGTGTTGGCTAGTGATGACTCACTGGAAGTAGTCGGTATTGCTGCTAATGGTCGCATAGCTCTAGCAAAAATTCCCCTAGTTAATCCTGATGTCATCATCTTAGATGTGGAAATGCCGGAAATGAACGGCTTGGAAACGTTGGTAGCTATCCGCAAAACTTATCCCCACCTACCCGTAATCATGTTCAGCACCTTTACTCGCATCGGTGCTGCTGCAACTCTCGAAGCTCTGTCTTTAGGTGCTAACGATTATGCAACTAAGCCAATTAGCATGGGTAGCGAAGAGGCTGTTAACCAACACATTAGAGAAGACTTGGTTCCTAAAATCAAATTATTCGGATCGGGGCTAGGTCGAAGTAAACAGACGCGATTTATTGCATCTGGAGTGAGAGAGATTCCCCCCTTTCCCCCTCCTCTTAGCCCTTCATCCCCCCACCAGTTGCGGAAACAGGAAATAGATGTCGTAGCAATTGGAGTTTCTACCGGTGGTCCCAACGCTCTTTCTGTTGTATTACCTCAGCTTCCCAAAGACTTCCCAGTTCCAATTTTAATTGTTCAACATATGCCCCCCATGTTTACGAAACTGTTAGCCGAACAGTTGTCAGCCAAATCTCAAATCCAAGTTTATGAAGCTGTTCCCGAAACCGTGCTAAAACCAGGATGTGCCTGGATCGCACCAGGAGGTTTTCACATGGTTGTTGAGCAGGATGGAACTGTGGTGAGAATTGCAACCCACCAAGCACCACCTGAAAATTCCTGTCGCCCTTCCGTCGATGTGCTTTTTCGTTCTGTCGCCAAAGTCTATGGAGCTAAAACCCTAGCAGTCGTGTTAACTGGTATGGGTCAGGATGGACTGCGTGGCTGCGAGTGTATTCGTCAAGTTGGAGGACAAATTTTAGCTCAGGATGAAGCTAGCAGTGTAGTGTGGGGAATGCCTGGATTTGTAGCTAATGCAGGATTAGCAGATCAAATCGTTTCTCTAGAAAACATTCCAGATATTATACAACAAACAAGTAATATTAAAAATAATATTTAACTGTTTTTCCGAAAAATGTTGATAATTTTGCAAAAAAACAATCTATGGGCATCAGTAGCACCGACTTTGCCTATCTTCGCGAATTACTTTACCATTATTCAGGGATCGTACTTGATGAAGATAAAGAATACCTTGCTGAATTACATTTGGAACCTTTGGCGGAGATAGCAGGATTTGACTCTATTGCAACTCTTATAAAATTTTTGCGGACTGAGCCGTTCAACAGTTTGCACGTACAGGTGATAGAGGCACTAGTCACTTATGAAACTTTTTTTTTCCGAGATATTTATCCTTTTGAGGCGCTGAAAAATTTCGTGCTACCAGAACTATTGAAAAATCGGAAAGAAGAGAAATCGCTGAATATCTGGTGTGCAGCTTGTTCTAGTGGACAGGAGCCGTACAGTATTGCTATGTTGATTCGCCAATATTTCCCAATGCTTGCTAACTGGATGGTAAAGATAATTGCTAGCGATTTTTCTAGCAAAGCTTTAGCACGCGCTCGCAAAGGTCGTTACAATCAGATAGAAATCCAGCGGGGATTGTCGGAAACGCTACGAAATAAGTACTTTCACCAGGAAAATAACGAGTGGCAAATTCAGGAACAAATTCGTTCTTTAGTTGAGTTTCGAGAAATGAATCTGATCCAATCCTGGTCTTTTTTGCCGCAAATGGATATTATTTTTTTGCGCAATGTTCTCATCTACTTCGATACAGAAATGAAAAAAACCATATTAGGCAAAGTGCGACAGTTATTAAAGCCTGATGGTTACTTGTTCCTAGGCGGCGGTGAAACAACAATTTATCTTGATAGTTCATTTAAGCAGGTGAAGCTGGGTAAATATATATGTTACCGCAATTAAGCAGGCGATCGCGCTCCATATTCGTATTGTTAACTATGATATTAATCTGTGCTTGAGTTTCTGCCATTTTTTACAATCATATGGGGTGTCGGGTGTGGGGTGTCGGGTGTAGGGAATGCAAGAATCCTACATTCGTGGGTTTAAAGCCAATACCCGTGAATGAATGGAATCTCTTAGCAGCAAGAGGGGGCTATTTCATTGTCATTATCGCCCTCAAGATAGCCCATTACGGGCACCCCTCTCCCAAATTGGGAGAGGGGCTTTCTGTGAGGGCAGGGTCGATCCCAGACAAAAACGGACAACCTTGCATTTTTTGGACTTCACGGGTGCTAGTCGAGAATTCGTGTCAATTACTGCCGTGGAATTATCTAGAAAAAAATGATGCCCCCTTATTGAAAACTAATTAGTCTGAACACCAACCACACCGATCTGGAAGGCGGCATCACTTTTTTTTGGATTTATGCGTACCCAAACTTGCCCAAGATCTTGAGACTAACGAGTAAGTTTTATAGAAGGTTGTCCGTTTTTGTAAGCGTCCAAGTGTAGCGCCAATGAGGACTCCAAAGATAGCCAACACCATCCAAAACAGAAGCCACGCCTGCTTGATGTTACCAATGAATACACCGTAGGTGTAGATAAAAGCAGCAGGAAGGAGTAGCTGACATAAGATTTCTAGGAAATTAGTAGCACCATTGGGGTTCTCATAGGGATGAGCCGAACTCGCACCAAAAAAACCACCACCATTATCCCCCAGCATCTTGATACTTTCAAAATTTGCCACTGGTCCACGGGCGATCGCTTGAGTTGCTCCCTCTAAGGTAGTCACTATCTGAGGACCTGCTAGAGTTTCTGGGACACCTGCGATTAGTAACAACACTCCTATCACTATGGAGAGAGGGAGTAAAACCCGCGTGATTGAACCGATGAAATCAACATAAAAATTTCCTAATGGTCTCCCTGTCAAGCCGCGAATAAATGCAATTCCCACTGCTGCACCAGTAGCGGGAGCGACAAACATCAAAAAACCTAAAGCCGCTATTTGACTCAAGTAGGACATGGTTGTCTCACCAGAGTAGTGCTGTAAATCAGCAGCAACCAAAAATGAGATGGTTGTGTGCAAAGCTGTATCCCAAGTTGGCATCCCTAAACCCGTTGGGTTCAGAGGCAACTTTACTTGAAACATCAGCAGAAAAAAGACAAAAATTGCCATGATCGAATTGCTGATTAGTACTGCTTGGGCATACTGCCAACCTGTCATGTTTTCTCTAGGGTCAACGCCGCCTAACAGGTAAATTCTTTGTTCTAAAGGGGTCATTACTGGATCTAAGAATGTTTTTTTTCCAAAAAAGACGTTAGCCAAATAACTGCCAAAAATAGGAGTTAACACTACTAAGAGCAGTAGAGTGAGCGCGATTTGAAAAAATCCTTGTAACATGAATTTTAAAAATCCCTTAGACTAAATTTCTAACCTGTCTTGAAAGTCGGGAGCGAGGACAATAGGATTCGGATACGAAATTTGCTCGTGTAGGCTTGCAGTTCTTGAGCAGGGAGAGAAAGAAAGCAGGGGTGCTCGGGAGCAAGGGAGAAAGAATCCCTCTGCTATAAAGCCCCCTTCCCCTCTGCCTCTTTTTCCTCCCCTAGTCACATCTTTATTATGCAATAGCCTCTGGTTATTTGGAATTTACCTATATACATATATATGTATATATGGCAATCCTGTTTGAGTTGCGATCGCCCCAAGCCTTAGAAAACCGGTTTCTTAAACAATACCTGGTTTATCCACGTTTACGAATCATTAATTGAGCGGTATATGCTAAAACTATATATACAGATATATAGACTATCTGTAAAAGTAGCAATACATTAACTCATGTAGCAGTCTTATATGGAAGGACAAAAATGCTAATTGCTAATAGATAATTGTCAAAAAGCAATTAGCATTCTTTTAACGAATCAGTTGGGATTACTATCGTTGACAAGGTGCTTTTTATCGATTTGAGATAAATAATGCTCCACAGCCCATTGGTGCATTGCATAGAGTATTGGTTTTAGACTTTCTCCCAAAGGTGTTAATGAGTATTCTACTTTTGGTGGAATTTGTGGATAAACTTCTCGATGTATAATGCCATCTTCTTCCATTTCCCTAAGTTGCTGGGTAAGCATCTTTTGAGTAATTCCCGTTAGAGATCGCTGCAATTCGCCAAAGCGTTTTACGCCTGATATTAGTTCTCTAATAATCAAAACTTTCCAGCGTCCACCAATCACGTCGAGTGTAGTTTCTACCTCACAAGTTAGCCTGCTGTGGTTTTGGGCTTCAGCTTTCATAGTTTTTTTTGGTAAGTATCTTACTTTTAGGAAACTACTTTTTATATTAACTTTACTAATGTATACTTAGTACTGGTAAAAATTTTCAGATTTATCCATGTCCCATATTCTACATATTGACTCTAGTCCGCGTGGGGAACGCTCCTTTTCCCGCAAGTTCTCCTATGAGTTCATCACATCCTGGAAAAACGCTCATCCGGAGGACACAGTCACCTACCGGGACTTGGGACATAATCCAGTTCCCCATGTAGACGAAGCATGGATCGCCGCCGCTTTTACACCACCGCAAGCACGCACACCCGAACTAGCTAAGGCAATTGAACTGTCAGATACCCTCGTTGATGAGTTTCTGGCGGCTGACCGCTACGTCTTCGGTGTGCCAATGTATAATTTTAATGTACCTTCTACCTTGAAAGCTTACATTGACCAAATTGTTCGCATAGGTCGTACCTTCCTTGTTACCGACCAAGGTGGCTTTAAGGGTCTGGTTGAAGGGAAAAAGATTCTGATTATCACCGCTCGTGGTGGCAGTTTTACCGAGGGAAGTCCCGCTGCACCATACGATTATCAAGAACCGTATCTCAAAACGCTTTTTGCTTTTCTGGGAATTACGGACATCTCATTCATCCATGTGGAAAACCTCAGTGGGGATGATGATGCTCGCGATCTCTCTTCTGCGAAAGCACATGAGGCGATCGCCCTTGCCGTAACTACTTGGTAATTAGGATATTGGGTGCGGCAGAAAATATAGCACTAAATCTGCCACCCCTTAAACCATTTACTCACAGCCGTGCTGAATAATTTTTTTACTTGATGCTTGCGATACCACTTCTGGAAAGCTACTTCGTAGTCTTCGCCTTTGGTTTGATAGGTATTCCAACCGTCAAGACCTACTGCCAATCCCCAAAATAACAAAACATACAGCGACCAAGAAAGACCGCCGCCTCCTAGCAGATCCACCAGTAGCAAAACAGCATTGACAATGACATAATTGCCCAAACGCTTCTTGAATCTCCCTTGGCGGTGGGCATTAAAAGCTTGGCGCTGTTGTAGTTCTCCCTGTTGGGCTAACCATTCGCGTTCTGCTAGGTTGAGGGATTCTGGGGATATTTCTAATTCTGCGGCGATTTCCAAGAGTTGATCGTAAGAAAATTCTTTGTTTTTGTCAAGGGCGTGACGTGCGATCGCCAGACCAAGAATTTGCTGCACGTCTTCTTGATTATAAAAACGGGTGGTTTTGGTGTCAAATGTCATAATTCTATATCACTTTACCAAACCCATGATAGCAATTGGCGTGGTAGAGCATGTAGGTGGTTATGGCAATAGGTAACTCCAAAATCCATTGATGGTATGCTTTACCTCATTCTTGCGAAAGATGTAGTGACGCTTCATAAAGCTTAATACATGGGAAGGTGAAGTTACAAATAATAAATCATGCAATTGAAGCCAATTAATCAGCAAGTCGTCGCTGTCGTTGGGGCTTCCAGCGGCATTGGACGGGAAACAGCATCTTTGTTCGCTCAACATGGCGCAAAGGTCGTAGTAGCGGCGCGTAGCGAACCAGGGCTAAAGTCTTTGGTAGAGGAGATCCAAGGCAATGGTGGTGAGGCTATAGCGGTAATCGCAGATGTGAGTGACTTTGAGCAGGTAAAAGCGATCGCTGATAAAACCGTGGCACAATACGGTCGATTGGATACTTGGGTTCATGCCGCTGGTACAGGTATACTTGCTCCCTTTGACCAAATCACACCCGAGGAGTTTCAACGAGTCATCAATGTCAACTTGATGGGACAAGTATACGGTGCGATGGTGGCGCTGCCTCATCTAAAAAAAGAGGGACGCGGGGCGTTAATTCATATTTCCTCCATGGAAGGTAGGCGTTCTCTACCGTTGCAAAGTCCCTACTCTGCTGCTAAGCATGGTTTAGAAGGTTTCTTGGAAGCGCTGCGGGTCGAGTTGCAACATGAAGGATTCCCCATCAGCGTTACGTCCATACTACCTTCGGTGATTAACACACCTTTCTATAACAAGGTTCGCACCAAGCTAGGGGTTAAGCCTACAGGAATACCGCCGTATTACCAGCCCAACACTGTTGCCAATGCCATCCTTTACGCAGCAGAACACCCCACTCGTGATTTTATCGTTGGGGATGTAGGTAAAGTATTAGATGTGCTGCAACGCATTTCACCAGAACTTGTAGATTCTATATTGCTGCTGATTGGCTTCGCGGGACAGCGCACCAATGAGCCAAAGTCAGAGGAGGGTCCAGACAATCTTTTTGCACCGACCATCCCAGACTACGACAAAGTAGAGGGAGACTTTGGCAATCTTACAATACCAACTTTTTTGGATTGGTTTGATATGAATCCGCCGCTGAAGTGGGGTGCGATGGCGTTTGCTGCCTTCGGCATTTTAGCATTGCTTGGAGGATGGGAAATGGGGAGTAAGAAATAGGGAGTGGGGAGTGGGGAGTGGGGGAGTGGGGGAGTGGGGGAGTGGGGGAGGGGGGGAGTGGGGGAGAGAAAGAATCACCCCTGCCCCCCTGCCCCCCTGCCCCCCTGCCCCCCTGCCCCCCTGCCCCCTTTTTCCCCCACTCCCTACTCCCTACTCCCCACTCCCGTATTTCTCCTTATACCTGCCAACTTCCGCCCAAACTTCTATCTGGGATGAAGGGTTGACTAAACGCTGTACTTTAAGGATAATTAGCTTCTCTTCGGGTTTAAGCAGACCTATTTTCGGTGGCAAATCGGAGTTGTTATATATTTTTGGTCTGTTTTTCCGTAAATTTACTGGGTTTTTCACAGTCACGACTGCTCCTCTTGATGGAACAACAGGGGAATCAATACTAGGAGCTGACCGAGAATCTGAGGTTTGAAACAATTGTTCTACAACAGACGAACTACTTAAAGTATTATTAACGATACCTATGCGAATCCAGCCAATGGGTGTTACATTTTGTGTCTGTTTTAGAGTTCTATCAGATTCTGATGAAAAAATCTCTAACATATCGGGCATCAGAGGACTTAAAAAGATAGCACCTGCGACAATTAAAATAGGCTTTGCCAGCACCATTAGACCTGCCCTGATCCGTCTTCGATAACTGCATATCCTAGTCAAGGAAGACAAGGTGGCACTTCTAACATACACAAAAGCACTCATAACAGCATTTGCCGCAAGCATCACCCCTGCCTTAATGTGCCGAAGAGATTTTTTAATAGGGGAGGGAGAAGCCATGAGTTGCTTAACTTCCTGCCGGATACCTTGTAGGAATACTCGCAAAAGTATTGTCATCAGGTTTCAAGTCGTTGACAGGTTTTTCACCTTCAGGTAAGGCTTTGAGATTGCCGAACGCTATCTTCTAATTATCAACTCGACGAAGGAAAACAATCAACCTCTCGTTCCCTGGCTCTGCCAGGGAATGATATAGTAAGAGGCTCTGCCTCTGGTGAAGCTAAAACTTTGGCTAAAGCGCGATCGCCTTCCCAATTCTACAAACAACGAGAAGCGGCGCGGTCAAAAAGAAAACCATTAGCGAACAATAAATGCGGTTGTTACCGTTCCTCCATTGGACACCCCAACCGCACGGCTAAGTAGATCGGCACAGAAAAACAGAACTATATGAATGCAAGTAAGGCTCGTAGTAGCTCCGTGGGCGCTCATATCTAGGGCGCTGAAGCGCAACTACAAACCTTTATTTATTTGTGCCGACCTACTTAAATTCTGACAATAAGAATAAAGAATTTTTTATTAATTAAATTTTAATTAAGTCTGGGATAATATCTCCGACTTTTAAAAGCCGAAAGTTTTCTTGTATTTTATCGTTTTTGTATCAATATCCCAAAGTCAACATATCTGATGGCATATCCACAAGCAAACGCTTATTTTTTAACCATTGACACTCATTCAGTCCTCTTTCAGAGGACTTATGCTATTAGCCTGGGACTTCAAGTCCCAGGCGGATGTGGGTGCAGTCAAAAACCCATTAAATACTGAGTTATTTTTTTGATGTACTACCAGGCTGGTACAAAATGTGAATATAGAATCTTTACTGACAGCAGCGAATTGTCTGGGGATTCTACGGCGCGAAAATCGAGCCGGACGCAAACTGGATCGAGTGTTCGTGAAGGCACTGTCAGAGATACTCCGCTTGTGGTACAACGTCGCGGTGGCTTCGGGTACACCCTGGCAAAAAGCATCTGCCCCACGCTACGTGCCCAAACTGGAGGACATCAAGGAGGTCATTCAGACAGACCAATACTCTGTGGCGAGAAACTTGACGTGGACAGAGTGGGAAAAGCTGATGGGGTTTCCCCCAGGATGGACGGTCGCAGAGGGAGACTCCTTGGTAACGCAGTCGTTCCCGCGATCGCCGAATGGATTGGAAGAAAAATAACAGCGATCGAAACTCTGGCGCTGTCAGAATCAAGCGTTGGGTAAAAAAATGCTGCGCATTGACAAGAGGGTTTAGAGGCATCATCATGTTGGGATAGGCAAGCAGCAAGAATGGTCAGCATATAGTTAAAATGTAAGCAATATGTACGATTTTGCTTTTGAGCTATGCGGTCAATTGAGCAACTGACAGAAGAACTCTTAGCTCTCCCCAGTGTGTCTAGGGCACTCCTAGCAGACAAGCTAGTTGAAAGCCTAGAATTCGATATCGATCCAAGCATTCAAGCAGCTTGGACTACTGAAGCGGTGAAACGACGAGAGCAAATTCGCAACGGTTCTGTACAGCCCATTCCAGGAGAAGAAGCTTTAACTCAAGTGAGGCGATTGCTTGAGTAATGAAGTATGTCTTTCACCCTGAAGCTCTCACAGAGTATAGTGAGGCTGTTCAATACTATTTATCGCAACGGGTTGAGGTAGCGCAGGCGTTTATTGATGCTATTGAGGATGCAGTCTATCGGATTAGAGAATCCCCTACTCACTACATTGTGATTGATAAGGATGTTCGGCGGTGTATCACACGCAGATTCCCGTATGGAATTCTCTATACAATTGAGCAAGACTACATTCTTATTCTGGCAGTCATGCATTGCAGCCGAAAACCTGGATACTGGAAAAGTCGTAGATAGTCATAGTTGCCAGCAGGCGAACACTACTACCTTGGGCAGGATAGACGGTCGTAGAGGGAGACTCCTTCCCTCTCAGCTACAAAATCTGATTCAAGAGGCTAAAGTTGAGTATAGAGCGATCGCCTTCCCAATTCTACAAACAACGAGAAGCAGCGCGGTCAAAAAGAAAACCATTAGCGAACAATAAATGCGGTTGTTACCGTTCCTTCATTGGATACGCCAACCGCACGGCTAAGTAGATCGGCACAGAAAAACAGAACTATATGAATGCAAGTAAGGTTTGTAGTTGCGCTTCAGCGCTCATATCTAGGGCGCTGAAGCGCAACTACAAACCTTTATTTATTTTTACGACCTACTTAAATTCTGACAATAAGGATAAATAATTTTTTAATTAGATTTTAATTAAGTCTGGGATAATATCTCCGACTTTTAAAAGCAAAAACTTTTCTTGTATTTTATCGTTTTTGTATCAATATCCCAAAGTCAACATATCTGATGGCATATCCACAAGCAAACGCTTATTTTTTAACCATTGACGACCGAGTAAAACTTCAGGCACTCCATCACCTGCATAAACAGGAATATCGAACAAATCACCATCAATTCTGACTTTTCCTGCATAAATATCAAAGTTAGATACACCTCTTGCCATCAGCATACTTCGTTCGCCTAAATATTCCCAATCAAATCCCTCCAAATCCTGCTTATCAATAGCTAACCAATCAGAAAATCCCGTATCAAAAACTGCATCAATTGGTAATTCAAATCCATCAAATGCAATCAATTCAATTTCAAAAAATAACTCCTCTTCATCACCAAACCTTCCTGAGATCATATTGTCCCTGCAACCCCAGTCTCGTTAATTTTAAATATAAAAACGGGACATTTGGGATGCTTTTGAGATGACATTTTAATAGCAGTCATCTCATCTAATGCAACAAAATACTCACCGCTTTCTGGTTCGACTGCCATGTACCAGTTGTAGTGAGTTTTAATAAGTTCGGGTTGGACGAGATCGAAAATGGGTTTGCAGCGCTGGTAAAACTCATCTTGTTTTGCTTTCCATTGGGCAAATTGTTCTTCTGTCCACTGGATTTCGGGGAATATTCGTCCCCGACGGGCAACACGGGTATGTTTAGCTTCGGTCATAGTGTGACTAAAAAAAGTTCAGAAGATAATATAGCAATCCTATTTGAGATCCGAACAAGGAGGACTTGGGGACGCGGCGACGCGGAGAGTTTTGAATTATAAGTGATTATCCGAACATGATATGAGAAGGCAGCTATGCTGCTATGCTGAAGGAACCACCACCACTTCACTCTTCCCCCACTCCCTACTCCCGTACGGGCGGGGTAAAGATCGCCCCTACCCACTCCCGTGTTTCTTCAGTGCGCCCCACGGGCGGCGCACCACCCGCTATGAATGAAAAAAACACTGTCTTTTCCCCCTACACCCCTACACCCTCACACCCCTACACAGAAAGTGTTTCTTGAAAGAGCGACGGGAAAACCTCAGTCTAGGGAATGATTTAGCTGATGAGGCAGATGGAGTAAAAATAGGATGCTTTATCTCATGGAGATTGTATTCTATGAAACTGAATTATTTTATGAAAGGGCTTTCGACTGTAGGACGCTTTCTGGCTACAACTCTGTTTTGTGTGTCAGCGATCGCCTTGGTTTGGAACTTTTCGTTTTTCTCGAACACCGCAGCAATGGCTAATCCTGCTGCAAACTTGATTGCATCAGCAGACATAGGCGATCAGGTTAAAGGGAAAGCAAATGTTGATGCTGGAAGAGCCAAGAATTTCATCGAAGATACGGCAGATAAGGTTAAGGGAACTGCAAAGAAAAATGCGGCTCGAGTTGAGCAAGCAACGGATGACAATGGTAGTTTTGTTGAGCGCAAAGCTCATAGAGATGCGGCTCGAATTCAGCAAAGAGCAGACCAAGATGCTGCTCGGACAAAGAGCGCCGTAGACAATACAAAGAATGCTGTTAAACGCACTGTTGATAACATCAAGGATGCTTTTAGCAACTAGAGAATAGATAGGCGCTGCAATAGTAAGCAGAGGAGGTACAAAATAGGTTATACGTTCAGATTGGGGAAAACTGGACGTATAACAAAGGTTCCACCGCCACCATCTTCTCAACTTCATCCACCGTGACCCGCGCCAACCCAAATTGTTCAATCACCCAAGCATTGGTCGTCAGGTGCTGACTAATCTCCGCCACCCGGTACTCACTCCTCTGGGATGCCAAAGCAGCAGGCAACAGTAACTGATCCGCTAAATGTTCATCCACTGGTGCACCAGTGTCATGAAACTTTAACAGTTCTTCACAAGCCATTTGTGCTACTTTGTCTGCTGGCAAACCCAAACGCCCCAAAGCACCAAACCCAGCGACACTATTCTCATACACATTCGTGAGAAACAAACCTGCTCCCGGTGCGATCCCCTTTGCTCGCAACGGCTGTATATTAGGTTTCAATCGGGCTTCACGCAACAAATTCTCGGCACGACTCGCCATCCTTTGAGGAATATGAGAAGGCAGTTCCGTCACCACCGCTAACCCCCGCACCTGCTGTAAGTCGCCGCGTTCTACCAAGTTGATACCACTAAGCTTACTACCACCACTGATTAAAAACTCTACTTCTCCCCCACCTTGGGGATACCACCCCCAAGCATTCAGTTTCGCCTCAACCTGCACACCCATTTTATACAGCATGGGCAGATAGACGAATTCAATGTAAGTCATTGAAGGACTATGACTGACATGAGTTCCTCCCCGTAGTGTCACCTGGGAATTACCAGATGCTAGCACCAGAGGCAAGAGGATAGTCTGCAACACCAGAGTAATAGCACCAGCAGAACCGCCGAACCGTGCTTCACTGACATCAAATGTATAATTTCCCGCTTGCACGGAACTACCAGGAATAAACTCCAGCGTCATTGAACCCAAGGCATCTCCCCGCACCTGGGCATGGCAAATTGCTGCTGCTGCGCGAACTGCTGTCAGGTGTTGTGCTGCTAGTCCCGGCTTTTGCCGTCCGGCGCGGATGTGATTTATCTGTATGGGTTTACCTGTAATGGCAGCTATACTGAGTGAGGAACGGAGAATTTGTCCGCCTCCCTCTCCGTGGGAACCGTCAATGTGAATCATGAGCAATTAGCGGTTTTAGTTTTCATCTTTTACAGCGCTTTCATGCCATTTTTTTAGTATAAGGTCAGAGAGGGTACTTAAACTGATAAAAATCAGGACGCCTAAACTAGTTGTAAGAAATAGTGCGGCAAACATCCGAGGAATTTGTAAGTTGTAGCTGGAGATTAAAATACGATAGGCAATTCCTGAGTTGACTCCGCCAGTACCTGCGACAAATTCGGCAACAACTGCGCCAATTAATGCTAAACCACCGCTAATTTTTAAACCGCCTAAGAAATAGGGCATGGCACTGGGTATGCGGAGATACAACAGTGTTTGCCAGCGAGAAGCTTTGTAGAGTTTAAACAGGTCAGTTAAGTTGCGGTCAACGCTGTTAAGTCCTAGTGTAGTGTTAGAAACGATGGGGAAAAAGGCGACAATCCAGGCACAAACTACCAGGGCGGCAAAAGTGTTGTTTTTCAGCCAGAGGATAATTAGGGGTGCGATCGCAACAATTGGTGTTGTTTGTAAGATGACTGCATAAGGAAATAAACTTCTTTCTATCCACTTACTTTGGGTGAATAAAATAGCAATTAATAAGCCAGAAATTGCAGCAGCAATTAAGGCAACAAAGGTAATTTGCAGGGTAATTAATAGTGAGGGAAAAAGTTCATTCCAGTCAGTAATTAGGGTTTGAAAGACTAATATTGGTCCAGGGAGTATGTAGGGAGGTAAATTCGTTACCCGCACGAAGATATCCCAGAATATCAGCACCAGAACACCTACTGCTATTGGTGCTAAAACATCGGCAGAAATTAATTTCACCAGTGTCTTTTGTGGTTGGGAGCGACGGATAAACAGCATACTTACTACATTAGTTTAACGACAGGGTAATCGCTCATTGCTTCAGCTAGGCGATCGGCAACTTCGCAGCAATATTCGTTGTACACTGAAGATGTGCGGAATACCTCGCCACGTGGGTATGGGGCATCAATTTTGACATCCGCCACTAGAGTTCCAGGACTTGTTCTCATAACAAGTACTCGATTTGATAAGTACACTGCTTCGTAAATGTTATGTGTGACAAAAACTACTGTCCAGCGATATTGACGCCATAAATTGAGTAAGTCGCTGTTAAGTTTGCTACGGGTAATTTCATCGAGTGCCCCAAATGGTTCATCCATTAGAAGTATATTTGGCTGAGTGACTAATGCCCTAGCAATTGATACCCGCATCTTCATCCCACCAGATAACTCACGGGGGTAGCATTTCTCGAACCCCTCTAAACCCACTAAGACTAGCGCTTGTTGAACCAATGCCATTGCCTCTTTTGTAGGCATTCCTGCCAACTTCAGCGGTAGGCGCACATTCTCTCTGACATTCGCCCAGGGCATAAGTGCTGCATCTTGAAAGACAAAGGCAAGTTTTTGCGCTTGCTTCGTGACACAAGAGTGAATACTGCCAGAACTTACACGCCCTAGTCCAGCGATAAGGCGCAGTAAGGTACTTTTACCACAACCAGAGGAACCGACTAGACTGACAAATTCAGATTCGTGAATCACAACATCTAGGTCTTGCAAGGCAACCATGCCATTAGCGTAAACCTTGCTAACATGACTGAGGGTAATAGCAGGACGGTTAGTCATTCAGCGTTCTAGTGTCAAGATTTATAATACTGTACTCCTTTATTAACAAATTGCAAGGTGAAGGCGTCTTTGTAGTTGGTATTGGCATCAAAAATACCCACCTTCACCATATCGTCAAAGAACGATTTCCAGACTTCCTCACTCATCGCCCCAATTCCTTGCTTTTGGGCATCACCATTCGTAATAATGTCGTATTCTTTAAGCTTCTGGATGCCGTAGGCAATTTGAGCATCAGACATTTCTGGATTATCTTTTTTGATTAATTCATTACCAGGAGCGGGGTTGTCTAAGTAACTGTACCATCCTTTAATTGATGCATCTACAAATCGCTGCACTAAGTCTGGATTTTTTTTAACCAGTTCTTTCTTTGTTTCAATAGAAGTTGCGTATGTTTTGTAACCATAATCTGCTAATAAAAACACCAGCGGTTTAAACCCTCCCTGTTTTTCAATAGCAAATGGTTCTGATGTTACAATGCCTTGTTGAGCAGAGTTTTTGTCAGTCAGAAACGGAACAGGATTGAAATTGTAGGGGCGCTTCTGGTCGTCGGTAAAGCCATACTTAGCTTTGAGGACTGGCCAATAAGTAACGCTGGCAGAAGTAGATACATAAATGGGCTTGCCTTTAAGGTCGGCAAATGTTTTAATTCCTGTATTAGGGTGGGCAATCAAACACTGGGGGTCTTTTTGAAAGATTGCCGCTACAGTAATTTTGGGAATTCCTTGTACTATGGCGTTCACCGCATCAATACCATAGCCCATAAAGAAATCAACTGCGCCCCCCATCAACAACTGAGTACCATTGCCAACTTGGGGACCGCCCATTTTAATGGTGACATCCAACCCGTGGTCTTTGTAAATTCCGGTAGCAATGGCTTGATAAAATCCCCCATGTTCTGCTTGTGCTAACCAGTTTGTGCCAAAGGTAACCTTATCTAGGTTGCCTGTTTTCTTCTGCTGTTGATTATCCTTGGCACAAGCTGCTATTAAACTTGTGCCAAATAGAGAGCTATATTGAATGAACTTACGGCGATTGAGGCTATGAATTTTTTTCATAGTCTTTTGTAATCAATGATACTATACACTAGCACAGCGCGGCGTAAATAAACCACCCATTTCAAACAGGCTAAAGCTTTGATCTATAATACTTTTGAATGCGTGACTTTCGCGCAGCGGTACTATAGCAATCCGCGCAGGAATTATAAACACTTCTCCCAAGTCCCCCCGCCCCTTTGGGTTCGTCAAAAGTCAAAAGTCAAAAGTCAAAAGTGTTTTGAATTTCCGCGTAGCGGCTTGTCCCCCTTGTCCCCCAAGTCTTCCTTGTCCCCTTTGTTCAGATCTCCAAAGGATTGCTATAGCTCTAGTTTCTCATATTTTAACTGCTATCTTAGTTTAATTTGAGTGTGCATTCTAAAATTAATTTTTGATTAATGTGGGAATATGGTTGAATTTCTAGGGCGGCGCGAAAAGCTTTGATCGCTGCAACATAATTTCCCATGGCGGCATAACACAAGCCCATACCATGAAGCGCACCAAAATGTACTGGATTCAACTGGACGACCATCTGACAATCTGCTAGAGACTTTTCATGTTCACCAATAGCGTAGTAAAGAAAAGCACGGCGATTCCAAGCTTCGGCAAAATCTGGTTGAGCGTTGATTAGTTCTATTAATACAGCTTCAGCCTCAGTAATTTTCTGCGCCTCCAGTAACTTTTGACTATGTTCAATCTTTTGTAGCCCATAAATTCCCTTTTGGTTAAACCAGATGTGCCATATTTTCCTGGTGGCCTGTTCACGGACTGTCTCATCGGGATTTTTCAAGTCTTCAAGTAAAAAATTGATAAATAAAGAATCCATAATTTTCTGGTTATTTATTGTATATTTAGATCTTAGTTCGCACACAATAACCTAAAAAAAATACTTTGTGAATTCGTTTTAAATTTTTAACCTTTAATTGTAAATTAAACAATTTATGTGTTGTTTGTTGTCATCTCCAATACCATTAATGCCATACTTCAGATTTAGAGTGCTTAGTAGCTGGTCATTAGTATGCCACAATGATGGCAAATCGCAACCCATTGACTGATAGTCATCGACTAATCGCTCATAACTAAAACTTCATAAAAATTAACAAAAAATAAACGACTATGCCAAAGCAAAATAGCGATTTCCGGCATATTGTTCTCACTTCCCATCCCAGTCGCTTTGGTCCCAAGCCAATCCCGATTAAGTGGGGATCAGGCGATCCCATGCAGCGAGGTCCAGTGATTGCCACTCTGACTAAGCAAACGCACCGTAACGTTATTGGTACTCACTCTGGCAGTTATGCGATTTATCGGGCATTAGCAATAGCTAGCGGTTCACTTCAATCAGATCACAGGGCAGATCTCACCAACACATCCCCTGTAGAACGTATTGGACCACATAACAGCTGGGCTGACCCTGATAAAATTGTTTCCCTTGATCCCTTTGGGGCGATTATAGGCTCGGTGTTTCAACCCTATTGCCAACAAGGATATGACATCCGTCCGACAATTGCCATCACTAAGGCTCACATCAATATGCCAGAACTGCAAGAGTCGGTGGCAAAAGGACGTTTGCAGGTTGATGGCAAGATTATGAAACCAGGTGGCGATTTGGTCGTTACTAAAGCCGCTATTGAGCCTGTTTGGTATTTACCAGGAATTGCTAAGCGGTTCCAAATCACAGAAGGAGATTTGCGCCGCGCTTTGTTTGAACAAACTGGGGGAATGTTCCCAGAACTGATCACGCGACCAGATTTGGAGGTATTTTTGCCGCCAATTGGGGGTGTGACGGTGTATATCATAGGGGATCTTCAGAACCTAGTTGACCAAAATAAACCCCTAGCTGTAAGGGTACATGATGAATGTAACGGTTCTGATGTGTTTGGTTCTGATATTTGCACCTGTCGCCCTTATTTGGCACACGGAATTGAGGTGTGTGTGGAAACAGCCCAAGCCGGGGGTACTGGTGTCATTGTTTACTGCCGCAAGGAAGGACGTGCTTTGGGAGAGGTGACGAAGTTCTTGGTTTACAATGCCCGGAAGCGCCAAGAAGGAGGCGATCGCGCTGATTCCTACTTTTCCCGCACTGAATGTGTGGCGGGTGTCCAAGATATGCGGTTCCAAGAATTGATGACCGATGTGTTGCACTGGTTGGGCATTACCCGCATCCACCGCTTGGTATCCATGAGTAATCTCAAGTACAACGCCATTATTCAATCTGGAATTGAGATTGTCGAACGGATACCGATTCCAGAAGAGTTAATTCCCCCAGATGCTTGGGTGGAAATTGAAGCGAAAAAATCCGCAGGCTATTTTACCACAGGAACAGTTTTGGATGCAAATGATTTGGCTGATGTGAAGGGGCGTTCTTTGGAAGAGGGGAGTGGGGAGTAGGGAGTGGGGAGTGGGGAGTGGGGGAGTGGGGGAGTGGGGGAGTGGGGGAGTGGGGGAGTGGGGGAGTGGGGGAGTGGGGGAGTGGGGGAGTGGGGAGTGGGGAGTTAGGAGTTAGGAGTTAGGAGTTAGGAATTTTTTTACTATTCCCTATTCCCATTCCCCATTCCCCATTCCCCATTCCCCACTCCCCATTCCCCATTCCCCATTCCCCATTCCCCATTCCCCATTCCCCATTCCCCACTCATTTAATGTGGTAGGAATGGGTATGGAGTACGCCAAGGAAGGAGGTTGGGGAGGTGGCTGATTATTTGCGATCGCCTGCTGCTATTCGGGAGCGTTGTGGGCAATTGTTTACAATGGTGGTTGAGGACAAGTCGCGTTATTTTAGTTGCGATTTAACCCAGTTGGGACGGGTGGCGGATTATGTGATTTCGGTCATGCGGGAAGATTACCCGGATCGGCAAATTCCGTTTCACAGTCGCTGGCGACACTTTGAGGCTGGCGGTGTATCACGCAATTCCCAGTTGGATGAGAAGTTAACAGGACTGACATCGGTAGAGAAAGCTGTTGCCAAGTTTGATTTGGCAATTGTTAGTGTTTTACTGGATGCGGGTGCAGGAAATACTTGGTATTATTATGAGCAGGAGACTGGGCTGAATTTTAGGCGTTCCGAAGGATTGGCAGTTGCGAGTTTCCAGATGTTTTGTCAAGGCGCTTTTTCAAGTTCTCCACAGCAGCCCTTGCAAGTTGATGCACAAAAATTGCAAGTATTAACAGAAAAAGAATTGGCACATGGGTTTGGTGCAAATGCAGAGAATCCCTTAGTGGGAATTGCTGGGCGTTTGAGATTATTGCAAAAACTAGGTCAAGTTTTACTGTCTTCACCCCAAATGTTTGGGGAACAAAACCCTCGTCCTGGGAACCTGGTAAATTACCTGTTGGGTAAATCTTGCAATAATCAGCTAGCTGCTACAACGGTTTTGAGTGCAGTTTTGGAAGGACTGAGTGATATTTGGCCTGGACGATTAGAGGTTGCTGGGGTTAACCTGGGAGATGTCTGGTTTCACCCAGATGTTCGCGGCGATCATTTGGTGCCATTTCATAAGCTTTCCCAATGGCTGACCTACTCTCTACTAGAACCACTACAGGAACTCGGTTTGGAACTTACATGTGTGGATGGTCTCACCGGATTGGCAGAATATCGCAATGGGGGGTTATGTCTCGACTTGGGATTAATCAGCGCCAAAGACTCTGATATTTTGCTGAAGCCCCTTGGGGTTGCATCAGAAGTTATTGTTGAATGGCGTGCTTTGACGGTGATTCTTTTGGATCATATCGCTGCTACAGTCCGCGAAAAGTTGGGTATGAGTGCTGAGGAACTACCACTAGTCAAAATTCTGCAAGGTGGAACTTGGACAGCTGGACGAAAAATCGCCGCTGAACTCAGAACAGGTGGTGTTCCTCCCATTCAGATAGAAAGCGATGGTACAGTATTCTAGCTGTGATTAGTCATTTGTCCCAGTGTCATTCGTCTAAAGTTAATGACCAATGACCAATGACCAATGACCAATGACCAATGACTATTGACTATTGACTAAAATGGCAAATCAAGTAATAATAATTCAGCATCCATTGATTCAGCACAAACTAACACTGATGCGTAGAGCGGAAACTGACACGGCTAAATTTCGCGCCCTCATCAAAGAAATTAGCTTGTTGTTAGCTTACGAAGTGACACGGGATTTGCCACTGAAATATGAACCGATTAAAACACCAATAGCCCCAATGAACGCCCCAGTCCTTGCGTCAGATAAAAAGCTGGTGATCGTTTCTATTCAACGGGCAGGACAGGGTCTTTTGGATGGGATGCTAGAACTCATGCCATCGGCAAGGGTGGGTCATATTGGATTGTACCGCGACCCGAAAACTCTGATTCCCATCGAGTATTATTTCAAGGTTCCCTATGATGTAGATCAGCGAGATGTGTTGGTGGTAGATCCCATGCTGGCAACTGGTAACACAGCTGTAGCAGCCGTTGAACGGTTAAAAACTACTAATCCACTGTCGATTAAGTTTATTTGCTTACTGGCTGCACCAGAAGGTATTGAGCATTTCATCAATATACACCCAGATGTACCTATTTACACTGCTTCTATTGACAACCATCTGGATGAACACGGCTATGTTGTTCCAGGATTAGGAGATGTTGGCGATAGGTTATTTGGCACGAAATAAGGAGTGGGGAGTGGGGAGTGGGGAATGGGGAGTGGAGAATGGGGAGTGGGGAATGGGGAGTGGGGAATGGGGATAGCCTGGGGTTGAAACCCCAGGAGGGAGTGGGAACAGGTTAGGGAACGCTATCAAGCTGCTGGCGGTGTGGACTTGCTAGTTTTGCCAATTAGGGCGAAAATTGCGATCGCATAGGGCAGCATATTTAAAAACTGATAGGGAATATTTGTACCTAATGCCTGAATTCGCAATTGCAACGCTTCTGTAGCACCAAATAATAAGCAAGCACCAGCACTACCTATAGGATGCCATCTCCCAAATATTAATGCGGCGATGGCAATAAATCCTTTCCCAGCACTCATTCCCTCGGCAAAGTATTTCACCTGAACTAGGCTTAAATAAGCACCACCACAACCAGCTACACAACCACCAATGACCACAGCAAGGTAACGCACCCTTTGTACTGACACTCCAGCCGTTTCAGCAGCCCTAGGGTATTCCCCTACAGCGCGTAAGGTAAGCCCAGGGTTGGTATGAAACAAAATATATGTACTTAATAACACTATAATAAACAGTAAATATACTAGAGCATCTTGCTGGAATAGCAGCGGTCCCATCAGGGGGATATTGGCAAGACCAGGAATGATTATTGGTTCAATTCCCACCAGACGCTGGGCACCACCACCGTGAAACACCAACCGTGCTAGAAACGATGTTAACCCAGCTGCCACAAGATTAATTGCTAACCCAGACACCAGTTGATCCACCCGCAAAGTTACCGACAAGAAAGCATGGAGTAACCCCACCAATCCCCCAGCCATCAAGGCTGCAACCACACCTAACCAGGGTGAATTGGTATAAAATGTTGCGAAAGCAGCAGTAAAAGCACTAGTCAGCAACATCCCTTCCAAAGCTATGTTCAGCACCCCCGAACGTTCCGAAAATAGTCCTCCCAGCGCCGCAAACGCCAGAGGAACAGCGAGACGTAAGCTAGAAATTAGGTAATCTGTCATGAGTTAGGAGTGGGGAGTGGGGAGTGGGGAGTGGGGAGTGGGGAGTTAGGAGTTAGGAGTGGGGAGTTAGGAGGCGCGTTGATTGGTGTTTGGTGTTAGTTGATTGTTGTTTAATTTTAAAATATAACTATATATAGGAATCCTCCGCAGATTTTTGAAGCCACAGGTAGGGTGGGCACTGCCCACCATGTCTGGGTTTTGTAGGGCATAGCCCCACCTACACTACTTAAGATTTTTCACAGAGAGTGAGGTACATTCAAGAGTTAAGAAACCGCAGATGAACGCAGATGAACGCAGATGAATTTGTACTTCACCCGGATGAAAACCGCTATAATGAGTTTTGGGAGAGTTTAAAGTATAACAACTAACAACCAACACCATCATGTTAGGAGTTAGAGGTTATTCGTTTTTCTACAGCGAGACTGATAGCAATAAACAACACTGTCAAGCCTTGGATGGCGTAAACCACGGTTATTGGTACGCCTGCGCTGCGCTGCATGACATTGGCACCACTTCTCAAGGCTGCAAAAAACAAGGAAGTTAATACGACACCTAAAACACTACCACGGCTAAGAAAGGCAATGGCGATCGCATCAAATCCATAACCAGGCGAAACGGACTCAAATAGCCGAAATTTTGATCCCATCACTTCTGCTGCACCCGCCAACCCAGCCAAACCACCCGCTAACCCCATGACCACTATGATAGTCCGTTCTACAGAAATACCGCTGTAACGGGAAGCTACGGGGTTAAATCCCACCGCAGCGATTTGGTAGCCTAGAGGCGATCGCACAAGCAACACCCACAAAATTCCCGCCGCCATTAACCCTAGTAAAATTCCTGCATGGGCGAGACTCCCTGGTAGAATAATTGGTAACTGAGCGGATTTAGCAATCAGTGCCGAATAAGGACTAGGCGCATTTGGTTCCTTCAAAGGATTCTGAACCAGGTAACTCACTAAGTTCACCGCTATGTAGTTCAGCAGCAAAGTGGTGATTACCTCATTGACTCCTCGTACTGCTTTGAGATAACCAGGAATTAGACCCCAAACACTACCAAAAGCAAACCCGAATGTCAATGCTAGCGGTACATGAATTAAAGCTGGTAATCCTTGGACATATAACCCTACTAAAGCACTTCCCAAAGCACCGAGATAAATTTGTCCTTCCCCACCAATATTAAATTGACCAGCACGCAGAGCCACTAATACCCCTAAACTAGTTAACAACAGCGGTGTCATTTTGGTCAGCGTGTTGCCAAACCCAAAGTAAGTCGAGAGAGATTCTTGAAACAAAGCGGTGTAGGCTGCGATGGGATTCGCCCCAGCTAACACAATCAAAAGAGATCCCACAAGTAAAGCAGATGCAATGGCAATCAACGGGGATAGAATTGGTAGCACTTGGAGTGGAAGCCGATGGGTTGTGAGCATATGTAGCAATTCTAAATGACGTCATGTCCGTTGAATATTTATCAGAATGCCAATTGACCATTATTATGAATTATAATTGAATATTGTTATACTACAAGTAGTTACGCACTTTACAAATTGACCATTATGTGTATATCAAGCTGATTAAAATGATTTCCTTACACAGCCTCATTCCCAGGCTCTGCCTGGGAATGATTTACAGGAGGCTCTGCCTCTCGTGATCCACAGGAGGCGGAGCCTCACAAGAGAGCATTACAAGGCAGAGCCTTGTAACGAGGTTGATACACAATTGTGTTTTTCTGTCAATGCGTAAGTCCTAACTACATCTTGAAGCACGGAATATGGGTTGCAATACGCCCCTACATCATTTCTGGAGATGTCTATTAGATAAGTTAAGTTTATAGGTTAATTGAGATTTTTATAATGTATTGTTTTTAACATTAGTTATTTAAATAAATGTACTTATTCATTATAGGCAACCTAACCTGAAAACTTGAAAATTTATAGTACAAAAAGTTCCTCAAAGTCTTTTCAGTGATACGTTTTAATGATTTTTCTAGTTTATTACAAAGTATGATTAGTACTATTTAGAGCAGAAAAATCTCTATTTTAAGGTAAGTAATACTTAGCTAGTATTACCTTTTTTTTGCAATATTTTAGACAAATTTATTAACGCATTTACTGAATCAAAATCAAAAAGTACATATTGAATTTTAAAATATATCTTTTACGAAAACAATATTTTTACGTTTGTAGCTATGTATGAGAGTTGATAAAGCTCAAATACTTTTACTGAAAAAGTTTGAATGTTTGCGTAAAATGTTTTGGCTTTTTCTGAATAGAGTATCGACAGGGAAACATTCCAATCATTGAAGAATTAAATTTCGCGCCCTTTGGAGTATCCAAGAAGGTAAAACTCATGAGAAATAGAATAGAGGATCGCATCGACAATCGGGTATTGAAAGAGACTTGGCAATCTATGCGATCGACATTTACACAAGCACCCGAAAAATTCAAGCAGTTAGCAGAAAGTTTGCCCGAAATTTTTGCAGACAGCGAAACGGACATTGACTTGCGAGAAAAGCGCAAGGTGTATCTCGTTATTGCCAAGTTTCTCCGCGACAACTTTAAAACACCACTTCCTGTTTCTTTGGGAGCCACACACATCCTTTGCGATGAAGGTGATCCCCGGTTGCTGCTAGACGGCGTACTTGATGATGAGACTAAGCAGTTAGTCACGTCAGCAAAAAAAATCATCCTAACAGTTAAGGTTCTGTACTCGCCACTATCAAATCGCTCCTACAATCGTCAAATTGAAATCGTATATCTCAAGAACGACAAACCGACGGCAGTCAAAGTGGAAGAGGAAGTTCCTTGGGATTACCTGACTACGGATGTGCGTGAAAACCATCTGCGCTCTGGTGCAAACATACTTAGCTTTAAACTTTATCAACTCGAGGCTTAAATTATGGCAATTGACCCAATTACAGTTTTGTTGATCAGTGCAATTGGTCTGACGGTAACTGCTACAGCAATTGTATCTTTCTGGCATCAAATTCTCCAATGGGGTGAGAAGAACCTATTTCCCTGGCTTGAAAAGCACCGTCCGACTGTTGCCCCTTATGTACGTCAGGCTTTCTCTCGCGTGGATAACGTTGCAACAAATGTCCGTCGTACCATTAAAGAAGCTTGGCAGAAGCTGAGTCAGTACCTGCTTCAGCAGGTAGTGAAACTAAACCGCAAGACATCAAATACATGGGTTCAAGAAGTCACTTCTTGGGTGATAGAAGCTTCTGGTTACAACAACAAGCCTGTAGTTAAGGAAATTAGGACAGAGCAAGAAGTTCTCTGGGATGAATTACCTGAAGACGTACGCAAAGCTTTCTTGCAGCGAAAGGAGACATCGTTTGAACAGGATGTTACCGATACTCGTAAAGAGGAAATGGCTTTAGTCCATTAACCCAATCTCACTTCTCGACAAGTGCGTTGCCAGACGCTGTCTGGGATAAGTAGGTCATTTGGCAATTTTGGAGTCGGTTTTTCCTAATTGAAAGAGTGAAATATACCGACTCTCTATTTGAAAATTCAGGAGAAAGAAATTGTGCCAACTACAACGCAGAGGTTATGTGCAAACAAACATTATGAGTCAAATTTAATGAGGTGCTATATGCCTAAAGGCTGGCCAATAGAATCAACAACATCAAAAGAGAAGAAAACTGAAAATTATTCTACAGAATCCACAACTCTAAAAGAGAAGAAAACTGAGAATAATTCTGCTGTCAACGGTTCAAATCCAGAAACGCCAGAAATGGCACGACTGGAGATGTTCACTCCTGAAGCCCCGAACCGCAAGATGAATGACTTGATTGTGCCACTAGTTGTCCGTGAGCAAATTGAGACTGCACTAAATCGCATTCTGTACCATGACGAGCTGTATCATAAATGGAATCTGAAAAAAATTGATCCCCATGGTCGCCGGGTAGCAATTAATATGTATGGTCCGCCTGGAACTGGTAAAACCTTCTGTGCAGAAGCAATTGCCGATTATCTCGGTAAGCAAATCATCAAAGTGAACTACGCTGAGATTGAGTCCAAATATGTTGGTGAAACACCAAAGAATATCACTGCTGCTTTTAAAAAAGCTTACGAAACCAATGCTGTTATTTTCTTTGATGAGGCGGATTCTATCCTGGGCAAGCGTTTGACAAATGTCACCCAAAGTGCAGACCACGGAGTTAATGTGAGCCGCTCGGTGATGCTGCTAGAGTTGGATAAGTTCGATGGTGTGGTAATTTTCGCTACTAACCTCGCGAGCAACTACGATGAAGCTTTTGTGCGCCGAATTCTAGCTCACATTGAATTTGATCTGCCAGATGAAGCTTGTTTGATAAAACTGTGGGAAAAGTTATTACCAGAAGAAGTTCCCCGTGGCGACAATATTACCTCAAAGTGGCTGGCGCAAAAATCCACAGGACTAGCGGGAGGAGATATTTTGAATGTAGTGAAGTTAGCCGCTTCCCAAGCAGTTAGTAGAAATGGCGATCAGCGCTTAGTGATGCAGTCTGACATCATAAATGCGATCGTACAAGTCAAGAATGCCAAGGATAAAATTGGCTCAACGGTCACTAAACAGCAAACAACCACTACAACCGTTGTTACAGAACGGGTGTTGACAACTGAGGAACTACCGCCTAACCTCCAAGAACCTTTCCAAAAAGCTGTTGCCTATCAGCTAGCAAAGAATGAAAATTCCTTAGAATCTCCTTCTAGTGGTTTTTTTAACAATAATCATTCTACTAGTGATGATACGGTTTAACTAAGTTTGAGATTACACAGGTATCACTTTTTCCATTCTCTCTGGAGGGAATGGAATTCTTTATGGGATTGAAGACCATTCTCTACCGTAGGGGAAGTGCTTTCACCCCTGCGTCTGGGGGATAGGATTTAGATTTTCTGACGTTGCTGAATAGGAGTATGAATTGACATTTTTCGAGTTGATTAAACATCGATTCTTTGCGCCTAGGAGTAAAGCGTGAGGCAAATTCATACCGTGATTCAGCAACGCCGATTTTCTAGGATACTTATCTTCACCTATATGATTATATGGACAGAAAAAAAGAAAGCCTAACTCCTAACTCCTAACTCCTAACTCCCTACCCCCACCCCCCATCAAAAAGCCGACTTCCTCCAGCGTCGCCGTCGCCCCATCCAAAATATCCACAAACTCACCCTCATACATCACTGCAATGCGATCGCTCATTGTCATAATTTCCTCTAACTCAGTAGAAATATACAAAATAGCAGCACCGCGATCGCGTTCCGCCAACAACCGCCGCTGTACAGCTTCCGTCGCCCCCACATCCAGCCCTCGCGTTGGTTGCATTGCTACAATTAACATCGGTTCCCCCGCTAGTTCCCGCGCCAGCACTACCTTTTGTTGATTTCCCCCCGACAACTGACTAACCTTAACATCTTCTCCCGTCGTCCGGATATCAAATAGTTGCATTGCAGACTTGGCATGATTCTTGATCGCTTCCCCTTGCAACAAAAAGTGACGACAAAAAGGTTGTTTCTGAAAAGCTTTCAAAATCAAATTTTGGGCGATGCTAAACTGCATCACCAAACCCATTTTCTGCCTATCTTCTGGGATATACCCCACCTTGATCTCCCCATGAAACTCAATTTTTCCCTGCTTGATAGTTCGTAAACGGGTCATGGCATCTGCTAATTCTCGCTGTCCATTACCATCTACACCAGCGATGCCCAAAATTTCCCCAGATCGGAGTTCAAACGATACATTACGAACAGTAATCACACCCCGGTCATCTGCAACTTGCAACCCCTGCACTGACAATACAACCCTTCCTCGTGATGCTGGAGACTTCTTCAACTCTAAAGTCACCTCCCGTCCCACCATCAGTTGCGCTAATTGCTGACGATAGAGTATATTATGATTGGGAGAGGTAGAAATCTCTATTACGGATTGAAACACAACCTTTCCCCGCCGCAACACTGTCACTGTGTCGCACAAGTTCATCACTTCATCCAACTTGTGGCTAATA
Source organism: Stigonema ocellatum SAG 48.90 = DSM 106950 (assembly GCA_016903675.1). Taxonomy (GTDB): domain Bacteria; phylum Cyanobacteriota; class Cyanobacteriia; order Cyanobacteriales; family Nostocaceae; genus Stigonema; species Stigonema ocellatum. The sequence goes on along the minus strand of JADQBA010000045.1, from coordinate 24,985 downwards.
AAAATGATTGTGTGTCCATCGGCTGCAAGTTGGCGAAGAATCCTGATTAAGGATTCTATTTCCGGCAGTGTTAGCACTGCGGTAGGTTCATCAAGAATTAATAAATTTGCTTTGCGGTAGAGAACTTTGAGAATTTCTACCCGTTGTTGTGTACCTACTGGCAAATTTCCTACTTGAACTGTAGGGTCTACCTCTAATCCATAGGCTTGAGATAAAGCTGCAATTTCCTGGTGTTTCTGACGCAGGTTTAAACGCCAGTGCTTTGACGTTCCGAGGATAATATTTTCTGTTACAGTCAACCGGGGTACTAACATGAAGTGCTGGTGAATCATACCAATACCCAATCGAATCGCTGTACTGGGCGAGTCTAGCTGTACTGGTTTTTCTTGTAAATATATTTGACCAGCATCAGGTTGATAAAGACCACTAATAATGTTGAGTAATGTCGTCTTTCCAGCACCATTTTCACCCAATATTGCATGAATTTTCCCTGGTTCAAAATTTATGCTAATGTTATCATTGGCGATAAATGTGCCAAAGCATTTTGTTATTCCTTCTAAACGTAAATATGACATATAAGTAAGTCGGCGTCAGTAAATACAAGTTTCTGTTAGCTTATACCTCGTTCCCAGGCAGAGCCTGGGAATGCTATCCTTAGAGGCTCTGCCTCTATAATAATATTTTAGGAGGCAGAGCCTCCACGTGGGCGTTCCCACGCAGAGCGTGGGAACGAGAAAAGTCTCTATTTTCAAGTCGTGGCTTTTTTGACACAACGTGTGTCTTTGCCGCCTTCTTTGCAGTTTTCAAAAATGATTTTTTTAGCTACAATCTCTTGTTTTGTATTCAATGCAGTTTGTTTGACTAATTCAGATACCATTGCTCCAAATTTACCTAATGTTAAAATATCTGGTTTTTCTAAACCGATGGTGTAAATTTGACCTTTGAGTTGATTTTGTTTTGCGAGTTCTGCTAAATACGCGATCGCTAAATCAAGACGCTTGACAGCACTTGTTAAAACTGCTGATGGTGCAACATCTAACTGGTCCTTTGTGTTGCCAAAAGCGTACACTTTTTTTTCACTTGCTGTTTGTAATACGGCAGATGAAGCATTATCTAACCACTGATAGATAATATCAGCACCAGAAGAAATTAAAGCCAAGGTTGCTTCTTTTGCCTTGGCAACATCATTCCAATCTCCGGTGAATGTAGAGCTAATTTTAATTTGAGGCTTTACCGACTTTGCCCCTAATTCAAAACCGCGTAATTCTTGCACGATGGCGTCAAACTTTTGCCCTGCAATATAAGCTAATTGATTAGATTTTGTCATTGATGCAGCAATAATACCACAGAGATAGCTAGCTTGCAGGTGATCGATTCGCAAAGACGCAATGTTAGAACCGCTGACAGCACCATTGACGCCAACAAAGAACGTGTTAGGATACTGCGGTGCAACTTGTTGAATTGCCGCATCAAATTGTCCCCCGTGGGCGAATATTAAGTTATAGCCCCGACGCCCAAAATCTGAAAGGGCTTCGGTTTGGTCTGCTTGTGGTACTTGTTCTACGTAGGTGGTTTGGGCATCCAGTTTTTGTTTGGTAAGCTGTACGCCTTCGTAACCAGATTGATTCCACGCTTGGTCGGTAATGACTCCAGGAAGGGCGATCGCTACCTTAAAACCCCCCCCTGTTGTCGTCTGAGGGTTACTGCAAGCATTTAACAGTAAACTGGTGCTAAAGGTAGCTGAACCATATAAGAGAAATTGACGCCTACTGAAATTTACCGTCATACACTTGCCTTTAGCTGCATTACTTTGTTGATATAGCAATCCTAAATGATTCGTGAAAAATTTTAGGCGTTGCTGAATCAAGATATGAATTGTGAAAATCACGCTGATCGTAGAGACGCGATTAATCGCGTCTCTACTAGGGTTTGGTAGAATGAGAAATCTGTAACTAAACGTAATTCATTACTAAATTCAGCAACGCCAAATTTTAAGGCACTGCCCACCAGAACCCGGTTTTGGTGGGCAGTGCCCACCCTACTGCATTACTTTTGCTTGGTTGATATAGCAATCCTAAATCATTCGTGAAAACCTCTCTTTCTTTCCTTGGCGTTCTTGGCGTCTTGGCGGTTCATTAAAAAAATAATTTTCAATGAACAATTTGTGAGCATAAAAAACTTTTCCCTCGAAAAACGTTATACTAAGTAATAGTCACGTTCCCTATCTGAAATGGCTAAAGTCGAGTCAGGCGCAACTGATGTTTTGGTTTGTGGACTTGGGATATTAGGACAGTGCTGTGTATCCTTTCTCAAAGAGTTTGGCGTCACAGTTCATGGAATAGAAGCACAGCAAAAGACCCACTGGGAGATTCCAGAACTGCCAAATCTACTGGATACACTGCTGATTGGTGATTGTCGGCAAACCAAGATTTTGGAACAAGCAAAGATTAGGCAATGTCGTACGATTTTATTACTGAGTAGCGATGAGCGGGTTAATATCGCTGGGGCTTTTGCTGCGCGATCGCTCAATCCCCAAATTCGCCTGGTCATTCGCTCAGCTCAGGAAAATCTCAATGAGACGCTTGGTCAACATTTAGGCAATTTTGTCGCCTTTGAACCATCTGTGATATCAGCATCTGCCTTTGCCCTAGCAGCTTTAGGAGACGAAACCTTGGGATTATTCAATCTCGAAGGTCAACTCCTACAGGTGCTTCAGCTAGTCATCACATCGAACCATCCTTGGTGTAATCGCCGCCTACTCTATGATCTCAATACTTCTCGCCGTCGGATTTTGAGCTACACCAAAGCAGAAGAATCCACATCAAACGGCTTCTACCAATGGGAACCCGATGCCAGAATTGAGGCAGGAGATAGAATCGTCTGCATTGAGATAAGCGACACGGCGATCGCATCGTCATCTGCATCTATCAAATATGGCAGACAGATTCGGTCAAGGATTCACATAGCCATAAAATGGCAAAACTTGCGGCAGTTAGTGGTTCGTCTATGGCTTGAAGGTAGCCAAACCCAGCGGGTGATTATTGTCAGCAGCTGCATCCTCTTGAGCTTGTATCTCAGCGGTGTACTCCTCTACAAGCTACAATACCCAGACATCGGTCTGCAAGATGCCTTCAACGTCTCCATGGTGCTGATCCTCGGCGGTTACGATAACCTGTTTGGACAGCTGAAACTGCCTTTTCCGATTCCCATATGGTTGCATCTGTTTAGCGTTATCCTGAGTATGGCTGGCACAGTTTTTATCGGGATTTTATACGCCTTCCTAACCGAAAAGGTTCTCTCAGCAAGATTTCAATTCCTCCAGCGGCGTCCGCGTGTACCCAAGACTAACCATGTGGTGCTGATTGGATTGGGACGAGTCGGCAAACAAGTTGCAACTCTGCTGCAAAAATTGAAACAACCTTTGGTTGGGGTCAATGATACAGATCTCGAGGGGGATACACTCTCACGGATGCCCCTGATTGTGGGAAATAGTCAAAATGCTTTGAAAAGGGTGAATCTTGCTAACGCTAAAAGCGTGGTGGTTTTAACTGACGATGAGGTAGCCAACCTGGAAATTGGGCTGATGGCACAGGTTATTAATCCCGTCTGTAATCTGGTTATTAGTACGGTTGACCCCGGCTTCAGCAAGAATATTGCACATTTGCTACCCCGTGCCCGTGCTTTGGGAGTTTACGCTTTGGCAGCAGAAGCGTTTGCAGCGGCGGCATTTGGTGAAAATATCCTCGAACTTTTGCATCTCAACAACCAAACCACACTGGTGACTGAGTATCACGTGCAGGCTGGCGATTCGTTAAATGGGCGATTGCTGGCGGAAGTAGCCTATGGTTATGGGGTAGTGCCGATTTTACATCAAAGAGAAGCCAGCAAATCTACGGTATTTATGCCTAGGGATGATATTCGCTTGCAAGTGAGCGATCGCCTGATCGTTCTAGCAACGATTGAAGGGTTGCAAAACGTGGAACAGGGAAAATCCAGCATCCGTTCATGGTTGGTGCAAGTAGAGGCTGCTTCGTCTCAGGAAGCAGCCTTTGATGGGGCAATGACAATTGCCCGGATTTCCGGTTGTAGTATCCCTATGACACAAAGCTTGATGAGCAATCTTCCAGGAACGCTAGAATGTCCTCTCTACAAGCATCAGGCACAACACCTGTTGTATGAACTCACTCGCGTTCGGGTAAACGCCCGCCTAATTCTTGCTTCTGAATTCGACTCTCAGTAGACATAGTCGTGAAATAGAATGACCAGACGCGCCTCTGGTTGCGGCACGAAGTGCCAGATCGCGTCTGGTCAAGGATGGAAGGTAAGCTTAAACCGCCTATACCGCTACCAATGACGATGACATCTGTCTTTTCAGAACTTAATGTTTGCTGAATCACTCCTCATACACTTTGGTGTTTCTTTTTATATTAAGATAAATTAATATTTGATACAAATAAAAATAAAGATTAGTCTATCATGGCATTGACAGCTGTTACAGTCTGAAAAGAAAACTTCAATGTTAAACCCAGCTTTGTGCAACAGCCCTGAAGTAGATCAGTGGCTTTTCTTGAAGTCTAGGATTTCTGAATGGCTGATGACACCGACTTTGGTAGTATTGCCACTCTTGGCTTTGGTGTTCATACCGTGGATAATTCCCAGACTACCATGGAAGCGGTTGTGGAGTGGATTGGGGACCGTGTTATTAGCGATTTACTGGACTGCGACTTTTCCGTTAACCATTGCTGTAGAAAAACAAGGATTAATAGCATTTATCCCCCCCGATACTGGTAAAACAGCAGACGCAATTGTTGTGTTAGGTCGCGGAGAAGAATTTAGAAAGTCGCGGGTGAAAGTTGCGGCTGCACTTTGGCAATCTCATCGCGCACCTTTGATTTTTGCCAGTGGTGCAGGAGATGGTTCGGAAATCATTGAGCTACTAAAAGCAGAAGGCGTTCCTGATGAAGCATTAGACGAAGAACACTGTTCTCGAACTACTAAAGAAAACGCACTGTTGACCGCATCCTTGTTAAAACCAAAAGGAGTCAAGCAAATTGTCTTAGTGACTGACTCTCCTCACATGTTGCGATCGCTGCTGACTTTTCGCCGTTTAGGGTTTGAAGTTATTCCCCATACAAGTCCCGTACCTAGATTAGCTCCAGCAAGAGCAGCAATGCTGATGTTTTATGAGTATATGGGCTTAGTTAGTTATGGGTTGCACGGGGAATTTCTTCCTCAACAGTTGGCTAAAACGGCAAATCCGCCACTGGCAAACTTAGGTCCATAAGCTGATTGCTAATGGCTAATTGCACCACGCGATTGCCCAAAGGGCAGCAGCAATCTGATCGCCAAAGTTTGATCAGGAAAAAAATGTGCCTGTTGTGGTAAAAATTATCATGCCATTAATTCTCAATAAATACGGTCTAATGCGAAAAATTAGGGTTTTATTGAGAATGTGGCATTTTTATTGACAAGGTGCCTTTGCCGTGAGCTTCAATACTGCTCAGTTAAGAATATTCGTAGGTTGGGTTGAGGCAATGCAATTGACGCTTTGGAAGAGTTCATGGGGAATGAGCATCGTTTTGGTTGTACCCTATCGCCGATGATTCGGATTCATACAGAAGTTGTGAGACGCGATCGCATTGCCATTCGGATTGCTGATAATGGCCCAGGAATTTCAGACGCAGTTCAAAAACGGATGTTTGACCCCTTCTTCACAACTAAACCTGCGGGTAAAGGAACTGGGTTGGGGATGTCTATTAGCTATCAGAAAACCAATGCTGTTGGTGCTACTGTAAATTGGCAAGTTTCGCCGCACGTGACTTTAGGTGGATGGGGTGGCTACACTAATTCCTACATCCCAGGCAGTTCGGGGAATGTAGAAACAGTTAATTGGATGGTATTTATGAATTTTCCCGATTTATTTACCAAAGGTAATTTGGGAGGAATTTATATTGGACAACCTCCAAAAATTATTAGTAGTGACCTACCTCAAGGAAGTAATGTCCCCGACTCGATAAATTCCGGTCGAGGACTTCCAGGGGGACAGCCAGGAACGACCACTCAAATCGAAGCATTTTATCGGTTCCATCTCACAGATAATATCAGCATTACACCAGGGATAATTCATATCTTGGAACCAGGTCATACACCAGACAATGACCCTGTGACTATCGGTATTCTACGGACTAGCTTCAGTTTTTAACTAAATTCCACGGAATTCCCCGTGCTGTTAGGTTGGGTTTCGTTCCTCAAACGCCAGTCGCGCCTTGCGAGGGAAACCAAGAGTGCAGCGCTTTTGACCCAACCTACACATTTTTATTTTTTAGGCAAAACCTACGCAGTATTGCAACTACTGTTGCATTGTAGGATGGTCAAAAATTCTACTAGATATAGGGATTCTTGCGCTAGGTTTAGTTACTACTGAAGACACGCTACTAATGGAGTCAGCAGCAATAACTTTTGTCTGATCGCTGGAACTATGAGAATTGCTAGATTTAGCTGGTAAAGTTGTATTCATACTAGGAATCGCTTCCGAGGATATAGATACAGTATTATTAGTTTTCTTCTCTGCTTCTCTCACAGTCTGAGCATGGGATGGTACTAATATCAACATTTGACTAACTACTAAAAGTGTCCCAACTAGATTACGCATTGAATAATTCATTTTGATGATTGATGCAGATATAGCAGTTCTAAATGATTTGTAAATATCAAATTTTGACTGTTGACTGTCAACCGTTAACAGTCAACAGCCCAAACGATTTGTTCATAACTCAAATAGGATTGCTATATATCAATATGTTAGGCTTTGGGTATTTGCATAGCAAAGAGAAATTTTACGGAAATATTTTTGATGAAAAATATTGATAATCTTAGCTATTTCAAACTAGTATTATCTAAGTTGGTTAAAGTTTTTATATGATTTTGGTAATTAATTTGAACTTCTAGCAAAGTTCCATATCATAAAACTAAAAAAATATTTTTAAGCTTGATGATTGTTTGATTTTTTTAACTAAAGAATGTTATGTGACTTTGGTAAAAATGGTGTGCCCTCATCCCCGACCCTTCTCCCTCATTGGGATTCGGGAGCCAAATTCTGTTCCCTCTCCCAAGAGGGAGAGGGTTAGGGTGAGGGTCAATGTGAACCAAAACACCACGAATTCCTGAAACGCTGTACTAAGACTGGTTGGCGATCGCTTCTGTTGTATCACCTGCAAACCGATCATTTGGTTGTGAACTCAGTTGATCCAAAATCTCCAAAACCTCCAGCTCAAAAGCGACTTGAGCGCGATTAGTTTTGCCACCAACATACAAGTGACCATCTTTTTGCAACGCCCAAATCTGGGAGTGGGAGAAGTAACTCATGCTGACACCCAACATCAGTAAGGCAAACCCAGTATAAACAACAGGTATTCCTGGATCAGCCTTAATTTGCAAGCCAGTACTGCCAATAACATCAAGAATTTTCAGCGTCACACCATTAACTTGAGTAGACATTCCAGCGCGAACGGTATCAACCAGCTTGCCCGTAGCATCATAAATTAATAACATTCCTTGTAAGTCTTTAGCCAGCAGCGAGACACCCGCACTCAAATCTGGTTTAGTTGGAATCCAAGTTCCCCAGATACGTCCGCTGTTGTTAGTGTTCAGTTGCGCCATTGGGATCTGGAAAATCGGGCTGTTATTGACTCGGACGCGAACTGCTGAGATTCCCCAATCAGTCTGGTAGAAAGTAACACCATGATAACGCAGAGGTTCATTGACGAAAATCGTCTTGCGGTCAACCTCCTTTCCCTGATTATCCAAGACTGACATATCCGAGTAAAACTGATCTATGCCGCCAGAGGAGGTGTAGTCAATCCAAAAGCGATTAACTCGTAAAGACAAATCTTTGGGAATTTGGCCAGCAGCCCAAGGTCCAGCTTCTATGATATTTTTTACTTGAAATGTGTTGCCACTTGGAACCATTTCCTGAGCAACAAACCCAGTCATCACCCCCCAAATTGACCCCAAGAGGATAATGATAATACCTATATGCACGACAATTGGTCCGATGCGTCCGACTATTCCCTTACGAGCATAAAGGATATCATCTGTTTCTTGAAAAATTTTGTACCGACGGTTCTGCAACAGTTGGTTGAGGAAATTTACCGAACCATTATCTAGTTCTGCACTCAAAGCTAACTTTTCAAATTGGCGGGGTTCGTCATAAAATTTCCACCCCCTAGCAGTTTTTAAGGCTGGTAGCTGGCGGGTAAAGCTACAGGCGGTAATGGCGGTTCCAAATAGAATGAGTAATGCTAAAAACCACCAAGTACGATAAACATGGTCTAAGCCTAAAGTTAAGATGACTTTCCAGGTGAGAAAACCAAACAGGGCTGGATGTTCTGGATAGTTTGACTGATAAAATGCTTGGGTTTGACCTTGCTCTATGACAGTACCACTGACGCTAAAGAGTGCAATCAAAAGCAACAGCACTATTGCCAAGCGTAAATCTGTCAGCACAGGTAAGAAATCTTGCCGCAAAAAGCGCCCAGGTGCTGACCATATTGATTGTTTGGGAACTGGATTTTCTATAGTCATTAGGAATTATGAATTATGAATTATTCATGTGGGATTCGGGAAATGAGAGAAAACACACCAAATCCTACCAATAATGCACCGCTGACTGGGTTAATCCAACCTGACCAGCGGCGCAACTCTAGTAATTTTTTAATGGAAGCAGTAAATGTACCTGCTAAAATTAATGGTGCTACATAGCCTGCTGTGTAGGAAAGTAGCAGCAAAGCTCCTAAGGTTAAGTCTTGAGTATTGGCAACCCAACCAAGCAAACTCGCCAAAACAGGTGTGCTGCAAGGAGAGGCCACGACACCGAAACTTAGACCCATCAGATATGCTCGTAACCCTTTTGGTAATTCTTGAGAAATCCACTCAATACCTCCAGAAGCAGGTAATTGTAGGGGTAAGGCTTCCAGTAAGTTTAGCCCCATGAGAATTGCGATGATACTAACAATAATCGGTAAACCAATTCCTACTTGACCATAGACTTTTCCGACAAAAGCTGCTATAATACCTAAGACCGCTAATGTAGTTGCTAATCCCAAAGCAAACCAGGTAGATTGGGCTGCTGCTTGTAGACGGCTCTTAGCCTCATAACCGCCGATGTAGCCAATGGTAATTGGCAGCATGGAAAGCATACAGGGAGTGAGGCTGGTGAGCAACCCAGCAATAAAAATTGTCGCAACGCTTAGCCAACTCAGGTGCGTCAATTGGTTGGAGACAAGTGTGTTGGCGAATTGTTCTAATTCGTAAAGTCGAGTTTGCAGGGTTTCAAGCATGAGGTATATAGAGCGGGGAATGCTTACTCTGCTTGAATTTTAACTTAAGTATGGGTTTTTGGGTTGAAGCTTAGCTTATCTGGGACTATTGGCAGCTGAGTAACTGCTGGCAAGAAAGAAGCCTGAGTTTCCATCACATGCTGTTGAGAGTTTCCAGGAGAAAGGGTGAAAGTTCTTGTTTCAAACGACCTAAGCGAACAAATTCAGCATAAGTATCTGCTTCAACCGCCACCAGTTCTTGGTGCAGTTGCTCCGCCACAAAGTTCTTCAATGTGGGAAACTCATCCTGTAATTGATCAATTTCCGCTGACAACTGTGTGCTTTTTCCTTTAACTAGGGTTTCCAGGTGGTGGTAAAACTCCGGTTCAATGCCAGGGCGTTCATCTATCTGGGCAAGGTATTGCAGGACACGATTTAGGGCTGCCTGACGAGCGACCAACTCCAAATACTGCTGACGCAATGGTTGATCACCCACTATCCAATCACTCCAGAACCACCCAGATCGTCAGTGATGAGGTAAGCACCATAGGCGGAAACCAGAGTAAAAGACTGCTCCACTAAGGGTAAATCGAAGCGCTGAGTGAGGTAGGAAATACCAAATCCAATCAAACCACCCATCGCTATACCAATGCCCACAACTTTAAAAAACTGCACTAAAATTAGTTGCAGTCCCAATTCAGTGGTTCCCAAGGACGACGCCACTAAAAAACCAAAGCAAACCACTGCCATGCCGTCATTGAATAAACTCTCACCTTCCATCAACGTTGTCAGCCGTTTTGCTGTTCCCAGTTCCCGAAATAACGCCGTGACAGAGATGGGATCAGTGGCAGAAAGGCAGGCACCAATCAGCAAAGCAGCAGAGAGCGAAAGCCCCGTTAGTTGCTTCAACCCAATTGCTACTGTCACTATACCCAAAAGTTTTCGGAGCCTGGAAGTATAACCAAGTATTTTAGTGTCTGAAACCCCTATAATTGCGTTAATTGATTCTCAGCAAATCCTAACATAAGAAGCATAACTTGGCTCTTGTCAGATTTTGGTGATCAACACAGGAACGGGTTTTAAGGCAGAGGGCAGCTATGCTGAGGGCAGAAGGAGGAAGAAGGAAGAAGGAAAGGATATAATTAAATTACTAACTTCAAACTTCCGACTTCAAACTTATGACAACAACAGCCAGTGTGGGCGATAAAGTAGTATGTCAATTATTACCTGGTAAAGCTCTTTTTCAACTTGAAAATTGCCAATTGGACGAAGTAGCTGATCAAATTACTTTAATAGCGTCCTCAACAAAAACTACCGCTCAGTGCCCACTTTGTCAACAGCTAACAAGCACGAGTTCATAGTCGCTACGAGCGCAAATTAACTGATATACCGTGGGCGGATTACAACATTAATTTACAGTTACGAGTACAGAAGTTTTTTTGCATTAACCCATTATGTAAAAAGCGTATTTTCACAGAAAGATTAGATGGTGTAGCTGCGCCCTGGGCACGAAAGACGACTCATATTAGCGGAAAAATTGACGGCTATTGGTAAGCGCGTTGGGTGGTAACGCAGGTGTTCGTTTAAGCCAAAACATAGGTTTTGTTGTCAGCCGAAATACCTTGCTGCAAATGATACGTAGAATACCCTTGCCCCCGGTGATAACGCCAGTAACTCTTGGGGTAGATGATTTCGCTTTTCGCAAGCATCACACTTATGGCACGATATTAGTCGATTTGGAACAAAGCAGACCAATTGCGTTGCTTAAAGATCGCTTTTCCGTTACCTTGAGCGCTTGGTTGCAAGCTCATCCCGGAGTTAAGACGGTTTCGCGAGACCGCTCAAAAGCTTATGAGAAAGGCATTCGTCAAGGGGCACCTCAAGCTATTCAGGTGGCAGATCGCTTTCCGAAGTTGCAAAACTTATCACAAACACTTGAGCAAGTCTTTGGTACTCACGCCGAAGCGCTGAAACAAGTCGAAAAACAAGTCTTTAGTACTGATGCTAAAGTGCTAAAAGAGGTGGAAACAACACACAACATTTCGGTGAATGCTGAGGCTAATGCCTGCCCAGTTGTGCCCAGGTTTCCCCAAAACACATCTTTAAATAGAATTGTCCAATCAGAATCAAGCACAGGACAAACGGAGAACTATTCATGAGCAAGGAAAGGAACCTACGGTCTCAAGGCTTGTCAGGACAAGCAATCGCTCAGTTCCTTTGAGTTTCCAAAACGAGTGTATTTAATTACTTGCGTAGTCCAACTTTTAGCGAACGTCGCTTTCCTTAGCGACAGTGGTCTGAGTCTTCTCAACCCTTATCACGATTACCTCCTCAGGCGCTGGAATGGCGGCCACTACAATACCCAAGAACTATTTGAAGAAATTCGACAGGCAGGTTATACCGGCAGTTATGCCACGGTCGTTCGGTTCACTCGTCAACTAAGAGCTTGCCAGGATTTGAACGAGGAAAAAGTTCAACTCTAGACACTTTCCCGCTTGGTCAGATCTTCTTCTCAACGTGCCCTCACTCCCAGTCGAGTAACCGCTTTTGTCTTGCGAAAACCGGAATTAGCAAAGCCTGATTCCGGTGAAGTACTCACTCGACTACAAACAGCCCATTCGGATCTCGATGAAGCCATTAAGCTAGCTCAACAGGAAAGCATCTCTTGTACGTCAACACCTGCCGTTAGCGCTCGATGCTTGGTTAGACAAAGCTAAAAACAGCTCGGTTTCTTTGCTCAGCCGTTTTGCTATTGGTTTAGAGTCTGACTACGATGCTGTATTGGCAGGAGTAACGCTTTTGACGAGTAACGGCCACTTTTGTTGGACACATTAACCGATTGAAGATGATCAAGCGCCAAATGTTTGGTCGCGCCGGACTTGATTTGTTAACCCGACGCTTTTTATTGACCACCGCGAAGGTATAATTCTTAATACTTCAAACTTATTCGACTCTACCTTCAAACTTTATTCATGAGTTACAGAAATCAGTTTATTTGGCAACGAGCAGTAAAGAAAAGCTATTAATTGTTACAAATTTACTCGTCTATTTCCGTGCGTCGGAATTGTATGGCTTGACTAGTCTTATACGACGTTCGTCTGTGTCTGTAGCTTCCAACATTGCACCTATGTTATGGCAGACGTTCAAAACAAGAATACATACAGTTTTTACATATTGCGTTAGGTTCTTTAAGAGAACTCGATACACAATTAATCATTGCCAAGGAAGTAGATAAAGCTTGCGAAAAACCTTTTTACTCCAATCATGAACGAAGTTGAGGAAATGCAAAGTATTTTAGTTGCTACCTTAAACAAGCTAAAAGATTGAAATTTTCCTTCTTCCTTCTTCCTCCTTCTGCCCTCAGCATAGCTGCCCTCTGCCTTAAAACGCGTTTCCGTGTTGATCACCAAAATCTGACGCATTGTCCCCTAAAAATTTGGGCAGGCTTATTACAACGAGTAACCGACTACGCCGACAGATCAACAAACAGAAGCCTGCCCAAATTTTTTACGTGTAAGACCCCGTGACAAGAGCCCATAATTTGTCCCATAGGCGATTGGAAGGATAAGATGTCCTTTCCTGCCAAGTTATCGTTCCAGTGACAGAGGTCTTGGGGTTTCCCCAAGTAGAGCAACTGCCGCGCAAAGAGAATCTTGAAGTGCGGAATGTGGGTTAATAATTCTATAGCGATCTGTGCTTCTCCCAAGGGGAGAGCAAGCGGGCGAACGCAGCAGCGCTTCGCTATCGCATAATCGCGCTTCTTTCGTTTCAACGTGAAAAAACCGTTTTTATTGAGAATCAGGTGTTTCAATTGAGAATTAAAACCCGATCCCACTTTGGAGCATTGCTCCCTCTGAGTACTGTTTTAATTCGGTATCCTGGTGCTGTCAAGCCTGTAAAATTTTTCAAAGAGGGTCTAGGCAGAGCGTTGAAACTCATTTGTGATTAAATATTAGTAAATTAATCACGAATAATGGCAGAACTACCAGATACAATCAAAGAAAGAATTTGGAACCTGATTAAACAGTTTCTTCAGATTCTTAGTCATGCTCGTCGCTTGGAATATGCAATAGTCCAACAATTTGGAGAAACCCCAGAAACGCTATCTAGCTTTGAGGAATTAGAACAAGTTATGACGGAATCCAGAGATTACAGCAATCGCTTGTATACTATTATACTTCGGAGTGCGGAAGAGCCATTCAATATTCCTTCTGATGTGCTATCACTACTAGAGGAAACTATAATTGAAGGAGAAATGCGTCTCCCAGCATTGACACGTAGCATTCAAGAAGTTCAAAGAGATTGGAGTGTTTAACTGTGACCCAACCGACAATTCCAGATGCTCACACCAGAGAAAAACTAGTCAATAACCTCCGGACTTCCCGCGCTAGTTTACAACAATTCAGTAATCACTTAGATGCTGTCCTGGCAAAATTTGATGAACTAGAACTTTCAAGAAAAACATCAAACACTATCAACAAATAGGCTCAAGCGAGGGCTTGAACTTCACAATTCTATTTACCACTCCGTTCCCCGTTCGGGATAGTCATGGTGAACGATATAATCCAGCCCCCGCAAGAGTATGCCCAGATCAGGACGGGCAAAGGGATGGGTGCCGATATTGGCATAGTAAAGACGACCATCGGGCTTGATGATGAAGGTGGCTGGCTCGCTAAAGATGGCTGGCTCACTCTCGAAATGCCCCTTGCTGATATAGAGTCCCCATCGGTGCATATCATCTTGGGTTAACCCTAAGCCTATCGTCAGATGCTCGATGTTTTTGATAGCTTTGAATTCTTGTGCTCGCTCTAATGAATCGCCACTAATGGCAATCACGTTCACGTCCAACTGGTTGAACTCAGCCAGTTTTTGTTCCACATTGGCAATGTACTCTTGGCAGAACGGGCAATGCAGCCCCCGGTAAAACACAATCATGGTGTATTTATCGGTTGGCTGTTCTGCCAAGCTCCAAACATTACCAGAGAGGGTTTTCACCTCAAGACTGGGTGCAGGTTTGCCCATGATCAGTTTGGGTGAGGTCGTTCTTTCCGATTGAGTAACCATTTTTGTTGTCTCCAATTGAATCATTGTGCGGAGTGAATGGGGTAAGGGATTGATTAGTGTTTCTTTTGCCCTCGTCCACCCCTTTATGTTGTGGGATGTCAAACTATTAAGCAAGACTATTCTGACGATAAAAGCTATAGAAGGTGTCAATAGATGGATTTGGATCAGGTTCGCTACTTCCTGACCATCGCCGAGACAGGCAACTTTTCACGAGCCGCAGAGCGACTCTATCTAGCCCTCCCTTTCAACAGGCATCAAGAAGCTGGTCCGGCTTTCTATCTTAAACTTTCAAAATCCACAGATCGCGATTTTCTGCACTCATAATAGTTGACGGAACAACGGGAATCTTTACACCCAAACTATTAAATGCAGCACGAATCCGTGCTGCATGAATAGACTCAATGCTTCCAATTCCTGCGCTCACCGCAATTAGCGAAGGAATCCTTAATTTAGACGCTTCCGTCACATAAGCGATCGCGGCATCTGTCTCTAATGCCAGCGCTAACTTAGCAATGTTAACATCACTGTCCAGGTTGCCTTCTCCTTTGTCAAGATAAGAAGAGAGATCGTAACTAGACTCTGGTTGAACAGGTGTCCCACCCAGATCGCGAACTGCGAGCGCAAGAGTATGCCGATGTTGCTTATGATCCGCCTGATTTTCCAGAGCGAGCGCAAGAACAGCCTGACCTACATCGGTATTGCTCAACTTACCTGCGGCAAAATCATATGCCCAAATTCCTTGATGCTCAAAATAAAGAGCATTATTGAGAATTTCCAAATCATTCTCCAAGTCAGCTGCTGAACTGGTCACAAATGTAGGCATTGTTTAATCCTTTATTTTGATTCAGTATAGGACTTACGCACTGACAGAAATTTGATTCTGTGGATAAGCTCTATCTAGTTTTCTGTAATCTGCTTACTCTTGTTAGCATGACTCCTCGCACTTCGAGATCATGTTTTAGTAAGCGTTTGAATTGTTTGAGTTATACTAAAACATTCCAAAGGTATATACCAATCTCAAGATAGTCGCAAAAACCCTGAAACTACCAAATTTCGTTAATGCATATGTCTATTTGTACAGTGCGTAAGTCCTAGACTGTACCCTTTGTCAAAATTTGAATTTGGAATTGCTGCTCACTTTATGAGTCATTTTTTAACTTTTGCTCAACTTATACTTCGATAACTCCTGTCAGCGGCTTTCAATCTTTAACCTAGAATCCGTATTTGTGCGTGAAGGTTGCTCAACTTATGGGTAAAGTCGTACTGAGAACCGGGTGGTGGCGATAGCGAAGCGCTGCTGCTTTCAGCAGATCGCTCGTTTTTAGATCCACCTCACTTTGGAGCATTGCTCTCAATTCAGTTTAAGCAAACACAACGGTTCTATTATCGTAAATCAAGACCTTATTTTCTAAATGATATTGAACAGCTCTGGCTAAAACAATTTTCTCTAAATCTTTACCCTTACGAATAAGTTCAGCTACAGTATCTTTATGACTAACTCGAAGAACATCTTGTTCAATAATTGGGCCTTCATCTAATTCAGCAGTAACATAATGAGATGTAGCTCCAATAAGCTTTACACCTCGCTCATAAGCACGCTGATAAGGGTTAGCACCAGGAAAAGCAGGTAGAAATGAGTGATGGATATTAATGATTTGAGGAAACCGAGCTACAAACTCAGGACTCAAAATCTGCATATACTTAGCAAGTACCACTAAATCAATCTGGTAATCTTGAAGAAGTTGCCACTGTTTAGTTTCTTGAATAAGCTTATTCTCTTTAGTGATATTAAAAAAATAATAATCTATACCAAATTGATGAGCTATGCTTTCTAAGTCTGGATGATTACTGATAATTAGAGGAATTTGTGCAGGTATTTCACCGGCTTTTTGTCTCCATAAGAGATCTAATAAGCAATGTTCTTGACGGCTAACCATAATAGCTACGTTAAAAATAGAGTCTGTGAAACGAAGCTGCCAACATGGCTGTATAGACTTCATCACATAGTTAAACTTAGAATTGAACTCCTCTTTAGTCAGTTGAAATCCTTCTAAATCCCATTCAAATCGGGTTAGAAATAGCCCTGAAGTATGGACGGTATGGTGCGTTGCGTTGATAATATTACCGCCGTGCTCAGCAATAAAGCCAGCTAGTTTGGCTACCAATCCTTTTTGATCAGGACAGGAAACTAGCAAAATTGCTCTTTGAGAGTTATTTATATGATGAAAGTTGCGATTGAGTTGTGATAAAAATTCATCTGACTTTTTCACAGTACTACTCCTATTTTTCCGTCGATAACGTTGACTGTAAACCTGTTAAGTTGTAAGGAGGCTGGCAGATTTTTCAGTCCTTAGATGAAGCGGTGGGAGGAATTCAGGACTGCCGTTTCGGGCACAGGGTATGGCCAAGTGGGAACGCACCAATGCCCTTCAGGGGTAGGATGAGTTTAAATGAAACAAACACCCCCATTCCCCCTCTTCCCCCTCTTCCCCCACTCCCCACTTTCCACTCCCCACTCCCCATGTTTCTTGAAAGCCCTGTGAATTCAAACATTCCCCCTCTTCCCCCTCTTCCCCCACTCCCCACTCCCCACTCCCCACTCCCCATGTTTCTTGAAAGCCGTGTGAATTCAAAGGCTTTATTTTTTTTGTTCATACACCCTACTAACCAAACTAAAATATATGAGTTTGAACTGGCGATCGCGTGCCTACTCGTGTCCCCATATGCGGACACATCGTTATTATATAACGATCCGGCTTAACCCATCAAAATTAATGACATGGACTACTAGGAGTCTGTCAAGAAATAGATGTGATATTTTCTTGGCTATTTTCACCTTGGCGTACATAGAAGACCTGGTGAAAGTCATTATTAGACAACACAATGTCCTGAACATAACAGTTCTCTCTAATTTCTACGCCGACTTCTTCATTAAAATTCCGTAAGTCATTTTCAAGTATTCCACGGTCTATTTGATAAGAGTTGACTGGGGGAAATTGTGACAGACCGAATTCTGGTCGTTCATGAAAACAATAGCCTCTCCTGCGACAACAATTGTTCGTAAAGCAGGCAATTCCTCATAGGGTAGAACTGCCAACGCAGAAGGAGGAAGCGTAACACGGGTAATGTTAGGAATCGCGCAAGAATAACTTACCTATTTGCTGAGGAGGAAGAAAGATTCAAGCCGTTTTGAGGTATAATCCGATAGTTCCAGTCCCCATGAAACTCGGACTTTTCCAAGTGGACGCTTGACAGTTCCTGATCGCTGATTTTTATACCCTTTTGATACTTGTTTTCATCAAGTAGAGCTTTAATTGTCAGTCCTTTATTAGTTGTAGTGTTACCAATTAGGTTAATCACTACCTCTCGACTAGTCAGTGGTTTGCCTCTCCAATTTTCTGTAATATGGCAGAACATACGGTGTTCTATCTTATCTCAGATCTTGCACCTGTATGGAAAAACCACTAATACCCGAATGGGTGTGTAACAAATTAACACTCATATCCGGAATGAGCTTACGTAAAAAAGAGAAAATTTTGTAACCTTATTAACGTGAGATTACGTAATACATAAGAACACAGGCGATCGCCACTTGGGAAAGGGCTTGAATTTGCACTCATGACCCGAAATATGAGAAAAAAGGGCGTGAAAAGCATATAGAAAAGCAAGAAAAATGGTTTCAATTCTTAAGCGCGGGACAACAATTAGTCTATACCTTAGTGTCGTTGAAGCATAGCTGTGTACCAACGAGAAAATTTAGAAGCGATGCTGGGATTATTTTTGGAGGCGAAAGGGCACCCTTTACCCCAACACAGTAAAGCGAAGTCGGCCAGTGCCCTTTGTCTGTTTCTCAACATTCACCGTTGGTCTACACAACAAGTGATTCGCACGACTCGTAACTATGTACTCAAGCAAATTTTATCTGAGTGCCCCAAAGGGCGTAGACCAATGTTGCAGGAACTGTCAAGCGTCCACTTGGAAAAGTCCGAGTTTCATGGGGACTGGAACTATCGGATTATACCTCAAAACGGCTTGAATCTTTCTTCCTCCTCAGCAAATAGGTAAGTTATTCTTGCGCGATTCCTTAGCACGTCCTTAAGCGCATTCACCTCAATGGGGTCTCCAAGAGAGGTTCCAGTGCCATGTGCTTCTACATAACTAATTTGATCTGCCTGAACTTTCGCATTTTGAAGAGCATGGCGAATCACTGCTTGCTGTGAAAGCGCATTGGGTGCCGTCAGTCCATTGCTACGACCATCCTGGTTAACTGCCGAGCCTCTGATGATAGCGAGGATATTATCTCCATCTCTTTGAGCGTCAGAAATACGCTTAAGAATTACGACACCGCAACCTTCTCCTCGAACATAACCGTTAGCTTTTGCGTCAAAAGTTTTACAGCGACCGTCAACCGCTAGCATTCCAGCCTTAGAAAAGGCGATAGTCATTTCAGGACTAAGGATGAGATTAACCCCACCAGCTAAAGCCAGATGGCATTCCCCTTGGTGCAAACTCTGACAAGCCTAGTGAACTGCTACCAGGGATGAGGAGCAAGCCGTGTCCACTGCCCAACTCGGCCCTCGTAAATCCAGTACAGCAGATAAAACGGTTAGACTGTGGAAACAGGATGGAACTTTACTCAGAACCCTCAAGGGACATAGCGCTATCATTCGGGATGTTGCCTTCAGTCCTGATGGTCAAGTTGTGGCATCGGCAAGTGAGGACAACACAGTCAAGCTTTGGCGGCAAGAAGATCATAATGTCAATTTAGATCCACTTGCATATGGTTGCAATTGGGTTCATGATTATTTACGAACGAATGCAGAATTGAAAGAGAATGAGCGACATCTATGTGATCGTTCGGTATACTAAAGTTATACCGAACGCAAAACCTACAAGGAGTACACGTTGCTCCTGTGCGGGATTTTCTAAAACTTGACACAACCATTTTTTTCTACACCGCCGGGACTCGCGATCGCATTCATCAGTGCCATTCCATTTGCTCGTCCCCACTTTGACGAATTGCTGGCTGGTTTGGACTTCGTGCTGAAAAACAACTACCCCACTCGCGGTACAAAATTGTAGGAACTCATCGCCAACGATACCGAACTCCCTCAGTTGAGTCCCGGATCGTTGAAAATCATCACAATGCTTGAGAAAAATGTTTAATTTTTAATTCCGCGAACCCGCCGTTCTCGGTGATTGCTACCCTGTCCTCGCAACGGCACCACCTCAGCTTCACTACTTTCCCGTGCAACCCGAATCAGCAACCCAGCTAATACCAAACTGGCAATCATAGAATTACCACCGTAACTAAACATGGGCAAGGGTAAACCTGTCGTTGGTAAAGCCCCAGTAGTGACACCAATATGGAGCAATGATTGCCCTACCATCAAAATTGTCACACCAATAGCCACCAGTCTAGGGACTGCTTGCTTAGATTTGAGAGCCACAATTAATCCTAGGGTCGCATATAAAGCTAACAGTAGCAATAGCACAATACTGCCAACAAAGCCAAACTCTTCAGCGAACACCGCAAAAATAAAATCGGTATCTTGGATTGGTAAATAAAATAACTTTTGTTGGGAAAGCCCATACCCAGCACCCCAATGTCCACCAGAACCGACCGCCAGCAAACTTTGCACCAACTGGTAGCCATTCCCCTGGGCGTCAGCCCACGGATTTAGGAACGACATCACCCGTTTGCGCTGATACTCTTTTAGACTAATGCTGAGTGTCGCCAACAGCACTCCGCCAATGGCTGTTCCTGCTAGGTACTTGTAAGGCAACCCAGATGCTAGAGCAATCAGCCAGATGGTCATGCCGCAAAGTGCCGTTGTACTGAGGTTAGGCTGTGCTAAAATACCCAGAATAACAAGACCGAAAATAGCCAGCCAACTAAAACGAATTCCCCAACTGATTCGTTCCCACAGACCAAAAAGCCGCGCACTTTGCAGCACCAAAAAGGGTTTAATTAATTCAGAGGGTTGAATTGGAACAGGACCAAGGGGTATCCAGCGAGTTGCGCCATTAGTGTTGGTTCCCACTCCGGGAATTAGGGTGACGAATATTAACCCCAACAGCAGGATGACAAACCAGTGGGATAGTCCTAAAATTCTACTTAGGGGTAAATAGACAATGATGTTGAATAGTATTAATGCTACTAAAACCCAAATAACTTGACGCTTAAAGTAGTACAAGCCATCATTAAAATGAGCATCAGCAACGGGATAGGATGCGGAAAACAGCACGACTAACCCCATAAACAACCAAGTTAATGTCAACCAGCGCAATAACCGTGCCTCTAATGCCCAGTTGGACACGGAGTCATCAAACAATGGAATTAGGCGGCGTAAATTCACAAGCAGTATCACTATGGAAAAATTTAGGAATAAAAGTCATGAGTTATGACTTTTATTCCTAACTCACTAATATACTAGACAGACTAAACTTTGTAGCAATATAGCAATCCTAAATGATTCGTGAACGTGGAGAAACCCGGTTTCGTAGGGGCTACTTGCAAGTAGGGGCTACTTGCAAGTAGCCCCTACTTGAGGTGTTCGGATCTCAAATAGGATTGCTATAAATGAACCACACCGTTTGTAGGGACGCGGCGGCCTTGCGCCCGCCCCTAAAACTGTGGTCTATGAACCTGAAAAATTACCCACAGACCAAGCTTTGTAAAAAATGTGTACGACAAGTCATTTCTACGCATATTTACTGATGCCTGATGTGGGTTAAGTATGAGATAAAGTTTAATAGTTATTTGTATAAAGGAAGAGGGTTATTCGCAGATATAACTTGGTACAGCGATGGATAACTTCCAAGTATAACTATCTGAAATCTAATAAAAACACAGCAAAAAATGGTAAAAAGTAAAATTTACTTTCTAGCAATGCTGTAAAAGATGATTAGTTACTTGGATTAGGTAAAAAAATCCTGATAAATTTTTTGGGGGTATTAGTTATGACCAGTTGTTAGACCTTGTAAATCATACTAAGAAACCTCATCATCATGAGAGATAGCAAATTATCCAGTAGCAAAGGCTAAGGATGAATTTTGCGGAATCTTGCATTCCAAATGATTTATAACTTATAGCCTCCTCAAGTATGAAATTCTTCAATTTCAACCAAAAGAAAAAACAAGAAAAAAGCATGAGTAATCAAGCAAGCTCTATACCTCCTGTTGATTTAGTTATACTCATCGATACTAGTCTTTCGATGAAAGATCAAGCGCAGGCTTTGAATAATGCCGCCACTAGTGCGATCGCCAGAGCTAAATCTAGTTGTCCAACAAATTTAAGAGTCGTTTGGTTGGGTATAGAAGGTACATGGAAAGGGACAAACTTCAACCAAACTCTCAGAAGTTATCTGACTCAAAAGTGTAAGGTAACTGAATCCAAACTCCGGGGTAGAAAAAAAGGACAACTAGCGTCCGCAGGAGCGCAAGAAGATGCAGCTCGCGCCATTGAAGATATCTCAGATTACTTTGATTGGCGCTCAGGTGCAGCACGAGCTATCTTTTATCTCGGCGATGAAGCACTCGAAGGGGGTGGAGATAAAACAGAGCAAGAGGATGTTAAAGCTGCTGATTTGGCTATTCAAAAAGCCCAAGCAGCAGGAGTTACCATTCACACATACTTTGGAACCTCTAAGAGCAAGCATCAAGAAAGTATCAAAACCGAATACGCCAGAATTGCAACCTCAACAGGTGGACAATCTTTTACGGATAAAGACGCTATCAGTGGTTTTAGTGCAGTCTTAGAAAAAGTTATCTGTGGTAGTCGCGCAGCTACAACTATTAAGCTCAAACCAGGGGCAGTTTATATCCAAGATTTTGTCTCCAATCAATTAAGCAAACTTTATACTCTGGATTTAGTCACTTTTAAAGCTACTTTCATTGGCGAGATAGTTAGAGAGGTTTCTGACATTGCTTTTGTTGGTTCCCAACTATATGGACTTAATCGAGACGGCGACAAGACTCACCTAGTTAAAATTGACGTGAATTCAGGTGATGCCACCGTAATTGGTGATATTGGCTTTGCTTGTGCTGGCTTAGCATATAATCGCCAGGGTCATACCCTCTACGCCACAACTGCTAAACAACTGATTGCTATTAATCTCGAAACAGGTAAATGTACGCCAGTAGTAACGGTAGCAGATAAAGACTACAACTGTGGCGAAGTTGCCTTTGATGCTGATGGCAAAGCTTATATTACCTTGATTGGTTACGACAAGAAAAAGTTATTAGCAAGCTGCAACCTCAATACGGGTGAACTCAATACTATCGGCGATATTGGCTTTGCTGCTCTTTCCAGTATGGAATTTGTTGGTGATGTTCTCTATGGCGTGACTGGCAACTTCTTTAACTTAGGTAAAGACGGTCAATTAATCCGTATTGATACTACCACTGGTCAAGGAACTTTAGTTGCCGTAACCGATCCTATCAGTCGTTGGGCTGGCATCACTATTTATGAACCAGTTACGGCAGTCACAACAGAAATCACCCCGGAAGTAACCTCAGAGGAAAAATCTGAAAATCCAAAAGTTTCTGAAGAAATTCAAGCTATCAAAAAGGAAAATATGAGCATTTTAACCATTGATACCAAAAACAATTGTTATGTGATCGACCCCAATCAAATGAACAACCTGCAACAAAATGTTGCAACTTCATTTACTTTTGATAAAGGTACTTTTGATATCAAAATTAACAGCGGTCGCTACAATTATAGCCAGAGTAAGACAGAAGGATCTCCTTTTGTTTTACTTTGGATCTATGGTGTTGATGGTAGTACATTTATCAATAAAAACACAGGTTTTGAGGTAGGTGCAACCTGGACAACCTTAAATGGATATAATGATAGTCTGAAGTTAGAAGTTAAAAAAAGAGCAGTTCTCTGTGCCTTGTTTTTCGATGTCAACAATAATGACAATAGTGGATCAATTGAGCTTTTAATTACCAGTAATAAGCCATTTTTCACTCCTCATACTTTAACAGTAGATAGCAAACGCAATTGTTATGTTATCGATGAAACATACCTGTCGAGTTTGAAGCAATCGGGCGCTAACTTCATTGAATTAAATCCCGGAAACTATCGCCTCAAAATTCGTGAAGGTAATGCCAGCTATTGGTCAGAGAATAAGAAGTTTAACATAGAACCTTGGGCTTTAATTTGGGTCAAAGGCGGAAAATTTATTACAAAACTAACTGGCATTGAACTGGAACAAACTTGGTGCTCTTTGAATGGTCTCAAAGATGAAGTAGTTTTAGAAGTCAAAGAAAAAACAACACTAACAGGGTTATTTTTTGATACCCACAAAGACGATAACGAAGGGCAAATTATTCTGGCAATAGAGCCAGTGAGTGCAACTGAAGGGACGCAAACGACGGTTACAACCACAACTGTTACAAATATTGAAGGCTCAGGTGGATCTATTGAAGGCTCAGGTGGATCTGTGAGTCGTGAAGCAGTGGGTGTGAACAGCTCGATAGATTTCACCTTCCGTTTTGATGAAGACGAGATCAAGAAGAAGTGGGAGGACCAGTGGCAGCAAATTAGTGCATCTATCAAGGTAATAGATGAAGGCGATGCGACGCTGGAGGCTAAGTATTGGGATCAGCTCGAACAGTGGCTCCTGAAGAACTACGAGAAGCACTTCAAGAACCTGGCTATGGAAGTGGCGAAGGTCAGGTTCACAATGGATGCCTATGTACAGCAGATGGAGTTTAGTCTGAACCAGCACTTGCAAGGCTGGACTAGATATTTAGACAAGCTTCTGGAAGATAGGCTCAACGTTGAGATATCGAACAAAATTAACCAGCTTGTCAATCAGCGCGTTGACCAAACCTTTGAGCAAAAGATACGTAACAACGTCGAATTAATTATCAACAACATTGTCAATAAGCAGGAACTCAACCAGTACATTGATCGCCATGTCGATCAGCACTTCGACCAAACCTTCGAGCAAAAGATACGTAACAACATCGGATTAATTGTCAACAACGTTGTACGTAAGCAGGAACTCAACCAGCACATTGATCGCCATGTCGATCAGCACCTCGACCAAACCTTCGAGCAAAAGATACGCAATAGCATCAACGTAATCACTCAGGACATTGTCAGTAATAATGCTGAGCTAAATCAGTATGTCAGTCGGCAAATACACCAAAATGTCACCAGCAACACTGAAATTAATCACGAGATTGTGAACCTGGTTGCCAACAGTACTGAAATTAACAACAAGATTCAGAACCTCCGCAACGATTGGAGTCAGACATTTATCAGTTTGGTGACACAGCACGTCGATGAACTGATCAACACCATCGGCGGCAGAGACACATTCAACAGATTAATCACTCAGAAGATTGTCAATAATAATGCTGAGCTAAATCAGTACGTCAGCCAGCAAATCGACAACACTTATGAGCAAAAAATCCAAGCTCATATCCCAGTAATTACCCAAAGAATTGTCAATAATAATGCTGAGTTAAATCAGTATGTCAGCCAGCAAATACAGCAAAATGTCACCAGCAACACTGAAATTAATCATGAGATTGTGAACCTCGTTGCCAACAGTACTGAAATTAACAACAAGATTGACAACCTC
>JADQBA010000271.1 GCA_016903675.1 Stigonema ocellatum SAG 48.90 = DSM 106950 | reverse complement strand
TGACAAATCCCATTTCTGGCTGAAATTGTAATGGGCAGTTAGTCCAACTGATGAGCCTGTACTATTCCCGGATGATTTGGTATCTAGTCCATCGTAGACAGAGTGTGTCTTGTAGGAGTAGTTTCCGTAGTTAAACCAGTAGGAAGGCGCGACTGAGAATTTTCCTTGAGCTAGCAGAGAGGCAGTTGAGATTAGAAACAGAAGAATAGTTTTCATACTTGTAATTGTTTGCCCGTAAAGAGGCTCAAATTTCTAGAATAGTTGTAAGTAGCCTATTGATTAGACTCACATTTAATGTGAGTTTATACTTGCCTAGCCAAAGAGCGAAGCGGTCTTATAAAGAGCAAGCCGGAATGCCGCTACGCAGCATTCAACCGCCTTGAAAGCCTGCAAATGGGCTCTTCATCCGTATGCCATCCGTACAAATCAACTAAGCTCCTGTTAGTCAATACGGTTTTTCCGTGAATCCATCCGGTTTCTTGTTGAGTAGCCAGCCATGTTTAGCACCTTAAAAACCTCCCTACGGTCGATTTTTGTCGGTGTAAAACGGCTGCCTTTTCCTCCGACTGTCGGAAAAGCAAAAACCCTGCTGCATGGTAGCTAGCAGGGTTTGATTGAACACTCCTTCACAAAATTGAGAGGAGTCTCGTTTAGCGTTTTTGTTAAACGTTAACGGATACAGATCGAGTCCTCAACCGAAGGCAATTTTACTCTATTTTTCTCTTGACCCAAAAAGCGGAGTTCGCTACGCTCACGGGTGTATTTTAAGAACTTAAGAAGGCCCCCCCCCTAACTCGTTGATTATCAATAGGGGTCATTTTGAGTATCTCGAAGTTTGATTTTGAGTACCTCGAAGTTTGGTTTTGAAAAAAAGGCAAAAAAATCAAAATTTACTTTTAATAGGAGTAAATTTTGATTTAGATTTGCGTAGTCAATAATCTAAATGGCATTTTGACTATGAGGTCAACTTATCGAAAAGTTAACGAACACGGTCTAAATAAGGTAAATCCCTTTTTAGATGATACTGTTCAGCATATCGAAAAAGGGGAGAAAACATTACTTTTTGGCCAGAAGAATCCAGACCTGATCATTGATAGCGATAGTCAGGTCAAAGGTCACTCGCTATTTGCCAGAAAAGTGACAGTTGACAAAGCTAAATTCATGAAGGTATTCATGTCAGGTCTTTCTAACTGGTTTGACCTTTCTAAAGCAGGAATCAAAATGTTTGCTTACGTTGCTAATCAAGTGACTCCCAACAAAGACACGTTTGACGTCGATTTTGACGAGTGTAAGGCATTTACAGGGTATAAGGGTACTAGCACCATACTATCGGCTCTTGCTGAGCTCATGGAGAACAAATTCATAGCAAGAGGGCCAAACCCTTACAAGTACTACATTAACCCTACTATTTTCTTCAATGGAGATCGTCTAACCTTCATAGAACAGTATGAGGTAGATACTAAGGAAGAAAACTCCTTAGAAGTAGGTAAAACAGCGCAGAAGAGCTTTAACGAGCTTGCTCAGACATTGGCTCAATAAGCTAGACGACCGTGCTGAACGTGAGCGGCTCTGTGGGGACACAACCGTGAGGATAGGCCGACCCCACGACGAGAGTCGTATGCCCCCGGATTGATAGCTCGAAGCCTCCGGGGGTTTTAAAAAGCTTTAGGTTAGATTAAACTCATGAGTATAAAAAGGGCTGTTCTGCTTAGGACAGTCCTTTTTCGTGTCCTACGGCCACGGGATTTTGCTACATGGCCCCCCACTCAAAGAGTCGGCTTGGGGCGAAGACCTTGCCTAACACCGACTCTTTGAGTGGGGGGCCATGTAGCAAAATCCAGCCCGGTACGGGCTAACTGGGGTAGATACCCGACCGATAAAGAGGGACAAAGGGGAAAAAAAATTTGTGAGTATCCTTTAAGAGTACACTTAAAATAACACAACAGGGAAAAAGTACAATGCCTAGCCATTCATCGAGGTAGCCAGGCATTATACTTTAGTTAGGCGTGTTTTATAACAAATGTAATGTTAAGAGAATATTCTAAGATTGGCACTTACTTATAGAGGGGGTGTTTTGTGAACAAGTTTAGTTAGGTTCGTCACTTGAATGAGCAAACTTATTCACCCACCATGTATGACACTTCAGCAAACCATTACTGTTCTCATCATTGATGATGACGAGGACGACCGTTTTTTTATGGAACAGGCCTTCAAGACTGATTCTTCCCATACCCAAGTCTACGCGGCCCCTGGTGGCCAGGAAGCACTCGATTTACTCAGTTCAGCGCAGCCCTTACCTGATATTATTTTATTGGATCTGAATATGCCTGGCATGAGTGGCTTTGAGGTGTTAAAGCATCTCAAGCAATCGGCGTTCTATCATCCCATACCCGTAGTGATTTTAACGACTTCCAACGCAGACACCGACCAGGAGCAGGCCCGCCAGTTAGGGGCTACTGAGTTTATTACCAAACCTACTACGTATGGCGGTTTAAGTATTATCGCTAACCGGATTCGGCTTACACTAGTCGAATAAACTGTAAGTGTATCACTGCTACCTATGCAAAAGGGAAAAAGGCCGTCCGGTGCGAGTAGCGCGAAGCGGTCTTATAAAGAGCGAGACGGAACGCTATTTCGCTACGCTCATACCGTTCATCCCGTCCTACGGAGTTGATTGTCAAAAGGTTATATATTACCCGATAATTACTGCTGTATACAACCCTTGTAACCTACTGATTGCCACTATCTATCTGTATATTTTTTGCGTAGCCAGCCATGTTTACCACCTTAAAAACCTCCCTTTGGTCAGCTCTTAAGGTGGTAAACGGCTGTCTTTTCCTCCGACTGTCGGAAAAGCAAAAACTCTGCTGCACGGTGGCCAGCAGGGTTTAAATCTAACACTCCTTAAGAAAACCAAAAGGAGTCTCGTTTAACGTTTTTGGTAAACGTCAACGGCCCCAACCAGAGGCAATTTTAGCGCATTTCTGTCTTGGTCCAAAAAGGCGGAGTTCGCTACGCTCACGAGTGTATTTTAAGAACTTAAGAAGGGACCCCCCATAACTCATTGATTATCAATAGGGGTCGTTTTGAGTATCTCGAAGTTTGATTTTGAGTACCTCGAAGTTTGATTTTGAAAAAAAGGCAAAAAAATCAAAATTTACTTTTAGTAGATGTAAAATATTATTTAGATTTGCGTAGTCAATAATCCAAGTAGCATTTTGATTATGAAGTCAACTTATCGAAAGGTCAACGAACATGGTTTAAATAAGGTAAATCCCTTTCTAGATGACACTGTTCAGCATATCGAAAAAGGGGAGAAGACGTTACTTTTCGGCCAGAAGAATCCAGATCTAATTATTGATAGCGATAGTCAGGTTAAGGGTCATTCATTATTTGCTAGAAAAGTAACAGTTGATAAAGCTAAGTTTATGAAGGTATTTATGTCAGGCCTTTCTAACTGGTTTGATCTTTCTAAAGCAGGAATCAAGATGTTTGCTTATGTCGCCAATCAAGTAACTCCCAATAAGGATACATTTGATGTCGATTTTGACGAGTGTAAGGCATTTACAGGATATAAAGGTACAAGCACCATACTATCTGCTCTTGCTGAGCTCATGGAGAACAAATTCATAGCAAGAGGGCCAAACCCTTACAAGTACTACATTAACCCTACCATTTTTTTCAATGGAGATCGTCTAACCTTCATAGAGCAGTATGAAGTAGAAAGTAAAGAAGAAAGCTCCTTAGAAGTAGGTAAAACGCCACAAGAGAGCTTTAACGAGCTTGCTCAAGCATTGGCTTAACAAGCCAGACGACCGTGCTAAACGTCAGCGGCTCTGTGGGGACACAACCGTGAGGATAGGCCGACCCCACGACGAGAGTCGTACACCCCCGGATTGATAGCTTGAAGCCTCCGGGGGTTTTTAAAAGCTTTCTAGGTTAGATTAATAGAAGTGTTAGAAAAGGGCTGTTCTGATTGGGACAGTCCTTTTTCGTGTCCTACGGCCACGGGATTTTCTGTCATGTCCCCCCACTCAAAGAGTCAAGGTAAGGGCAGCTATTCGCCCCAAGTTGACTCTTTGAGTGGGGGGACATGACAGAAAATCCGTGACGGGAACCGTCACAACTGGAGAAGAACAGGGGTGGAAAGGGGAAAAAAATTTATGTGTTTATTTTAAAGGTACTCATAAAACCTACTTGTAAAAGTATCGCAGACATTAGATAACAGGGAAAAAGTATAATGCCTGGTTACTGATCGCAGTAGCCAGGCATTGTACTTTAGTTAGGCATGTTGTATAACTAATTTTATGTAAAGAGATTTAAAATAGAAAGGGGCTTACTTAGCAAGATATCTCATTTCCGTTTTTAATATTATTTCGGTGTCATCCTTAATTGCCAGTTTTTGGCCTTGATTTGGTTCAATGTGAATTTGTAAGACTTGTACAGTTTCTTTTGTCTAATAGTACTCCAAGGGGTGGTACGAACTATTTGTGTTGAAAAGGTAAAAAAGGTGATACTGCTGTCAGAATAGGGGTTTGCTATCACAGCATCCCATTTACCAAGATTAAGCATCACTTTGTTTTCATGAGGCAGAAATTGGCGACCATCTACACCAACAGCATTGGTATCGGGTAATCCTCCATTATTAACACTTCTCTGGAAAGGGCTTTTATCTGGCAGCGGATTTACTGTTGTATAATAATACCATAGAGTATCTCCTGAGTCATTAATGAGGTGCATTCTTGCATCTGCTAGAGGCTCGCAACCAGAGATTGACACAACTAACAGCATTATAGCAATGCTTTTCTTCATACTGTCGTGTTGTATAAGTGCGATTATGTAAACCTACCGATCCGGCCAGAGATTACAAAGGGGAAAAAAAGGGTTTCGCTGGCCCTGCGTGGTACGGTCTTATTTAAGAGCGAGACGGAACGCTATTTCGCTACGCTCATACCGTTCATCCCGTCCTACGGAGTTGATTATCAAAGGATTAAAAATTAACCGATAATTAATGCTGCATACAATCTTCCTAACCCACTGATTGCCACTATTAACCTGTATACTTCTTGTGTAGCCAGCCATGTTTAGCCCCTAAAAAAACCTCCTTTCAGTCGTCTTTTTAGGGGCTAAACGGCTTCTCCCTCCGATTGTCGGGAAGGTAGCTTAACTGGAGTGTTTAACACTACTTCACAATTTGTAGTACGGTCGGAGGAGAGAATATTTGAGATACAGATATGTCTAATTAAAATCTAATTGATAATCAGGTAGTTAAGTGTTTAGACTACGGTCTAGCTTAGACCGTAGTACTACGGTCTAAGCTAGACCGTAGATATTGCGTTACACATGTATATATTTTTCGTAGGTAGCGTAATATTTTTTCATGGGTTACGAAAAAATATGCTTACTATTGCGGCATCGTAAAAATGTCGGAAAAATGACCCCTAACACGACCCTTGTAACTGATTTTGAAACAGGTGAACAGAAGCTTTTAAATACTGGCTTTTCTCAGGTGTATAATTCTAGCTGGCGAATATTTCGGACACTGTTGGAAGAGAATCCTGTTGCTCTTAAAGTTCTAACCTGGCTAATCGAAAAAGCAGATAAGAGGAATGCAATTCTGGTTAGTTTCTCAGCCATAGGAAATGGTATGGGAATCCATCCGAGGACCGCGCAGTATGCAGTGGCTCACCTGAAGGAAAAGAAATATATCACGGTGCTGAAGAGTGGAAATATGAATGTTTACGTTCTAAATGATCGACTGGTCTGGAAAGACACTGCTGACAAAAAGGACAAATTTTCACAATTTTCTGCCGAGATCTATTTAGTCGCTAGTGAGCAAGAAGAGCCTTACAGAACTCAGCTCATAGGCCATGCTGTACCAAAGGTTACTAAGAGAGGTAAGACAAAGAGGAAGCCAGATCAGTCGAATGGGGATGTAATCAACCCCGATAAAGATATTAGCTAAAACGGACGCGAGCAATGCAGGGATGCAACTCGCTAGGGATAAGCTAAGCCACGTACAACCGTACGTTAACCCCGGATTGATAGCTTGAAGCCATCCGGGGTTTTTTCGTGTCCTACGGCCACGGGATTTTCTTAGGCATAAGGCCACACCAACTGTACACAAAAGCGGACGCAGCAAAAGGGACAAAGGGGAAAAAAAGCACTTAATAAAAGTAAGTTGTTTTTATTAAGTGCTTTTTTATAACAGGGTAAAAAAACAAACAGGCCACACCATCTGGTACAGCCTGCTTATTCCCATTTTCGTTTCAACATCCCTGATTATCAGATTCTCCAAATATACAACCCTATGTACAGTTGGTGTGGCCTTATGCCTAAGAAAATCCTGGGGGTTTGGGGGCTAGCCCCCAATTACTAAACAGCGTCGCAGACTCCTTAAAAATGAATTAGAAGTTGGGTCTGTATACCGATTCTGTATGAGTTGTAGTTATTGAACTGATAAAGAGTTGTGTTGTCTGGCTTATAAAGCAGGTAGCTTGCTGTCGGTTGGATTAGCCAAGAAAGCCTAGAGTTGATTTTATAATCTAATCCTACTCCTAGAGCTGCACTGGTTCTGATAGGGCCACTGTTAGCTGATTTACTTTTTTCAAAAATTGCTCCGGCTGAAAAATAAGGTGCTAGACGTCGGTCTGATAGCCTGTAATTGATTAAAACAGGAAACTGAATGTATTCCGTGGCTAGCCTTATGTCGTCGATCTGAGATGTCTTCAAATGAGAAATAGTCTTGTTGTAGAATGCCCCCACTGACAAATCCCATTTCTGGCTGAAATTGTAATGGGCAGTTAGTCCAACTGATGAGCCTGTACTATTCCCGGATGATTTGGTATCTAGTCCATCGTAGACAGAGTGTGTCTTGTAGGAGTAGTTTCCGTAGTTAAACCAGTA